>NZ_JBVJLW010000012.1:0-358554 GCF_055584525.1 Streptomyces sp. NPDC102514
GCTGTCTTGCGTTTCCGACTCTATCAGACCGTTTCCGGTTCCGATTTCCTCGGTGCTTTCCAGGTTTTCGCTTTCGCGTTTCCCTTTCCGGCGATTCCGACTTTATCAGAAGTTCTGAGTCGGAATTCCCGCCCCCTGCGAGGAGGCCCGGACACCAAGTTGTGTCGGGTTCCCGTTCAGGCGGAGCCGTAAACGTACTGGAGCGGAGCGCCCCGATGCAAATCGAGGTGCCCCGCTCCGGGTGTACGTGCTACGAGGTGGCTCAGACCTCGACGACGACCGGCAGGATCATCGGCCGGCGGCGGTAGGTGTCCGAGACCCACTTGCCCAGCGTGCGGCGGATGAGCTGCTGCATCTGGTGGGCTTCGACGACGCCGTCCTGGGCGGACCTCTCCAGGACCTCGACGACCTTCGGGAGGACGGCGCTGAAGGCGGAGTCCTCGATGCCCGAGCCGCGGGCCTGGATGTGCGGCCCTCCGGTGATCTTGCCCGTGCTGGTGTCCAGCACCACGAAGACCGAGATGATCCCCTCGTCACCGAGGATCTTGCGGTCCTTGAGCGTGGGCTCGCCGACATCGCCGACCGAGAGGCCGTCGACGTACACGTAACCCGCCTGGACCTTGCCGGAGATTCTGGCCTTGCCCTCGATGAGGTCGACGACCACGCCGTCCTCGGCGATCACGATCCGGTCGTGCGGGACGCCGGTGAGGGCGCCCAGCTCGGCGTTGGCGCGCAGGTGGCGCCATTCGCCGTGGACCGGCATGAGGTTGCGTGGCTTGCAGATGTTGTAGAAGTACAGGAGCTCGCCGGCCGAGGCGTGGCCGGAGACGTGCACCTTGGCGTTGCCCTTGTGGACAACGTTGGCGCCCCAGCGGGTCAGGCCGTTGATGACGCGGTAGACCGCGTTCTCGTTGCCGGGGATCAGCGACGACGCCAGGATCACGGTGTCGCCCTGGACGATCCGGATCTGGTGGTCCCTGTTGGCCATCCGCGACAGGGCCGCCATCGGCTCGCCCTGGGAGCCGGTGCAGACGAGGACGATCTCGTGTTCCGGGAGGTCGTCCAGTGTCTTGACGTCCACCACGAGGCCCGGCGGGACCTTCAGATAGCCGAGGTCGCGCGCGATGCCCATGTTGCGGACCATCGAGCGGCCGACGAAGGCGACGCGGCGGCCGTACTCGTGGGCGGCGTCGAGGATCTGCTGGATGCGGTGCACATGGCTGGCGAAGCTGGCCACGATGATGCGCTTGCTGGCACCCGCGAAGACCTGGCGCAGCACGTTCGAGATGTCGCGCTCGGGCGGGACGAAGCCCGGGACCTCGGCGTTCGTGGAGTCCGAGAGGAGGAGGTCGATGCCCTCCTCGCTCAGCCGCGCGAAGGCGTGCAGGTCCGTGAGGCGGCCGTCCAGCGGAAGCTGGTCCATCTTGAAGTCGCCGGTGTGGACGACCATGCCCGCGGGGGTGCGGATGGCGACCGCGAGGGCGTCCGGGATGGAGTGGTTGACCGCCACGAACTCGCACTCGAAGGGGCCGATGCGCTCCCGGTGGCCCTCCGCGACCTCAAGCGTGTACGGACGGATGCGGTGCTCCTGGAGCTTCGCCTCGATGAGAGCGAGGGTCAGCTTGGAGCCGATGAGCGGGATGTCCGGCTTCTCGCGGAGGAGGAAGGGGACACCGCCGATGTGGTCCTCGTGGCCGTGCGTGAGGACGATGCCCTCGATGTCGTCGAGGCGATCCCGGATCGAACTGAAGTCCGGAAGGATCAGGTCGATCCCGGGCTGCTCCTCCTCGGGGAAGAGCACGCCGCAGTCGACGATCAGAAGGCGGCCGTCGTACTCGAAGACCGTCATGTTTCGGCCGATTTCGCCGAGGCCACCGAGCGGGGTGACGCGGAGGCCCCCTTGGGGAAGCTTCGGCGGCAGACGGAGTTCCGGATGCGGATGACTCAAAAGACTCTCCTCACCACACGCGCCACGTACCTGGCAGGGCACGTGGCGCGCATGACGTTCGTGCAGTAGCAGTTGTCTGGTGGAGCAGGCGCTCGGCCTGCTTGGTCGTACGTATTCAGTTGTGAAGTCTGTGGTTAGAGCTGTACCCCGCCGGCGGCAAGATCGATCTTGAGTTGCGCGGTCTCCTCGGGCGACAGGCCGACCATGGGCAGGCGCAGCGGTCCGGCGGGCAGGCCCTGCAGGGCGAGCGCGGCCTTGCTGGTCATGACGCCCTGGGTCCGGAACATCCCGGTGAAGACGGGGAGCAGCTTCTGGTGGATCTCGGTCGCCTTCTGCACGTCGCCGCTCGTGTACGCGTCGATCATGGCCCGCAGTTCGGGCGTGACCAGGTGGCCGACCACGGAGACGAAGCCGACCGCGCCCACGGAGAGCAGCGGCAGGTTCAGCATGTCGTCGCCCGAGTACCAGGCGAGGTCGCAGCTGGCGATGGCCCAGCTGGCGCGGCCGAGGTCACCCTTGGCGTCCTTGTTGGCGACGATACGCGGGTGCTCGGCGAGGCGCACCAGGGTCTCGGTGTTGATCGGGACACCGCTGCGGCCGGGGATGTCGTAGAGCATGACCGGCAGGCCGGTGGCGTCGGCGATCGCGGTGAAGTTCTGGTAGAGGCCCTCTTGCGGGGGCTTGTTGTAGTACGGCGTCACGGTGAGCAGGCCGTGCGCGCCCGCCTTCTCGGCGTCGCGGGCCAGCTCGATGCTGTGGCGCGTGTCGTTCGTGCCGACGCCCGCGACGACGTGGGCGCGGTCGCCGACGGCCTCCAGGACGGCTCGTACGAGATCCGCTTTCTCCGCGTTGCTGGTGGTCGGGGACTCGCCCGTGGTGCCGTTGACGATCAGGCCGTCGTTGCCTGCGTCCACCAGGTGGGTGGCGAGCCGCTGCGCGCCGTCGAGATCGAGTGCGCCGTCCGCCGCGAAGGGCGTGACCATGGCAGTGAGGACCCGCCCGAAGGGGGTCTGCGGAGTGGAGGTCGGAGCCATGGGTAACACGCTACTCGCTGCTCACCGTGCGGTCTGCCCTCGGGGGAGGCGACAAGTCAGGACAAAAGTGGAACCCGGCACTGCCTGCTCGGGGGTTCAAGCAGTGCCGGGTCCGTTTGATCAGGCTAGATGAACTTCTCGAAATGCCGCAATACGGACACTTCACCTGGCCGACCCGTACAGATGTGCCCGATGGCGTGTCCGACGGGGCGATCGGGGTGCGTTACGGCGCCACGCGCCCGTTCGTGTTGAAGGCCGCGTACGTGAGGGGCATGAGCCGGGCCCACTCCGCCTCCATCTTCTCGCCGACCATCTCGATCTCCCGCTGCGGGAAGGACGGAACCCTGGCCAGCTCGTGCTGGGTGCGCAGGCCGAGGAAGTGCATCAGCGAGCGGGCGTTGCACGTCGCGTACATCGAGGAGAACAGGCCCACCGGGAGGACCGCACGGGCGACCTCGCGGGCCACACCGGCGGCGAGCATCTCCTGGTACGCCTCGTACGCCTGGCGGTAGGAGTCCTCCATGACGCGGCCCGTGAGCTCCTGCTGGGCCTCGGTGCCGTCCACGAAGACGTACTTGCCGGGGCGGCCCTCCTGGACCAGCTTGCGGGACTCCCCCGGGACGTAGAAGACCGGCTCCAGCTCCCTGTAGCGGCCCGATTCCTCGTTGTAGGACCAGCCGACGCGGTGCCGCATGAACTCGCGGAAGACGAAGATCGGGGCGCTGATGAGGAAGGTCATCGAGTTGTGCTCGAAGGGGCTGCCGTGCCGGTCCCGCATCAGGTAGTTGATCAGGCCCTTCGAGCGCTCCGGGTCCTTCTGCAGCTCGCCCAGGGACTGCTCCCCGAGGGTCGAGACGCGGGCGGCGAACAGCACGTCGGAGTCGGAAGCGGTGTGCTTGACCAGCTCGACGGTGACATCGCTGCGGAAGCTGGGCTTGAGGTCGTCGGCGGGGGTGTCGGTCACGGCGTGGAGGGTCCTTCCCAGTACTGGCTCGGGCGGCGCCCACTCTACGGCCAGGCACTGACAACGGGACGTTCGGTGCCGTGCCACGACATAGGTCGGCGAACTTCTGCGAATCCGGTGAAAGATGGCACCTTTTGGGGCACTCGTGCGTCTGTATTGATGACAATGATTCGTTCGAGTCCCCGGTGAACGAGCCCGGCGGATTCGTGTCTTCAGAGGAGAAGCGCACCCCATGTTCCGTCGGCGCGAGCCAGTACCGTTCGCCTTCATCGCCGAAGCCGACCAGTTCCGCAGCAATGTCGCTCCCCCACCACGTCAGCGCGCCTCCGCCTCGGAGCTGGTCGGCCGGTGGCTGATAGGCCTGACCGTGGTCGCGGGCCTCGCGGGCTCCCTGCTCGTCGGGCTGCCCGCCCTCTCGGCCGACGTCTCCCCCGGGAGCACGCAGCAGTCCGACGCGTCCTCGGGCCGCTGACCCTTCCCCACCCTTCCCCACGGGCCCCGTGGCCGGTCAGTACCCTCATGGACCCCCGCGGGTGGTGGGCGGAGATCGGGCTAGGTAGCCTCACCGGGCATAGTCCATGCGTGGATTGAGTGAGGATCAGTCGTGCCCCTGCCCTTTCTGACCGCCGATCGCGCTTTCGAAGAGGCCGGCGAGGATCTCGCGCTGCCGTTCGACGACCGCGACCAGTGGCGGCGTCCCTACCGGCCCGGCCCGTGGCGGGTCGGCGCGGCCGCGCTTCTGCTGCTGCTCGCCTCGTACGTGCTGTTCGCGGCGGTCATCATCTCCGTGGCCGGTAACGCGTCCGGGGGCACGGTGTGCCTGGCCCTCGCCGCGGTGGTCATCGCGGGTGCCCTGCGTCTGCTGCGGATGGGCGCGTGGGTGAGCGCCGGCGGACTGCGCCGGGTGCGTTTCCTGCACACGACCACGACACCGTGGGCGCATGTCATGGTCGTACGGACCGTGCAGCAGCCGGTGCGCTGGCTCGGGCTCCCGCGGACCGTACAGGGGCAGGCGCTCGTCCTCGTCCGTGGCGGCCACTCCGGCAACGAGACGACTCCCCTGCTGACCACGCACAACGCGGACTTCCTGGGGCGCCCCGAGGCCTTCGACCGGGCAGCGGACGGTGTCGAGGTCTGGGCGGACGAGTACCGGCAGCACGCATAGACGGTCTGACGACGAAGGGGCCGGTCCGCTGATGCGGGCCGGCCCCTTCGTCGTCACCTCGTTCAGGCCCGTACGGGCTTGCCGTCGTGGAGGGCGATCGCGTGCTGCATCGCCTTGCGGGCCCGTGGGGTGTCACGGGCGTCGTGGTAGGCGACCGCCAGCCGGAACCAGCTGCGCCAGTCGTCGGGGGCGTCCTCCGTCTCGGCCTTGCGCCGGGCGAAGACCTCGTCGGCGGAGTCGCGGTCGATACGGCCGGCCGGGGTACGCGCCAGCTCGTCGACGGGCAGCCCGCCCTCGGCGTCCAGCTCGGTGGCGAGCCGGTTGGCGCGCTGCACGAACTGGGTGTTCTTCCAGAGGAACCAGACGCCGATCACCGGCAGGATCAGGACGGCGACACCGAAAGTGACGGTGAGCAGTGTGCCGTGCTGGATGAGCATCACCCCGCGGCTGCCGACCAGGACGAAGTAGACGACCAGGACGGCGGCCGTGACGGCGTACGTGAGTTTCGCGGCCATGGCGGTTACTTCAGATCCAGGAAGTGTTCCAGGCCGAAGGTGAGGCCCGGGGTGTCCACGACACGGCGTACGCCGAGCAGGATGCCCGGCATGAAGCTGCTGTGGTGGAGGGAGTCGTGGCGGATCGTGAGGGTCTCGCCCTCGCCGCCGAGCAGTACCTCCTGGTGGGCCAGGAGGCCGCGCAGCCGGACCGAGTGCACCGGGACGCCGTCGACGTCCGCGCCGCGGGCGCCGTCCAGGCCCGTCGCCGTGGCGTCGGGCTGCGGGGCGCTGCCCGCCTTCTGCCGGGCGGCGGCGATGAGCTGGGCGGTGCGGGAGGCGGTGCCGCTGGGGGCGTCCACCTTCTTCGGGTGGTGCAGTTCGATGACCTCGACGGACTCGAAGTACGGCGCGGCCACCTCCGCGAACTTCATGGTGAGGACCGCGCCGATGGAGAAGTTCGGGGCGATGAGCACGCCCGTCCCCGGTGCGGCGGCCAGCGAGGTGGTCAGCTGTGCGAGGCGCTCGTCGGTCCAGCCCGTCGTACCGACCACGGCGTGGATGCCGTGGCGGACGCAGAAGCCGAGGTTGTCCATCACCGAGTCGGGGGTGGTGAGTTCGACGACGACCTGGGCGCCGGTGTCGGTCAGGGCCTCCAGGGAGTCCCCGCGCCCGAGGGCGGCCACCAGCTCCAGGTCCTCGGCGGCCTCGACGGCCCGGACCGCCTCTGATCCGATACGCCCCTTGGCGCCGAGGACCGCCACGCGCAGCTTGCTCATGTTCTCGATTCCTTTACGTGTGCCGCTCTACGCGACGGCGTCGTGCAGACGGGACGCCTGCTTGTCCTTCAGCGGGCCGATGACCGACAGCGAGGGCCGCTGTCCCAGGATCTCGGCGGCGACCTCCCGGACGTCGTCCGGGGTGACCGACGCGATCCGGGTCAGCATGTCGTCGACGGACATCTGCTCGCCCCAGCACAGCTCGCTCTTGCCGATACGGTTCATCAGCGCGCCCGTGTCCTCCAGGCCGAGGACCGTGGAGCCGCGGAGCTGGCCGATGGCCCGGCCGATCTCGTCGTCGGACAGGCCGTGCTCGGCGACCTGGTCGAGTTCGTCGCGGCAGATCTTCAGCACGTCGTGGACCTGGCTCGGACGGCAGCCCGCGTACACGCCGAAGAGGCCGCAGTCGGCGAAGCCCGAGGTGTACGAGTACACGCTGTACGCCAGGCCGCGCTTCTCCCGGACCTCCTGGAAGAGGCGGGAGGACATCCCGCCGCCCAGTGCGGTGTTCAGGACACCGAGCGCCCAGCGGCGCTCGTCGGTGCGGGCCAGGCCCGGCATGCCGAGGACGATGTGGGCCTGCTCGGTCTTGCGGCCGAGGAGCTCGACGCGTCCGGCGGTGCGGATGGTGCGGGAGCCGTCGCGCGGGGCGACCGGGGTGGCGGCCTGCTGCTTGAGCGCGCCCGCCTTCTCGAAGGCGGCACGGACCTGGCGTACGACCTTGTTGTGGTCGACGTTGCCGGCGGCCGCGACCACGAGGTGGGTCGGGTCGTAGTGCTTCTTGTAGAAGCGCCGGATGCGGTCCGCGGTGAGGGCGTTGACCGTGTCGACCGTGCCGAGGACCGGACGGCCGAGCGGGGTGTCGCCGAGCATGGTGTGCGCGAACAGGTCGTGCACGCAGTCGCCCGGGTCGTCCTCGGTCATCGCGATCTCTTCGAGGATCGCGCCGCGCTCGACGTTCACGTCGTCCTCGCGGATCAGCGAGCCGGTGAGCATGTCGCAGACCACGTCGATGGCGAGCGGCAGATCGGTGTCGAGCACGCGTGCGTAGTAGCACGTGTACTCCTTCGCCGTGAACGCGTTCATCTCGCCGCCGACCGCGTCGATCGCGGAGGAGATGTCGAGGGCGCTGCGCTTGTTCGTGCCCTTGAAGAGGAGGTGTTCGAGATAGTGCGTGGCGCCGTTCAGAGCCGGCGTCTCGTCGCGCGAGCCGACGTGCGCCCAGATGCCGAAGGTGGCGGAGCGCACGGAGGGCAGGGTCTCGGTGACGACGCGCAGGCCCCCGGGAAGGGTGGTCTTGCGGACCGTACCGATGCCGTTCTCGCCCTTGATCAGGGTTTGGGTACGGGCAACGGCCCGCGCCTCCGAGGAGGTGCGGGCCGTCGCCGTAGAGCTACTCGACGTCACTTGTCGGTGTCGTCCTTCTTCTCATCGTCGTCGCCTTCGCCCTCGATCACGGGGATGAGGGAGAGCTTGCCGCGGGAGTCGATCTCGGCGATCTCGACCTGGACCTTGGAGCCCACGCCGACGACGTCCTCGACGTTCTCCACGCGCTTGCCACCGGCGAGCTTGCGGATCTGCGAGATGTGCAGCAGTCCGTCCTTGCCCGGGAGCAGGGACACGAACGCACCGAAGGTCGTCGTCTTCACGACGGTGCCCAGGTAACGCTCGCCGACCTCCGGCATGGTCGGGTTGGCGATCGAGTTGATCGTGGCGCGCGCGGCCTCGGCCTGCGAGCCCTGCTGGGCACCGATGTAGATGGTGCCGTCGTCCTCGATCGTGATGTCGGCGCCGGTGTCCTCCTGGATCTGGTTGATCATCTTGCCCTTCGGGCCGATGACCTCACCGATCTTGTCCACGGGGATCTTGACCGTGATGATTCGCGGGGCGTTCGGGGACATCTCGTCCGGCGTGTCGATCGCTTCCATCATCACGTCGAGGATGTGGAGGCGGGCGTCACGGGCCTGCTTGAGGGCCGCGGCCAGGACGGAGGCCGGGATGCCGTCCAGCTTGGTGTCCAGCTGGAGGGCGGTCACGAACTCCTTGGTGCCGGCGACCTTGAAGTCCATGTCGCCGAAGGCGTCCTCCGCACCGAGGATGTCGGTGAGGGCGACGTAGTGCGTCTCGCCGTTGATCTCCTGGGAGATCAGACCCATGGCGATACCGGCGACGGGGGCCTTGAGGGGCACACCGGCGTTCAGCAGGGACATGGTGGAGGCGCAGACCGATCCCATGGACGTCGAGCCGTTGGAGCCGAGGGCCTCGGACACCTGACGGATCGCGTAGGGGAACTCCTCGCGCGTCGGCAGGACCGGCACGATGGCGCGCTCGGCGAGCGCTCCGTGGCCGATCTCGCGGCGCTTCGGGGAGCCGACGCGGCCGGTCTCGCCGACCGAGTACGGCGGGAAGTTGTAGTTGTGCATGTACCGCTTGCGGGTCACCGGGGAAAGGGTGTCCAGCTGCTGCTCCATCCGGAGCATGTTCAGGGTGGTGACGCCCAGGATCTGGGTCTCGCCACGCTCGAACAGGGCGGAACCGTGCACGCGCGGGATGGCCTCGACCTCGGCGGCGAGCGTACGGATGTCCGTGACGCCGCGGCCGTCGATGCGGACCTTGTCCTTGATGACGCGCTCACGCATCAGGGACTTGGTCAGCGAGCGGTACGCGCCGGAGATCTCCTTCTCGCGACCCTCGAACTGCGGGAGCAGCTTCTCGGCGGCGATCTCCTTGACGCGGTCCAGCTCGGCCTCGCGCTCCTGCTTGCCCGCGATGGTGAGCGCCTGGGACAGCTCGCTCTTGACCGCGGAGGTCAGGGCCTCCAGGACGTCGTCCTGGTAGTCCAGGAAGACCGGGAACTCGCCGGTCGGCTTGGCGGCCTTCGCGGCGAGGTCGGCCTGGGCCTTGCAGAGCACCTTGATGAAGGGCTTCGCGGCGTCCAGACCGGCGGCGACGACCTCCTCGGTGGGCGCCTCGGCGCCGCCCGCGACGAGCGTGATCGTCTTCTCGGTGGCCTCGGCCTCGACCATCATGATCGCGACGTCGCCGTCCTCCAGGACGCGACCGGCGACGACCATGTCGAAGACAGCGTCCTCGAGCTCGGTGTGCGTCGGGAACGCGACCCACTGGCCGTTGATCAGCGCGACGCGGACGCCGCCGATCGGGCCGGAGAAGGGCAGACCGGCCAGCTGCGTGGACGCGGAGGCGGCGTTGATCGCCACGACGTCGTACAGGTGGTCGGGGTTGAGCGCCATGATCGTGGCGACGACCTGGATCTCGTTGCGCAGGCCCTTCTTGAAGGACGGGCGCAGCGGGCGGTCGATGAGGCGGCAGGTGAGGATCGCGTCCTCGGAGGGCCGGCCCTCGCGGCGGAAGAAGCTGCCGGGGATCTTGCCGGCCGCGTACATCCGCTCCTCGACGTCCACCGTGAGGGGGAAGAAGTCGAGGTTGTCCTTGGGCTTCTTGGAAGCGGTGGTGGCCGACAGCACCATGGTGTCGTCGTCCAGGTACGCCACGGCGGAGCCGGCGGCCTGCTTGGCCAGGCGGCCCGTCTCGAAGCGGATGGTGCGGGTGCCGAAGGTTCCGTTGTCGATAACGGCCTCGGCGTAGTGGGTCTCGTTCTCCACTAGCGTTTTCTCCGATACTTTTCGTCTTTCGTCCCGGCCTGCCCGTGTGGCAGGGGGACGCTTCTGCGGAGAAGCGCGCCTTCTTGTGCGGGCCGGTCTTCGATCGAAGCTCCCGGGGTCGCATTCTCCCGGGGGCCACTACCGAGGACCGGCGGCGGCGAGGTGCGCTTTTCCTCGTGTCCTACGTGTGGTGCCTGTCGTACGTCCGGTGAGTCCCGTACGTGTCGTGCGGCGCGGCGGCCGTCCATCGCTGTGCGCTGTGACGGTGCCACGCTGTGTCCCGCGTATTGCGTTGTGCTACCACACTACAAAGGTGTGGTGACACTCCGCACGTACAGCAAAGGGAGCGGCCCCCTTCTTGCGTGGGAACCGCTCCCTTCACGATGTCTTACTTGGCGCCGCCGGCCGCACCGCGGCGGATGCCCAGGCGGTCGACCAGCGCACGGAAGCGCTGGATGTCCTTCTTCGCCAGGTACTGCAGCAGGCGACGGCGCTGACCGACGAGGATCAGCAGACCACGACGGGAGTGGTGGTCGTGCTTGTGGGTCTTGAGGTGCTCGGTCAGGTCCG
Organism: Streptomyces sp. NPDC102514; assembly: GCF_055584525.1. Taxonomy (NCBI): domain Bacteria; kingdom Bacillati; phylum Actinomycetota; class Actinomycetes; order Kitasatosporales; family Streptomycetaceae; genus Streptomyces; species Streptomyces sp. NPDC102514. Next base: position 10,578 of record NZ_JBVJLW010000012.1, read on the forward strand.
AGATACGGCGCGAGAGCATCGCGACCTGGACCTCGGGAGAGCCGGTGTCGCCCTCCTTCTGACCGAACTCCGTGATGAGCTGCTTCTTCGTAGCGGCGTCGAGCGGCACGCGTACTCCTCGTAGTCTGTGTCGATGCCCACCGAGTGCCCCTGGTCCACTTCTCAGGGGAGCTTCCGTAACTCGGGAGGCGGGATCCGTTGAGCGCGTCCTCCGGAGCCCTGAAAAGGGCTGTCCGGGGGTGCGTACACATACGGCCGTAACACAGCGTACCAGGGGGTGGGAGCCGCTCCGACCGGGGTTCCCGGAGTCCGGGGAGGCCAGGGCGGGTCCCAGTAGGGTGACGCGACAGGTCGGGTTCGTTCGTCTGGAAGGGGTCGCTTCGCCATGGCCGAGGCAGAGGACAAGGACGTCAAGGCGCGCAAGGAGCGGGAGAAGGACGAGCTCTACGCCCTCGACATCTCGGGGGTCGAATGGCAGAGCGCACCCGGTACCGAGGAGCACGAGGAGCGGGTCGAGATCGCGTATCTCCCCGAGGGCGCGGTGGCCATGCGGTCGTCACTCGACCCGGACACGGTCCTGCGGTACACGGAGGCCGAGTGGCGGGCCTTCGTGCTCGGCGCCCGTGACGGTGAGTTCGACCTGGAGCCGGCGCCGCAGGACGGCTCGGCCGCGGCCGAGTAGTACGGCGGCCGGACCACGCGGTGGCGAACCGCACAGCGGCGGAGGCACGCATCGGCGGGGGCGCACAGCAGCGGAGAAGAAGGACCGGTGGCACGGATGCCGCCGGTCCTTCTCGCTTTAACGCTCTTTGTCCACTTTGCCTTCCGTGCAAGGCCGTTCGTACGCCACTTCTGGGCGGGCTGTGACGTAGTGGGCGGCACCGGAGGGGTGGACGGGCCTGCCGTGGGGGTGGTTGTGGTGATTACCCTGGGGTGGGCGCGGCAGTAGTACCCGAGGACGGGACCGCCGCTCCACAGGGGGATCCGGGGCGCGTCGAAAGGCCCCGGACGACGAGAACGGTCGCCGCAGCTCGGCATGAGGGTGCTCGACCACACCAGGAGGAATTGTGAACAGCGATCGGGACGGGATCCGCGGGGGCTGGGCCACACCCGGCGATGACCAGTCCGACGCGGAGTCCGCCGTCGAGACGACGGGCGAGTTCACCATCGACTACGCCCCTCCTGCCTGGTACACGCAGAACGCGTCAGGCAGTTCCGACGGAGCTTCTCCGGCCTCGCCGGAGGCGGACACGACGGACGAGCCGGACGCATCGGACGCCACGGATGCCGCGGATGCGTCGACCGAGCCGAGCGAGCCGGACCGGGCCGACGAGGAGCGGACGGCCGCGAAGGCGGAGTGGGACGCGGGCGGCCCGATCGACACGGCGCCGGCGGCCAGGCAGGCTCCGGTCGCGCCGTCGTTCGGTCCTCGGCTTCCGGGCGTGCCCGCGTTCGCCTCCGGGACTCCCTACAACAAGCCGGTCGCACCTCCCGTTGCTCCTGTCGCTCCGGCCCGGGGGCCCTCCGGCGTCCCGAACCTGCCGAACTTCCAGGCACCGGGACAAGGGACAGCGCAGGGGCAGGGGACAGCGCAGGGACAGGGCCAGGGGCAAAGTCAGGGGCAAGGTCAGGGCCAGGGCCGGCAGTCGTGGTCTCCGCCGACTGCGGCGGTTCCTCCGGTTGCCGCGGTTCCTCCGGTTGCCGCTCCTCAGGCCGCGCCGGCTCCCGGCAAGGCCCATGGCGACAACGCCGGCAGCGGTGACAGGGGCGACATCGAGAGCGGCGCCACGCTGCGGATCTCCCCCGGCGCCGTGAAGCGGGAGGCCGCGGAGCGGGCCGCGGCCGGTTCCCCGGCCGAGGGCGGGCGCGCACCCGACGTCGAGGCGACTCCCGCGCCCAAGGCCGAGGCCGAGCCCAAGGCCGCCGGTCCGGACGAGGTGGCCGACGTCCCGAAGAGCACCGACGGGGAGGTCGTCCAGGTCGCGTTCGGGAATGGGGCCGAGGACGACGACCAGGTGGACGACGGGGCCGAGGAGCCGCCTTCGGCGGACAAGGAGAGGGACGGGAACAGGGACGGGAACGAGGACGGCGGCAAGGATGAGGTGCGGGACGACGAGCCCTCAGCTCCGGCCCCGACTCCGGCCCCTGTCTCGGCTCCGGCTCCAGTCTCAGCCCCGGCCCCGGCCCCAACTCCGGCCGCACAGACGTCCACGGATGACGACGAGCCGCGACCGGTTGACGCCCTCGCACAGAACTCCGGCCCCGTCGATGACTCCGCGCCCGTGACGGGTGAGGCCGAGCGCCCTGGTGCCGAGCCCCAGGACGCCGTCGCGGAGCCGGCCCCGAACGCGGCCGACGTCGTGAGGGACGTGCCTCCCGCGTGGACCCCGCCGCCGCTGCCGCAGGGCGGACTGCCGCCGCTGCCGCCGTCGTACCAGCCGGCCGCGCCCGCCACCGCCGGGCAGTGGCCCATGGCGACGGAGGGTGAGGACGGGCAGCCGCAGGCGAGTGCTCCGGCTCAGCCGTCCGCGCCGCCGCAGGGACAGCCGTTCCAGCCGCAGGCGCCGCAGCCCTCCCCGCCGGCCTGGCCTGTCACACCCGCTGCGCCCGCCGCCCCTGGTGCGCCCGCTGCCGCCGGTACGCCTGCCCCCGGTGGTCCGGCGTCGCCGGATCAGCCCGGTGGCTACGGATTCCCGCAGTTCAGCGCTCCGGGTACGACTCCGGGGGCGCAGGACAGCGCTCCCGGTACGCCCCCGGCGGCCCAGGCACCCCCTGGCTTCCCGCAGCCGCAGCAGCAGCAGCAACAACCTCAGCAGCCCCAGCCCGGGGCCTCGACCGCGCCTCCGGTCCAGGCTCCTGTGCCGGGTTCCGCGCCGGTCGCGGGTCCGGGACCGCAGGGCGGTTACGGCTTCCCGCAGCCCGGACCCGTCGCCGCGCAGCCCCCCGTCGCCCCTGCCGCCCCCGCACCTCAGGACGGTTACGGTCTCCAGCAGCCGGCGCCGCCCGTGCCGCCCGCGGAGGACCTGCGCGGCGCTCTGGAGGAGGCTCGGCGTGCGCGCCGGGCGGCCGCTCAGGCCCAGCCGCCCGTCCAGCAGGGCCAGCCCGACCCGGCTGCCGCGAACCCGCCCGCGCAGGCCCCCGCGTACGGGTTCCCGCAGCCGGGCGCTCCGGTACAGCCCGGCGCTCCGGTACAGCCGGGCGCCCCCGCGGCGAACACGCCCAACACCCCCGGCCCCCAGCCCGGTTACGGCTTCCCGCAGCCGGGCGTCTCCGACTCGCCCGCCCAGCAAGGGGGTTACGGGTTCCCGCAGCCGCAGGCTCCGCAGGTCCCGCAGGCCCCGGCCCCCCAGCAGCCCGCCGCGCAGCCGTTCCCCCAGCAAGGCCAGCCCTATCAGCAGCCGCAGCCCCAGGCGCAGCAGCAGCCGCAGGCACAACCGCCCCAGGCCCAGGCCCAGCCGGAACAGCAGGCCCCCGTCGATCCCCGTACCGGGACCGCCTGGCCGCAGCCCGTGCAGCACGATCAGCGGGAGCGCACCAACCCGGGGGCGCCGCTCGGCTACACGGCGGCCGTGGAGCTGTCGTCCGACCGGCTGCTCAACAACAAGAAGCAGAAGGCGAAGAGCGGGCGGCCCACCGCCGGGTCCTCCCGGTTCAAGCTCGGCGGGAAGAAGGAGGAGGTCGAGCGGCAGCGCAAGCTCGACCTGATCCGGACGCCGGTGCTGTCGTGCTACCGCATCGCCGTCATCAGCCTCAAGGGCGGCGTGGGCAAGACGACCACGACCACCGCCCTCGGCGCCACGCTCGCCACCGAGCGGCAGGACAAGATCCTCGCGATCGACGCCAACCCGGACGCCGGTACGCTCGGCCGCCGGGTGCGCCGGGAGACCGGGGCCACCATCCGCGACCTCGTCCAGGCGATCCCGTACCTCAACTCGTACATGGACATCAGGCGGTTCACCTCGCAGGCCCCCTCGGGGCTGGAGATCATCGCCAACGACGTCGACCCGGCGGTGTCGACGACGTTCAACGACGAGGACTACCGGCGCGCGATCGACGTGCTCGGCAGGCAGTACCCGATCATCCTCACGGACTCCGGTACGGGTCTGCTGTACAGCGCGATGCGTGGCGTGCTCGACCTCGCCGACCAGCTCATCATCATCTCGACGCCGTCCGTGGACGGTGCCAGCAGCGCCAGTACGACACTGGACTGGCTCTCGGCGCACGGGTACGCGGATCTGGTGTCGCGGTCCCTCACCGTCATCTCCGGGGTGCGCGAGACCGGCAAGATGATCAAGGTGGACGACATCGTCAGCCACTTCGAGACGCGCTGCCGCGGCGTGATCGTCGTGCCGTTCGACGAGCATCTGGCGGCGGGCGCCGAGGTCAATCTCGACATGATGCGGCCGAAGGTGCGCGAGGCGTACTTCAACCTCTCGGCGCTGGTCGCGGAGGACATCGCGCGCCACCAGCAGTCGCAGGGCCTGTGGACGTCGGACGGGAACCCGCCGCCGGTCGCGGCCCCGCCGATGCCCGGCCAGCCCATGCCCGGCCAGCCCCTTCCTGGGCAACCTGTACCCGGTCAGCCCGTACCCGGTCAGCAGTATCCGGGCCGGCCTGCGCCGGGCCAGCATCCCGGGCCGTACCCGCAGCAGGGCCCGCCCGCGCAACCGGCTCAGCCGTACCAGCAGCCGCAGCCCCAGCCCGGGCAGCAGCAGCCGCACCCCGGCCAGCCCTATCCGCCGCACGGGGCCGCGCTTCCGCAGGCAGCCCCTCCGCAGCAGCCCGGCCCTGCGGGATATCCCGCTCCCCAGAGCTGGCAGCCCCAGCCCGGGCCGCAGCCGGGCCAGCCGGGCGCGCCCTTCCAGCAGCCTCCGGCCGCGCCGGCACCCGGCCAGCCCTTCAACCCGAACGCGCCCGCGCCCGCTCCGGGACAGCCGTTCCAGCCGGGTGCGCCCTACCAGCCGCAGTCGCAGCCCCAGCCCTCGCAGGCTGAGCACGGCGGTCAGGACCCCCAGGGCCAGGGCCAGGGTCAGGGCCAACCCCAGACCCCTCCGCCCTCGCCGCCCCAGCAGTAACCGCTCGCACGGCTCACCCGTACGGTCTAATCCTCCGCCGTCGATGCAGCCTCAGGGCCCGCTCCGTACACCTACGGCGCGGGCCCTTCGCGTACCCCGGGACGCTCTTCGCGCGGCCGGTGCCGAAACGCCGTCGTACCAGCCGTGTTCCGTACCGCCAGCCTCCTACCAGGCACCCTTCACCGGTCTGGACCAATGACCGTGAAATCCGGGTCAACTCGTTATTTCCGCAGGCCACACGGGGTTCACGGGCCGTTGACGCGTGCCGACCAGCGCTGATAGACACGCACATCGACCCGGCCGCGGTCACCGGATCAGCAGGGCAACAGCCCATCTCCGTGCGAGTGATGACGTGAGGTCAGCGAGCCATGGACACAGACGACCAGTTCGGTGCGGGACGCTCCGCTGTCAGGCCGGTACGGAATCTGCGGGTTCGTCGTGGCCGGGCGCGCCCACGCGGCGGAGCCGCACATGTCACAGCCCCGCGCCCCTATCGGGGCGCTGTTCTGCGGCTCTTCGCTGTCGCCGCAGCTGCCGCCCTCACCCTCACCGTCGGTCAGATGACCCCGCTCGGCCCGGCTCCCCAGCAGGCCGAAGCGAAGGACGGCAAGCAGGTCCTCACGGTGGCCGTGGCACAGAGTGTCGACTCGCTCAGTCCGTTCCTGGCGTCGCGGCTGGTCAGTACGAGCATCCACCGGCTCACGTACGAGTACCTGACCAACTACGACCCGAAGGACAACCACGCGATCCCGGGTCTCGCCACCAAGTGGGAGCCCTCGGCCGACAAGCTCACCTGGACCTACACGATCCGCGACAACTCGAAGTGGTCGGACGGGAAGCAGGCCACCGCCGAGGACGCGGCGTGGACGTTCAACACGATGATGACCGACGAGGGCGCGGCCACCGCGAACGGCAGTTTCGTCGCGAACTTCAAGAAGGTCACCGCCCCGAGCCCGACGAAACTGGTCGTCGAGCTGAAGAAGCCGCAGGCCACGATGGCCGCGCTGGACGTGCCGATCGTCCCGAAGCACGTCTGGGAGAAGGTCGACGACTTCTCCAAGTTCAACAACGACAAGAAGTTCCCGATCGTCGGCAACGGCCCCTTCGTCCTGACGGCCTACAAGGCCGACAGCTACGTACGGCTGAAGCCCAACAAGTCGTTCTGGCGCGGGGCTCCGAAGTTCGACGAGCTGGTCTTCAAGTACTACAAGGACGGGGACGCGGCGGTCGCAGCGCTGCAGAAGGGCGAGGTGTCGTTCGTCTCCGGGCTGACGCCCGCGCAGGCAGCGGCGCTGAAGACCCAGCAGGACGTCACCGTCAACGACGCGCCGGGGCGCCGGTTCTACGCGCTCGCCACCAACCCGGGCGCCCAGGCCAAGGACGGCAAGAAGTTCGGCGACGGGCACGAGTCGCTGAAGAACCAGAAGGTCCGGCAGGCGCTGTTCGCGGCCGTGGACCGCAAGACCGTCATCGACAAGGTCTTCCAGGGCCACGCGGTGGAGGGCGAGGGCTACATCCCGCCGCGCTTCTCGTCGTACTTCTGGAAACCGGCGGGCGCCCAGCAGATCTCGTACGACCCTGCCGAGGCCGCGCGGCTGCTCGACGAGGCGGGCTACAAGAAGAACGGTGACGGCAAGCGCGTCGGCAAGAACGGCAAGCCGATCACCTACCGCGTCCTGTGCCATGCCACGGACCCGCAGGACAAGGCGGTCGGGAAGTATCTGCAGGAGTGGTGGGGCAAGCTCGGCATCGGCGTCTCGCTCGACTGCCTCGACAACGTGACCGACCCCTGGCTCGCGGGCGAGTACGACCTCGCCTTCGACGGCTGGTCCGTCAACCCCGACCCCGACTTCGTCCTGTCCATCCACACCTGTGCGGCGCTCCCGGCGACGCCGAAGGACATCGGCGCGACCGACAACTTCATCTGCGACAAGAAGTACGACGAGCTGTACGACCAGCAGCTCGCCGAGTACGACGCCACCAAGAGGGCGGAAATCGTCAAGCGGATGGAGTCGCGGCTGTACGACACCGGGTACATGAACGTCATGGCGTACCCGAACGCGGTCGAGGCCTATCGCACGGACCAGATCGCGTCGATCACGAAGATGCCCGAAGCCGCGGGCAACATCTACGGCCAGGACGGCTACTGGAGCTGGTGGTCGGCGGCTCCGGCCGCCGCCAGCGAGTCCTCCGACGACTCCAGCCAGACAGGCGTCATCATCGGCATCGTCGGGGGCGTCGTGATCCTCGCGGGTCTCGGGGCGTTCTTCGCGCTGCGCCGCCGCGCGACCGCCGAGGACCGCGAATAGTCCCCCGGACTCCTGGTCCCCCGGCCCCGACGAGGCAGGACAGCACGGCAGGACAACCGGGAGTGGCCCAACAGTGAAGGCCGTTCATGACCGCTGAAGCGACACCCTCGCTGGTGGGGAAGACCGGTGGTCCGGCCGAGGCCGGTCCGTCGGCGGCCCGCGGACCACGGGTACGCGGCACCGCGTATCCGCGGTACGTGGCCGGCAAGCTGGGCGGCGCGGCCGTCTCCCTGCTCGCCGTCCTCGTCACCAGCTTCTTCCTCTTCCGGCTGATCCCCGGCGACCCGGTGAAGTTCATGACGGGCGGGCGCCAGGTGTCGGCCGAGCAACTGGCCTCCTACCGAAGGGAGTTCGGGCTCGATCTGCCGTTGTGGCAGCAGTTCACGGACTACTGCGGCAAGGCGCTCACCGGTGATCTCGGCACCTCGTACCAGTTCCGGGCGCCGGTCATGGACAAGATCAGCGAGGCCCTGCCGAACACCCTGCTGCTCACGGGAACGTCGTTCGTCCTCTACACGGCGATCGGCGTCGTCCTCGGCACCCGGGCCGCGTGGCGCAACGGCGGCCTCGGCGACCGTCTGAACACCGGCCTCGCGCTGACCCTCTACTCGATCCCGTCGTTCTGGCTGGGCCTGCTGCTGATCATCGTCTTCTCGGTCGGGGTCGGACCGATCCCTGGCCTCTTCCCGACGGGCGGCATGGAGTCCGGCGGCGAGGAGGGCTTCGGTTACGTCCTCGACGTCGCCCACCATCTGGTCCTTCCCGTGGTGACGCTGGTCGCGGTCGAGTACGGGCAGACGCTGCTGGTCACGCGCTCGGCGCTGCTCGACGAGATGGGCAGCGACTATCTGACGACCGCGCGGGCCAAGGGCCTGCGGGACGATCTCGTCCGCCGCCGCCACGCGGTGCCGAACGCGCTGCTGCCGACCATGACGCTGGTCTTCATCAACCTCGGGCGGACCGTCGCCGGTGTGATCCTCGTCGAGACGGTCTTCTCCTGGCCCGGTCTCGGCGGGCTCTTCTACCAGGCGCTGAGCGTGCCCGATCTGCCGCTGGTGCAGGGGCTGTTCTTCGTCTTCGCCGCCGCGGTGATCGTGATGAACACGCTCGCCGACCTGATCTATCCGCTGCTCGATCCGAGGGTGGGCCGATGACGACGACGGACCCCGACGAGCCGATGCCGGCCCCGGACGAACCGGTGACGGCCCGGCACGAGCCGCCGACGGCCTCGCCGGCCCCCGCGAAGGCCGGTCCCCGCGCCCTCGCCCGGCAGCGTCGGCGCGCCTCCGCCGTCCGCTTCTGGCAGCGGTACCGCACCCACCGCTCCGGTCTCTTCGGGCTGGCCGCGCTCGCGCTCTTCGCCCTGGTCGCGCTCACCGCGCCGCTGACCGTCGGCTCCGACGTGCAGAGTGTGACGGGCGCGCCGGGGCGGCCCATGGAGAGCCCGAGCCTCGAATTCCCGCTGGGCACCGACCAGTTCGGGCGCAGCCTGCTCGGCCTGGTGGTGTGGGGCTCGCGGGTGTCCCTGCTCGTGGGCCTGCTCGCGGCCGTCCTCTCCGTCGCGATCGGCGCGCTCATCGGCATCACCGCCGGTCACTTCCGCGGCTGGTTCGCGACGGTGATGATGCGGATCACGGACTGGTTCCTGGTCATGCCGACGCTGGTGCTCGCGATCGCGCTCGCGACCGTGATGTCCCGCTCGCTCGGCACGATCATCCTGGCGATCGGTGTCACGACCTGGCCGACGACGGCCCGGCTGGTGCGTGCGCAGACCCTCGCCGTCGAGTCGCGGCCGTACATCGAACGCGCGAAGGCCCTGGGCGGCGGCCACTGGCACGTCATGTCCCGCCACGTACTGCCCAATGTCATGCCGCTGGTGCTCGCGCAGACGACCCTGATCATCTCCGCCGCGATCCTCGCCGAGGCGACGCTCGCCTTCCTCGGTCTCGGCGATCCGACGGTCGTCTCGTGGGGCGGTCTGCTCCAGGACGCGCGCGAGGCGGGCGCGGTGAGCGCCGGGAAGTGGTGGTACCTCGTGCCGCCGGGCATCGCGATCGCCGTCGTGGCCCTCGCGTTCACGCTGTGCGGGCGTGCCGTGGAATCCGTCCTCAATCCCAGGCTGGGGGTGGCCCGTTGACCACACCGACCGCGCAACACCTGCTGGACGTACGGAACCTGGAGGTGACGTACGCCGGAGGGGTGGCCGCCGTGCGCGGGGTGAACCTCACCGTGGACGCCGGGCAGAAGGTCGGCATCGCGGGCGAGTCCGGCTGCGGCAAGTCCACGCTGGCGCTCGCGCTGCTGCGGCTGCTGCCCGCCGGGGCCCGGGTGAGTGGGGAGATCCTCCTCGACGGCGAGGACGTACTGACCATGAAGTGGGGGCGGGTACGGGCGGTCCGCTGGGCCGGCGCCTCGATCGTCTTCCAGGGCGCGATGCACTCGCTCAACGCCGTGCACCGCGTCGGGGACCAGATCGCCGAGCCGATCCTGCTGCACCGGAAGGCCACCGCGGCGGGCGCCCGGAAGCGGACCGGCGAGCTGCTGGAGCAGGTGGGCCTTCCGGCGGCACGGGCGTCCGCGTACCCGCACGAGCTGTCCGGCGGCCAGCGCCAGCGCGTGATGATCGCGATGGCGCTGGCCTGCGATCCCCGGCTGGTCGTCGCCGACGAACCGACGACCGCGCTCGACGTGATGATCCAGGCGCAGATCCTGCGCCTCATCCAGCAGCTCGTCTCCGAGCAGGAGCTGGGCCTCGTCATGATCAGCCACGACCTCGCGGTCCTGTCGGACACCTGCGACCGGCTCGCGGTGATGTACGCGGGCCGGGTGGTCGAGGAGGGGCCCGCCCGCCAGGTGTACGAGGACGCCCGGCATCCGTACGGGCAGGCTCTCTCGGCCGCCTTTCCGCGGATCGGGGACGCCGGGTCGCGGTTCGCGCCGCGCGGGCTGCCCGGGGACCCGCCCGATCCGGTCGCGCTGCCGTCCGGCTGCGCGTTCCACCCCCGGTGCGCGGTCGCCCTGGACTCGTGCGCCTCGCAGGACCAGCTCCTGCGCCCGGCCGCCCCGGACCGCCGGGCGGCATGCGTGCACGTGGACACGGCGGATGCGACGGGTTCCGCCGGCCTCACGGGGTCGGCCGTGGCGCACGACGCGAGGAGTACCTCATGACGACGACGCCCCGACCGGTCCCCGCCGCGACCCCGGCCCCCTCCGCCCCTCTCCTGAGCGCCGAGGGCCTTCAGGTCAGCTTTCCCGCGCGGCGCGGCGATTCCGCGCGGGCCCGTGCCGTCGACGGAGTGGATCTCGACATCCGGCCCGGTGAGATCGTCGCGCTCGTCGGGGAGTCGGGCTGCGGCAAGACGACGCTGGCGCGCTCGCTCCTCGGGCTCGTCCCGCCGACAGCGGGCCGGGTCACCTTCGCGGGCAGGCCGCTCGACTACTCCTCGCGGGCCCTCAAGGCGTACCGCAAACGGGTCCAGCTGGTCCTCCAGGACCCGAGCGGCTCGCTCAACCCCCGCCACACGGTGTACGACGCGGTGGCGGAGGGGCTGCGCATCCACGCGTACGCGGGCGACGAGCGCGAGGCGGTCTCGACGGCCCTCGCGCGGGCCGGACTTCGGCCGCCCGAGCGGTTCTTCCTGCGCTACCCCCACGAGTTGTCCGGCGGTCAGCGCCAGCGGGTCGTCATCGCGGGCGCGCTCGTCCTGGAGCCCGAACTCATCGTCGCGGACGAGCCGGTGGCGTCCCTCGACGCATCGGTACGCGGCGAGATCCTGGCCCTGCTGCTGCGCCTGCGCGCCGAACTCGGCCTGTCCGCCCTGGTGGTGACCCACGACCTCGGACTCGCGTGGAACATCGCGGACCGGGTCGCGGTGATGTACCTGGGCCGGATCATCGAGACGGGGGCGGTGGAGGATGTCCTGAGTGCCCCTCAGCACCCGTACACCCAGGCCCTGTTGTCCGTCCTGCCCGAGGCCCCCAGCGCCCCGATCGTCCTGACCGGCGAACCCCCGGACCCGTCCCGCATCCCCAAGGGCTGTCGCTTCCACGCCCGCTGCCACATCCTGGCGACGGGCGAAGCGGAGCAAGCGGGCGTGGCAACCGCCTGCCGCACGGCAGATCTACCGATACTGAACGGCAGCGGCGCTTCCCAGGTGGCCTGCCACTGGGCCGCGGTCCTTTAGGGGCGCGGGGAACGGCGCGACCAGCCACGACGGACGGTCGGCCGGACAACCGACCGATCAAACCCCGTCGTACTCCGCGACAAGCTCCCGAGACCGCTTCACGTCGTCAGAGATCGCTTCCAGCAACCCCTCGATGGAATCGAACTTCGCCATCCCCCGCACGAACGCCAAGAAGTCGACGGCGACATGCAACCCGTACAGATCGAGCCCCACACGATCGATGGCGTACGCCTCAACCGTCCGCTCGGTCCCGTCGAACTGCGGATTCGTCCCGACGGAGATCGCCGCCGGCATCGCCTCGCCCTGCGCGTGCAGCCACCCCGCGTACACCCCGTCCGCGGGGATCGCGGTGTGCGGGAGCGTCTCCACGTTGGCGGTGGGGAAGCCCAGTTCACGGCCGCGCTGGGCGCCCCGGACGACGACGCCCTCGACACGGTGCGGCCGGCCGAGGATCTCGCGCGCCCCCTCGACCTCGCCCTCGGCGACCAGCCGCCGGGTCAGGGTCGACGAGAACGGCTCCCCGCCCCCCGCCTCACCGGTCACGTACAGGTCCACCACGTCGACCTCGAAGTCGTACGTCTTGCCCTGCTCGGCGAGGAAGGCGACGTTGCCGGCGGCCTTGTGACCGAAACGGAAGTTGGGGCCCTCGACGACGGCTTTGGCGTGCAGCTTGTCGACGAGGACCTTCACCACGAACTCGGCGGGCGACAGCTTCGAGAACTCGGTCGTGAAGGGCAGGATGAGCAGCGCGTCCACACCCAGTTCGGCCATCAGCTCGGCCCGGCGGTGGTGCGGCGCGAGCAGGGGCGGATGGCTGCCGGGACGGACGACCTCGCTCGGATGCGGGTCGAACGTGACCACGACGGACGGAACGCCCAGTTCACGCGCCCGCTCGACGGCATGGCTGATGATCAGCTGGTGTCCGCGGTGGACTCCGTCGTACGAGCCGATGGTGACGATGCTGCGCCCCCAGTCCTGGGGGATGTCCTCCAAGCCACGCCAGCGCTGCACTGTGACCGCTCCTCGTCGAACCTGTGTCCGTGTCTGCCTCATACGCAGCTCTAAGGGTGCCATGCCGCGCCCTGTGGACCCGCATCGGCATGGGCCCTGTGACCGGTGGCACGTGACAGCGGCGGTGGCGGGGCGGACAGCGGGGGGTCACACCGGCACCCGTACCCCCGCGAGGTTCTCGATCATGCGGCCCGTACTCGGTCCGACCACGGTGGACCACTCCTCGGGCGCGACGGCCAGCCAGCGGCACACGAGCACGGCGAAGCCGGGGACCCGGCGGCCGAGATCGACGAGGGCGCGGTCGAAGAGGGTGGCGCCGGCCGGGGTGCGTACGAGCAGCACGCCCACGGTGTGGACGAGCGCGCGGGTGTGTTCCCCGTCGCCCGGGGCCGCTCCCTGCACGCCGGCCCGTACCAGCGCGTCCAGCACCACCGGATCGTGTTCGCGCGTCAGCAGGAGGTCCAGGAACTCGCGCCGCAGCGGGCGGGACGCGGGCGTGCCGGGCGCCGCGAACACCTCGGCGAGCGCGGCCCGCAACTGCGGCCTGCCCCCGTCGAGCAGCCCGGCGACGAGGGGATACAGGACCGCGCCGGCGTCGGGGCCCCGCTCCAGCCGCCGGTCGACGTGCGCCGCCACCTGCGCGGCCGTCTCCGGACGCCGTTCCGCGACCTCGCGTACGAGGGCGGCGACACGGCGGGCGAGCGCCGGTGTGGTGACCTCGGCGAGCGTACGCAGGTCCGTGCCGTCGTCCGGTTCGCGCAGGCGGTCGTGGAACGCGGCGAGCACCGGGGCGGGGTGCGTGGTCAGCGCGGCGGCCAGCACGCTCGCGGGCAGCCGCGGGTCGCGGGCCCGGAAGCGGGCGAGGGCCTGCGGCAGATGGCGGGCCCTGGTGTGCGGATCACCGATCAGCAGGGCCAGGGCGTCGCCGTGCAGCGTGCAGTCGCCGGGGCGGGCCAGCAGCGCGAGCGCGGTCCGGCGCAGCAGCTCCCGGTCGGCCTCGGTGCGTACGTGCGCGGCGGTCCGCAGCGCGTAGGCCGCCGCCGCGGCCCGCCGGGCCGGGCGGACGTCGTGCACCCAGCGGTCGACCGCCCGGCAGAGCGCGGACGGCTCCTCCTCGGCGAGCACGTCCAGCAGTTCGTCCGCGCACGCGTGCCCGCTGTCGACCAGGGCCTCGGTCAGGGCGTCCGGGGCGCGATGCCGGTGGGTGTGCAGCAGGACCTGTGCGGCGGTCGCCACGGTGGCGTCGGGGGTCGCGGGGAGCGGGCGGTCGTCGTCGAACCAGTGGGTGAGGTACGGCTGCACCCCGGCCGGGTCGGCGACGAGGAGGTCGGACACGGCGTCCAGGTAGCGCGGTTCGGTGGCGGGCGGCGCCCCGTCCGCGACGACGAGCCGCCGCAGCAGATCGAAGCGGTGCGCCCGCGGCAGGGGCAGCCCGCGCCAGAACCCGGGCCCGAACTCCTCGGGCACGGCCCGCCCTTCGGCCCGCCACCTGACCACGTGCTCGGCGAGGTGCCGCAGCACTCCGAGATACGGGGTCGCGTCGGGCACCCGGAGCAGTACGCCTCGGAGCAGCCGGGTCGCCCACCAGAGGTCGACGGCCGCATCGGCGTCCGCATCACCGTCCGCGTGGTCGAGTGCGTCGTCGAGCACGTCGTCGAGGGTGCGGAGCAGTTCGCGCAGGCGGAGGGTGAGGTGATCGTCTCCTTGTTGACGCGGCACGAGAAGGAGGGCCTGGAGCACGGGCGCGAGGCGGTGGCGCGGGATGCCGAAGGTCTCGCTCCCGCCCAGTTCGTACTCGGGGCCGCTCGGATCACCCACGGACCCGCTCGGGCCGCGCTCGGAGCCGCGGCGGGGCGCCAGGGCTCCGAACACCGCGTCCAGGTCGAGGTGCATGCCCTGGATCCAGTCGGCGAACTCCTCGTGCGCGAAGCGGTAGCCGTCCCCGGCCGGTACGAGCAGGCCCTCGGTGAGCACGGCGGAGGCCCAGCCGGTGCAGCCGCCGAGCCGCCGGTCGGGCACGGGACCCCACGGGAACAGGGTCTCGAACGCCGCCCGGTCCAGTTCCCCCTCCCCCGGGCCCAGACAACGCCGTGCCGCCACGTGCACCTGCCCGGAGACGCGGGCCGCGAGGCGCCGCACCGCCGTCCCGCGCAGCCCGTTGGCCGCCGCGAGCCGCACGGCCACGCGCAGACACATCAGATCGAGGTACGCGGCGAAGACCTCGTCCCGCTTCGCCTTCCCGGGCGGGGCTCCGGCCAGCGCGGCCCGCACCTCGGACAGCAGCCGCAGGGTCAGCGGATGCCGTGCGTCGGCCCCGTCCAGGGCCCCCTCCGGAATCCCGTACCGTTCGCGGGCCTCGCGGGCCTCGTCCTCCTCCAGGTCCCCGAGCCGTACGCAGGCGGGCAGTTCCGCGGACGCCTCGCCGCCGCTCCATCGGGGCCCGTACAGCAGCTCGGGCGGGAACCAGGCCCCCGCCCACTCCCAGTACTCGTCCCGGCAGGCCACCACGAGCCGCACTCCGTGTTCCCGCAGCCAGCCGGCGGTGGCGGCGGCCCACTCCGGCAGCCGGTGGGCGAGGCCGGGCGGCATCTCCTCGGGGCTGTCGAGAAGGAGCAGCAGGGGCCGTCCGGCGTCCCCGGCGAGGCGGGCCAGCCGCTCGGGCCGGATGTCTCCGAGTCCGCCCCGCCCGCGTCCGGGCCCGTCCCCCGTGTCCCCGTCCGTGGGCTCCGGCCGGGAGCCGAGGGGCGAGGTCACGATCCGTCCCGCGCGCTCCAGTGTCCGCCGGGCCGCGTCGGCCACCGACGTGTCGGTGTCCCGCAGATCGGCTCCGCGCAGCCACAGGGTCGGGGCCGGTTCCGCGCCCTGGTTGCGCCGGGCGGCCAGGCCCGCCAGCTCCGTCGTACGCCCGCTGCCCGGAGCACCGACCAGCGCGAGAACACCGGACGAGCCGTACCCGTGGTGGGGGTCGTACGAGCCGTGGGGCGGCTGCCAGGGGCCTTCGGTGAACGCGGTGAACTCCCGTACCACCGCGGCCCGTTCGACGGACGGGCCCCCGCCGGAGCCCGCCGGGGACTCGACGGTGGCCGTCAGTTCCAGGACGCCCGCCAGATTGAGGTCGTCCCCGTGGGCGGGGACCGTCGCGGCGTTGCGGGCCAGCAGTTCGGCGAGCGGGCCGGCGGCGGGCGTGCCGCCCGTGGACAGCGGTACGGCGAAGCCGCCGACCCGTCGGTCGGAGTGGAGTGCCGTGCCCAGGACGGCGACCACCGCACCGGTGGCCGCGTCGACCACCGGTCCGCCTGCCGCCCCGCCGCCGAGCCGCAGCGCGTCACTGCCGGCCGTACCGATCGCCAGTTCCAGCGCCGGATCGAGGAGATGGAAGCGGTCGGTCGCCGTGTAGGTCACGGCCGACGAGCCCAGTACGCGGGCCTCCCGCCAGCCACCCGCGGCGATCCGGACGTACGTGCCGGTCTCCACGCGGTCCCGGACGGTGATCGGGAGGGGGGCGAGGCCGCCCAGTCCGTCGCAGTGGACGAGGGCGAGGCCGAGGGCCGGGAGAGCGGTGACCGCGTCGGCCGGGACCAGACAGGTGCGGTCTCCGGCGGGCGCGTACAGGACGAGACGGGAGAGGCCGTCCACCGCCTCGTGACTGGTGACGACCGTGCCGTGGTGGTCCGCGACGAAGCCGGTACCGCGCGGCCGTCCGGCCAGATCCCGGATCCGCACCAGGGACCGGTCCGCCGCCGCACCGGAGCGGACAGCGGGCTGCCCGGTCCTGTCGGGCACTGAGCGGGCGACGCCCCGGTGGATTCCGCCATCCGCCTCAGCCGTCACCGAGGTCTCCCGGGTCATGCTCGAACCTCCCCGCCGCGCGCGCCGTACCGTGCTTTCGACGCTTCGATTTTCGACGGTAGGCGCGCGATGATCGGCCGCGACAGATCCCGAGCCGAACAAGCCCCCTTCCGCTCCCCCGCTTCACTCCGAGCGCCTGGCCGGACGGGTGAATGGAAGGGGGTGGATGGATACACCCTTGGGTGGGGGGAACCGAGGGGGGACAGTGGAGCGGCGCCCACAGGACACCCCGTGAACGCCGCTCCACGACGAAGAAGAGAAAAGAAGGAACACGAACGACGCGAAGACCGCGACGGGCCGGAAGAACCTGAAGAGCGGACCGGTCAGACGAAGACCGCGAGGCTCTTGGCCTTGCCCTTCTGCTCCTCCACCAGCGCCAGGAACCGTCCCTCGGGATCGAACACCCCGACGGCCCCGGCCCCGGTGTACTCCTCGGGCATCTCCAGCCGCACACCGTTCGTCAGCAGCTGCGCGCGCTTGGTGTCCACGTCCCAGCGGGGGAACGCGGTCGCGGCGGCCTCCGCCACCGGGATCACGGTCAGCTCCTCCTGGAGCTGGTCGAGCGTCCGCGCGGTGTCGAGCTTGTACGGGCCCACCCGCGTGCGCCGCAGCGCCGTCAGATGACCGCCGACACCCAGGTCCGCGCCCAGGTCACGGGCGAGCGCACGGATGTACGTACCGGACGAGCACACCACCGAGACGACCAGGTCCAGGACGGGTGTGCCGTCCTCGGCCACGGCGCCGCGGACGTCGTACACGGCGAAGGACGAGATCCGCACCGGGCGGGCCGGGATCTCGAAGTCCTCGCCCTCGCGCGCCCGCTTGTACGAGCGCACGCCGTTGATCTTGATGGCGCTGACCTTGGACGGCACCTGCATGATGTCGCCGCTGAGCTTGGCGATCCCGGCGTCGATGGCCTCTCGGGTCACCCCGGAGGCGTCGGCCGACGAGGTGAGGTCGCCCTCGGCGTCGTCGGTCAGGGTGTTCTGCCCGAGCCGGATGGTGCCGAGGTACTCCTTCTCGGTCAGCGCGAGGTGCCCGAGGAGCTTGGTCGCCTTCTCGACCCCGAGGACGAGCACGCCCGTCGCCATGGGGTCGAGGGTGCCGGCGTGACCGACGCGGCGGGTCTTGGCGATCCCGCGCATCTTGGCGACCACGTCGTGCGAAGTGAAGCCCGACGGCTTGTCGACGATGACAAGGCCGTCGGGCGTCTGCTGCTTCTGCGTCATTTGGCGGCGTCGCCGCCCGTCTCGTCGCCGTCGGACTCGTCGTCGTCCTCTTCCGGCTTCTTGTACGGGTCGGCGTCACCGGCGAAGGTGGCGCCGGCCGAGACCTCGCGCACCTGGGCGTCCTTGGCCCGCGCCTTGTCGAGGAGGTCCTCGATGGTCTTCGCGGTGTCCGGCAGGGCGTCCGCGACGAAGGTCAGCGTGGGGGTGAACTTCACGCCAGCCGCCTGGCCGACCGCCGAGCGGAGCACGCCCTTGGCGCTCTCCAGGCCCGCGGCGGCTTCCGCGCGCTGCTCGTCGTCCCCGTACACCGTGTAGAAGACGGTCGCCTCACGGAGGTCCCCGGTGACCCGGGTGTCCGTGATGGTCACATGCGAACCGAGCCGCGGGTCCTTGATCCCACGCTGCAGCTTCTTGGCAACCACCTCTCGGATGAGGTCCGCCAGCCTCTTCGCCCGCGCGTTGTCGGCCACTGGTCCGTCTCCCTCTTATCTGCTGATCCGTGTACGGGCGATCCTTGTCGCCGCACGCTCATTCGTCGTCTTCCCCGTGCAGCCGCCGTCGCACCGACAGCAGCTCCACCTCGGGGCGCGCCGCGACCAGGCGCTCGCACCGGTCGAGTACGTCGGTCAGGTGACCGGTGTCCCCGGAGACCACCGCGAGTCCGATGACGGCCCTGCGGTGGAGGTCCATGTGCTCCACCTCCGCCGCGCTCACCGCGTGCTTGCGGATGAGTTCGGCCACGATCGGGCGGACGACGGAGCGTTTCTCCTTCAGCGACCGTACGTCGCCGAGGAGGAGATCGAAGGACAGAGTCCCCACGTACATGTGTGTTCCGGATGTCCCGCCGGGTCGGGGTAGGTGGCCCGGCCAGGCTGCTGCCGGGGCGCTTTGAACGGTACCCGAACCTCCGGTACCGCTCGACGGGGTTTTCGCCCCCGCCACCCCCTACCCTCCCCGTCACTGCATGGGGCTGCGCCCCTCGCCCCCAGATCGCGCTTCGCGCTCGTCCTCAAACGCCGGACGGGCTGACAGATAGCCCGTCCGGCGTTTGAGGACCTGGGGTTCGGGGGCAGCGCCCCCGAGGCAGGTACGGGAACGGGTAGGGGCGGCGGGGGCGAAAAACCCCGTGGGGGTCGGCCGACGGGAAACAGTTCCCGTCGGCCAACCCCACACGGTCAAGCCGAGCCGCAGGCGCTACGCGCGCGGCTTCTCCCGCATCTCGTACGTCGCGATGACGTCGTCGATCTTGATGTCGTTGAAGTTGCCGAGGTTGATACCGCCCTCGAACCCTTCGCGGATCTCGGTGACATCGTCCTTGAAGCGACGCAGACCGGAGATGTTGAGGCTCTCCGCGATGACCTTGCCATCGCGCAGCAACCGCGCCTTGGTGTTGCGCTTGACCTCGCCGGAGCGAACAAGCACACCGGCGATGTTGCCCAGCTTGGACGAGCGGAAGACCTCGCGGATCTCCGCCGTACCGAGCTCGACCTCTTCGTACTCCGGCTTGAGCATGCCCTTGAGGGCCGCTTCGATCTCCTCGATGGCCTGGTAGATCACCGAGTAGTAGCGGACGTCGACGCCCTCGCGCTCCGCCATCTGCGCCGCGCGGCCCGCAGCGCGGACGTTGAAGCCGATGACGATCGCGTCGGATCCGGTCGCCAGGTCGATGTCCGACTCGGTGACCGCACCCACACCGCGGTGCAGGACACGGATGTCGACCTCTTCACCGACGTCGAGCTGGAGCAGCGAGGACTCGAGAGCCTCCACCGAACCAGACGCGTCGCCCTTGATGATGAGGTTGAGTTCCTGCACCAGACCGGCCTTGAGGGCCTCGTCCAGGTTCTCCAGGGAGAACCGGACTCCGCGCCGGGCGAAGTTGGCGTTGCGCTCACGCGCCGCGCGCTTCTCGGCGATCTGGCGGGCCGTGCGGTCCTCGTCGACGACGAGGAAGTTGTCGCCGGCGCCCGGGACGTTGGTGAGACCGAGGACGAGGACCGGGGTCGAGGGACCCGCCTCTTCCACGTTCTCGCCCTTGTCGTCGAGCATCGCGCGGACACGGCCGTACGCGTCGCCGACCACCATGGTGTCGCCGACCCGCAGGGTGCCTCGCTGGACCAGGACGGTCGCCACGGCACCACGGCCGCGGTCGAGGTGGGACTCGATCGCAATACCCTGCGCGTCCTGCTCCGGGTTGGCCCGCAGGTCGAGCGAGGCGTCCGCGGTGAGGACCACGGCCTCCAGCAGGCTCTCGATGTTGAGGCCCTGCTTGGCGGAGATGTCGACGAACATCGTGTCGCCGCCGTACTCCTCGGCCACCAGACCGAACTCGGTGAGCTGACCGCGCACCTTGGTCGGGTCCGCGCCCTCGACGTCGATCTTGTTGACCGCGACCACGATCGGCACACCGGCCGCCTTGGCGTGGTTCAGCGCCTCGATCGTCTGGGGCATCACACCGTCGTTGGCCGCCACCACCAGGATCGCGATGTCGGTCGACTTCGCACCACGTGCACGCATGGCGGTGAACGCCTCGTGACCCGGGGTGTCGATGAAGGTGATGCGACGCTCTTCTTCGTTGACGACGGTCGCGACCTGGTAGGCACCGATGTGCTGGGTGATGCCACCGGCCTCGCCCGCGACGACGTTCGTCTTGCGGATGGTGTCGAGAAGGCGGGTCTTACCGTGGTCGACGTGACCCATGACGGTCACGACCGGCGGACGCGCGACGAGGAACTCCTCGCCACCCTCGTCCTCGCCGAACTCGATGTCGAAGGACTCGAGAAGCTCGCGGTCCTCCTCCTCGGGGCTGACGATCTCAAGGACGAAGTTCATCTCGTCCGCGAGGAGCTTCAGCGTCTCGTCGGAGACGGACTGCGTGGCAGTGACCATCTCGCCGAGGTTCATCATCACGCCGACGAGCGACGCCGGGTTGGCGCCGATCTTCTCGGCGAAGTCGGTGAGCGAGGCACCGCGCGACAGGCGGACGGACTGTCCGTTGCCGCGAGGCAGCATGACGCCGCCGACCGACGGGGCCTGCATGGCCTCGTACTCCTGGCGCCTCTGCCGCTTCGACTTGCGACCGCGACGCGCGGGACCACCGGGACGGCCGAAGGCGCCCTGTGTTCCACCACGGCCACCGGGACCACCGGGACGACCACCGAAGCCGGGACGGCCACCGCCGCCACCACCGGGACCACCCGGACGGCCGGCGAAACCGCCGCCACCGCCACCGGGACCACCGGGACGACCCGCGAAGCCACCGCCACCGCCACCGGGACCACCGGGACGGCCTGCGAAGCCGCCGCCACCGGGACGACCGCCACCGGCACCGCCGCCGGGACGACCTCCGCCGCCGGGACCGCGGCCACCGGGGCCACCGCCGCCGGGACGCGGGCCGGCAGCCGGACGCTGCGGCATCATGCCGGGGTTGGGACGGTTTCCGCCGGGACCGCCACCGGGACGCGGAGCGCCACCGGGACCGCCCTGCGGACGAGGCATGCCGCCCGGAGTCGGACGGGCACCACCGGGACCGCCACCGGGACGCGGAGCGCCGCCGGGGCCGCCCTGCGGACGGGGACCACGGTCCTGGCCCGCGCCCTGGGGACGCGGAGCGCCGCCCGGAGCACCGGAACCACCGGGTCCGCCGGGGCCGGGACGTGCGCCGCCCGGACGGGGCGTCTGCGGACGTGCCATGCCGGTGGAGCCACCCGAGGTGAACGGGTTGTTGCCGGGACGCGGCCCTGCGGGACGACCGCCGGGACGCGTGCCCTGGCCGCCGGGACGCGGGGCGCCCTGACGGTCACCGCGGTCGCCGCCGCGCTCGGGACGCTCGCCACGGCCCTGACCGGGACCACCCTGGCCGCCCTGTGCGGGGCCTGCCGGACGGACACCGGGCTTCGGGGCGCCGGGACGCGCACCGCTCGGACGCGGGTTCGCGGCCGGGGCGGGAGTCACCGGAGCCGCGGGCGGCGCCGTGAACTCGGGGGCGGCCGGAGCCGGGGACGCCGGGACGGGCTTCGGCGCGGGCTTGGGGCCCGGCGTCGGACGCGTACCGGAGGCCGGGGCGGCGGGAGCCGCCGGGGCCGTGGTGTCCGCGGGCTTCTCCGCGGCGGCCGGCTTCGGGGCCGGCGGGCGCGGGGCGGCCGGACCCGGACGGGCGGCCTGGGCCGGGCCGGGCCTTGCGGGCGCGGCCTTGCGGGGGGCGGGCTTGCCGCCGCCGTTGCCCTGCTGGAGGGCGTCGGTCAGTTTGCGTACTACGGGCGCCTCGATCGTCGAGGACGCCGAACGGACGAATTCACCGAGTTCTTGGAGCTTGGCCATGACGACCTTGCTCTCCACCCCGAACTCCTTGGCGAGTTCGTATACCCGGACCTTAGCCACTTCGCTCCTTTTAGGTCCGGGTTGCGTCCGGACCGTCGCTACTTCATGGGCGTACTCATCGCGTGCTCATCGAGTGCTCATCGCAATCTCGACCTACTTCCAACTCGCGGGGTACCAGGGCCGCACGGGGATCCGTGCGACACGTCTTACGGTGTTGCCTGCTCAGCAACTGTCTGCCGCTCGACGTACAGGCGCAACGCCTTTGTGTCGAGCTGACCCGGGGCACGCAGCGCCCGTGGGAACGCCCGGCGGCGGACCGCCAGGTCCAGACAGACCAGGGCGGGGTGTACATACGCACCCCGGCCGGGCAGCGTACCGCGAGGATCGGGGACGCATTCGCCCTCGGCCGCCACAGCACGCAGCAGATCGGTCTTGGCCGCCCGCTCCCGACACCCCACACAGGTGCGTTCAGGGCATGCTCGGGCATGCGTCCGGCCAGACACTGTTAAGTCTACCTCCCTGCACCGACCTCACCCCTTTGGGGCAAGTATCGAACAGTTGCCGCGCATAAAACTGTCGTGAAACCGCCGTGATCCAAACCACTCGCGGCTCGGGTCTATTCCCGGGTCACTCCCCGGACCGGCCCTCGCGCCGCTCGTCCCGGCGATCGTCACGCCGGTATTCGCGGCGCTCGTCGGGCCGGTCACCGCCGTCCTCGCCGGTCTGCTCGGTGTCGGGGCGGATGTCGATGCGCCAGCCGGTCAGCCGGGCGGCGAGGCGGGCGTTCTGGCCCTCCTTGCCGATCGCCAGCGACAGCTGGTAGTCGGGGACGGTCACGCGCGCGGACCGGGCCGCGAGGTCGACGACCTCGACCTTGGAGACCCGGGCCGGGGAGAGCGCGTTGCCCACCATGTCCGCGGGGTCGTCCGACCAGTCGACGATGTCGATCTTCTCGCCGTTCAGCTCGGCCATCACGTTGCGCACCCGGCCGCCCATCGGGCCGATGCAGGCGCCCTTCGCGTTGAGCCCCGACCGGGTGGACCGGACGGCGATCTTCGTGCGGTGGCCGGCCTCGCGGGCGATGGCGGCGATCTCGACGGACCCGTCGGCGATCTCCGGCACCTCCAGCGCGAAGAGCTTCTTGACCAGGTTCGGGTGCGTGCGGGAGAGCGTCACGGACGGACCGCGGACACCCTTCGCCACGCGGACGACGTACGACCGCAGCCGCATGCCGTGCTGGTACGACTCACCGGGGACCTGCTCCTGCACCGGCAGGATGGCCTCCAGCTTGCCGATGTCGACGAGCACGTTCTTCGGGTCGCGGCCCTGCTGGACGACACCGGTGACGATGTCGCCCTCCCGGCCCGCGTACTCGCCGAGCGTCGCGTCGTCCTCCGCGTCCCGCAGACGCTGCAGGATGACCTGCTTGGCGGTGGTGGCGGCGATCCGGCCGAAGTCCGACGGGGTGTCGTCGAACTCGCGTGCCTCCTGCCCCTCCTCCAGGTCGGCGGGGTCCTCCTTCGCCCACACGGTCACATGGCCGGTCTCCCGGTCGAGCTTCACGCGCGCGTGACGGCGGCTTCCCTCGGTGCGGTGGTAGGCGATGAGGAGGGCCGACTCGATCGCTTCGACCAGCAGGTCGAAGGAGATCTCCTTCTCCCGCACCAGGCCCCGCAGGGCACTCATGTCGATGTCCACGGCTACGCCTCCTCCTCTTCCATGTCCTTCTCGTCCTTCTTGTCCTTGCGGTTGAACTCGACCTGGACGCGCGCCTTGGCGATGTCCTCGAAGGCGAGCCGCCTGGCGGTGGGCTTGCGCCCCTTCACGCCGGGCACCTCCACGTCCACGCCCTCGTCGTCGACCGTGACGATCCGCGCGATCAGCTCGTCGCTGTCGCCCAGCTGGAACTTCACGAGTCGGCCGGTGGCCCGTACGTAGTGACGGTGTTCCTTCAGCTCGCGCTCGGCGCCGGGGGTTCCCACCTCAAGGGTGTACTCGCCCTGGCCCATGGCGTCGGTCTCGTCGAGCTTCGCCGAGAGCGCGCGGCTCACATCGGCGATCGCGTCGAGGTCGGCTCCTTCGTCGGAGTCGACGACGACACGCAGCACACGCTTACGGCCCACCGAGTCCACTTCGATCTCTTCGAGGTCGAGTCCCTGCGAGCTGACGAGCGGTTCCAGGAGCTCTCGCAGCCTCTCGCTCTGGGTGGTGCTCATCCGGGTGACTCCTCGGCCGCGTGTGCTGTTGTGGGTAGGTCGCGTGTCAGGTCAAAGGGTATCCGGTCCCAAGGGGTGTTGCCGTCCACCGTGTCCCGCCCGGAGACGGGGCGGCGCCGCTGGTGGGCCCCGGGGCGGTACGCGGGTACCGTGATCAAGGGTCTGCCGCCCATTTCGTTCGTACGAGCCCTGACGAGGACGTCTGCCGTGCCGTTCACCCTGCCGTCGCGCACCCCCTCGGGACCGCGCCGAAGGAGCCTGCTCGCCGGGGCCGCCGGAGCCGCCGCCGGTTCCGCGCTGCTCGTCGGCTGCTCCGGCTCCGACTCCGCCTCCGGGACCACCAGCGGGAGTTCGTCCGCCGCCGCGCGGGCACGCGCGCGTGCGGCCCGCGACAGCGAACAGCTCGCGCGGCGGTACGAGGCCGTGCTCGCCGCGCATCCCGCACTGGACGCCCGGCTGTCACCGCTGCTCGCGGAGGTCGTGCAGCACGCCGAGGCGTTCGGGGGCGGCAAGCGGGCGAAGCCCTCCACCGGCGCGTCCGCGAGCGCTTCACCCACCGCGTCGTCCCCCTCCGCCTCCCCCTCCCCCGAGGTGCCGGTCATGGAGAAGGACGCCCGCGGCGAACTCGCCGCGGCCGAGCGCGCGTTGGCGGACCGGCGGATGAAGGCCCTGGCGGACGTGCCGGGAGAGCTGGCCCGGCTGCTCGCCTCGGTGGCGGCGGCCGGCGCGGCGCACGCGTTCCTGCTGACGGAGGACAAGAAGTGAGCGGTTCCGGCAGGACTGAAGCGAGCGGGGCCCGGGCGAAGGCAGCCGCGAAGGCGTCGGCGGAGCTGACGGCCGCGCAGGCCGCGCTCGCCGCCGAGCACGCCGCCGTGTACGGCTACGGGGTCGTGGGCGCCCGCATCGGCGAGGCACGGCGGACCGAGGCGCGGGCCGCCTACGACGCGCACCGCGCCCGCCGTGACGAGCTGGCCCGCACGGTGCGCGACCTCGGCGGCAGGCCCGGACCGGCGGCGGCGGCCTACAAGCTGCCCTTCACCGTCCCGGACGCGGAGTCCGCCCTGCGGCTCGCCGCCGAGCTGGAGGACCGCGTGGCCGGGGTGTACTCCGACCTCGTCCGGGCCGCCGGGGGCGAGCGGCGGCAGGCCGCGGCACAGGCCCTGCGGGACGCAGCGGTGCGCGCGGTGCGCTGGCGCGGCGAGAGCGTAGCCTTCCCTGGTCTCGCCGAGCGGTCGGCCACCGCCACCACGTCGGCGGCACCGACCTCGTCACGCACGACGGGACAGCCGTAGCAGGACACCCGTACCGGGAAGGGAACTACTCGCGCATGGCTTTCGAACCGCCGCGGCGTCTGGTCAGGGCGCTCGGCGAGGCGGCACCGGGTGGTGACGACTGGCTGGCGAAGCTGCCCGAGGCGGCCGAGCGGGCGGTCGCGCTACGCGGGTCGACCGTGGAGCGTGTGCAGGTTCCCGGCGGGCGCGGCAGTCTGGTGATCCTGGTCCGGCTGGCGGACGGCATCCCCGCCGTACTGAAACTGGCGCCGCCCCGGGCCCGCCCGGAGAGCGAGCGGGCCGCGCTGGCGCACTGGGACGGCCTGGGCGCGGTAGGTCTTCTGGAGCCGGCCGGTACCGAGGGCGTCCTGCTGCTTGAGCGGCTGCATCCCGATGTGTCCGTGCGGTCGCTGCCGGAGGCCAAGTCGATGCTGGAGGCGGCCGGGACACTGCGCCGGCTCTGGGTCGAGCCGCCTTCGGACCATGTCTTCGAGACGGTGGCCGAGCGGACCGGACGGCAGGCCGACGCGATGCGGGCGGGCGCCGACGCGGAGGCGGTGCCGCTGGTCGACGCGGCCCTCGCGGTCCGTGAGGAACTGCTGGCGTCGCCGCCGCGGGCGCACCTGCTGCACGGCACCTTCCGCCAGAGCAAGGTCCTGGCCGGCGAACGCAGTCCCTGGCTGGCCGTGGGGCCCGACCCGGTGGTCGGCGAGTGCGCCTTCGACCTGGCCCGGCTGGTCCGCGACCGGGTCGAGGACCTGATCGCCTCGCCGTCCGGCGGCTCGACCACCCGCCGGCGGATCAAGCGGCTCGCGGAGTCCCTGGACCTGGACCAGGAACGGCTGCGCGGCTGGACCCTGTTCCGGGCCGTGGAGTCGGGCGTACGGGCCCGGCGGGTGGGCCGGCCGCGGGACGCCGAGCTGCTGCTGGAGTTCGCGGCGTGGCTGTGAGCGGCCGGGTGGTGCCACGTGGGGTGGTCGTCGGCTGTCGTGCGCGCGTTGTCGTGGGCTGAGCGCGCAGTTCCCCGCGCCCCTTGAGCGGCGGGGCGCGGGACTCCGCGTGCTACGCCGTGAGGCGGGCGATCGCCTCGTCCACCGTCAGTTCCTCGCGCTCGCCGGTGCGGCGGTCCTTCAGCTCCAGGACGCCCTCGGCGGAACGCCGGCCGGCCACCAGGATCTTCGGTACGCCGATGAGTTCGGCGTCGGTGAACTTCACGCCGGGCGAGACACCCGCGCGGTCGTCCACGAGCACCCGGACGCCCGCCGCGCCCAGCTTCTCCGAGACGTCGAGCGCCAGCTCGGTCTGGAGGGCCTTGCCCGCCGCGACGACGTGGACGTCGGCCGGGGCGATCTCTGCGGGCCAGACCAGGCCCTGCTCGTCGGCGTGCTGCTCGGCGAGCGCCGCGACCGCGCGCGAGACACCGATGCCGTACGAGCCCATGGTGACGCGGACCGGCTTGCCCTGCTTGCCGAGCACGTCGAGCTGGAGGGCGTCGGCGTACTTGCGGCCGAGCTGGAAGATGTGGCCGATCTCGATGGCGCGGTCCAGCTTGAGGCCGGTGCCGCAGGCGGGGCAGGGGTCGCCCTCGCGCACGACGACCACGTCCACGTACTCGTCGACCTCGAAGTCACGGCCCGCGACGACGTTCTTCGCGTGCACGCCGTCCTGGTTGGCGCCGGTGATCCAGGCGGTGCCGGGGGCGACGCGCGGGTCGGCGAGGTAGCGGACCTTCTCCAGGCCCTGCGGGCCGACATAGCCGCGTACGAGGTCGTCGCGGCCGGTGAAGTCCTCGGCCGTGACCAGTTCGACGGGGGCGGGGGCGAAGTGCGCCTCCACCTTGCCCAGGTCGACCTCGCGGTCGCCGGGGACGCCGACGGCCACGATCTCGCCGGCCACCTTGACCAGCAGGTTCTTCAGCGTGGCGGAGGCGGGGACCTCCAGGTACGCGGCGAGCGTCTCGATGGTCGGGGTCTCGGGGGTGGGGATCTCCTCCAGGGCGGGGACCCCGGCCGCGTCGACGGGCTTCAGCGCGTACGTGACCGCCTCGGTGTTGGCGGCGTAGTCGCAGTTCGGACAGTCGGCGAAGGTGTCCTCGCCGGCCGCGGCAGGGGCGAGGAACTCCTCGGACTTGGAGCCGCCCATGGCGCCCGCGGTGGCGGCGCAGATGCGGTAGTCGAGGCCGAGACGCGCGAAGATCTTCTGGTACGCGGCGCGGTGCAGGGCATACGACTCGGCGAGGCCCTCGTCCTCCGTGTCGAAGGAGTACGAGTCCTTCATCAGGAACTCGCGGCCGCGCAGGATGCCGGCGCGGGGGCGGGCCTCGTCGCGGTACTTGTTCTGGATCTGGTAGAGGATGACGGGCAGGTCCTTGTAGGACGTGCACTGGTCCTTGACCAGGAGGGTGAAGATCTCCTCGTGGGTCGGGCCGAGGAGATAGTCGCCGCCCTTGCGGTCGTTGAGGCGGAACAGCTCGGGGCCGTACTCCTCCCAGCGGCCGGTCGCCTCGTAGGGCTCCTTCGGCAGCAGGGCGGGGAGGGTGACCTCCTGGGCGCCGATGGCGTCCATCTCCTCGCGGACGACCCGCTCGACGTTGGCCAGCACCTTCTTGCCGAGCGGCAGCCAGGACCACAGGCCGGCGGCGGTCCGGCGGACGTAACCGGCGCGCACCAGGAGCTTGTGGCTGAGCACCTCGGCGTCCGCCGGGTCGTCACGCAGTGTCTTGACCATCAAACGGGACATGCGCTGGACCTGGGCCATGGTTCTCGACTCCTGCTGCGTAAGGGTGGTGCTTGGAGGTTAGCCGGGGGGCCGCCGTCGCCGGAAATCCGTTTCGGCGGCAGAGGCGGCGGGCGGGGGCCCGGCGGAGGGGTCCGTCAGCGGCGTCTGAGGGGCAGCGGGGCGCCCATCACCACGTACGGCTTCGGTGCGCTGGGGAACAGGACCCGGACGACCAGGTCCTCGTAACCGAGCGAGCGGTACAGGCCACGGGCCGGGCTCTCCTTGTCGATCGCGGAGAGGATCGAGCGCGGTTCGGCGGCGCTGTCCGTGATCGTGGTGATCAGGGCGCGGCCGACCCCGCGGTTCTGGAAGTCCGGGTGGACGTGCAGTTCGGTGATCACGAAGGAGTCGTCCAGCCAGCCGTCGTGTCCCCGTCCGCGCAGATAGGGCTCGACGACGGTGGACCACCAGTGCGCGCGGTCGTTGGGCATGCCGTAGACGAAGCCGGCGAGGCGCCCGTCGGCGGTGGTCGCGCCGAGCGCGCGGGCGCCGGGGAAGGTGAGGTGCCGGAGCACGATCTGGCGTCGTACGGCGATCTCGTCCGCGCCGAGCCCGAAGGCCACGGCCTGGACGTTCAGCGCCTCGTCGATACGGGTGGCCAGGTCCAGGGGGCCGATGACGATGTCGTCGGGGGTGTGGGGGCCCTGACCGGGCTGACCGGGGAAGCGCAGCATGACCCGGAGACTACCTGGGGGTCTCCACTGCGTGGGCTGCGCGTGCCGGTGGACTTGTCGGGTGCGGGTCCGATGCGGCTGGTCGCGCCCCGCGGCGGAGCCGCAAGTGTCACAGCCCCGCGCCCCTGACGGCGCGCCCCTGCGGGGCTGCGCCTCTCAGAACAGGACGCTCATGAACGCGCCTATTTCCTGGAAGCCCGTTCTGCGGTAGGTGGCTCGGGCCGCGGTGTTGTAGTCGTTGACGTAGAGGCTGACCAGGGGGGCCACGTCCGCGAGGGCGTAGCGCAGGACCGCCGCCATGCCGGGGGCCGCGTAGCCCTGGCCGCGGTACTCGGGGGCGACCCAGACGCCCTGGATCTGGCAGGCCTGGTGGGTCGCGGCGCCGATCTCCGCCTTGAAGACGACCCGGCCGTCGCGGTCGACGCGGGCGAACGAGCGCCCGGAGCCGACGAGTTCGGCGACCCGCGCCTGGTAGAGCAGGCCTCCGTCGCCCGCGAGCGGGGAGACGCCGACCTCCTCCGTGAACATCGCCACGCACGCCGGCATGATCGTCTCCATCTCGTCCTTGCGGATGCGACGGACGTACGGGTCCGGGGCGATGTCGGCGGGGAGCCGGTCGGCGACCATCAGGGGCTGGTGCGGCCTGACCTCACGGGCGGGGCCCCAGTTCGGTTCGAGCAGGCGCCAGAGCTGGGCGGTGGCGTCGGAGGGGCCGACGATGGAGGAGCAGCGGCGGCCCGCCCTGCGGGCGCGGTCCGCGAAGGCGCGTACGGCGCGGGGGGTGGCGCAGATCGGGACGAGGTTGGCGCCCGCGTAGCAGAGGGACGTGAGCATGCCGTCCTCGTACCAGCCCCACATCTCGCCGCCGAGGCGCCAGGGGTCCAAGCCGGCGACCTGTACGCGGGAGGTGACGAAGGCGTTCGCCACCGGCTCGCGGTCGAGGACGGCGAGCGCGGCGTCCAGGTCGCTCGGTTCGAGGACTCTGGTGGTCGTCTGCGTCAACACGTGCGGGGCCTTCACCATCAGGTCTGCTGATCTCCGCACTGTACCTGGCGAATATGTGGCTGCCGACCGATGGGGTGGGTGGGGTTTGCCTCGCCCCCGCCGCCCCTACCCTTCCCGTCACTGCATGGGGCTGCGCCCCTCACCCCCTTTGTCCTCAAACGCCGGACGGGCTGAAGAATCCGCCGGTCCGGCCGGATCTCAGCCCGTCCGGCGTTTGAGGACCGGGGGTTCGGGGACGGTGCCTCCGAGGCAGTGGGCTCAGCCCGCGATCGCCACCGACGGCTCCCCGGAGGGGACCCCGTCCGCCTCCATCTGCTCGGCGATCTTCATCGCCTCTTCGATCAGCGTCTCCACGATCTTCGACTCCGGGACCGTCTTGATGACCTCGCCCTTGACGAAGATCTGTCCCTTGCCGTTGCCGGAGGCGACTCCGAGGTCGGCCTCGCGGGCCTCGCCGGGCCCGTTCACGACGCAGCCCATGACCGCGACGCGGAGGGGCACCTCCATGCCCTCCAGACCGGCGGTGACCTCCTCCGCGAGCTTGTAGACGTCGACCTGCGCGCGACCGCAGGACGGGCAGGAGACGATCTCCAGGCGGCGCTGCTTGAGGTTCAGCGACTCCAGGATCTGCATCCCGACCTTGATCTCCTCGACCGGCGGGGCCGAGAGGGAGACACGGATGGTGTCGCCGATGCCCTCGCTGAGCAGCGCCCCGAAGGCGACCGCCGACTTGATCGTGCCCTGGAAGGCGGGGCCGGCCTCGGTGACACCGAGGTGGAGGGGATAGTCGCAGGCCGCGGCGAGCTGGCGGTAGGCGTTGACCATGACCACCGGGTCGTTGTGCTTGACCGAGATCTTGATGTCCCGGAAGTCGTGCTCCTCGAAGAGGGACGCCTCCCAGAGCGCGGACTCGACGAGCGCCTCGGGCGTCGCCTTGCCGTACTTCTGGAGCAGCCGCCGGTCGAGGGAGCCGGCGTTGACGCCGATCCGGATCGGGGTGCCGTGGTCCTTCGCGGCCCGCGCGATCTCCTTGACCTGGTCGTCGAACTGCTTGATGTTCCCGGGGTTCACGCGCACCGCCGCGCAGCCGGCGTCGATCGCCGCGAAGACGTACTTCGGCTGGAAGTGGATGTCGGCGATGACCGGGATCTGCGACTTCTTGGCGATGGTGGCCAGCGCGTCGGCGTCGTCCTGTGTGGGGCACGCCACCCGCACGATCTGGCAGCCGGACGCGGTCAGCTCGGCGATCTGCTGAAGCGTGGCGCCGATGTCCGACGTACGCGTGGTCGTCATCGACTGGACCGAGACGGGTGCGTCGCCACCCACCGCCACGGTTCCGACCTGGATCTTCCGGCTCTTGCGGCGCTCGGCGAGCCTGGTCGGAACGTCCGGCATGCCGAGTGAAATCGCGGTCATCTGCTGTGCAACCCCAAGGTAAGGATTCGGTCGGTCCCGAAAGCTGACGGGCTCCAGTCATCGAGATTACGGCACCCCCGAAGCCAGAAGCACATTCGCCGAACAGGACCACCCGATGGAGGACGGCCGGACACGTATCGTGTCCGGCCGCCGCAAACACCATGTGGCTACGAGATTCTGACCGGGTTAACCACGTCCGCGATCAGGACCAGGATCGTGAAGCAGATGAAGATTCCGGCCACCACGTACGCGACCGGCATCAGCTTCGCCACGTCGAAGGGGCCGGGGTCCGGGCGGCGCAGCACCTTCGCGCCGTTGCGCCGCAGCGACTCCCACAGGGCGCCCGCGATGTGCCCGCCGTCGAGCGGCAGCAGCGGGAGCATGTTGAACAGGAACAGGGAGAGGTTGAAGCCCGCGACGAGGAACAGCATCATCGCGATCTGGTTCTCCGGCGGGATGTCCAGCGTGAAGACCTCGCCGCCGACGCGCGCCGCGCCGACCACGCCCATCGGGGAGTCCGCCTCGCGCGGGCCGTCGCCGAAGGCCGCGTCCCACAGGGCGGGCACCTTGGACGGCAGGTTGAGCAGCGACTCGACGCCGTTCTGCATCATGTCGCCCATGCGGTCCACGGACTGTCCGAAGGACTGCTGGACGATGCCGGAGGCGGGCGTGAAGCCGAGGAACCCGGCGTACACGTACTTGCCCTCGACGTAACCGCCCTGGCCGTCGGTCTTGCTGACCTGGTTGCGGATGAGGTGGGCGGAGAGGTCGAGCTGCCTGCCGTCGCGCTCGACGGTCAGGGTGACGTCCTTGCCGGGGTTGGCGCGGATGTCGGCCTGGAGGGCGGACCAGTCGGTGACCTTCTCGCCGTTGAACGCGAGGATCTTGTCACCGCCCTTGAGCCCGGCGGCCTTGGCGGGCGCCGCCGTGTCGCTCTTCTGGCACTCGGAGCGGGACTCGCTCTGCTCGATGACGCAGTCGGAGACCTTGCCGACCGTGGTGGTCTGGGTCTGGACGCCGAAGGTCATCATCACGCCGAGGAAGATCGCGACGGCCAGGATCAGGTTCATGAAGGGGCCGGCGAACATCACGATCACGCGCTTCCACGGCTTGCGCGTGTAGAAGAGCCGGTTCTCGTCGCCCGGCTGCAGTTCCTCGAAGGACTGCGCCCTGGCGTCCTCGATCATGCCGCGCCACGGGGAGGTCGAGCGGGCCTCGATACGGCCGTCGGGGCCGGGCGGGAACATCCCGATCATGCGGATGTAGCCGCCGAGCGGAATTGCCTTGACCCCGTACTCCGTGTCGCCCTTCTTGCGCGAGAAGATCGTCGGGCCGAAGCCGACCATGTACTGCGGCACGCGGATGCCGAACAGCTTGGCCGTGGAGAGATGCCCCAGCTCGTGCCAGGCGATCGAGAAGAGCAGGCCGACCGCGAAGACGACTATGCCGAGGATCATCATCAGGGTCGTCATGCACGAGCCTCCGCCGTTGTCTTGGCTGTCGTCCGAGCTGCTGTCTGTGCTGTCAGTTCGCGGGCCCGGGCGCGGGCCCAGGTCTCCGCTTCGAGGACGTCCGCCACGGTGAGCGGGGTTCCCGTACGGGGCGTGCCGTGCTCGGCGACGACCTCGGTGACGGTCTCCATGATCCCGTTGAACGGCAGCGTGCCGTTCAGGAACGCGTCCACGCATTCTTCGTTGGCCGCATTGAACACCGCGGGGGCCGTGCCCGCGAGCTCCCCGACGTGCCGGGCGAGCCCCACCGACGGAAACGCGTCGTTGTCGAGCGGGAAGAACTCCCAGCTCGACGCCTTCGTCCAGTCGAAGGCGGGCGCGGCGTCGGGGACGCGCTGCGGCCAGCCCAGACCGATGGCGATCGGCCCGCGCATGTCGGGGGGCGTCGCCTGGGCCATCGTCGAACCGTCCGTGAACTCAACCATCGAGTGGACATACGACTGCGGGTGCACGACCACCTCAATGCGGTCGAAGGGAATGTCGTAGAGGAGGTGCGCCTCGATGACTTCGAGACCCTTGTTGACGAGGGTCGCGGAGTTGACGGTGATGACAGGGCCCATGGCCCAGGTGGGGTGCGCGAGGGCGTCCTCGGGGGCGACATCGGCCAGCTCGGCCTTGGTACGTCCTCTGAAGGGGCCGCCGGAGGCGGTGACGACGAGCTTGCGTACGTCGGCCCTGGTGCCCGAGGCGAGCGCCTGGAACAGGGCGGCGTGCTCGGAGTCCACGGGGATGATCTGGCCCGGCGCGGCCAGCGCCTTCACCAGGGGGCCGCCGACGATGAGCGACTCCTTGTTGGCGAGCGCGAGGGTGCGGCCCGCCTCCAGGGCGGCGAGGGTGGGGGCGAGGCCGATCGAGCCGGTGATTCCGTTCAGGACGGTGTGCGCCGGGGAGGCGGCGAGTTGGGTGGCCGCGTCCGCTCCGGCGAGCAGCTCGGGAAGGGGCTCCCCGGGCCCGTACCGTGCGGAAAGGGCCTCACGCAGGGCCGGCACGGCGTCCTCGCGGGCCACGGCGACGGTCTTGACGCGGAGCCGGTGCGCCTGCTCCGCCAGCAGCTCCACCCTCCCGCCCGCCGCGGAGAGCCCGGTCACCCGGAACCGGTCGGGATTGCGCAGCACGAGGTCGATGGCCTGGGTGCCGATCGATCCGGTGGAGCCGAGGATCACGACGTCCCGGCTCCCGTCCACAGGATCGAAGACGAGATGCGGATCGGCGAGGAGGGCTGGACTGTCGCTCATCCCCCCATTGTTGCCGCAACGCCGGGCGACCGGGGACAGCGGAGCCCCGTAAGGGGCGCGGGGAACTGCGCGACAAGCTCCCACCGGGCCGCACCCGCCGACGATCCCGCGGTTCCCCTACCTCTTGCGCTTCCGCCGGTTCCGCGGCTTCCCCGCCCGCTGCGGACGAGGCTTCGCACCGGCCGCCGCGTCCTCCACCGGAGGCTCCGGTGAGAAGTCCCCTTCGACGACCCCCTCCGCCGTGTCCAGCGTGGGCGCGCTGAAATGCAGCCCGTCCGTGCGACGGCCGGCCTCCAGCGCGTCCTGGCCCGCCACCTTCCCGGACGCGTCCAGATTGAAGACGTACCCGACGGACTCCTCCTTGATCGCGTCGTTCATCGCGACGAACATGTCGTAGCCCTCACGCTCGTACTCGATGATCGGCTCCCGCCCGAGCGTCCACCGCAGTCCGATCCCGTCCCGCAGGTAGTCCATCTCGTACAGGTGCTCGCGCCATTTGCGGTCCAGGACCGACAGCACCACGAGGCGTTCCAGGTCGCGCAGGACGTCCGCGCCCAGCTCGGTCTCGCGCTCCTCGTAGCGGGTGTGGACGTCCTCGATGACGGCGTCGGCGATGGAGTCCGCGGTGAGGTCGGCGCGGTCGCCCGCGGCCTCCTCCAGGTCGTCGACGGTGACCCCGACCGGGTACAGCTGTTCGAAGGCGACCCAGAGCCGGTCCAGGTCCCACTCCTCGGGGAAGCCGTCGGCGGTCTCCACGGCGACGTACGCGCGGATGGTGTCGTCCATGAAGTGGAGGATCTGTTCCCGCAGGTCCTCCCCGGCCAGTACGCGTCGGCGTTCGGCGTAGATGAGGGTGCGCTGGCGGTTGAGGACCTCGTCGAACTTGAGCACGTCCTTGCGGGACTCGAAGTGCTGCTGCTCCAGCTGGGACTGGGCGGAGGCGATGGCGCGCGTGACCATCTTGTTCTCGATGGGGACGTCGTCGGGGACGTTCGCCATGGCCATCACACGGTCGACGACCTGGGCGCGGAACAGCCGCATCAGGTCGTCCTCGAGGGAGAGGTAGAAACGGGAGGCGCCGGGGTCGCCCTGGCGGCCGGAGCGCCCGCGCAGCTGGTTGTCGATGCGGCGCGACTCGTGGCGCTCGGTGCCCAGCACGTACAGCCCGCCGAGGTCCTTCACCTCGTCGTGCTCGGCGGCGACCGACTCCTTGATCCGCTCCAGGGTCCTGCGGTGTTCGTCCCGGTACTCGTCCGGGCTCTCCTCGGCGCTGAGGCCTTTCCGGTCCAGCTCCGCGAGTGTCATGGCCTCCGGGTTGCCGCCGAGCATGATGTCGGTGCCGCGGCCCGCCATGTTGGTGGCCACGGTGACCGCGCCCCTGCGGCCGGCCTGGGCCACGATCTGCGCCTCGCGCTGGTGGTTCTTCGCGTTGAGCACCTCGTGCCGGATGCCGCGCTGCTTCAGCCGGGCGGCGAGGATCTCGGACTTCTCGACGGAGGTGGTGCCGACGAGGACCGGCTGGCCCTTGTCGTGCTTCGCGGCGATGTCGTCGAGGATCGCCGTGTACTTGGCGTCGACGGTCCGGTAGATCTGGTCGGGGTCGTCGGCGCGGGCCATCGGCCGGTTGGTGGGGATCGGCACCACGTGGAGTTTGTAGATCTGGTGGAACTCGGCGGCCTCGGTCATGGCGGTGCCGGTCATCCCGCCGAGCTTGTCGTAGAGCCGGAAGAAGTTCTGCAGGGTGATCGTGGCGAGGGTCTGGTTCTCGTCCTTGACCGTCACCGCTTCCTTCGCCTCGATGGCCTGGTGCAGTCCCTCGTTGTAGCGGCGTCCGGCGAGGATGCGGCCGGTGTGCTCGTCGACGATGAGGACCTCGCCGTTCACGACGACGTAGTCCTTGTCGCGCTTGAAGTGTTCCTTCGCCTTCAGCGCGTTGTTGAGGTGGCCGATGAGGGGCGTGTGGTCGGACTCGTAGAGGCTCTCGATGCCGAGCTGGTCCTGGAGGAACTCCACTCCGGGGTCGAGGATCGCGACGGTGCGTTTCTTCGGGTCGTACTCGTAGTCGTGGGTGGCGCGCAGCCGGGCGAGGCGGTCCTTGTCGGACGGGGTGGTGAAGTTCTCGTCCTGGACGGCGACTCCGCGCATCCGGGTGACCATCGTGGCGAAGGCCTCGTACCAGTGGGTGGGCTGGTCGGCCGGGCCGGAGATGATCAGCGGGGTCCTGGCCTCGTCGATGAGGATCGAGTCGGCCTCGTCGACGATGGCGAAGTGGTGGCCGCGCTGGACGAGTTCGTCCCTCGACCAGGCCATGTTGTCGCGCAGGTAGTCGAAGCCGAACTCGGTGTTGGTGCCGTAGGTGATGTCGCAGGCGTACTGGGCGCGGCGCTCGGCCGGGGTCGACTGGGTCTTGATGACGCCGACGGTCAGTCCGAGGAAGCGGTAGGCGCGGCCCATCCAGTCGGCGTCGCGCTGGGCGAGGTAGTCGTTGACGGTGACGAGGTGGACGCCCTTGCCGGTCAGGGCGTTCAGATAGACGGGCAGGGTGGCGACCAGGGTCTTGCCCTCGCCGGTCTGCATCTCGGCGATGTTGCCGAGGTGGAGGGCCGCGCCGCCCATCAGCTGTACGTCGAAGTGGCGCATCCCGAGTGTGCGGCGGGCGGCCTCCCGCATCGCGGCGAATGCCTCCGGCAGGAGGTCGTCGAGGCTTTCCCCGGCCTCGTACCGTTCCTTGAACTCGGGGGTGAGGGATTGGAGTTCTTCGTCGGTGAGCTGCTCGAATTCCGCTTCGAGGGAGCCGATCTGTTCAGCGGTGCGCTGGAGTCTGCGGAGGATTCTGCCTTCGCCGGCGCGCATTATCCTGCCGGTGATGTTGTCGAGACCCAGTACCGGCACTGGCATTACCCCCTGACACGGATGTACCTGATCCCGTTCTTCGGGTGCCGGCCGGTGGGGGCTGGTCGCGCCCACGCGGCGGAGCCGCATATGTCACAGCCCCGCGCCCCTGAAAAGCGAAAAGATCGCGCCGTTCCCCGCGCCCCCTCAGGGGCGCTGCCCCCGCTCGCCGGTCCGCTCATTGTTGACGCAGAATTTCTGTGCGGCAAGCAGCGGAACGGCGGCGGGGACAGCAGTGCATTCCTGGGGGAAAGGTCAGCGGATGGGGCGGTGGACGTTTTCCCTTTCCGATGTTCCGGGGGTCGCGTCGGCGATCCAGGGGCCGTCGCCGGACAGGTCGACGATTCCGTTCTCCAGCCAGGTGTAGGCGCCGCCGAGAACACCCTTGACGACCTTGCGGTCGACGTCGTCGGTGTTGGACCACAGGCGGCCGAAGAGTTCTTCCACGCGAATGCGGGACTGACCGCAGAAGGCGTCCGCGAGCTGGTACGCCTCGCGGCCGTGGGCCTCGGTGGTACGCAGGAGTTCGGCGCGGACGCAGACGGCGCTCATGGCGAACAGCTCGGCGCCGATGTCGACGATCCGGCCGAGGAAGCCCTGCTTGGTCTCCATCCGGCCCTGCCAGCGGGACATGGCGTAGAAGGTGGAGCGGGCGAGCTTGCGGGCCGAGCGTTCCACGTACCGCAGGTGGCCGGAGAGGTCGACGTGCCCGGCCGGGTGGAAGTCCCCGTACGCGCGCGGGAGTTGGCCGGGGCCCGCGACCAGCTTCGGGAACCACCTGGCGTAGAAGACGCCGGCGTTCGCGCCCGCCTTCGCCTTGTCGGCCAGGGACTTGTCGGGGTCGATGAGGTCACCGGCGACGGACAGGTGGGCGTCGACCGCCTCGCGGGCGATCAGGAGGTGCATGATCTCCGTCGAGCCCTCGAAGATGCGGTTGATGCGCAGATCGCGCAGCACCTGCTCGGCGGGGACGGCCCGTTCGCCGCGGGCGGCGAGCGAGTCGGCGGTCTCGAAGCCCCGGCCGCCGCGGATCTGGACCAGCTCGTCGGCCATCAGCCAGGCCATCTCGGAGCCGAAGAGCTTGGCGAGGGCGGCCTCGATGCGGATGTCGTTGCGGTCCTCGTCGGCCATCTGGGACGACAGGTCGAGGGCGGCCTCCAGGGCGAACGTGGTCGCCGCGATGAAGGAGATCTTCGCGCCGACGGCCTCGTGGTGGGCGACAGGCTTGCCCCACTGCTCCCGTACGGACGACCACTCGCGGGCGATCTTCAGACACCATTTGCCGGCGCCGACGCACATCGCGGGCAGCGAGAGCCGTCCGGTGTTGAGGGTGGTCAGGGCGATCTTGAGCCCGGCCCCCTCCGCGCCGATGCGGTTCGCGGCGGGCACCCGGACCCGGTGGAAGCGCGTGACGCCGTTCTCCAGACCGCGCAGCCCCATGAACGCGTTGCGGTGCTCGACGGTGACGCCCTCCGAGGCCGCCTCCACGACGAACGCGGTGATACCGCCCCTGTGCCCCTCGGACTTCGGTACGCGCGCCATCACGACGAGCAGGTCGGCGACCACGCCGTTGGTCGTCCAGAGCTTCACCCCGTCGAGGACGTAGTCCTCCCCGTCCGGCACGGCGCTGGTCGCGAGCCGCGCCGGGTCGGATCCCACGTCCGGCTCGGTGAGCAGGAAGGCGGAGATGTCGGTACGGGCCAGGCGCGGCAGGAAGGCGTCCTTCTGCTCCTGGGTGCCGAAGATCTTCAGCGGCTGCGGTACGCCGATCGACTGGTGCGCGGAGAGCAGCGCGCCGAGCGCCGGGTTCGCGGAGCCGACCAGGGCGAGCGCCTTGTTGTAGTAGACCTGCGTCAGGCCGAGGCCGCCGTACTTCGTGTCGATCTTCATCCCGAGGGCGCCGAGCTCCTTGAGCCCGTTGATCACCTCGTCGGGGATGCGGGCCTCCCGCTCGATGAGCGCGGAGTCGACCCTGGTCTCGCAGAAGTCGCGCAGTTTGGCGAGGAACTGCTCGCCGCGCTGGGCGTCCTCGTCCGGGGGCATCGGGTGGGGGTGGATCAGGTCGAGCCGGAAGCGGCCGAGGAACAGCTCCTTGGCGAAGCTGGGTTTGCGCCAGTCCTGCTCCCGCGCGGCCTCGGCGACCTGACGGGCCTCACGTTCGGAGACAGCGGGCTGGTGGGGTGTTGCGGACAAGAGGCTCACCTCGCCGCGAATAGGGATCTTGGTCCGGTTACGTTACTCACCGGTGCTACTCGCTCGTATGTACCCGATAACGCCCCACGTCACCAGTCCTGGCGCATCATTGGGCGCATACGGAGGCCTGGAGGGCAGGCCCGCAGGGCCGCCCTGCCAGGGGCGCGGGGAACTGCGCGCTCAGCCCCCACCGGCCGGCACCCGCCGAACAACCCCGGCACCCACCCCCGGTGGGCACCTGCCACCCCCGACGGAGTCGAAGCGCTTCGACACCCTATGGACACCCACCCGCCGTCAGGCTACTGTCAAGCCACCTTCACTGCCCCTGTCAGCACCGCGCCATCGTCGAAGCGCTTCACACAGAACCGGAGACCTGGATGGTCACCCTCGCCGAGGTCGCCCAGCACGCCGGAGTCTCGGCGAGCACGGTGAGCTATGTCCTCAGCGGCAAGCGGTCCATCTCCGCGGGCACCCGGCAGCGGGTCGAGGAGAGCATCCAGGTGCTCGGCTACCACCCCAACGCGGGAGCCCGGGCGCTGGCAAGCAGCCGGTCCAACATCATCGCGCTGATGATCCCGCTCCGCACGGACATGTACGTACCCGTGATGATGGAGATCGCCATCGCGGTGACGACCTCGGCCCGCTCCCACGGGTACGACGTGCTGCTGCTCACCGGCGAGGAGGGCCCCGACGCCGTACGCCGGATCACCGGGAGCGGGCTCGCCGACGCGATGATCCTGATGGACGTCGAGCTGGACGACGAGCGGCTGCCGCTGCTGCGCGGCACCGAGCAGCCGTCCGTCCTCATCGGGCTGCCCGCCGACACCAGTGGTCTGACCTGCGTGGACCTCGACTTCGGTGCGACGGGCGCGCTGTGCGCCGAACATCTCGCGATGCTCGGACACCGTGACATCGCTGTCATCGGTGAGGCGCCCGCGGTGTACGAACGGCACACGGGGTTCGCCGAGCGCACGCTCGACGGGCTCAGGTCCCGCTCGCGCGAGCTGGGCCTGCGGGTCCTGCACCGCCCGTGCGAGGGCGGCTTCGACGCCATGTCCCTGACCCTGGCCCGGGTCTTCGACGAACGCCCCGGCACCACGGGCTTCGTCGTGCAGAACGAGTCCGCGGTCGAGCCGCTGCTCGCGCTGCTGCGCCGGCAGGGCCGGGCCGTGCCCGAGGACGTGTCGGTGATCGCGATCTGCCCGGACCAGGTCGCCGTCCAGGCCTCGGTGCGGCTGACCTCGGTCGCCATCCCCGCCCAGGAGATGGGCCGTAACGCGGTGGAGCATCTGATCGCCAAGCTGGAGGGGCACGGCAAGGACGAAGTCGTACTCATCGCACCCGAGTTGACGGTCAGGGCGAGCACGGGCCCGGCCCCTGCCGCCGCCTGACCCGCCCCACCCCACCTCCGCTCCCGCTCCCCCTCCCCCGACCTGGTCCTCCGGAGCCGCGTAACCGGGTCTTGTCGCCACTCCTCCCTTCAGGAGCACTCCGCATGAATCAGCATGTCGAGAACCGGCCGGGACAGTCCGGCTCGGGGTCCGCGAGTCTCGCCCAGTCCTCGCCCACCGTCGGCACGTTCCGTGAACGGGACGGCGCGCTGGAGTGGAGCGGCCGGCAGGAGACCGTACGGATCGAACCGTGGGGCCCGGACGCCGTACGGGTACGGGCCAGGCTCGGCGGGCCCGTCCTGGAGGGCCTGCCCGCCGCTGTGCTCGACGAGGCGCCCGCCACCGAGGCCACCGTCAAGATCGAGGGCGGCCGGGGCCTGCTGACCGTCGGCGCGCTGACGGTCGAGGTCGACGCCGAGGGACTGATCCGCTTCGTCCGCACCGACGGCGGGGCCGAACTCCTCGCCGAGGAACGCGCCCACTTCTGGTGGCCGGGACCGCGCCTCTACACACCCGTCGGCAACGGCTACCACCGCCTGGAGCAGCGTTTTGCCGCGTACGAGGGCGAGAAGCTGTACGGCCTGGGGCAGCATCAGCACGGGCTGCTCGACCAGAAGGGTGCCGTCCTCGACCTGGTCCAGCGCAACGCCGAGGTGACCATCCCGGTCCTCACGTCCAGCCGCGGTTACACCCTGCTGTGGAACAGCCCGGCGATCGGCCGGGTCGAGCTGGCGGGCAACGGCACGCGCTGGGTGGCGGACTCGGCCCGGCAGATCGACTACTGGATCACGGCGGGCCATCCGGCCGACGCGCAGCGCCGCTACAGCGCGGTGACCGGGCGGACGCCGATGCTGCCCGAGTGGGCGGCGGGCTTCTGGCAGTGCAAGCTGCGCTACCGCACGCAGGACGAACTCCTGGGCGTGGCAAGGGAGTACAAGCGCCGGGGTCTGCCCATCGACGTCATCGTCTGCGACTTCTTCCACTGGACGCATCTGGGCGACTGGAAGTTCGACCCGACGGAGTGGCCCGATCCGGCGGGGATGCAGCGGGAGCTGGCGGAGCTGGGCATCAAGCTCGTCGTGTCCGTCTGGCCGTCCGTCTCCCCGCTCTCCGAGAACCACCGGCTCATGGAGCAGCGCGGCTGGTTCGTCGGCACCCAGTACGGCCCGATGGCGCACGCCGACTGGCCGGACAAGGAGGTCGCCTCCACGGTCCAGGTCGCCTTCTACGACGCGACGAACCCCGAGGCGCGGGAGTTCCTGTGGTCGAAGATCAGGGACAACTACCTGGAGCCGTACGGGATCACGTCCTTCTGGCTGGACGCCTGCGAGCCCGAGCTGAAGCCCGGCTTCCAGGAGAACCTGCGCTACTGGGCGGGCCCCGGTCTCGAAGTGGGCAACATGTATCCGCGTGAGAACTCCCGCGCCTTCCACGAGGGCATGCTG
The DNA here is from genome assembly GCF_055584525.1 of Streptomyces sp. NPDC102514. NCBI lineage: Bacteria > Bacillati > Actinomycetota > Actinomycetes > Kitasatosporales > Streptomycetaceae > Streptomyces > Streptomyces sp. NPDC102514. The sequence continues at coordinate 52,579 of NZ_JBVJLW010000012.1, forward strand.
GCGGCCGGCGAGAGCGAGGTCGTCACCCTCAACCGCTCGGCGTGGGCGGGCAGTCAGCGCTACGGGGCGGCCCTGTGGTCCGGCGACATCGGCACGGACTTCGCGACCCTGCGGCGCCAGATAGCGGCGGGCCTCAACACCTCGCTGTCCGGCATCCCCTGGTGGAACACCGACATCGGCGGCTTCCACGGCGGCGACCCGGACGACCCGGCGTACCGCGAGGTGATGATCCGCTGGTTCCAGTTCGGCGCGCTGTCCCCGCTGATGCGGCTGCACGGCTTCCGCGACCCGGGCACCCCGCTCGGCCCGGAGATGACCGGCGGCCCGAACGAGGTGTGGTCGTACGGCGAACAGGCCGGGCCGATCCTGGAGAAGTACCTCCATCTGCGCGAGCGCCTGAAGCCGTACGTGCTCGATGTCATGCGGGAGGCCCATGAGGAGGGGCTGCCGGTGATGCGGCCGCTGTTCCTGGAGTTCCCGGACGACCAGGCGGCCTGGTCGGTGGACGACTCGTACCTCTTCGGCCGGGATCTGCTGGTCGCGCCGGTACTCACCGCGGGCGCGACGGTCCGTACGGCGTATCTTCCGGCGGGCGCGCGCTGGACGGACGCGTGGACCGGCGAGGAGTACCGGGGCGGCGCCTCCGTGACCGTCGACGCCCCGCTGGACCGCATCCCGCTGTTCCTGCGCGACGACGCGCGGCTGCCCGTGACGGAGTAGCCGCGCGTCGCACCTGACGGTCAGCTGCTGCTGACCGTCAGGTTGTTGGTGACGAAGTCCAGGCCGCCGGACGAGGACGTGACCTCGAAGCCGAACTGGACGTCACCGATGGTCTCGTTGCCCATCCAGCCCTTGGTGTCCTTGATCCACTTGAGGATCGGCAGGATGCTGACGCTGCCCGAGTTCGAGTCCGAGGTGCGCAGGAACGAGAAGACCTCGTTGGCGCCGTTGCTGCCCTTGTAGACGGACCAGGTGTGACCGCCGAGGGTGACATTGCCCTGCGAGGTGCCGAGCGGACCGACGGCCCCGTTGTAGTTGACCCAGAGCATGATCTCGTAGTCGTAGTCGGTGTCCCAGATGTCGTACGAGCTGTTGTACGCGCCGGCCGACGGGACCGTGACGTTGTAGCTGCTGGAGAGCGAGCCGAGCGAGGTGATCGTCTTGTTGATCACCTTCTTGGAGTTGGGGTACGCCTTGATGCCGCCGGTGTTGGGGTGGTTGGCCCAGACTCCCCAGTTGGTGCCGGAGTTGGCCCAGATGCACTGGCTGCCCGCGCCGGAGCCCCAGATGTTGTTGTAGAGCGTGTAGCCGTTGAGGCTGGTGTTGCCCCACTGGTCGCAGGAGTTCCAGATCGCGGCGGAGGCGGGGGCGGAGGCGAGCCCGACGGTCACTCCGAGAGCGAGCGCGGGCGCCAGCAGCGCCTTGACGACCCTGCTCCTGGTCCTGCTCGTCCTCATGTTCGGCGTGCGTGTTGCCATGGTGTCCCTTCCATGGGTGGGGGGATGTGGGGGATGGACTCGCTGTACGTCTGCCGCGGCCCCAGGGTGAGGACGCGGTCCTCCCCGGCGCGCAGGGAGAGCCGGCGCGCGCCGGAGGGGGTTCTCAGGTCGACGGAGTGGGTGCGGGTGGGCCGGACCACCGCCCGGACCTCCCGCGGACCCCAGTCGAGGTCGATCACGGCACCGAACCGCGTCCGTACGCCGCGGAGTCCGCCCGCCGGGAAGGCGGCGGGCAGTGCGGGCAGGAGGACCAGCCGGTCGGGGGTCGACTGGATCAGCGACTCGACGACCAGGGCGGGCAGGGTGTGGGCGGCGTCCGCGTTGTAGACGTCCCGGTGCGGGTAGTGCGCGCTCATGAGGGAGGCGTGGAAGAAGTCGCCCGCCAGCACCTGGCCGAGCGCGTGCGCGACCCGCTCGCCGTCCCGCAGCCGGGCCGCGACGAGGGCGTGGTGCAGATGGCCGTGCGCGGAGTCGTTCTCGGCGCCCCGCAGTGCGAGCGCGCGGTACGCTGCCGCCGCGAGCTCCGGGGTGTCGTAGGGATTTATCTCGTCGAGCGGCCAGACACCGTACAGATGGCTGAGGTGCCGGTGGTCGTACGTGTCGTCGAGGCCGGGCCACGCCCATTCGGCGAGGGCCCCGTCGTCGTTGACGCGATGCGGGGGCAGCCGCTCGGCGAGGGCCCGCCAACGGTCGGCGTCGGGGCCCGGGTGGTACGCGGCTGCCGTGCGCAGGGCGTGCCGGGCCGCGGAGAGGTCCATGGCGGCGTTGAGCGCACCCCAGCTCGCGTCCGGGTTCGCCGGGCGGTTCTCGGGCGAGTAGGAGGGGACGACGACGAGCTGCCCGTGCTCGTCGGTGCGGGTGAGGAAGTCCTCGTAGAACAGGGCGACTTCGGCGAGGACGGCCGCCAGTCGCGGGTCCCGCTCCCCACGGGCCTCGTCGTGGTCGACGAGGGGCTTGAGCAGCCAGTCGGCACCCGCCGTCCACAGGTGCAGGGGGTACTCACGGCTGAAGTGGTACGTGTGCCCGGACTCGCCGTCCGTGTGGGGCGGGGCGACCACGCCTCGGGCGCCGAAGACGGCTCGGGCATTGTCCCGCCAGTGCGGCACCTGCCCGTGGACGAGGGCGGCATGGGCTTCGACGACCTCGGGCAGGGCGCCCGCGACGGCCGAGGCGGTCTGCAGATTGAGGTTGGCGTCCGTGGTGAAGGCGCCGGACCAGGCCGTGTCCCAGTCGCCGGTCCACAGCCCGGTGAGCCTCGGTGGGAGCATCCCGCTCGCGGACAGCAGGTGGTGGCGGCCGGCCGCGAAGAGCCGTTCGAGGAGGGCGGGGCTCCCTGGCCGCTTGAGCAACTCGGAGCCGGGGAGGGCGCGTTCGCTGTCGTCGGCTTCGAGGGTGAGTGCGACGCGGGAGTACGCGGTGCGGTGGAGGCGCAGATGACGCTTCAGGAGGCCGTCGTACGGTTCGCCGCCGTGCGGCAGCAGCGCGCGCAGCTCCTGGGTCCGCGCCACCGTGTCCAGCTCTCCGGTGTGCCGCTCCACGCGGGTCAGGAGCAGGACCGACCCGGCGCCCGCCACGCGCATACCGGGCGCCGTCAGCGTCGTACGGCCGCCGGTGACGACGGCCAGTGTCACACCGGTGTACGCGAGGTCGCTGCCGGGATAGCGGGCGCTCAGGGTGAGCACGGCGCCCTCGGGGGTGAGGACCGCTCCGTCGCTGACGCCCAGGCCGTCGGGGGCGCCGGGGAGCCGGTGGTCCAGCGTGATGTCCAGGGCGGCGCCGGGGGAGGTCACGTACTGGACGATCACGTCGTCGGCGCGGGAGACGAAGACGCGGCTGCGCCAGCCCGCACAGGACGATGCGGCGACGCCCGTGGTGAAGTCGACCGTACGACGGTAGTCGCGCTCCCCGTCGCACGGCGGCCGTCGCAGCCGCACCTGGAAGGCGGGGTGGAAGGGCTGCACCCACTGGAGAGGGCGCCCGTCCGTGAACTCCTCGGCCGCCGTGAGGTCTCCCGCGAGCAACCGGTCCTGGAGTGCGGGCAGTTCGGCCGCCAGTTCCGGAGGACGGGCGTGCTCGCCGCCGTTGGGCCGGACGAGTGTGTGATGGGTGACGATCACCCGGTCGTCGTTCGGATCACCGAACACAAGGGTGCCGTGGCGGCCGTTGCCGCTCAGGAAGGCGTCTTCCCAGCGGCCGGCCGGGGCCGGCTCCCAGGTGCCGTGCGGCGAGGGGGACGACGGGTCCTGCGTACCGGCGGTCATGGGGCCAGCACCGCCACTCCGTACCGGCCCAGTTCGAGGGAGCCCGTGGCCCGTCGCTCACCGAGCAGGTCCCGGTACTCCCCCGGCACCTCCACCGTGACCGGGTCCCGCCCGTGGTTGAGGACGAAGAGCAGGTCGCCCCGGCGTACGGCCTCGACCTGGGCGGGCAGCCCTTCGAGCACCGGCCGTACCCCCGCACCGGCGGCCACGCCCTCCAACAGCTCGCGCAGTGCGGCGGGTTCGGGCAGCGTGGAGACGTACCAGGCGCGGCCCCTGCGCAGCACGGCGGGCAGTCCGTCGAGTTCGCCGCCCTTGTAGCGGGAGTGCGCGACGACGTCCTCGGCCTCCTCGGTCCCGGCCTCGATCTCCTCGGACCACAGCGTGCCCCGGAAGCCGTCGCACTCTGCGTACTCGCCGGCGTCGAGCGGCCACCACTCGTGCAGGGTGCGGATGCCGAACAGCTCCCGCAGCCGCTCGTCCATCCCGCCGGTCCGCACCCGGTCGTCCTCGTCCGCGATCCCGGTCAGGAAACCGCAGACGAGGGTGCCGCCTCCGCGTACGTACGCGACGAGGTTGTCGATCGCCTGGTCGGTGAGGAGGTAGAGCTGCGGCACGACGACGAGGCGGTACGCGGACAGGTCGTGCTGGGGGTGGGCGAAGTCCGTGGTGATGTGGGCCTCCCACAGGGCGCGGTGCCAGGCCCGTACGACCTGCTGGTACTCGACCTCGCGGGAGAGCCGCCCGTCCTGCTCCCCCGCCCACCAGGCGTTCCACTCGTGGAGGATCGCGACCTGGGAGGCCGAGTGGCGGCCCGTCACCTGAGCGCCGATCCGCTGCAGCTCGGCGCCGAGCCGCTTGACCTCCTGATAGGTGCGGCCCTGCTCCCCCGCGTGGCCGACCATGCCCGAGTGGAACTTCTCCGCGCCCTGGCGGGACTGCCGCCACTGGAAGTAGCAGACGGCGTCGGCGCCCCGGGCGACCGCCTGGAGGGACCAGAGCCGGTTGAGGCCGCGCGGCTTGGGACGGTTCACGCCCCGCCAGTTCACCGACCCCGCCGCCTGCTCCATCAGCATCCACGGCCCGCGCGCCTGGGAACGCGTCATGTCCTGGACGAGCGCGCCCTCCTGTGCGCCGAAGGGGTCGCGCGGATCCGGATAGAGGTCGACGGAGACGACGTCCTCCTCCCCGGTCCACCGCCAGGCGTCCTGCCCCGCCCACATCGGCATGAAGTTGGTGGTCACCGGGAGGTCCGGGGAGTACCGGTGGACGATGTCGCGCTCGGCGACGTAACACTCCAGGAGCATGTCGGACGTGTAGCGCTTGAAGTCGAGCACCTGGGTGGGGTTGTTCAGGTAGTGGGCGCGGCGCGGCGGCAGGACCTCCTCCCAGTCGCCGTATCCCTGGCTCCAGAAGGCCGTTCCCCAGGCCGTGTTGAGCGCGTCGAGCGTGCCGTACCTGTCCCTGAGCCAGTGGCGGAACGTGCCGGCCGCCTCGTCGCCCCAGTCGTAGGTGCAGTACTCGTTGTTGATGTGCCACATGGTGAGCGCGGGGTGGCTGCCGTAGCGGGCGGCCAGGTCCTCGGTGATCGCGGCGGCGTGACGGCGGTAGGTGGCGCTGGAGTGCGAGAAGTGCTGGCGGCCACCCCACCACTCGGTGCGGCCGTCCGCGTCACGGGGCAGGGTGTCCGGGTGGAGCCGGCCGAGCCAGGGCGGGGGCGAGGAGGTCGGGGTGGCGAGGACGACCCCGATGCCGTGTTCGTGCACGAGGTCCATGAGCCGGTCCAGCCAGCCGAACTCCCGTGCCCCTGGGCTCGGTTCGATCTTCGCCCAGGAGAAGACACCGAGCGTGACGGAATTGACCCCCGCTTCCCGCATGAGGCGCACGTCCTCGCGCCAGACCTCCTCGGGCCACTGCTCGGGGTTGTAGTCCCCACCGAAGAGAACGCGACCACGGACGGAATCGGCGAGCCCGACTCGCCTGCGGGGACTGGTCGCGCACATGACACACCTCGTTCGGCAGAGAGGGACAAGCCCCCGAGGGGGGCGCCCCGAAGGGGCGCGGGGAACTGCGCGCTCAGCCACATCCGGCCCGCACCCGACAAGCAACCGGAAGTCACCTGCAAGAGCGGGCTGACCGGCGCCAAAGGCGCGAGGTCAGCCTTTGACCGCGCCGGTCAACATCCCCTTCTTGAAGTGCTTCTGGACGAAGGGAGACAGGAACGCAACCGGCAACAACGCCAGCACCATCACAGCCATCTGCACAGCAAGCGCGGACAACTGTCCAGCCCGGATCGCCTGCCCCAACCCCACCGGAGGTTCCTGCTTCTGCACGAGCTGGATCATCACGTTCTGCAGCGGCATCATGTCCTGATCGCTCAGATAGATCGACGCGTTGAACCACGCACTCCAGTACCCGACGGCGTAGAACAGCGTGATCACCGCGATGACGGCCCGGGAGAGCGGGAGCACGATCTGCCAGAGGATCCGCCAGTCCCCCGCCCCGTCGATCCGCGCGCTGTCGGTGAGTTCCGGCGAGATGCCCATGAAGAACGCGCGCAGCACCAGGATGTTGAAGACACTGATCGCGCTCGGCAGGATCAGCGCGAGATACGTGTCGGTCAGCCCCAGCGACTGCACCAGCAGATACGTGGGGATGAGCCCGGCGCCGAAGAACATCGTCGCGAGCAGGGTCATCAGGAACCAGCGGTGCCCGAGCGACCCGATGCGCGAGAGCCCGTACGCGCAGAGGACCGACACCGTCATCGAGAACAGCGTGCCGACGGCGGTGACGCCCAGGCTGACGACGGTGGCGCGGGTGACCTGGCCACCGCTCAGCAGCTCCTGGTAGGCGATGAAGGTGAGGTCCCTGGGCACCAGCACCAGCCCGCCGGCCTCGCTGATGGTCTGCTTCGTGGACAGGCTGGTGACGACGACGATCCACAGCGGGAACAGGACGGCCAGGCAGGCGAAGGTCAGGGCGATGCCCTTGCCCGCGAGTCCGGCCCGGCGCGGCTCCTCCTCCCAGACGGGCCTCGGCGGGGCCGCCCAGCGGCCGGGCGCCTTCGGTCCCGCGCCCTCCGGCCGTTCCTCGGTGACGGCACTCTCGGTCACGGCACTCATTTCTTGTACACCCCCTGCTCGCCCATGAGATGGGCGACCTTGTTCGCGGCGAGGACGAGTCCGAGACTGACCACACCCTTGATCAGGCCGGCCGCCGCCGCGTAACTGAAGTCCTGGTTGCGGACGCCGTTCCACCACACATAGGTGTCGAGGACCTCCGCCGCGCCCGGTCCCACCGCGTCCCGCTGCAGCAGGATCTGCTCGAAGCCGACGGTGAGCGCGTCACCGACGCGCAGCACCAGGAGCAGGGCGATCACCGGACGCAGCGCGGGCAGCGTGACGTGCCACATGCGGCGCCACCGGCCGGCCCCGTCCATCGCGGAGGCCTCGTACAGATCGGGGCTGACGGAGGCCAGCGCGGCGAGGAAGACGATGACGCCCCAGCCGGCGTCCTTCCACACGCCCTCCGCCGTCACCAGGAACTTGAAGACCCCCGGGTCGGTCATGAGGTCGAAGCCCTCGTAGCCGTGCCGGCGCAGGGTCTGCGCGATGATGCCCGCGCCGCCGAAGATCTGCTGGAAGACGGTGATGACCAGCACCCAGGAGAAGAAGTGCGGCAGATAGAGGATCGCCTGCGAGACCGCCCGTACCCGGGGCCTGATCACGCTGTTGATGAGCAGCGCGAGCAGGATCGGGACCGGGAAGAAGAGCACCAGTTGCAGCCCGAACAGGACGAGGGTGTTCTGGACGGCGTCCCAGAACGCCGAGTCCTCGAACAGCCGGGAGAACTGCTCGAAGCCGACCCACGGGCTGTGGAAGACGGCGATGAAGCCGTTGTCGCTGATGTAGGGGTCGTACTCCTGGAAGGCGACGACGTTGCCCAGGATCGGTATGTAGTTGAAGACCAGGACCAGCAGGACGGCCGGCAGGGTCATCAGGACCAGGGTGCGGTCCCGTCTGAAGCGGACCCTGAAGGTGCCGCCGCCGTCGAGGGCCCTGCGCAGGACCCTCTTCTCGGCCCTGGTGACCCCCGGGGCGGGGGACGCGGCGGCCACCGGAGTGCCGCCGCGCGTAGTGGTGTCACGTGAAGCGGTGTCACGTGGAGCGGCGTCACGTGGAGCGGCGTCGGCTGTAGAGGTGTCGGCCGGAGTGGTGTCCCGTGGAGCGGTGCTGTGTGCCACCGGGTCACCCCTGCGCGGATCCGCTGTCGTCCAGCAGCTTCCCGTACCAGTCCCGCAGCTTGTCGCCGCCCTGGCTCTTCCAGTCCGACACTGCCTGCTGCATGTCGCTGATCTTCTTGCGGCCGCGGACGATGTCGTCCTCCAACTGCTCGAAGTCGTTGGAGAGGTTCGTCCAGCGGGCCGGTTCGATGATCTGGAGGCCGTAGAAGGGGGACTTCTTGGTGAAGGCGCCCATCCGCTGCTGCCACTCGACCTGCGCCTTCGCGATCTCCGGCAGGTCGGGGTGCGCGATCGTCGAGGCGGGGCTCGCCAGCATGACGAAGGCGTTCAGGACCTCCTGGTTGCCCTTGTCGTTCTTGGTGGGCGTACCGTCCTTGACCGTGTAGTGCGTGCCCTCGACCCCGTAGTTGGTGAGCATGTACTCCTCGGTGCCGTACGGGGCGGCGGTGACGTTCGCCGCGGCCAGCACGTCCCGGATCACGGCCTTGGACGCCTTCTTGTTGACGAAGGCGAAGATGCTCGCGGGCGCCCCGGCCCACAGCGTGGGGTCCCCGCCGTCATGGCCGAAGATGTCCATGCCGTCGATACGGAAGTCCTTGTTCTGCGCGGCCTGTTCGGTGGTCTTGGCCCACCAGTGCGAGATGTCGTTGTTGTAGATGAGGACTTCGCCTGCGGTGAAGCGCAGACTGGAGTCGCCCTGGTTCTGCGCCTTGGCGTCCGGGTGGACGACTCCCGCGGAGTACAGCTTGCGCGTCCACTCCAGCGCTTCGAGGTATTCGTCGGTCTCGACGCGGTAGACCAGCTTGCCGTCGACGAGGTTCCAGCCGAGCGGCTTCTCGCTCCCGGACAGCACACCGAAGCTGTTGAACGCCGTCCACTTCATGTCGTCGCAGGCCCACACCTTCGCCCTGGCGCTGGTGATCTCCTTGGCCAGGGCCAGGAACTCGGCCGCCGAGGTGGGGAGTTCGTAGCCCTTCTTGTCGAAGATGTCCTTGCGGTAGTACGGCACGATGTTGGCGACGTACGAACTGGGCATCGGCAGGCCGCGCAGCTTGCCGCCGAAGATGGAGCGCTGCCAGGCGTCGGTCGGGACGGCGGCGAGGTTCGGATAGTCCTTGACCTTGTCGCCGGAGAGGTACGGGCCGAGGTCGGCCATCTTGCTGATGATGGCGCTGGGTATCTTGCCGCCCATGTTCCAGCCGGGGATCACCACGACGTCCGGCATGTCGCTGGAGGCGAGGACCGCGCCCAGCTTCTCGTCGTACGTGTTGCCGTCCTGGTTCTGCCAGACGACGTTCGCGCCGATCTTCTCGTTCATCGCCTGGTAATAGGGGTTGTCGCCCTTCGGCGGCGAGCCCCAGAACGGCGACATGATCTTGATGGTGCTGCCCTTGCCGAGCTTGCCCGACACCGAGGCCTTCAGGTCGGCCGTGACGAGCTTGCTGGTGAAGCCGAGGGAGGACCCGTTCTTCGACGCGATGTCCGGCGTCACCACGTTCTGCGCCACGAAGGCGGGAAGGATCTTCTTGGCGTCCTTGCCCGAGGTCGTGCCCTCCTTCTTGCCGCCGTCGGAGCCACCGCAGGCGGCCAGCAGCGGCATCCCGCCGGCCACCGCGACGGTGGCGACCGCCGTGGAGGCGAGGAAGCTTCTCCGGCCGGGACCGGGGGCGGAGGTGTTCGGCGTCATTGCGTCAACCCTTCGTGGCGCACAGCAGGACACCTGGCCAAGTGGCCTTCGGCTGCGGTGTCTTGAGCGGAACTGGCTGAGCTGGAGTTGCGGTGGCTGAGCTGAGGTTGCGGAGGCTGAACCGAAGTCGCACCGGCCGAGCTGAGCGGAAGCGAACCTCGGAGGTCTGCGCACCCAGGAGCAGCACCTTCGATAGTCGAAGCGCTTCGATGTTGCTGCGAGGTTAAGTGAACACCTGGGGGTGCACAAGAGCCGATTCAAACATTCCTCGGAGGTGTGCCAGGGAGGGAGAGGTCTGTACCGGTCGCTTTTGCCCCTTGGGGTGACGAAGGACGGCGGTGGGGATTCGGAGTTGTTGCGTCTGGGTGTCTTGACACCCGACCACTCGTCGAATCAGCATCGAAGCGCTTCGAAAGCTCGCCACCGGCCTTCCCCGTCTTCCGCAAAGGGATCCTCGCGTGACTGCACAAACGCCGCCTTTCCGCGACTCGCAGCTGCCGTTCGCGAAGCGCATCGACGATCTTCTGTCGCGGCTCACCCTCGACGAACGGGTGGCGATGCTGCACCAGTTCGGGCCCGCGGTCGAGCGCCTGGGCATCGCCGCGTTCCGCACCGGCCAGGAGGCCCTGCACGGGGTCGCCTGGATGGGCCCCGCGACCGTGTTCCCGCAGGCGGTCGGCCTGGGCGCGACCTGGAGCGAGGACCTGGTGCGCCGGGTCGGCGAGGCGGTCTCCACCGAGACCCGCGCGATGCGCTCGCGCGACGACCGCGTCGGCCTCAACGTCTGGGCGCCCACGGTGAATCTGCTGCGCCACCCGCTGTGGGGCCGCAACGAGGAGGGCTACTCGGAGGACCCGAAGCTGACCTCGGCGATCGCCACCGCGTACACCCGCGGTCTGCGCGGCGACCATCCCGCCTACTGGCGCACGGCCCCGGTCCTCAAGCACTGGCTCGCGCACAACAACGAGACGGACCGGGCCACCGCGTCGAGTTCGGTACGCCCCCGTGTGCTGCACGAGTACGATCTGCGGGCCTTCCGGGAGACGGTCGAGGCGGGCGCGGTGGCCGGCGTGATGCCCGCGTACAACCTGGTCAACGGCCGCCCCAACCATGTGTCGCCTTACCTGGCGGAGCAGTTGCGCACCTGGACGGACCAGGACCTGCTGGTCTGCTCGGACGCGGGCGCGCCCTCGAACCTGGTCGACTCGGAGCATTACTTCGACACGCACGAGGAGGCGACGGCCGCGGCGCTGCTCGCCGGCGTCGACAGCTTCACGGACCACGGCACGGACGGCTCGAAGATCGTCGAACGCATCCAGGGGGCCCTGGACCAGGGCCTGTTGAGCGAGGCCGACATCGACGCCGCGGTCCGCCGTCAGCTGTCGGTCCGCTTCCGGCTGGGCGAGTTCGACCCGCTGCTGGACCCGTACGCGGACGCCAAGGACTTCGACACCCCCGCGCACCGGGCCCTCGCCCGGGAGGCGGCGGAACAGGCGATCGTCCTGCTCAAGAACGACGGCGGCCTGCTCCCCCTCACCCCCACCCCGGATGGCACCCCGACCGGGGAAGGCCCGCGCATCGCGGTGGTCGGCCTCCTCGCCGACGAGTGCAAGCTCGACTGGTACAGCGGCACCCTCATCCACCGGTCCACACCACTGGAGGGCCTGTACGACCGCTTCGGCGCCGACCGGGTGGACTTCGCCGAGGGCGTGGACCGCGTACGCCTGAGGACCGCCGACGGTACGTACCTGAGCGTGCCGCGGGCGGACGACGCGGGTGAGGAGGTCCGCGGGGCCGAGGGCGCGCTGGACCCGGCCCTTCTCGCGGGCCGCACCGATCTGCCGCCGCTCACCACCGACGACGTGGGCACCGAACTGGCGCTGATCGACTGGGGCGAGGGCGTCCTCACGTTCCGCTCCCCCGACGGCCGGTACCTCTCGGTCGCCGAGGACGGTTTCGTCCGCGCCTCGGCGGACCAGCCGGGCGGCTGGGTCGTGCAGGAGACGTTCCGGCTGGAACCCCGGGGCTCCCGAGAGGGCGGGCACGGGAACGGGCACCTCCTCCGGCACGTCGGCACGGGTCGCTACGTCTCTGTGACCGCAGACGGCGTAAAGGTTGCCGACGAGAATCCGACAGTCCTGGAACTGGAGATCACCGAGCGCGGCGAGGACGCGGTGGCGCACGCGGCGGCCTCCGCCGACGTCGTCCTCGTGGTCGCGGGCAACGACCCGCACATCAACGGGCGCGAGACGGAGGACCGCACCACCCTCGCCCTCCCCGCCCACCAGCGACGGCTCCTGGACGCGGCACGGGTCGCGAACCCGCGCACAGCGCTGATCCTCACGTCCTCGTACCCCTACGCGATCGACCCCACGGGCCCGGCCGCCATCCTCTGGACGGCCCACGGCGGCCAGGCGGCCGGCACCGCGCTCGCCCGCGTGCTGGCGGGGGACGCCTCCCCGGCGGGCCGGCTGCCCCAGACCTGGTACGCCTCGGACACGGACCTGCCCGACCTCCTCGACTACGACGTGATCGACGGCCGACAGACGTATCTGTACTTCGAGGGCACCCCGCTCTTCCCGTTCGGCCACGGCCTGTCGTACGCGTCCTTCGCGTACGCGGACCTGGCGGCGCGGGTCGGGGAGGAGTCCGCTCGCGTCACCTTCACGGTCACCAACACCGGTGACACGGCGGCCGACGAGGTGGCCCAGCTCTACGGCCGCCCCGTGTCACCCTCCGTGCCACGCCCCCGCCGTGAACTGCTGGCCCACCGCCGCGTCCACCTCCCCGCGGGCGCCACCACGGAACTGTCCTTCGAACTCCCGCTCTCCGCACTGGAGTTCTGGGACGTCGCACACGGCCGCCGACGGCTGGAACCCGGCGGATACGAACTCCTCGCGGGCGCGTCCGCCGAGGACATCCGCCTGAGCGCCACGATCGACCCGGCCGGTACGCCGCCCACCCCGCGCCCGGTCCTCGAACGCGGCCTGCGCGCGGCCGACTTCGACGAGCAGCGCGGCGCGGAGATCGTCGACCGCACGAAACGGTCGGGCGACGCGGTGACCCCTGCCGACCCGGACTCGGACCGGGCCGTCGGCCGCACGACCGAACTGGTCTACCGGGCCTGCGACTTCGGGCCGGACGCCCGGTCGGTCACGGTCGAGGTGTCGGGCGAGGGAACCCTCGAACTGGCCCTGGACGACGGCCCGGCGATCACCCACCTGGACATCGCGCCCACCACGGGCCCGTACGCCCACACCTCCGTCACCAGCCCGTTCGCCGCTTCCGGGGTCCACGACCTGCGCATCGAGCTGCGCGGCCCACTGCGGCTCGCGCACGTCGGCTTCTCCGGCTGAGGGCCCGGAGGGAACCGACGGCACAAGGGAGGGGCCCGGCACCGGAAGGCAGCGGTGCCGGGCCCCTTCGCCCGGGGGTGAGGGGGAGGATCACCCCTCGGGCCGGATCATGCTTCGGGCCGGATGAGCCCGCGCTCGTAGGCGCGGATCAGGCGGCGGGGCACGGCGTACTCGCGCCCGTCGACGTGGAAGGGGACGAGATCGGGCGTCGCCGCCTTCCACTGGGACCTGCGGTGCCGGGTGTTGGAACGGGACATCTTGCGCTTCGGGACGGCCATGCCCGGCACACTACATGAAAATGATTGTCACTAGCCATAGGGTCCCGGTGTCCGGTCTCAGAGAGCGAGCCCCGTGAGGACCAGGACGCGCTCGTAGGTGTAGTCGTCCATGGCGAACCGCACGCCCTCGCGCCCGACACCGGACTCCTTGACCCCGCCGTACGGCATCTGGTCGGCACGGTAGGAGGGCACGTCGCCGATCACCACGCCGCCCACCTCCAGCGCCCGGTGGGCCCGGAAGGCGGTCTGCAGGTCATGGGTGAACACCCCTGCCTGGAGCCCGTACTTGGACGAATTGACGGCGGCGAAGGCGGCGGCCTCCCCGTCCACCTTCTGCACGGTGAGGACGGGCCCGAAGACCTCCTCGCAGGAGATCGTCACGTCGGCCGGTACGCCCGCCAGCACCGTCGGCGCGTACGAGGCACCGTCGCGCTTGCCGCCGGCGAGCAGCTCGGCCCCGGCCGCGACGGCCTCGTCGACCCACGACTCGACCCGCTTCGCCGCGTCCTCGCTGACCAGCGGACCGACGTCGGTCGTGTCGTCGGAGGGGTCGCCGGTCACCTGGGCCCCGACCGCGGCGACGATCCGGGGCAGCAGCCGGTCGTACACCGACGCGTCCGCGATGACGCGCTGCACGGAGATGCAGGACTGGCCGCCCTGATAGTTGCTGAAGGTCGCGATACGGGTGGCGGCCCAGTCCAGGTCCTGGTCGCTCGCCCAGTCGGCGAGCACGACGGCCGCGCCGTTGCCGCCCAGCTCCAGGGTGAGGTGCTTGCGCGGTACGGAGTCCATGATCGCGTAGCCGACCTTGTCGGACCCGGTGAAGGAGATGACAGGCAGCCGCTCGTCCTGGACCAGCGCGGGCATCTTATCGTTGGCCACGGGCAGCACGGACCAGGAGCCGGCCGGCAGGTCCGTCTCGGCCAGCAGCTCGCCGATGACCAGGCCGCTGAGCGGGGTCGCGGGGGCGGGCTTCAGGATGATGGGCGCGCCCGCCGCGATCGCCGGGGCGATCTTGTGGGCGCACAGGTTGAGCGGGAAGTTGAAGGGGGCGATGCCGAGCACGACGCCCTTCGGGAAGCGCCGGGTGAGGGCGAGCCGGCCCTGACCGCCCGCGTCGGTGTCCAGCCGCTGGGCCTCGCCGCCGTTGAACCGGCGGGCCTCCTCGGCCGCGAACCGGAACACGGACACGGCCCGGCCGACCTCGCCGCGGGCCCACTTGAGCGGCTTGCCGTTCTCGGCGGAGATGAGCCGGGCGATCTCCTCGGTCCGCTCCACGAGCCGCTTGCTCACGTGGTCGAGGGCGGCGGCCCGTACGTGGGCCGGGGTGGCGGCGAACTCGTCGCGCACGGCGTGGGCGGCGGCGACGGCCTCCTCGACCTGTGCGTCACTCGGCACACCGACCTTGCCGACGAGGCGCCCGTCCCAGGGCGAGGTGACGTCGAAGGTGGCCTCACCGGTGACCCGGCGCCCGGCAAGCCAGAAGGCATGGGTGGAAGTCATGAGGGCCCCGCCCCTTCCAAGAAGTAGGTCAACTACTGGACGTCCCCACGCTAGGCCCCCCACGGACGGGACCCACTTGTCCACGACGGAGCACTCCCCGAAAGCATGGCTCCACTTCGTCAAGGGGGCTGCCTTTGGGGGCGCGGGGAACGGCGCGACCGCCCCCACCGGCCCGCAGCCGCAGCCGCAGCCGCAGCTGAAAGATTGCGCCGTTCCCCGCGCCCCTAGGGGGTCGGGGGGTTTGGGCGGATCGTCGACCGCGGGCCGGTGGGGGCTGGGCGCGCCGTTCCTCGCGCCCCTAGGGGGTCGGGAGGCTCGGCTTGATCGTCAACCTCGGGCCGGTGGGGGTTGAGCGCGCCGTTCCCCGCGCCCCTGGGGGGGGCTCGGGCGGATCGTCGGCCGCGGGTCCGTGGGGGCTGGGCGCCGGGAACGGCGCATGCCTTTAGGGGCGCGGGGAACTGCGCAAGGCCTCAGCCCCCACTCACCCGCAGCCACCAACAGCCCCGGCCGAAGCCTGCCTACTCCCCCGGCACGGCAGTCGCGGACGCCGTCGCCTTCAGCGCCAGCCACAGCTCCATCCGCACATCCGGATCGTCCAGGGACCGCCCGAGGATCTCCTCGACCCGCCGCATCCGATACCGCAACGTGTGCCGATGCACTCCCAGATCCGCCGCGGCCGCATCCCACTGCCCGTGCCGCGACAACCACGCCCGCAGCGAGGCGACCAGATCCCCCCGCCCGGTCGCGTCGTGCTCGTGCAGCGCCCGCAGCAGCCCGTCCGCGAACGCCCGCACCGCGTCGTCCGCCAGCAACGGCACCACGGACCCCGTAGCCACGTCTTCGTGCTCGACCAGCACCCGCCCCCGCCGTCGCGCGACGGACAGGGCCTGCTCGGCCTGCTTGTAGGCGGCCCCGGCGGCGATCGGACCGGCGGGCGCGGACACCCCCACCACCAGTTCGTCCTCGTCGGTCCCCTGCTCGGAACCGCTCCGCGCGATACCGACGGTGTGCGCGTACCGCGTACAGGCGGTGACCACCGCACCCCCGTCCGCGGCGAGCACCACGAGCCGCCGCTCCCCGTCGGGCACGACCAGCACGGCCTCCCCGGACCGGGCCGCCGCGGCCTCCGCGACCTCGACGAACCCGCCCACCAGATCGCCCCCGGCCTCGGCGAGCACGACCGAGGCCGCCTCGACACCGTCCGCGTCGATCCCGTCGGAGTCAGGGCCGGAGTCGGCGTCGGCACCGCCCCTGGCGCGTGCCCGCCCGGCGGACGCGGACGCGGCCTCGGCGAGCATCATCCGGTAGGGCGCGTCGAGCAGCCCGCCGTACAGGTCGCCGGCCACCCCGCGGGCGTGGTCGGACTGCCCGGCCAGCAGCATGCGCAGCACCGCGGCCCCGATCCGCTGCTCGGCGGCGTACAGCGAGCGGGACCGTTCGGTGACGAGGGTCAGCAGGGCGATCGCGGAGTGCACGGCATACCGCTCGGCCGTGCCCGGCGCGGACGCGGTCCCGACGGCGAGCGCGCCACGGGAGCGGCGCCCGGTGCCCAGCGAGTGCAGTTCGACCCGGTCCTCGCCGCCCGTGCCGTCCGTGCCGTCCGTGGGCTCCCCGCCGACGACGGAGCTGGCCGGCGCGGGCCGGTCGCGCAGCCGCTCGACGTCCTCGATGATCCGGGCGGCCCTGCGGCCGGCCCATTCCGGTGCGGTGGCGACGACGGCACCGGAGGCGTCGTACAGCGCGGCCCAGCCGTCGACCTGGGAGGCGAGTGCGGCCAGCAGTCCTTCGGGCCCGTCGTTCAGCGCCTGTCTGGTCAGTTCGCGCTGGGCGGCGAACCCCGCGGTCACCGCCCGGTACTGGTCGGCGGCGATGGCCGCGGAGACGGCCTTGCTGATGGCGAGGAAGGGCGTGCGCCGGGGCACTTCCAGGAGCGGCAGGCCCTCTTCCGCCGCCGCGTCGGCCAGCGCCTCGGGGATCTTCTCGTAGTGCACGCCGACGGCGAAGCCGAGCCCGGCCACCCCGGCCCCGACCAGCCGCTTCACATACCGGCGCATGGCGTCGGCGTCCTCGGCGTCCAGCTTGAGCGCCGTGATGAGGAGGAGTTCCCCGCCCTCCATGTAGGGCACGGGGTCGGTGAGTTCGCTGGCGTGCACCCAGCGCACGGGGGTGTCCAGCCGTTCCCTGCCCGCGCGCACGGTGAGCTTGAGCGCCGAGTGGTGGACGAGCGAGGCGAGCGTGGGTGGCATGGGACCTTCAGGTCTTCACGGGTTCTTCGACGGTCATGGACGAAGTGATGACGAGGTGATCTTTTGGCCGCGATGTATGAACGACCTATGCCGATTCTGCCTCACCGTACGGTCGACCCGTGACCATATGTCCAGACGTCCTGCCGGATGCGCCCGCGCACACCCCTCAGGAGCCCCACACTCCCCTTGCGTACCGCCGCTCAGCCCGCGAGTTCCGCGCTCAGGCTCCCGAGTTCCGCAGATCCACCAGGAGCGGGGGCGCGTGCTCCCCGCGCACGCTGGTGAGCGAGAGCACCGCGTGCCCCGGCGGCACCGCGTGCGCCAGTTCGGACGCCGACCACCGTTCCCGTTCGACCTGGCGCACGGTCACGGCCCGGGCCGTCGGCGCGTTCCCGGTGATCACCCGGCGCAGCATGTGGACGGCCTTCCCGGCCGGTGTCTCCGCGATGATCTGCCGGTCGGTGACGTCCCGCGCCTCGATCCACTCCTTGCCCCAGACCTCCGCGAAGTCCTGCCCGTCCCACGGGGTGAGCCCGGACAGCGCCACCCGGCAGCCGATCGCCCCGAGCAGCGGCGAGCGCAGCGGGCGGGGCGCGTCGTCGAGCGTGCGCAGGGTCATCACGACCCCGGCGTTGGCGGACCGCAGCCGCTGGATCCCCCGTACGGCCTCGGGGGTGACGACCCCGGTGGCGTCGTCGAGCACAAGGCAGGCGAACAGGGACCGGTCCTCGCGGACCGCGACACTGGCCGCGAACTGGGCGAGCACGAGCCGCGACAGGATCCGTGAGGCGTCCGCGTGCCCGCGCTGGGGCAGGTCGATCCGTACACGTACGGGATGGTCGAGCGCGCGCAGCGAGAAGGGCCGGGTCTGTCCGGAGGTGTCGAAGAAGCCGGCGAAGGCGGGCCGGTCGAGCAGCGCCACCCGGTCCGCGAGCACTCCGCCCACATCGCCGGGCTGCCCCAACTGCCGCTCCCGTGCGTCGAGTTCCCGCAGCAGCGACTCCTGGCCGCCCTCGGTGAGCGCCTTACGGAGCGCGCCGAGCGGGCCGGGCGCGCCGTCGAGGAGCTGCCGCAGTTCGGGCACGGAGGGAAAACGTCCGTGGACGGCCCGGTACGGCCCGAGCAGCTGGGCGAGCACGGTGGTGGACCGCCGGCTCTCTCCGCTGGGGTGCGGGTCGGCGAGATCACCGACGAGCGCCTCGGCGAGCACGGCCGCGGCCTCGTCCGGGTCGGTGGTGCCGCCGTACAGGTCGAGGTCGTACACGGACTCGGGGTGGCCCACCCGCACCACGACGTCGTACGCGTCCACCGGGCCGAGGCCCGCCCCGGCGGCCCCGACAACGACCACGGCGGCCCGCCCGGCGAGCGCGTGCAGGCACAGCGACTCGACGAGCGGCCAGACGACACAGCCGGTCTTCCCGGACCCGGCGGGCCCGACGGCGAGCAGCGAGGTCCCCAGCAGCTCGGGCCCGAGCGCCATCCCGGTGCCGCGATAGGCGTACGGATTGCGTGCGTCGTCGGCGGTCGTGCCGAGGCGCACCTGCCCCGTGACGAGGTCGTGCCGCGCGAGCCGGCCCGGCAGGTCCCGGTCGCCGGAGGGGTGCAGACAGGCGGCGGCGCCCTCCTGCAGCACCGCGCCGGTGAAGGTGGCGAGGCTGTGGCGTCCGCTGCGCACGCCCTGCCAGGCGCGGGTGATCCGGGCGTGGTCGACATCGCGCATCAGGCCCGCCCGCGCGTCGGAGCCGAGCCGGTCGGCGGCGTCGGCGGCCCCGGCGGCGCGCAGGGCGTTCCACTGCGCGGGGTCCTCCTCGGGTACGGGCGGCCGGGTGTCGACGGGCGCGGCCCGGCGCCAGGCGGGGGGCCCGTACCGGCGCCAGACCTCGCCCCACCGGCCGAGCCGGCCGACGCCGATCATGATGCCGAGCGCCACGGCCACGTAGTAGGCGTAGACGACCACGACGGATCCGAAGCTGTGCGGCTGCGCCCAGGAGTCCGGGATCATCGCATACAGCGGCAGCAGCCACCAGCCGCCGAGGTAGCCGTTCCACAGCAGCGACCAGATGAGGTAGCCGACGAGGAACGCGATGAACGCGCCGCTGAGCAGCTGCCGGGCCGGAATCCGCTCCGGCTCCACCTCCGGCCGGGGCCGGTGCCCGAAGCGCCAGACGCCCGGCGCTGCCTCGGGCCGGGGCGTGCGCAGCCAGTTGAGGAACGCGGATCCGTCCGGCCGCGGCGGTCCGCCGGGGGCCTGCGCGGGCCGCGGCGGCACCCGGGGCGGTCCGGCCGGCCGCGGCACACGATCGGCGTGTGTGCCCCGTGCGTCGTGCGTGCCGTCGCTGTCCATCGCCTCTGCCACCCCTGACCAGCCGCTCCGTACGTGGTTGCGAGTCAATCTAACGCCCTCACAAGGGGAGTTCACCGCTTACCCGGCCGGGTGTGCGACGAGACGCATCCCCGCCCCCTTGGACGTTCCCCGGCCGCGCCATGTCCAACACGGACAAGCGGCTTCTCCGACACCGCCCAGATGGAGCATGCCCACTCCCCGGCCCCGGCCCTAGCCTGCGAGGAAGGAAGCCGGGCATTCGAGAGAATCCGTTCGCAGACCGCCGTACACCGACAGCCGTTCGCACGACCCCAGGGAGCCCCTCATGAGCGCAGTTCCGCAGGAGCGCCGCATCGTCACCGCCATTCCCGGCCCGAAGTCGCAGGAGCTGCAGGCGCGCCGCACCGCCGCGGTCGCGGCCGGTGTGGGGTCCGTGCTGCCCGTCTTCACCGCGCGTGCCGGCGGCGGCATCCTGGAGGACGTCGACGGGAACCGGCTGATCGACTTCGGTTCCGGTATCGCCGTGACGTCCGTCGGCGCCTCCGCCGAGGCCGTCGTACGCCGGGCCGCCGCCCAGCTCCAGGACTTCACCCACACCTGTTTCATGGTCACGCCGTACGAGGGTTACGTGGCCGTCGCCGAGGCGCTCGCCGAGCTGACGCCCGGGGACCACGCCAAGAAGAGCGCCCTGTTCAACAGCGGCGCCGAGGCCGTCGAGAACGCCGTCAAGATCGCGCGCGCCTACACCAAGCGGCAGGCGGTCGTCGTCTTCGACCACGGCTACCACGGGCGCACCAACCTCACGATGGCGCTGACCGCGAAGAACATGCCGTACAAGCACGGCTTCGGGCCGTTCGCGCCCGAGGTCTACCGCGTGCCGGTGGCGTACGGCTACCGCTGGCCGACCGGGCCGGACAACGCGGGCGCCGAGGCCGCCGCGCAGGCCATCGACGAGATCACCAAGCAGGTCGGTCCGGACAACGTGGCCGCGATCATCATCGAGCCGGTGCTCGGCGAGGGCGGCTTCATCGAGCCCGCGAAGGGCTTCCTGCCGGCCCTGAGCAAGTTCGCGACCGACAACGGCATCGTGTTCGTCGCCGACGAGATCCAGTCCGGGTTCTGCCGTACCGGCCAGTGGTTCGCGTGCGAGGACGAGGGCATCGTCCCGGACCTGATCACCACCGCCAAGGGCATCGCGGGCGGTCTGCCGCTCGCCGCCGTGACGGGCCGCGCCGAGATCATGGACGCCGCGCACGCGGGCGGCCTGGGCGGCACCTACGGCGGCAACCCGGTCGCCTGCGCCGGCGCGCTCGGCTCCATCGAGACGATGAAGGAGCTGGACCTCAACGCGAAGGCGAAGAACATCGAGGCCGTCATGAAGGCCCGGCTGGGCGCGATGGCCGAGAAGTTCGACATCATCGGCGACGTCCGCGGGCGGGGCGCGATGATCGCGATCGAGCTGGTCAAGGACCGTACGACGAAGGAGCCGAACGCGGAGGCGACCGCCGCGCTCGCCAAGGCCTGCCACCAGGAGGGCCTGCTGGTCCTGACCTGTGGCACCTACGGGAACGTGCTCCGTTTCCTGCCGCCGCTGGTCATCGGTGAGGACCTGCTGACCGAGGGACTGGACATCATCGAGCAGGCTTTCGCCCGCATCTGAGCGGGCCAGGTCTCATCGGTCCGCTGCCGGGACCGTCCGTCCTGTCGCAGGAGCGGGGCGTGTGAAGAAGGTGTGCGAGGTGCATGGCGGGAAGGGAATCCTCCTGTCGGACGCCCGTCCGCTGTCGTAGGTTCTAGGCAGATGAGAGATGCACCCCGCCCACAGGGGACTGTGGGCGACATCAGGACGGGGCCTCCCCAGCTTCGCCCTGGTCGTGCCTTCGCGCACACAACCGGAGCCTTGTGCTTCGGGTCTCCTCACCGATCGGACAGTCGCTCGCCCCAAACCCCCCGGGGCGCGCGACAACCCGGTCAGAACCACCGAAGGGCTTGCACCTACCCCCCTGGTGCAAGCCTTTCGGCGCGTCCGGGGGCTGTCCGCGGCCCTGCCCGGCCGGCTGACCGGCGCCACGGGACGGCGTCCGCCGGGGGTGCCTGGTCGCCTGCGGGTCCGTTGTGGCTGGCCGCGCAGTTCCCCGCGCCCCTGACGGGGCGGGGCGGGACCGGGGTGGGATCGCCGTCTTGCCGTCCTCGGTCCCGTCGTGGGCGGGCGCGCAGTTCGCCGCGCCCCTGACGGGGCGGGGCCTCGTGGTGCTGGCACGCTGTACCGCATGATCAGCGACCCCGAGAGCGGCAGTCGACGTGGCGGCTCAGCGGATGCGGGGCGCCGTGCCCGGATCCTCGCCCCGCTCTTGCTCCTTCTGCTCCTCGCCCTCCTCACCTGGCAGGTCTGCGTCGACGGCCCAGTGCGCCGCGCCGACGAACGGCTCGCGCGGACGGTCGAGGGAAGCCGCCTGCCGACGGGTGCCGCCGAGTTCCTCGCGGATCTCGGCAACATCGGGGTCGCCGTCCCGGTCCTGGCCGCGGTCGCCGCGTACGTCGCCTGGCGGGCGCGGCGGGCGGCTCTCCCCCGCTGGTGGCTGCCGCCGCTCGCGGCCCTGGTCACCATGGCCGCCGTACCGCTCCTGGTCGTCCCCCTGAAGGAGGCCGTCGGCCGCACCGGCCCGCCCGGTATGGCGGGCGACGGCTACTACCCCTCGGGCCACACCGCCACGGCCGCCGTCGCCTACGGAGCCGCCGTCCTCCTCCTGCTCCCCTGGCTCCGCAACCGCTACCTCCGCCGCGAACTCACCATCGCCTGCCTGGTCCTGGTGGCAGCCGTGAGCTTCGGCCTGGTCCGCCGCGGCTACCACTGGCCACTGGACGTGATGGGGAGCTGGTTCCTGAGCGCCCTGCTGCTGCTGGGACTCTCGGTGTTCCTGACCAGCAGCAGCACAGCGGCTCAGCCGAAATAGCCGTCGAAGTTCTTCGAGAACTCCCAGCCGCCGAAGCGGTCCCAGTTGATCGACCACGTCATCAGGCCGCGCAGGGCGGGCCAGGTGCCGTGGGTCGCGTACGAGCCGCAGTTCGTCTTCTTCGTCAGGCAGTCCAGGGCCTTGTTGGTCTCCGACGACGGTACGTGGCCGTTGCCCGCGTTCGTCGTGGCCGGCATGCCGATGGCCACCTGGTCGGGGCGCAGCGGCGGGAAGACGTTGGCCGCGTCGCCCGCCACCGGGAAGCCGGTGAGGAGCATGTCGGTCATGGCGATGTGGAAGTCGGCGCCGCCCATGGAGTGGTACTGGTTGTCGAGGCCCATGATCGGCCCGGAGTTGTAGTCCTGGACGTGCAGGAGCGTCAGGTCGTCGCGCAGGGCGTGGATGACCGGGAGGTACGCGCCGGCGCGCGGGTCCTGGCCGCCCCACTTGCCCGTTCCGTAGTACTGGTAGCCGAGCTGCACGAAGAACGTCTCCGGGGCCATCGTGAGGACGAAGTCGGCGCCGTACTTGGCCTTGAGGGTCTTCACCGCCGAGACGAGGTTCACGATCACCGGGGTCCTGGGGTTCTTGAAGTCGGTGTCGTCGGCGTTCAGGGAGAGCGAGTGGCCCTCGAAGTCGATGTCCAGGCCGTCGAGCCCGTACGTGTCGATGATCTTCGAGACCGAGGAGACGAACGTGTCGCGGGCCGCCGTGGTCGTCAGCTGCACCTGGCCGTTCTGGCCGCCGATCGAGATGAGGACCTTCTTGCCGGCGGCCTGCTTCGCCTTGATCGCCGCCTTGAACTCGGCGTCGGACTCGACCCCCGGGCACTCGGCCGCCGGGCAGCGGTCGAAGCGGATGTCGCCCGAGGTCACCGTGGTCGGTTCGCCGAAGGCCAGGTCGATGACGTCCCAGCTGTCCGGGACGTCGGCCATCCGCGTGTAGCCGGAACCGTTGGCGAAGCTCGCGTGGAGGTAGCCGACCAGGGCGTGGGCGGGCAGGTCGGCGGGGTCGCCGCCGCCCGGGCCCGCCGCGGTGGTCGCCGTGACGACCGGGGACTTCGCGGACTCCCCGGCGGCGTTCACGGCGGTGACCTGGAAGGAGTACGCCGTCGAGGGGGCGAGGCCGGTGACGGTGGTCGACGTCCCGGTGGGCGTCTGGACCTTCGTCCCGTTGCGGTAGACCGCGTAGCCCGTCGCGCCCGGCACCGCAGGCCAGGACAGGCCGACGCCGGTGGACGTGACCGTGCCGACCGTGGGGGCGGTGGGCGCGGCCGGGGGCTGCACCGCGTCGCCGCCGGGGCCGACCAGGGAGATGTCGTCGGCGTAGTAGGCGCCGGTGCCGTACCAGCCGTGGGTGTAGATCGTGACCCGGGTGGTGGTGGGGCCGGTGCGGAAGGTCGTGGCGAGCCGCTGCCAGTCCGGCGCGGACTGGGTCCATGTGGAGACGTCGGTGGTGCCGGTGCCGCTCGCGCCGAGGTAGACGTAGGAGCCGCGGACGTGTCCGGCGAGCGTGTACTGGGAGTCGGGTTTGACCGTCACGGTCTGCGCGCACTGCGCGTTGTCGCTGCCGGCCGGGGTCGCCTGCAGCGCCGAGGCACCGCTGCGGACGGGCGAGCCCACGGTGGTGCCCGCCGTGCAGGACCAGCCGTCGAGGCCCGCTTCGAACCCGCCGTTGCGGGCCAGGTCCGCGTCGGCCGCACGGGCGGCCGACGAGAGCGCGGTCATTCCGGGTACGGCCAGGACGGTGGCCGCGCACACGGCGAGGACGGATCTGTGAACAGATCCGCGGACAGGTCCGCGGACAGGTCTGGCGCGATCCACGAGTGCCTCCTGGCGTGGGGGAGATGGAGGGTGGAGCGCGCTCAATTTGGTCCAGACCAATAATGTTGTCAAGACCCCCGGCAGCTATCCGTCACCGCGCTCACCCCTCACCGAACCCGTCGCGCTCACCGGACCCTCCCCGGTCCTCGGTCGCCAGCCCCGCCGCCGCCTCGTGCATGGCCAGTTCCAGCAGCGCCGGGTCGGTGAGCGTGCCGGAGCCGTCCGGGGGGATCAGCCAGCGGACCCCGCCGGTCGAGCGCCCGGGATACGGGACGACGATCCACGTACCGCGCCCCGCCGTACGCACCCCCGTGCCCAGCCAGCGCGCGGCCGTCCCCGGCGGGACGAAGAAACCCATGCGCGCGTCACCGAAGTCGACGAGCACGGGACCGGGCTGGTCGAGCACGCGGGACAGCACGTCGAGCGTCGGATAGCCGAGCCGGCCCGGCAGGATGAGCACGTCCCAGACCCTGCCCGCCGGCAGCAGCGCGACCCCCGCGGGGTTGCGCTCCCACTCGAAGCGGCAGGCCTCGGGATCCGGTGCCACGGATGCCAGCCACTCGACCGCCGTCTTGGCCCCTGTCATGGCGGAACCTCCCTCTCTCGTGTCGACGCCTGGTCGCGTCACAGGAGAGAGGGAGGTCCAGGCCTGGCATTACGCGGCTTTCGGCAACGAATTGCGGGAGTCGTCCCTGCCGCCCGGCCGGCGAACCGGCTCAGCTGTCGAAGCCGAGGCCCACCCGGTCCATCGTCCGCAGCCACAGATTGCGCCGGCCGCCGTGCGCGTCCGCGCGGGCGAGGGACCACTTGGTGAGCGCGATGCCCGTCCACGCGAACGGTTCCGGCGGGAAGGGCAGCGGCTTCTTACGGACCATCTCCAGCGCCGTACGCTCCGTGCGCTCCCCCGCCAGCAGGTCGAGCATCACGTCCGCGCCGAACCGGGTCGCGCCGACACCGAGGCCCGTGTAGCCGGCCGCGTAGGCGACCCGGCCCCCGTGCGCCGTGCCGAAGAAGGCCGAGAACCGGGAGCACGTGTCGATCGCGCCGCCCCAGGCGTGGGTGAAGCGGACGCCCTCCAGCTGCGGGAAGCAGGTGAAGAAGTGCCCGGCGAGCTTCGCGTACGTGTCCGGCCGGTCGTCGTACTCGGCGCGCACCCGGCCGCCGTACGGGTACACCGCGTCGTAGCCGCCCCACAGGATCCGGTTGTCGGCGGACAGCCGGAAGTAGTGGAACTGGTTCGCCGAGTCCCCGAGCCCCTGGCGGCCCTTCCAGCCGATCGAGTCGAGCTGCCCGGCGGTCAGCGGCTCGGTCATCAGCGCGTAGTCGTAGACCGGCACGGTGTACGGGCGCACGCGCTTGACCAGGTTCGGGAAGATGTTCGTGCCCAGGGCGACCCGGCGGGCGCGCACGCTCCCGTACGGCGTGCGTACGGCCATGCCCGCGCCGTACGCCTTCAGGGTGAGCGCGGGCGTGTTCTCGTACACGCGCACCCCCAGCCCGACGCAGGCGCGTTTGAGTCCCCAGGCGAGTTTGGCGGGGTGGAGCATGGCGACGCCCCTGCGGTCGTGCAGGCCGCCGAGGAAGGTCGGTGAGTTCACCTGCTCCCGTACGGCGTCGGCGTCCAGGTGCTCGACGCCGTCGGCGAGGCCCCGCTCCTTCAGCTCCTCGTGCCAGTCGCGCAGTTCGGCCGCCTGGTACGGCTCGGTCGCCACGTCGATCTCGCCGGTGCGCTCGAAGTCGCAGTCGAGGGAGTAGCGGGCCACGGCCGCCTCGATGCCGTCGAGGTTGCGAGCGCCCAGCTCCTCCAGCCGGTGGATCTCGTCGGGCCAGCGGGTCAGGCCGTTGGACAGGCCGTGGGTGAGGGAGGCGGCGCAGAATCCGCCGTTGCGGCCCGAGGCGGCCCAGCCCACCTCGCGGCCCTCCAGCAGGACCACCTCGCGCCCGGGGTCGCGTTCCTTGGCGAGGAGCGCGGTCCACAGTCCGCTGTAGCCACCGCCGACGACGAGCAGGTCGCAGGTCTCGGCGGCGGTGAGCGCGGGCTCGGGGCGGGGCTTTCCGGGGTCGTCCAGCCAGTACGAGAGCGGCTGGACGTCGGAGAGCGACTTCGCCCAGTTCTTGTCGGTCCGATCGTTGTTACGGCTCATGGCGCTCGGGGCCATGATTTCAACTCCCAACAGAGATTCTGCGGTGGTGCCTTTCGGCCGTCATGCCTTCTGACGGTTGCGGCGGTTTCCGATGACCATTCCGGCCAGCACGA
This sequence comes from Streptomyces sp. NPDC102514, assembly GCF_055584525.1. Lineage (NCBI taxonomy): Bacteria > Bacillati > Actinomycetota > Actinomycetes > Kitasatosporales > Streptomycetaceae > Streptomyces > Streptomyces sp. NPDC102514. Next base: position 79,006 of record NZ_JBVJLW010000012.1, read on the forward strand.
ACAGTACGGCGATGAGGAACATGGCCGTACCGATGACGTTGATCTGAACGGGTGTTCCGCGCTGTGCGGAACCCCAGACGAACATCGGGAACGTGACGGTCGAACCGGCGTTGAAATTGGTGATGATGAAATCGTCGAAGGAGAGCGCGAAGGCGAGCAGCGCTCCGGCGGCGATTCCGGGCGCGGCGATGGGCAGCGTGACCCGCAGGAAGGTCTGCAGGGGGCCCGCGTACAGGTCCTGCGCGGCCTGTTCCAGGCGCGGGTCCATCGACATCACGCGTGCCTTCACGGCGGTGACGACGAAGCTCAGACAGAACATGATGTGGGCGATGAGGATCGTCCAGAAGCCCAGCTGGGCGCCCAGGTTGAGGAAGAGCGTGAGCAGCGAGGCGGCCATGACGACCTCGGGCATCGCCATCGGCAGGAAGATCAGCGAGTTCACGGCGCCGCGCGCGCGGAAGCGGTAACGGACGAGCGCGAAGGCGATCATCGTGCCGAGGACGGTGGCGCCCAGGGTCGCCCAGGCGGCGATCTGCAGGCTCAGTGAGAGCGAGCCGCACAGGTCGGCGACCCCGCAGGGATCGGTCCAGGCGTCCGTGGAGAACTGCTGCCATTCGTAGTTGAAGCGCCCCTTCGGATTGTTGAAGGAGAAGACGGTGACGACGATGTTGGGCAGCAGCAGATATCCGAGGGTCAGCAGACCCGCGATGACGACGAGACGGCTTCTGAACCAGCGCAAGAGGCCCATCTAAACCAGATCCTCCGTCCCGGACTTGCGGATGTAGAGCGTGACGATGGCCAGGATTCCCGCCATGAGAATGAAGGAGAGAGCCGCGGCCGTCGGATAGTCGAGAATGCGCAGGAACTGCGTCTGGATGACGTTTCCGACCATGCGGGTGTCGGTGGAGCCGAGCAGATCGGCGTTCACGTAGTCGCCGCTCGCCGGGATGAACGTGAGCAGTGTCCCGGAGACGACGCCGGGCATCGACAGCGGGAAGGTCACCTTGCGGAAGGTGGTGAAGGGCCGCGCGAAGAGATCGCCGGCCGCCTCGTGCAGCCGCCCGTCGATGCGTTCGAGGGAGGTGTAGAGCGGCAGGATCATGAACGGCAGGAAGTTGTACGTGAGTCCGCAGACCACCGCGAGCGGGGTGGCCAGCACGCGGTCCCCCTCGGTGACGCCGAGCCAGCTGGTGACGTCCAGGACGTGGAGCGTGTTGAGGGCGCCGACGACCGGGCCGCTGTCCGCGAGGATCGTCTTCCAGGCGAGCGTGCGGATCAGGAAGCTGGTGAAGAAGGGCGCGATGACCAGGATCAGGATCAGGTTGCGCCAGCGGCCCGCGCGGAACGCGATCAGATACGCGAGCGGGTAGCCGAGCAGCAGGCACAGGATCGTGGCGGTGCCCGCGTAGGCGATGGAGCGCAGGAACTGCGGCCAGTAGTCGGCCACCGCGTCCCAGTAGGTCGCGAAGTGCCAGGTGACCTGGTAGCCGTCCTCCAGGGAGCCCGTCTGCACGGACGTGGAGGCCTGGTAGACCATCGGCAGCGCGAAGAAGACGACCAGCCAGAGGATGCCGGGGAGCAGCAGCCAGTACGGGGTGAGGCGGCCCCTCCTGTGAGGGGGGCGCTCCTTCGGCGCGGGGGTGGGCGCCAGGGGTGGCGCGTCGGTGACGGTCGTCATCAGGCCGCCTCTTCCTCGACCGTTTCGATGCCCGCGTCGATGTCCTGGGCGGCGTCCAGGCCGAAGGTGTGTGCCGGGTTCCAGTGCAGGACGACCTCGGCGCCGGGTACGAGCCGGGGGTCGCGGTCGATGTTCTGGGCGTAGACCTCGAACTCCGGGCAGACCGGGCTGTCGATGACGTACTGCGTGGAGACGCCGATGAAACTGGAGTCGGCGATCGTGCCCGTGATGCGGTTGCGGCCCGCCGGGATCTCGCCCGCCTCGTCGGCGTGCGTGAGGGAGATCTTCTCGGGGCGGACCCCGACCAGGACCTTGCCGCCGGCCGTCGTGGGCGCCGAACATCGGGCCTCGGGCAGGACGAGCTTGCCGCCGCCCGCTCCGAGGACGATGTCGTCGCCGCTCCTGGCGTCGACCTCGGCCTCGATGAGGTTGGAGGTGCCGAGGAAGTTGGCGACGAACGTGGTCTGCGGGTTCTCGTAGAGGTCGGCGGGCGAGCCGAGCTGCTCGACGCGGCCCGCGTTCATCACGGCGACCGTGTCGGCCATGGTCATGGCCTCCTCCTGGTCGTGCGTGACGTGGATGAAGGTGATGCCGACCTCGGTCTGGATGCGCTTGAGCTCCAGCTGCATCTGACGGCGCAGCTTCAGGTCGAGGGCGCCGAGGGGCTCGTCGAGGAGGAGCACCTTGGGGGTGTTGATCAGCGCGCGGGCCACGGCGACGCGCTGCTGCTGGCCGCCGGAGAGCTGGTGCGGCTTCTTGCGGGCCTGCTCGCCGAGCTGTACGAGGTCGAGCATCTCGCCGACCTGCTTCTTCACCGACTTGATGCCGCGCCGGCGCAGACCGAAGGCGACGTTCTCGAAGATGTCGAGGTGCGGGAAGAGGGCGTACGACTGGAAGACGGTGTTCACGGGCCGCTTGTACGGGGGCAGGTTCGTGACGTCCTGCTCGCCGAGGAAGACCGTTCCGGAGGAAGGTTCCTCCAGACCGGCGATCATGCGCAGGGTGGTGGTCTTGCCGCAGCCCGACGCTCCGAGGAGGGCGAAGAACGAGCCCTGGGGTACGGTCAGATCGAGCGGCCGGACGGCGTTGAAGGAGCCGTAGGTCTTGCTGATGCCCGAGAGGCGGACGTCACCGCCGGACTCCGTACCGCTCGTCGTGCTGCCCGTCGTGCTGTTCTTCGCACTGTTGTTGGTGGTCACGGTGATCACGCCCCCGTCAGCTTTGCGAACTTCTCTTCGTACGCCGTCTCTTCCTTCGCGCTCAGCGAGCGGAAGGCGTGCGACGTGGCCGCCATGGCGGCGTCGGGAATGATCAGCGGGTTGTCGGCCGCCGACTTGTCGATCTTCGCCAGTTCGGCCTTCACACCGTCGACGGGACAGACGTAGTTGATGTACGCGGCCAGCTGCGCGGCAGGACCGGGCTCGTAGTAGTAGTCGATGAGCCGCTCGGCGTTGGACTTGTGCCGTGCCTTGTTGGGGACCAGCAGGTTGTCCGAGGAGATCATGTAGCCGCTGTCCGGGATGACGAAGTCGATGTCCGGGCTGTCCGCCTTGAGCTGGACGACGTCTCCGGCCCAGGCGACACAGGCCGCGAGGTCGCCCTTGGTGAGGTCGGACGTGTAGTCGTTGCCGGTGAAGCGGCGGATCTGGCCCTTGTCGACGGCCTTCTGGAGCCGGGCGATCGCCGCGTCGAAGTCGTCGTCGGTGAACTTCGCCGGGTCCTTGCCGAGGTCGAGCAGCGTCATTCCGATGCTGTCGCGCATCTCGGACAGGAAGGCGACGCGTCCCTTGAGCTTCGGGTTGTCGAGCAGGTCGGAGATCGACTTCACCTCCACCCCGTCCAGTGCCTTCTTGTTGTACGCGATGACGGTGGGGATACCGGTCCAGGGGTACGAGTAGGCGCGTCCCGGGTCCCAGTCGGGGGTGCGGAACTGCTGGGAGAGGTTCGCGTAGGCGTGCGGCAGGTTGGACGCGTCCAGTTTCTGCACCCAGCCGAAGCGGATCAGCCGGGCGGCCAGCCAGTCGGTGACGCAGATGAGGTCGCGCCCGGTGTCCTGGCCCGCCGCGAGCTGCGGCTTGAGCTTGCCGAAGAACTCGACGTTGTCGTTGATGTCCTCGGTGTACTTGACCTTGATGCCGGTGCGTTCGGCGAACGTGTCGAGCGTCGGGTGCCGCTTCCCGCTGTCGTCGACGTCCATGTACTCGGTCCAGTTGGAGAAGCTGATCTGCTTCTCCTTGGCCGAGTGGTCCTCGGACGAAACGCCCGCGGTGTTCTTCGCCGCGGGGATCCCGCAGGCGCTCAGGGTCCCGAGTCCGCCCAGGGCGAGCGCGCCGCCCGTCGAGGCGCGCAGCAGCGAACGGCGGCTGAGGGAGGCCCTGCCATTGCGGAAGCTGCGCCGCACGGCGGCCAGTCGGGCCGGGGACAGTTGGTCGGGCTCGTACTGCTCCATGCTCGTGGTGCCCTTTCGGGAGGGTTCGGCCTGGTCCGGGCCGACAGTGACTAACGGTCCCCGAAGATCGTGCGGTGCCAGTCCTTCCTGGCCACCGCCGTGTTGTCGAACATGACGTGCTTGATCTGTGTGTACTCCTCGAACGAGTACGCGGACATGTCCTTGCCGAAGCCGGACGCCTTGTAACCGCCGTGGGGCATCTCGCTGATGATCGGGATGTGGTCGTTGACCCACACACAGCCCGCCTTGATCTCACGCGTGGCCCGGTTCGCCCGGTACACGTCACGGCTCCACGCGGAGGCGGCGAGACCGTACGGGGTGTCGTTGGCGAGGCGGATGCCTTCGTCGTCGCTGTCGAAGGGGACGGCCACCAGGACCGGGCCGAAGATCTCGGACTGCACGATCTCGCTGTCCTGGGCGGCGTCGGCGATCAGGGTCGGCCGGTAGTACGCGCCGTGCTCGAGCCCCTTCGGGATCTCGCCGCCGGTGACCACGCGCGCGGAGGAGCGTGCCCGGTCGACGAACCCGGCGACCCGGTCGCGCTGGGCCACGGAGATCAGCGGTCCGAGATCGGTGTCCGGGGCGAACGGATCGCCGAGCCGGACGCTCTCCATCAGCTCCGCGGTCCTGGCGACGAACTCTTCGTAGAGGGGCCTTTGCACGTACGCGCGCGTGGCGGCCGTGCAGTCCTGGCCCGTGTTGATGAGCGCGCCCGCGACCGCGCCGTGCACGGCGGCCTCCAGATCGGCGTCGTCGAAGACCACGAAGGGGGCCTTGCCGCCGAGTTCCAGATGCAGGCGCTTGACCGTGGAGGTGGCGATCTCCGCGACGCGCCTGCCGACGGCGGTGGACCCGGTGAAGGAGGTCATGACGACGTCCGGGTGCCCGACCAGATGCTCACCGGAGTCCCGGCCCGCCCCGCTGATGACGTTGACGACCCCGTCCGGGATGCCCGCCGCCGTCGCCGCCTCGGCGAACAGCAGCGAGGTGAACGGGGTCAGCTCGGCGGGCTTGAGGACGATCGTGTTGCCGGCGGCGATCGCCGGGAGGACCTTCCAGGCGGCCATCTGGAGGGGGTAGTTCCAGGGGGCGATGGACCCGACCACCCCGATGGGCTCACGCCGTACGTACGAGGTGTGGTCTCCGGAGTACTCACCGGCGGACTGGCCCTGGAGATGCCGGGCCGTGCCCGCGAAGAAGGCGGTGTTGTCGATCGTGCCCGGGACGTCGAACTCCCGGGTCAGCTTGATCGGCTTGCCGCACTGCAGGGACTCGGCCTGCGCGAACTCCTCGGCGCGGTCCGCGAGCACGGCGGCGAAGCGGTGCATGGCGTCGGAGCGCTCGCCCGGGGTGGCGCCGGACCAGCCGGGGAACGCCTCCCGCGCGGCCCGCACCGCCGCGTCCACGTCGTCCGTGCCCGCCAGCTCGTACGTGTGGAGGTCGTCGCCGGTGGCGGGGTCGACGACGGTGTGACTCCGGCCGGACGTGCCCTTGGCCGGCCGGCCCGCGATGTACTGCGCGCCGTCCGCGAAGCGGTCCTGCGCCTGGAAGCGATGGCCCGGATTGTGCATTTCGCTCTCCTCCGCCGCACTCCCCGAACCCGGGGGGGTCGGCGTAGCTCCAGCTCGATTTGAGTGCCGATCCTGACAGAGCAATGGTGCTCCAACAAGTGATTCCGTTGTTGCCATTTGGTTACGCGACGGAATCTGTCGACCAGGTGTCGAGTCGCTGAGGAAAAGGCAGGACGGATTGTCAGTGGTGCGTGCCAGACTCGCGTGCATGGGGGAGATCAAGAACAGCATCGCGTCCCGGGAGGCGCTGGTCAGCGCGGTCCGGGCGGGGGCGAAGGTCAAGTACCTGCACTTCTGGGGGCACCGGCCGCGGGCCGACGGGCGCATCGGGTCGAGCTGTCTGAGCCAGTGGTGGCCGTCGCCGTTCACGGCCGACGGGGTGGAGTACCGGACGGCCGAGCACTGGATGATGGCGCGCAAGGCGCGGCTCTTCGGTGACGCGGAGGCGGAGCGGCGGGCGCTCGACGCGTCCGATCCGGCGCTCGCGAAGAAGGCGGGGCGGCTGGTCAGGGGGTTCGACGAGTCCGTCTGGGAGCGGGAGCGGTTCGACATCGTGGTCGAGGGAAGCGTGCGGAAGTTCGCCTCCGACGAGGCGCTTCGCGGATTCCTGCTGGGTACGGGCGGGCGAAGCGAGGTGGGGGTCCCCCCGGCCGAAGGCTGGGGGAGGGTGCTGGTGGAGGCCAGTCCCGTGGACCGGGTCTGGGGCATCGGCCTGTCCGCGGACGACGCCCGCGCGTCGGATCCCACGCACTGGCAGGGCCCAAACCTCTTGGGCTTCGCCCTGATGAGGGCCCGGGAGCGCTTGCGCTCCGCGTGAAGGGTGAACGAGTCCGGCCTGCGGCCAGGCCGGGGCGGCCCTGGCGGGGGCGAGGTACGTGGTTACCTGCGGGCCCGGTGGGGGCTGGTCGCGCAGTTCCCCGCGCCCCTAAAGGGGCCCGGCCGTCGCAGCCCCCTGCCGCAGCAACGGACCGCTTCGGGCTTTGGCGTTTAGCTTTTAGGGGCGCGGGGAACTGCGCGACAAGCCCACAACAACCCGCACCCGTCCACCCACCGAACCCACCCCCAGGGGCGCGAGGAACTGCGCGGCCAGCCCACGACCACCCGCACCTGCCCACCCGGCGGATCCACCCCAAGGGGCGCGGGGAACGGCGCAAAGGCCTCAGCCCCTACTCACCCGCACCCACCCACAAGCCAGCCCAAAACCCCCGCTCAGCTGACCGTAGTCAACGACGTGCTGAAGCCGTCGTCCCCGTTCCCCGACTCATCGATCACGGTATCCGGCAGGATCAGGAACACCACCAGGAACGCGACGCCCAGCGCGACACCGACCGCCCCGCAGATGATCCCCGCCAACGCCTGCCCGGCGTTCGTCGCCTGGCCCCGCCGGGCCCGCCCCCGCCCGATCGCCCCGAAGATCACCGCGAGAATCCCGCACACGAGCGCCACCGGCCACAGGCAGAACCCGACCGCCGCGACGATCCCGAGTACGAGCGACGCGGTCCCCAGCCCATTGCTCGGCCCCATGGGCATGCCAGGCATCCCGGGCCCACCCGGCCACCCGTAACCGGGCCCACCCTGCACGGGGTAAGCCGGATACCCGTACCCAGGCCCGTGCCCGTGCACAGGCCCGTACCCGTACGGCACCTGCCCCGGCCCTCCCGGCGCAACCGGCGGCGGCGGAACCGCGGAGGAACCCCCCGGCGCCGCATACGGATCCGGCGTCACGGGGAACGAGGTCACGGTCTGCCGGTCGTGCACCGAGGACGGCCCGGCCCCCGGCGAGGCACCCGCGTCCATCGGCGGAGCCCAGGGATTCGGCTCCTCGCCCGCCCCACCCGATGCCTTCGCGTCCTCGGACATGCGCAAAGCCCCCTCTTTCGTACGTGGCGTCATGCTACGGCCCAAGCCTCCCCGCAGGCGGACCGCGGCCTACGATGATCCTCGAAGCACCGCACCACCGATCAGCCGATCACCCGCGCCCACCCGCCGCACACCGGCGGGGCGCCGTTCCTGGGGAGGAACCTTGACCGACCTGCACGCCTTCATCGCCGGACTGCCCAAGGCCGAACTGCACGTCCACCACGTCGGCTCCGCCTCCCCCCGGATCGTCTCCGAGCTGGCGGCCCGGCACCGCGACTCCAAGGTGCCGTCGGACCCCGAGGCACTGGTCGACTACTTCACGTTCACGGACTTCGCCCACTTCATCGACGTGTACCTGTCCGTCGTCGACCTCATCCGCACCCCCGAGGACGTACGTCTCCTCACGTACGAGGTCGCCCGTGACATGGCCCGGCAGCAGATCCGCTACGCCGAGCTGACGATCACGCCGTTCTCGTCGACGCGCCGTGGTATCGACGAGGGCGCCTTCATGGACGCCATCGAGGACGCCCGTATCGCCGCCGAGGCCGACTTCGGCACGATCCTGCGGTGGTGCTTCGACATCCCGGGCGAGGCGGGGCTCGAATCCGCCGAGGAGACGGTCCGGCTCGCCACGACCGACAAGCTCCGCCCGGAGGGCCTGGTCTCCTTCGGGCTGGGCGGCCCCGAGATCGGCGTACCCCGGCCGCAGTTCAAGCCGTACTTCGACCGTGCGATCGCAGCCGGCCTGCACTCCGTACCGCACGCGGGCGAGACGACCGGGCCCGAGACGGTGTGGGACGCGCTGACGGACCTGCGGGCCGAGCGCATCGGCCACGGCACCAGCTCCGTCCGGGACCCGAAGCTCCTCGCGCACCTCGCCGAGCACCGCATCCCGCTGGAGGTGTGCCCCACCTCCAACATCGCCACCCGCGCGGTCCGCACCCTCGACGAGCACCCCATGAAGGAGTTCGTACGGGCCGGTGTCGTCGTCACCGTCAACTCCGACGACCCGCCGATGTTCGGCACCGACCTGAACAACGAGTACGCGGTCGCCGCCCGTCTTCTCGACCTCGACGAGCGGGGTCTGGCCGAGCTCGCCAAGAACGCCGTCGACGTCTCCTTCCTGGACGCCCCCGGCAAGGCGGCGCTGGCGGCGGAGATCGACACGTACACCGCCGGGTGGCTCGCGCCCTGAGCCGGCGCACCAGCACAATGGGCCGATGCGTACCGTGACTGCCGTGGCCCATCGCGGCGACCCCTACCGCGTCCGTGAGAACACGCTCGGCTCCCTGCGTTCCGCGCTCCGACGGGGCGCGGACGCCGTGGAGATCGACGTCCGGCCGACCCGCGACGGCGTGCCCGTCCTGCTCCACGACGACACGCTGAAGCGGCTGTGGGAACAGGACCGGCCGTTGCGCTCGCTCTCCGCCGACGAGGTGCGGGGGCTGACCTCGGGCGGGATCCCCACGCTGGAGGAGGCTCTGAAGGCGGCGGACGACGGCCGCCTCATGATCGACCTGCCCGGCCCGCCGGACGCGCGTACCGTCCGCCGGATCGTCGGTGTCGTCCGGGACTTCGGCGCCGAGGAGCGCGTGTACTACTGCGCGGGGGCCGCCGCCATGCTCGCCGTCCGCGCGGCCGACCCCGCCGCCGAGATCGCCCTCACCTGGACGAGCCTCGCCCCGCCGCGGCCCGCGCTGCTCGACGCCGTACGGCCCCGGTGGCTCAACTACCGCTTCGGGCTGGTCGACCGCGATCTCGTCGACAGGGTCCACCGGGACGGCTACCTGGTCTCGGTGTGGACGCCCGACACCCGGCGGTCCATGCGGCGGCTCCTCGACGCGGGCGTCGACTCGATCACGACGAACCGCATCGACACGCTCCGCTCCCTGCCGGTGCGGACCCCTCAGGGAAATCCCTGACAACACCCTTGCCCGGTACGGAAGTTGCTCGGGGACCGGCCAGGGTCGCCGCCCTCCCGGAGGAGGATCCGCGAGGCGGCGTACGCCCGGAGGATGAAGGTCACCGATCACCCGGGAGTCAGCCGATGGATGTCCGTGCCCGTACCCGTACCGCCTGTGCCGCCCTCGTGGTGCTGGGCCTGACCGCGGGCCCCGTGGCCGGGACCGCGCTCGCCGCCTCCCCGCCCACGGCCTCCGTACGTCAGACCGCGGGCCCGGACGCCGGGGACCGGGACACCGGGAGACCGGGGGCCGTGGATCCGGCCACCGGCCGGGCCTTGCGGGCCGCGCTCGCGGGGCTTCCGGACGACGACGCGACGGCCGCGCTCGTACGGGTGTCGGGCACGGACGGTGTGTGGCGGGGCAGCGCCGGGGTGCACGATCTGCCGAGTGGGCACGAGGCGCTGGCGGACGGGCGTTTCCGGGCCGGTTCCACGACGAAGGTCGTCACCGCGGCCGTCGTGCTCCAACTCGCCGCCGAGGGCCGGGTGGACCTGGACGGGCACGTCCAGACCTACCTGCCCGGCCTCCTCCCGAAGGCCTTCGAGCCCATCACCGTACGGCAGTTGCTCACGTTCACCAGCGGTCTGAAGCCGGGCTCGTCGCTCGGGGACGTGAACGGCGAGGGGTACGAGCGGCGGTACGAGACGCTGACGCCCGAGGAGGTGGTGGCCGCCTCGGTCGCCCAGGGTCCCGCCTTCCGCCCCGGCGAGCGGCAGAACTACAGCAACATCGACTACACCGTGCTGGGCCTCCTCGTGGAGAAGGTCACCGGCGACTCGTACGAGCACCAGGCGACGGTACGGGTCCTGCGGCCGGCCGGGATGCGGCACACGTCCTTCCCCGGCGGCCCCGACCCGCGTATCCACGGACCGCACAACCGCGGCTACCAGCGACTGGCGGACGGCAGGCTGGTGGACGCCACCGAGTGGAACATGTCGGACCGGTGGGCCGCGGGCGACATGATCTCCACGACGGCGGACCTGGAGCGGCTCCTGCACGCGCTGTTCCGGGGCCGGCTGGTCCCCCGGCCCCTCCTGGACAAGGAGATGTTCACCCTGCCCGATGTGCCGGGCGCCACCATGAGCGCCGGTCTCCAGCGGTTCGACCTGGGCAACGGCACGATCCTGTGGCTGAAGTCGGGGGCGCGTCCCGGGTACGGCACGCTCGTCGCGGCCACCCGTGATCTGTCCCGCACCCTCGTGTACTCGGTCAACGCGACGGACGCCAAGTCGGAGGACATGAACCCGGTGGCCGAGCGGATCGTACGGGCGGCCTTCGGGGGGTGAGGGCGGCCGGGGCGGGCTAGGTGTTCGGGGGGCCCGGTTCGTCCGGGTGCGCGGGGGGCGGGCCGCCGAGGACCGCGACGCGCTGCGCGAGGCGCTTCAGGACGGTCTCGCCCCACTGGAGGTTCCCCCGCTCCAGGGCGATACCGCCCTGGAGGGTGAGATAGGGGCCGATGCGGTCGGCGGACGCGAGGTGTTCGTCCTCGGTGCGGCCGGCCAGCATGCGTTCCCGCATCCGCAGATAGCGGGCGAGTTTGGCGGCGGACCGTTCGACGCGCTCGGCGACCGCGGTCCGTACGGCCTCGATGTCGTCGAGGTCCCCGATGTCGACGCACTGGACCTTGACCATCAGCTCGTCCCTGATGGCCAGGGGCTTCGCGGGGCCCTCGGTGACGAACGCGCGCAGGACCCGGCGTCCGGACTCCGTGAGCGAGAAGAGCCGTTTGTTGGGCCGGCGCTCCTGCTGGACGACCCGGGCGGAGACCAGCCCCTCGCCCTCCATGCGCTCGAGCTCGCGGTAGAGCTGCTGGGGGGTGGCCATCCAGAAGTTGGCGACCGAGGCTTCGAAGCCCTTCGCGAGGTCGTACCCCGACGCCTCGCCCTCCAGGAGTGCGGCCATCACCGCGTTGCGCAACGCCATGGGCTCAAGCTAGCACCGGGTCGATCAGCCGTTGATCAGTCAAGGACGCGACTGTCGACGAGGACCGGCGGGAGCAGTTCCGGCCGCTTGGCCTGCCGCCCGTCGCCCGACGAACGGCCCCGGACCCGGCGCATGAGCCAGGGCCCCAGGAAGCCGCCGACCCAGCGCAGTTCCGCCCCGACGACCCGCAGCCGCGTGGGCACCGACGCACCGGGCGGCAGGGGCAGCGTCCAGGCCTCGTCACTGCCCGGCAGGCCGCACGCGTGGGCGACCGCGGCGGCGATCCGCGCATGGCCGAGCGGACTCGCGTGCAGCCGGTCAGGACTCCACAGCCGGGGGTCCGTGACCACCTCGTGGGCGGACATGTCCGCGATGACCACGCCATGGCGTCCGGCCGCGTCCCGGATACGGGAGTTGAGGGCGAGGACCCGGCGGCCGAGCGGCCTGGCCAGCGGGCTGATCCGGCCGACGTCGGGGAAGGTGACCGTCGCGACGCGGGCCCCCTGCCCGGTCAGCGCGGCGAACATCGCCTCCAGGTGGGCGCCCACCTCGTCCGCGTCGAAGCGGGGCCGCAGCAGGTCGTTCATCCCGGCGACCACGGTGGCCACGTCGGGCCGCAGGGCGAGGGCCGCGGGCAGCTGCTCGGCGCGCACCTGCCCTGCGAGGCGCCCGCGGACGGCGAGATTGGCGTAGAGGACGTCCGGGGACCCCTTCGCCAGCTCCTCCGCGAACCGGTCGGCGCATCCGCGCAGCCCTGTCACGTCGTCGCCGTCACCGAGCCCCTCGGTCTGACTGTCGCCCAGGGCGACGTACCGCAGATATCCGCTTCCGCTGTCGGACATGGGGTGACCCCTTTCGCCGTGGCCCGCCACTACCCCACTAATACCCTATTCACTTTGTTGGCTATGGCAAGAGGTGACCGGCGGTACGGCCACCGGTGCGGGCTACAGGCCGGCGATGGCGTTCCAGCGCTTCGCGAACTCCGTCCGCTCCTTCGCCGTGATGTCGCGGGCGATCGCGAGCCGCTTGCGCATGGCGCTGTCGGGGAAGATGAGCGGGTCCTCGGCGAGGGCGGCGGTCTCCTTGTCCTTGGCGGAGGCGAGGATGTCCTGGGCGGCCGGGACGGGGCAGACGTAGTTGACCCAGGCGGCGAGTTCGGCGGCCACGGCGGGCTCGTAGTAGTAGTCGACCAGTTCCTCCGCGTTCGCCTTGTGGCGGGCGAGGTTCGGGATCATCAGGGACTCGGACCAGAACTCGGCACCCTCCTCCGGCACGACGAACTCGATGTCGGGATCGTCGGCCTGCAGCTGGATCACGTCACCGCTGTACGCCTGGCAGGCCAGCACGTCGCCGCTCGACAGGTCCTTTATGTAGTCGTTGCCGGTGAAGCGGCGGATGTGGTCCGCGCGGACGAGCTCGTCGACCTGGTCGCACATCGTGTGGAAGTCGTCCGCGGTCCACCGGGTGATGTCGACGCCGTTGCCCTGCATGAGCAGCGCGAACGCCTCGTCGAGCCCCGACAGCAGCGTGACGCGGCCCTTGAGGTCGTCGGCCCACAGATCGGACACGTGCCGGATCTCCCGGCCCAGCCTGCGGCGGTTGTACGCGACACCGGTGATCCCCGACTGCCACGGCACGGTGGAGCGGCGCCCCGGGTCGAAGGCCGGGGACCGCAGTTGCGGATCGAGGTACCTGGTGATGTTCGGCTGCCGGGAGCGGTCCATCTCCTGGACCCAGCCGAGGCGTACGAACCGCGCGCACATCCAGTCGCTGACGACGATCAGGTCCCGGCCGGTCTCCTGGTGGTTCATCAGGGACGGGCTGACCTTGCCGAAGAACTCGTCGTTGTCGTTGATCTCCTCGGTGTACGTGACCGCGATCCCGGTGCGCTTCCCGAAGGCGTCCAGGGTGGGGCGCCGCGACTCGTCCTCGTCGTCCGTGTCGATGTAGAGCGGCCAGTTTGCCCAGGTCAGACGCTTCTCCGTGGCCGACAGATCGCTTCTCCGCCGGTCTCCTGGCGCGACGTACGCGGCCGGTACCCCGCAGCCCGCGGCGAACGCTGCCGCCGCGCCCGTACCGAGGGTGCGCAGCAGGTTGCGGCGGGACATGGGGGTCTTCTTCGGGGTCGGGTGGCTCCGGTTCGCTGGCACGTCCGCAGCATGCCGGGCGCGTCGGCGGGCGGGCAATGGACGTTGCGTCCAGCGGTCCGGCCACGGGACGACAGGGTGTCGCCCCCGCCGCCCCTACCCGTTCCCGTCCACGCATGGGGGCTGCGCCCCCTCGCCCCCCTTGTCCTCAAACGCCGGACAGGCTGGAGGTGTCCGCCGGCCCGGCGACACTTCAGCCCGTCCGGCGTTTGAGGGCCGGGGGTTCGGGGGCAGCGCCCCCGAGTCGTTGAGGGGAACGGGTGAGGGCGGCGGGGGCGGAAACACCACCTCCACCCACAACCCGCCCTCCCCCCGCGCCCGCGCCTCCACCACACCCCCGTGCGCCCCCACGATCGCCGCCACGATCGACAACCCCAGTCCCGCCCCCTCCCGGGCACGGCCCCGCACCCGCTCCACCCCCAGCCTCCGGAACGGTTCGAACAGCACCCCCACCTGATCGACCGGCACCACCGGCCCGCTGTTGGCGATCCGCAGGGACGCCCGCCCGTCGACGACCCCGGTCCAGACGGTGACCCAACCCCCCGCCCCCTCGGCCACGTTGTGGCGGACGGCGTTCTCCAGCAGATTGCTCACGAGCCGTCCGACCAGATGCGGGTCCCCGACGAGCGGCGCGGACGTCAGTTCCGCGTCCACCCGGGGCCCGGGGCCGCCCTCGGGCAGCAGGTCATCCGTGAGGACGGCCAGGTCCACCGACTCCCGCTCGTGCAGCGCCCGCTGCCCCCGCGCCAGCGTGAGCAGCGCCTCGATCAGCCGCTCCTGCTCCTGCCCGGCGGCCCGCACGCGCAGGCAGGCCGCCCGCAGGGACGCGGCGTCGGCGCGCGGGTCGGCCAGTGCCACGTCGACGACGGCCTGCTGAAGGGTGAGCGGGGTACGCAACTCGTGCGACGCGTTGGCCACGAAACGCCGCTGCGCCTCGAAGGCGCCCTCCAGCCGGGCGAGCAGATCGTCGAACGTGTCAGCGAGATCCTTCAGCTCGTCGTCGGGGCCGGACACGGCGAGACGCCGGTGCAGATCGTCCGCGGAGATCCGCCGGGCCGTGACCGCCATGTCCCGCAGCGGCGCGAGGACCCGTCCCGCGACCAGCCATCCGAGGATCAGTGAGGCGATCGCCATGACGCCGAGGGCGATCCCCGACTCGACGAGCAGCTGGTGGAGCTGGTCACCCCGCTGGACGGCCAGCCGCTCGCGCACATAGCTCTCGACCGTGGCCGCCCCCGGCTTCATGACGCTCCCGGAGCCCGCGTCCCCCGTATCCGCGCCGCCCGGTACCGGCCGGTCGCCCGACCCCGACCCGGACACGGCCAGCGGCTGGTTGTCGGCCACGAGCGCGTACGTGAGGGCCAGCAGCACCGCCCCCGTCACCACGAACAGCCCGCCGTAGAGCAGTGTCAGCCGCCACCGGACGCTCTGCGGCCTCCGGCCCCCGCGCGACCCCGGGAACGCGAACCGCCCGCGCACCGCACCCATACCGCTCACGCCACCCGCGCCCCCCCATACCGCCCGTGCCACCCACACCGCTCACACCCGGTACCCGGCCTGCGCCACCGTCTCGATCAACGGTGGCTCACCGAGCTTGCGCCGCAGCCTGCTGACCGTCACCTTCACGGTCTGGGTGAAGGGATCGGCCGCCTCGTCCCAGCCCCGCTCCAGCAGTTCCTCGGCCGAGACGACCGCCCCGCCGGCCGCCATCAGCAGCTCCAGGACCGCGAACTCCTTCGGGCTGAGCGGCAGTTGCCGCCCCTCGCGGGACGCCACCCGGCGGGCGGGGTCGAGCCGCAGGCCGCCGCGGACCAGAACGGGCGGCAACGCGGGCTGCGCGCCGCCCCAGGGCCCGTATCCGCGCGACGAGTTCGGTGAAGGCGAAGGGCTTCGGCAGGTAGTCGTCGGCGCCCATCCCGAGCCCCGCGACGCGGTCGGCGACCGTGCCGGACGCGGTCAGCATCAGTACCCGCGCCCGGCTGCCCCCCTCGGCCAGGGCCCGGCAGACCCGGTCACCGTGCAGTCCGGGCAGGTCACGGTCGAGCACGACGACGTCGTATCCGTTGACCGTGGCCCGCTCCAGCGCCGCATGGCCGTCCAGTGCGAGATCGACGGCCATCCCCTCTCTGCGCAGTCCCGCCGCGACGGTCTCGGCGAGCTCCTCGTGGTCCTCGACCACCAATACGCGCATCGGCATCTCCGGCTGCGTCTCCGGCTGTTGCGAACCCTGCGGCCAGCGTGCCCGCCGGCCGGTAACAGGGTGGTAAGAGCGCCCGTTCCCGTGCCGTAACCGCCCGCGCGCTGAGGTGGTCCCGACCGGGGACCGACGTCCCCGGAACGGCCGACACAACGGAAGACACCAGGGAGGACCTCATGCGGAGTTCGACGAAACGGCACCGCCGGCTGGCCGCGGCCTGCGCCCTGATCAGCGCACTCGCACTCGGCGGGGTGTACGCCGGTCAGTCCGTGGCCGCCGGATCACCGTCGGGCGATGACTCGTCGTCCGGCGGTGGATCTTCGTCCGACGGCGGCTCGTCGTCCCCGAAGCCGCCGAAGGACGACGACTCGACCGACTGGAAGCGCCAGGACAAGGCGTCCCGCGCGTACACCGAGTGCATGCGTGACAACGGTCTGGAGGACTTCCCCGACATCGTCGTCTACACGGCGGACGGGGGCCGCGGGGTGAAGGTACGGATCGACAGGGGCGAGGGTGACGGGGCGAAGCGCCCGGACCCGACGTTGAAGGAGTTCCGCAAGGCGGCCAAGGCCTGTCAGGACATCCTCGACGACATCGGCGTCAAACTCCCCGTCCCGCCCGGCGACCTGCCCGGGAAGGGCGGCGGGCCCGTCCCGGCCCCCGGCGGCTGCGGCGAGATCCGGCAGCACGAGAAGGGGAGCGGTGATCGGCGCGAGGGCGGCGACACGACGGAGTCGAGCGTCGGGGGGCTCGTCTTCAGCAGCTGACCCACGCCGACTCGCCGGGCCCGCGCCCGGCACCGGCAGCGGCCCCGGGCGGACCAACTCCCGCCCGGGGCCTCGTACCGCGTACCCCGTACCGCCTACCGAACGCTCAGCCGAGCGACGTCATCACGTGCTTGATGCGCGTGTAGTCGTCGAAGCCGTACCCCGACAGGTCCTTGCCGTAGCCGGAGTGCTTGAAGCCGCCGTGCGGCATCTCCGCGACCAGCGGGATGTGCGTGTTGATCCACACGCAGCCGAAGTCGAGGACCTTGGACATGCGCATCGCGCGCGCGTGGTCCTTCGTCCAGACGGAGGAGGCGAGCGCGTACTCGACGCCGTTCGCGTACTCGACGGCCTGGGCCTCGTCCGTGAAGGACTGGACGGTGATGACCGGGCCGAAGACCTCGTTCTGGATGATCTCGTCGTCCTGCTTCAGGCCGGAGACGACGGTCGGGGCGTAGAAGTAGCCCTTCTCGCCGACCCGGTGGCCGCCCGCCTCGACCTTGGCGTGCGCGGGCAGCCGCTCGATGAAACCGGAGACCTGCTTGAGCTGGTTCGGGTTGTTGAGCGGCCCGTACAGCACGTCCTCGTCGTCGGGCTGCCCGGTCTTCGTGTCGGCGGCGGCCTTGGCGAGCGCGGCCGTGAACTCGTCGTGGATGGACTCCTGTACGAGGACGCGGGTGGCGGCCGTACAGTCCTGGCCCGCGTTGAAGAAGCCCGCCACCGAGATGTCCTCGACGGCCTTGGCGATGTCGGTGTCCTCGAAGACCACGACGGGCGCCTTGCCGCCCAGCTCCAGGTGGACGCGCTTGACGTCCTTGGCGGCGGACTCCGCGACGGAGATGCCCGCCCGTACGGAACCGGTGATGGACGCCATGGCCGGGATCCGGTGCTCGACCATCGCGCGGCCGGTGTCACGGTCGCCGCAGATGACGTTGAAGACGCCCTCGGGGACGATCGAGCCGATGATCTCGGCGATCAGGACCGTGGAGGCCGGGGTGGTGTCGGACGGCTTGAGCACGACCGTGTTGCCCGCGGCGAGCGCCGGGGCGAACTTCCACACGGCCATCATCATCGGGTAGTTCCACGGCGCGACCTGGGCGCAGACACCGACCGGCTCACGGCGGACGATCGAGGTCAGGCCCTCCATGTACTCGCCGGCCGACCTGCCCTCCAGCATGCGCGCCGCGCCCGCGAAGAAGCGGATCTGGTCGACCATGGGCGGGATCTCCTCGGACCGGGTCAGTCCGATGGGCTTGCCCGTGTTCTCGACCTCCGCGGCGATGAGTTCCTCCGCCCGCTCCTCGAAGGCGTCCGCGATCTTCAGGAGGGCCTTCTGGCGCTCGGCGGGGGTCTGGTCGCGCCAGGCGGGGAAGGCCGCGGCGGCGGCCTCCATCGCGGCGTCGACGTCGGCCTGACCGGACAGCGGCGCGGTGGCGTACGCCTCGCCCGTCGCGGGGTTGACCACGTCCGTGGTCCGTCCATCGGCGGCATCGCGGAACTCTCCGGCGATGTAATTACGCAGACGACGCAGCTCGGTGCTCACTGCCCGGCCCTCCTGTCGGATGTCCTACGACTGTCCTTCTACGGTCCCGCGCCCCCGGTGTCCACTACCTGAGACGCCTGGATGCCCACCCTAATCCTCGCCCCGACGTTTTCAACACCCCCGCTGGCCCCAGAGCTGCGAAATCCGCAGACTTGGAACACGTAAACAACGAATTTCATCGATCACACCTTGCGGAACTGTCGAGCCCTCGTGCACAGTGAGCGCGTGGCCAGTCGAAGCGCAGACCCCAGGGATCCCCGGGACTCCCGTGAGTCCAGGAGCGGCACCCCCCAGCTGGATGCCGTCTCCCTCGGCATCATCGAGCAGCTCCAGGAGGACGGCCGCCGGCCGTACGCAGCGATAGGCAAGGCCGTGGGCCTTTCCGAGGCGGCCGTGCGCCAGCGCGTCCAGAAGCTGCTCGACCAGGGCGTGATGCAGATCGTCGCGGTCACGGACCCGCTCACCGTGGGCTTCCGCAGACAGGCGATGGTCGGCATCAACGCCGACGGCGACCTGGAACCGGTCGCGGACGCGCTGACCGCCATGCCGGAGGTCGAGTACGTGGTGATGACCGCGGGCTCCTTCGACATCCTCGCCGAGATCGTCTGCGAGGACGACGACCACCTGCTGGACGTCATCAACAAACGCATCCGGATCCTGCCCGGCGTGCGCTCCACCGAGAGCTTCGTCTACCTCAAGCTCAAGAAGCAGACCTACATGTGGGGAACCCGATAGCCGTGACTGCCAAGGACCTCAGCCGCACCGCGTACGACCACCTGTGGATGCACTTCACCCGCATGTCCTCGTACGAGAACGCGCCCGTCCCCACGATCGTCCGTGGCGAGGGGACCTACATCTACGACGACAAGGGCAAGCGCTACCTCGACGGTCTGGCCGGTCTGTTCGTGGTCCAGGCGGGCCACGGCCGTGCCGAACTGGCCGAGACGGCCGCCAGGCAGGCCCAGGAACTGGCCTTCTTCCCGATCTGGTCGTACGCCCACCCGAAGGCCGTCGAGCTGGCCGAGCGCCTCGCGCACCACGCTCCCGGCGACCTGAACAAGGTCTTCTTCACCACCGGTGGCGGCGAGGCCGTGGAGACGGCGTGGAAGCTCGCCAAGCAGTACTTCAAGCTGCAGGGCAAGCCGACCAAGTACAAGGTCATCTCGCGCGCGGTCGCCTACCACGGCACCCCGCAGGGCGCCCTGTCCATCACGGGCCTGCCCGCCCTGAAGGCCCCGTTCGAGCCGCTGGTCCCCGGCGCGCACAAGGTCGCGAACACCAACATCTACCGCGCGCCCGCGTTCCTCGACAACGGCTCCGGCGTCTCCCCCGAGGCCTTCGGCCGCTGGGCCGCCGACCAGATCGAGGAGCAGATCCTCATGGAGGGCCCGGAGACGGTCGCCGCCGTCTTCCTTGAGCCCGTGCAGAACGCCGGCGGCTGCTTCCCGCCGCCGCCCGGCTACTTCCAGCGGGTGCGCGAGATCTGCGACCAGTACGACGTACTGCTCGTCTCGGACGAGGTCATCTGCGCCTTCGGCCGCCTCGGCACGATGTTCGCCTGCGACAAGTTCGACTACGTACCGGACATGATCACCTGCGCCAAGGGCATGACCTCGGGCTACTCCCCGATCGGCGCCTGCATCATCTCGGACCGCCTCGCCGAGCCGTTCTACAAGGGCGACAACACCTTCCTGCACGGCTACACCTTCGGCGGTCACCCCGTGTCGGCCGCCGTCGGCCTCGCGAACCTCGACATCTTCGAGCGCGAGAAGCTCAACGAGCACGTCCTGGCGAACGAGGGCGCGTTCCTCTCCACCCTCCAGAAGCTGCACGACCTGCCGATCGTCGGCGACGTCCGCGGCAACGGCTTCTTCTACGGCATCGAGCTGGTGAAGGACAAGGCCACCAAGGAGACCTTCACGGACGAGGAGTCGGAGCGCGTGCTCTACGGCTTCGTCTCCAAGAAGCTCTTCGAGTACGGCCTCTACTGCCGCGCCGACGACCGCGGTGACCCGGTCATCCAGCTGTCGCCGCCGCTGGTCTCCGACCAGTCGACGTTCGACGAGATCGAGGGGATCGTCCGCCAGGTGCTGACGGAGGCCTGGGCGAAGCTGTGAGCTGAACCTTTGAGCTGAACAAGTGATCAACACCGGCCCCGGTGCCGCCCGTTCGAGTGAGAATGCGCGCCCCGGGGCCGCGTGCTGTCCGGCCTCCGGGCCCCGACTCCCTAGCGTGCCCAGTGACCGATCGGCCCTGCCTTCGTTCCCCCGACCGGGGGACCCGGTGACCTTCCGAGGACGCCCGGGCAGCGCAAATCAGATCTGAAGAGGTGTACGCGATGGCGGCTCCGCCGGACAACGACGTGCTCTGGGCACGTGCCCTGCACGTCAAGCACAACGGCTCACCCGCACTCTCCGGCGTCTCGATCGGGGTTCGCGAGGGCGAGATCCTCGCCGTCGGCGGCCCGCGCGGCAGCGGCAAGACGACCCTCCTGCAGTGCCTGTCGGGACAGCTCCTGGCACAGCAGGGCGAGGTCTGGTTCAACAGCACGCCCGTCCACACCATGAGCCCGACGAACCGCGAACGGCTGCGCCGCGACCGGTTCGGCTGGATCGACCCGGCACCGGTCCTCGTCCCCGAGCTGACCGCCTGGGAGAACGCCGCCCTGCTCCTGATGCTGCGCGGGGTGAGCCGCCGCCGGGCCAAGACCGCCGCGCTGGAGTGGCTGGACCGCCTCGACGTCGGCGGCTGCGCCCGCAAGCGCCCGTACGCCCTGCTCCAGTCGGAGCGCCAGCGGGTGGCCATCGCCCGCGCCCTGGCGCCCGCGCCGAGCGTGATCTTCGCCGACGAGCCCACCGCGCCGCTGCACCGCGCCGACCGCGCGCAGGTGCTGCGCACGCTCACCGCGGCGGCCCGTTCGCACGGGATCACGGTCGTGCTGGCCACGCACGACGCGGACACCGCGGCGCTCGCCGACCGCACGGTGTCGCTGCTCGACGGGCGGCGCGTGAACACGGTCCATCTGCCACCGGTCGCGGACCCACCCGAGCAGGCCGGGGCGACCGGGCCCGCCGAGACGGAAGGCCGGGCCGCGTGCTCGCTCTCCGCCTAGTCCGCGGGGCCAACCCCGCCGTCCAGTTCCGCCGGCTCCTCGTCGCCGCGGCGTCCGCGGGCACCGGCTTCCTGCTCCTGTGCACCCTGGGATACGCGCTGGGGCACCCCGACGCGTCCACGGCGGCCGTGCTCCGGCTCGCCTGGTGCCTCGCGCCGATCGCGGCCACCGTGCAGTTCGCGGTCGCCGTCGCCCGGACCGACCCGGCCACCCGCCCCCGGGCCGGGCTCGCGGCGATCGGTCTGGGACCCGGGCAGCTGATGATCCTGGCGGCCGTGTCCACCGCGGTGTCCTGCACGCTGGGCTCGATGGTCGCCCTGCTGTTCTTCCTGCACCTGCGCGGCGGCCTGACGGGCCTGCCCTTCGACGGCGAGGCGGCCGGGTTCCTCGCCGCGAACCAGCCGCTGCCCCTGCCCGCCACGCTCACGCTGCTGGCCCTGGTACCGGTCCTCGCGTCCGCGGCCGGCGCGCTGGTACTGCGCCCGAGGGGCCCGCTCCCCACGGCGGGCGGACGCCCGACCCGCCTGGGCGGCTTCGGCGGCTACGGCCGCTCCACGGACCGCATCGGCTCCAGCACATACGGCCGCTTCGGCTCCCACCCGAACAACGACACACAGCCACCTCCGGCCCCGAAAGGGGCGCGGGGAACTGCGCGAGCAACCCTCACGGACCCGCAGAATCCCGACAACCCCACCCCGGAAGGGGCGCGGGGAACTGCGCGACAGGCCCCCACCGGCCCGCAGACTCCCCACGACGCCAACCACCCCCACCCCCACCCCCTCCCCACCCCCACCGGCCTCCCCTGGGGCGCAGCCGTACTGGCCGCAGGCCTGGCCGTGGAGGCATACGCGGGCAGGAGCACCCACGAGGGCCCCGCACTACCGGGCGGCCTCACAGGAGGCCCCTTCGGCGTACTCGTCGGCTGGGCCCTCACCGCACTGGGCCTCGCACTCGCCGGCCCCGCCCTCACCCACCTCTGCGGCCGACTCCTCCAGTCCGTACGGCCGAGCGCCACACGCCTGCTCGCCGGACGCGTGCTCATGGAGGAGGCGACCCGCATCGGCCGTCCGCTCGGCGTGGTGTGCGCGGTGGCGTCGGGCACGTACGCCATGGCCGTGCTCTACAGCGGTACGCGCCCCGGCATCGGCCCCCTCACCACCCTCGGCCTGCTGCTCGTCGCCGGGTGCGCCCTGGCGACGCTGCTGACGGCCGCCGTCGAGGCGAGGGACGCGCGCGCCGACACCACCGCGGCCCTGCTGCGGATCGGCGCGCCCGCCTCGACGCTGCGCGCCGCCGCCGCCCTCCGCGCCGGGGCCCTGATCGTCGTCCTCACCCCTCTGACCTGGGCGATCGCGGAGCTGGCGGCCATGCCACTGGTCCGCTGACCCGGCGTACGCAGACGGGCCGATCACGTGATCCACCGCGTGATCGAGCGCCCGTACGAAAAAGATTCGCGCGGACCGATGACTTTTCGGCGGGCTCCCGGTCTGACCCTCCGAACAGCAACTCACCCGACGGAGGACCTCCCATGTACCAGCAGATGATCTTCGTGAACCTCGCCGTGAACGACGTGGACGTGTCCAAGAAGTTCTTCTCGGAGCTCGGCTACACGATCAACGCGCAGTTCTCGGACGAGAACTGCGCGTCCGTCGTCATCAGCGACACGATCGTCGCGATGCTGCTGAACAAGCAGCGCTACGCGGACTTCACGAAGAAGGAGATCGCGGACTCGACGAAGACCAGCGAGGTGCTGCTGTGTCTGAGCGCCGAGAGCCGCGAGAAGGTCGACGAACTGGTCGACAAGGCGATCGCGGTGGGCGGCTCGGCGAGCGGCGAGACCCAGGACCACGGGGTCATGTACGGGCGCGCCTTCGACGACCCGGACGGCCACACCTGGGAGGTCATGTGGATGGACCCGTCCGTCGTCCAGGGCTGAATCCCCCGCCCACGCTCCCGTACGCGCCCTTGTCCGCGCCCCCGTCCGCGCGCCCGTCCGCGTCCGAAGGGGTCACCGCCGAACGGGCGGCGCTCGAACAGCCCGTGCTTACATGGGCGGGTGCAGACGAGCCCCGCCCATGTGGCCCATCACAACGACCGTGAGATCGAGACGCTGGAGGAGTTCGATGCGACCGTCTCGGCCCGCGGCACCCTCACCGGCTTCCGCGTCCAGGCCGTCGATCTGACGGATCGTACGAAAGAGCTGCTGGCCAGCGACACCGCGGGCGCCGTCTTCCTGGGCTGCCCGATGCGGGACAGCGCGGCGGCGAAGATCCGGGCCGACGGCGCGCTGGTCTTCCCGCCCCTGCCCGGTGTGCCGTTCGACCCGTACCGCGGCCACCTCTACACGCCCGACGAGCTGTTCCGCTCCCTCGACAAGGGGTACGAGGCGACGCCGGACGCGGTCGCGTACGACTGGTTCCAGCGGACCCGGGCCGACGGGGACGTCTACGCGTCGATGCTCCGCTCGATCCACGACGACGCCGTCTCCGACGCCCTCGACGAACTCCTGCGCGGGGCGCGCGTGGTGGGCGTGATGGGCGGCCACGCACTGGCCCGCGGCACGGACGCGTACGGGGACGCGGCCAGGCTGGGCCGCGCGCTCGCCCGCGCCGGGTTCACGGTGGCGACCGGCGGCGGCCCCGGCGCGATGGAGGCGGCCAACCTCGGCGCGTACGCGGCCCCGTACCGCGACGGCATGCTGGACGAGGCGTGCGAACTCCTCGGCAAGGCGCCGTCGTTCGTGCCGTCGGTGACCGACTGGGCGCGCGCCGCCTTCGAGGTGCGCGAGCGGTGGCCGAAAGGCAACGCCTCCGTCGGCATCCCCACCTGGTTCTACGGGCACGAGCCGCCGAACGCCTTCGCCTCCCACATAGCCAAGTACTTCGCCAACGCCACCCGCGAGGACGGCCTGCTGGCCCGCTCGAACGCGGGCGTGGTCTTCCTGCCCGGCGCCGCCGGGACGGTCCAGGAGATCTTCGACAACACGACCCCCAACTACTACGGGTCACGCGGCGAACCCACCCCCATGGTCCTGGTGGACCGCGCCCACTGGACGCAGCGGCTGCCCGCCTGGCCGCTCCTCCAAGCCCTCGCCCGCGACCGCCCGATGGAGTCCCGCATCGCGCTGGTGGACCGGATCGAGGAGGCCCCGGAGGCCCTCGACCGCCTGTCGCGTGTAAATGAAACCTAAAAGCCAAGGGGCAAGACGGACACACGGATTGACAACCGCGGACGGTGCCCAATAAACCTGTGAGGCGTCTGGGATTGCTGTTTCTCAGTAGCTCCCATCAACCCCCCTCATTTTGTGCATCCCGTGAAGGGCAATCGTGTCCATATCTCGCCGTACCGCACGTTCTGTGCGCATTCTCGGAGTTGCCTCCGCCTCGGCCGCGCTCACGCTCGGTCTCGCCGGCAACGCGCTCGCCTGCAACATCAGCGAGTTCTCGGCCGTCGCCAAGTGCGACGGTACGAAGGGCATCATCAGCGTCACCGACAAGGACCCGTCGGGCGTCAAGGCCACGGTCAGTGTCTTCCTCCAGTCGAACGGTGCCGACGCGAAGCTCGTCGGTGAGCAGGAGGTCAAGGGCACGCGCGAGGGCGTGACCATCGACTTCGCCGAGGACTGGAAGCCGAACGCGACGTACCGCGTGCACGTCAAGGCCGGCAACCAGGTCGACGAGGACATCAAGGAGAACCTCGTCACCCCGTCCGAGGGTTGCGAGTCCCCGGAGACCACCCCTCCGGCGACCCCGAAGCCCTCGGAGAAGCCCTCCGAGCCGGCTGAGGAGCCCTCGGAGCCCGCCGAGTCCCCGGAGCCGTCCGAGTCGGAGTCCACTCCGGCCGCGTCGACCGGTGACAACGCCCCGTCCCCCGCGGGTGACTCGAACCTCGCCGAGACCGGTTCCAGCTCCAACACCGGTGCGATCGCCGGCATAGCGGCCGCGCTCGTGGCGGCCGGCGCCGGCGTGATGTTCGCGCTCCGCCGCCGAGGCGCAGCAAAGACCCGCTGACCCACCAGTAGTGGCCCGCCCCTTCACCAGTTCAGAGGGGACGGGCCACTACTGCGTCCGGGACCACCGAGGGCCGCCCTCGGGGACGCTCCCGGGGCCGCGGGCAACGGCGCAGGCTCGGCTTGTTACTCCCAGGGCCGCGGGCCACGGCGCAGGCTTGACTTGTCGCTCTCAGGGGCGCGGGGAACGGCGCAATCCTTCGCCTTCAGACGCACAGGGACCGGCACAACCCACCAGGGGCGCGGGGAACGGCGCAATCTTTTGTCTTTCAGGGGCGCGGGGAACGGCGCAGGCTTGTCGCCTTCAGGGGCGCGGGGAACGGCGCGACCGGCCCCCACCGACCCGCAGGTCGAGTCCCCCGGCCCCACGGACCGCCCACGCGTCCACCTCCGCACCCGGCGCGAGCCGAACGCCCTGGACGACGGGCCCATCCTCCCAGGCCCCCACAACACCCACCCAGCCCCCGACGGGCACATCCTGAGCGGCACCCGAGCGCCACCACGGACCACACATCAGCAGGCCCCCGGAAGGTCCGCGCGCCCGAGCACGACAACGTCGGCCGCGTCGAAGGCCACCCCCACTTCCTCCCCCACCCCCGGCGCGTCCCGCAACGCACACGCCGCCTCCAACCGCGGCGCCCCCTCCGCCTGCAGCTGCACGGCGACATGCGTGCCCCGGAAGGTCCGCGCGGCCACCGCGCACCGCAGCCCCTCCGCGACCGGTACGAGCCGTACCCCCGCGGGCCGGACGAGCAGCGTGACCTCACCCTGCGGAGTTCCCGAAGGCACCGGCAGCTTGCCCCAGGGCGTGGCCGCGGCCTCCCCGGAGACGGTCGCCCCGGTCACGTTCTCGAAGCCGAGGAAGCGGGCCACGAACTCGTCGGCCGGCCGCTGCCAGACCTCAAGCGGCGTACCGGACTGGGCGATCCGCCCGTCCCGCATCACGACGACCCGGTCGGCGAGCGCGAAGGCCTCGCCCTGGTCGTGGGTGACCGCGAGCACGGTGGTGCCCAATTCGCCGAAGAGTTCGCGCAGTTCTACCACCAGCCGTTCACGCAGCGAGCGGTCCAGCTGGCCGAGCGGTTCGTCGAGCATGAGCAGCCGGGGCCGCGGAGCCAGCGCACGGGCGAGCGCGACCCGCTGCTGTTCGCCCCCGGAGAGGGAGGCGACGGCCCTCCCCTGCGCGCCCGGCAGCCCCACGAGCGCCAGCAACTCCCCCACCCTGACTGCCTGTCGCTGCTTCGACTCCCCGTGCATCCGCAGCCCGAAGGCCACGTTTCCAGCCACATCGCGCTGCGGGAACAGCTGATGGTCCTGGAACATCAGGCCGACCCCCCGCTTGTGCGCGGGCACCCCGTCGAGGTCGCGGCCGTCCAGGAACACCCGCCCGTCGTCGAGATGCTGCAGCCCGGCGACCGCCCTCAGCAGCGTCGACTTGCCGCTGCCGCTGGGCCCGAGGACGCACACGATCTCGTGCTCGGCGACATCGAGCCCGACGTCGTCGAGCACGGCCCGCCCTGCGAACCGTACGGTCGCCCCATCCAGTTCGAGCATCGTCAGAACTCTCCCGTCCGGTCGGAGCGAAGGTCGGTGCGAAGGCGTTCGAGGACCAGCAGCGCCACCGCGCACACGAGCATCAAGAGGGTCGACAGGGCCATGGCCTGCCCGTAGTTGAGGTCCCCGGCCCGCCCGAGCAGCCGCGCCACGGCGACCGGCAGCGTCGGGTTGTCGGGCCGTGCGATGAAGACGGTCGCGCCGAACTCGCCCAGCGACACCGCGAACGCGAACCCGGCCGCGATCAGCAGCGCCCGCCGCACCATCGGCAGGTCGACCTCGCGCCACACCCGCCAGGGCGAGGCCCCGAGCACCGCCGCGGCCTCGCGCAGCCGTCCGTCGACCGCGCGCAGCACCGGCAGCATGGTCCGTACGACGAAGGGGACGCCCACCAGCGCCTGCGCGAGCGGCACCAGGATCCAGGTGCTCCGCAGGTCGAGGGGCGGCTCGTCGAGCGCGATGAGGAAGCCGAAGCCGACGGTCACGGCGGAGACGCCGAGCGGCAGCATGAGCAGCGCGTCGAAGCCGCGGACGAGACGTCCGAGCCGTCCGGTGTCCCGCCGGGTGAGCGCGGCGGCGGCGAGTCCGCCGATCAGCAGGGCGATGGCGGTCGCGGCGAGGGCGTACCGCAGCGAGTTGCCGACGGCGTCGATGGGCGGGACGAGGAAGAGGCTGCCCTCGTTGCGGGTGAGCGCCTTGTAGTAGCCGAAGCCGGGGGCGTCGAGCGAGCGCTCGACCAGGACGGCCAGCGGCAGCACGAGCAGGACGGCGATGGAGCCGAGGACTCCCGCGAGCAGCGCCCACTGCCCCGCCCCGTACGGCCGTCGTGCGGTCGTGGCCGCGTCCACCAGCCGCAGGGCCGTCTCCCGCCGCCGTACGGTCCGGGCGTGGACGGCGAGGATCGCGCCGACCGCGACGAACTGGACGAGCGTCAGCACGGCGGCCGTGGAGAGGTCGAAGATCTCCGAGGTCTGCCGGTAGATCTCGACTTCGAGCGTGGAGAAGGTGGGGCCGCCGAGGATCTGCACGACGCCGAAGGAGGTGAAGGTGAAGAGGAACACCATGAGCGCGGCGGCGGCGACGGCCGGGCCGAGCGCCGGGAGGGTCACCCTGCGCCAGGCCGCGAACCGGGAGGCGCCGAGCACCCTGGCGGCCTCCTCCTGCCGCGGGTCGAGCTGCGACCAGAGGCCGCCGACCGTGCGGACGACGACCGCGTAGTTGAAGAAGACGTGCGCGAGCAGGATGGCCCAGACGGTGGTGTCCAGGCGTACGCCCCACAGCTCGTCCAGGAGCCCGCCGCGCCCGAGCAGTGCCAGGAAGGCCGTTCCCACGACGACCGTCGGCAGCACGAACGGCACGGTGACGACGGCCCGCAGGATCTGCTTGCCCCTGAACTCGAAGCGCGCGAAGACGTACGCGCCGGGGAGTGCGACCAGCAGGGTGAGCGCGGTCGAGGCGAGCGCCTGCCAGGTCGTGAACCACAGGACGTGCCGGATGTCGGACTGTCCGAGCACGTCCGCGATCCGCCCGAACCGCCAGACCCCGTCGACCTTCAGCCCGCGGACGGTGATCGCGACGACCGGATAGGCGAAGAAGACCCCGAAGAACGCGGCGGGCACGACCATGAGCCCGAGCCGTGCCACGCTCCCCCGGCGCGCAGACCGCGCAGACCGGGGGCGCGCGCGGGGCTCTACTTCAGTACGAGCGAGGTCCATGACTTGACCCACTCGTCACGGTTGTCGGCGATCCTGGCGGGGTCCAGGGTCTCGGGGTTCGCGGCGGCGGGACCGTACTGCGTGAACGCGTCGGGCACCTTGGCGCCCTCGATCACCGGGTAGACGAACATGTTGAGCGGCATGTCCTCCTGGAACTGCTTGCCGACCAGGAAGTCGATGAGCGCCTTGCCGCCCTCGGTGTTCTTCGCGTTGCTGAGCAGGCCCGCGTACTCGACCTGGCGGAAGCAGGTGCCGTCCGCGACTCCGGTCGGCGCGGTCTTCGGCTTGGGGTCGGCGTAGATGACCTCGGCGGGTGGCGAGGAGGCGTACGAGACGACGAGCGGCCGGTCGCCCTTGGCCTTCTTGCCGCCGGCGGACCCGGAGAACTCCTCGTTGTAGGCCTGCTCCCAGCCGTCGACGACCTTCACGCCGTTGGCCTTGAGCTTCTTCCAGTAGCCCTCCCAGCCCTTGTCGCCGTACTCGGCAGCGGTGCCGAGCAGGAAACCGAGGCCGGGCGAGGAGGTCGAGGCGTTCTCGGTGACGAGGAGATCCTTGTACGCGGGCTTGATCAGATCGTCGAACGACGTCGGCACGGCCAGCTTGTGCTCGCTGAACCAGGCCTTGTCGTAGTTGACGCAGATGTCTCCGGAGTCGATGGGCGTGACCCGGTGCTTGTCCTGGTCGACCCGGTACCGGGCCTGGATGCCGTCCGCGCCCTTGGCCTCGTACGACTGGAACAGTCCGTTGTCGAGGGCGCGGGAGAGCAGGGTGTTGTCGACGCCGAAGAAGACGTCTCCCTGCGGGTTGTCCTTGGTGAGGATCGCCTTGTTGACGGCCTGCCCGGCGTCGCCGTCCTTGAGGACCCGGACCTTGTACCCGGACTCCTTCTCGAACGCCTTCAGTACGGCCTTGGTGTAGGCGAAGGAGTCATGGCTGACGAGGGTGACGGTCTTGGAGCCGGAGCCCCCGTCGCCGTCCCCGGAGTCGGACGAGCCGCAGGCGCCGAGCGCGGCGAGGCCGAGACCGGTGGCCGCGACCACGGCGGTGATCCTGAAGGTGCTGCTCTTGGTGCTCACTCGATTCCTCCTGGGTTGACCAGGAAGAGACGCGGCCCTGCCCGGGACCTCGAACGGATCCCGGGCAGGGCGCAACAGCTTGAGTAGTGACCGAACTTCCTACCCAGAATGACCTGGGCGAGGTTCAGAGGGTCTGCGGGCTGTCCCGCACTCTCAGCGCTGTGGCGCTCCCCTGTCGGAATATGAAGATGTCGTCATACGAAGATGCCGTCGTGCGAAAATGCCGTCGTACGAAAATGCCGTCGTACGGAATGTCCGTACGCCTCGCCAGACTACCGCTCGGTGGCCGCGAGCTGTCCGCACGCCCCGTCGATCTCCTGACCACGGGTGTCCCGGACGGTGACGGGCACTCCATGGGCCGCGATCGCCTCGACGAACGCCT
This sequence comes from Streptomyces sp. NPDC102514, assembly GCF_055584525.1. NCBI lineage: Bacteria > Bacillati > Actinomycetota > Actinomycetes > Kitasatosporales > Streptomycetaceae > Streptomyces > Streptomyces sp. NPDC102514. Next base: position 108,953 of record NZ_JBVJLW010000012.1, read on the forward strand.
TCTCGTCCTCGGGCCGCGAGGCGGTCCACTTGGAGCCGGGCGTCGGGTTCAGCGGGATCAGGTTCACATGCACCGGCTTGCCCTTGAGCATCCGCCCGAGCCGGTCACCGCGCCACGCCTGGTCGTTGATGTCCCGGATGAGCGCGTACTCGATGGAGAGCCGGCGCCCCGACCTGGCCGCGTACTCCCAGCCCGCGTCCAGCACTTCCCGTACCTTCCACCGCGTGTTGACCGGTACGAGGGTGTCGCGCAGCTCGTCGTCCGGTGCGTGCAGGGAGATGGCGAGACGGCACTTGAAGCCCTCGTCGGCGAACCGGTTGATGGCGGGCACCAGACCGACGGTCGACACGGTGATCCCGCGCTGCGAGAGCCCGAGCCCGTCCGGCTCCGGGTCGGTGAGGGCACGGATGGACTGGACGACCCGCTTGTAGTTGGCGAGCGGCTCGCCCATGCCCATGAAGACGATGTTGCTGAGCCGCGCCGGGCCGCCGGGGATCTCCCCGTCGCGCAGCGCCCGCATGCCGTCGACGATCTGGTGCACGATCTCGCCGGTCGACAGGTTCCGGTCGAGACCGGCCTGTCCCGTCGCGCAGAACGGGCAGTTCATCCCGCAGCCGGCCTGTGAGCTGATGCACATGGTGACCCGGTCCGGGTAGCGCATCAGCACGGACTCGACGAGCGTGCCGTCGAAGAGCCGCCAGAGGGTCTTGCGGGTGGTGTCGTCATCGGTGGACAGATGCCGCACGACCGTCATCAGCTCGGGCAGCAGGGCTTCCTGCAGCTTGGCGCGCGAGCCGGCAGGGATGTCGGTCCACTGCTCGGGGTCGTGCGCGAACCGCGAGAAGTAGTGCTGCGAGAGCTGTTTGGCACGAAACGGCTTCTCCCCGACCGCGGCAACGGCCTCTTTACGCTCGGCAGGCGTGAGATCGGCAAGGTGCCGCGGCGGCTTCTTGGCTCCGCGGGGGGCGACGAATGTGAGTTCTCCGGGCTTAGGCATGGCTGTACCAGTGTCGCAGATCGATTCGTGTGACCTGCGGCCGTCGGCCCCGGGGGCGGTCGTTGACGGTCGTTGTCGGTCGTCGTTGGCCCCCCTCAGACGGCCCACAGACGGCCCAGCAACGGGCAGGTGACCTGGGACGACGCATAACCTGAGAGTCTCGCATCTGGTACCACGGGGTCCGTTGTAACGGGCCGCATCGATCCTCTCCTCCTGGCCTGCGGCTAACCGACCAGCGCCTCATGGGGAAGACCTGGAGAGGCACGAGATTCGTAGAGACCAAGCTATGACGAGCCGGACTTCGTGGAGGACGTTGCCCCGTCGAGCTCCGGGCGTTCGCTCACAAAATTGCAATGTCACGGACAGACGTACCTCAAGTGCGGTACCGGTGGAGAATGACCGACCCCGCGCCGCCGACTCGCCAATGGGCCGAGTGTTCCCAAACCGAAGAAATCGCGGATAGCTTTTCTCTGTGCCAAGGCGAAGTTGTCGAGCCTTACACGAAATGCCTTTCGCATCTTTCAGCAAACGAACGTGGCAGGCATTTCAATTCCATGCACGAGCGACCCAGAGTGAGCTATCAAGGAACGACGATCGATGCGGATCTTTTCCGGCACATCACTTCCGTTCTCAGCATGGGAAGAACTCAAGCTAGCTTCCATAACTGCAAATTCACCGGCGACGTCACAAGAATGACGGGGGTCTTCCGAAATCACATCTCATTTACGTCATCAGAGTTTGAAGGAGTGTCCATGTTCGACGAGGTCGAGTTCCTCGGGGGCGTTGATTTCAGCGCAGCCCACTTCAGGAATTCGGCGATTTTCGGTCAAGTAAAATTTCACGAGGGCGCCTCATTCGACGGGGCGAAGTTCTCGGACTGGGCAAACTTCGAGGATGCAACTTTCACCAAAGACGCTTTTTTCGAAGACGCACATTTCAAGAAGGCGAACTTCGACGGGGCTCGTTTTCTGGATTGGGCCCTATTCGAGAGAGCGGAATTCACCACAGAGGCGTCCTTCCATAGGGCAACTTTCCAGAATGCCGCCATATTCAAGGGCGTCACCTTCAACGGCGTCGTCGAGTTCAACGAATCAGAGTTCCTAAGGGCTGCCAACTTCCGGGATGTCAAAGCGAGTGTCGATGCGATTTTTGATGGTGCACGATTCGCAGAGATTTCGAGGTTCGGTCCAATCCAATGCGAACAACTTTTGGATCTATCACACACACATTTCGAGCATCCAGTCCTGATCATCGTGGATGCGAGCAAGATACGCCTACGGCATACCCTGTTCGGTTCGCATGCCTCACTTCAAGTGGCGCGGGCCAGCATAGACCTGACACATGCGATTCTTAATCAGCCAGTCGATGTCATTGGGGCGCCCTCGACCATAAACTTCAGAACTGGCGCCATTACGTCAATCGCATCGCTGACATCACTTAGAGGTGTCGACTGTGCAATGTTGACCGTCGCGAGCCTCTCGCTTACGGAGTGCACCTTCAGCGGAGCAATCCATCTCGACCAACTGCGCCTTGAAGGTCGCTGGCATTTCAACCGGAGCCCTCACCGCTTCTCTATAATGCCGCCGTTTCGTCACACGAGCCGCCAAGTCATCGAAGAGGAACGACGTCGGCGTGCCCTTTCGGGCAGAATCTCATCTCACCACATCTGGGGTGGCGGGCCAATAGATAGAGTCGTTCCTCGGTACGACGCATTGGCGATAATTTATCGGCAACTACGGAAGTCGCGCGAGGACGCAAAGGATGAGCCCGGCGCCGCAGACTTCTATTACGGGGAAATGGAGATGAGGCGCCTCAGCCGCAAATGGAGTGCATCCGAGCGTTGGCTGCTGCAACTGTACTGGCTTCTATCGGGCTACGGGCTACGTGCGTCGCGCGCGCTAGGGTGGCTCCTCCTAGCGATGCTGACCACCATTTTAGCCATGATGGCATTTGGATTGCCTCAGGAATCGTCGAAACAGCAGGCTACCGGCATAGTCCCGCCGAACGGGGGGAAGGTTACTTTCGAGATCGATAAAACAGATGTGAAGAACCCCAACGACGAATGGTTCACTTCCGAACGGTACGAGAAATCACTAAAGGTCACCCTCAATTCAGTCGTTTTCCGCTCCAGCGGTCAGGAGCTCACTACCGCTGGCGACTACATCGAAATGGCCTCCCGCTTCTCTGAACCGGTTCTCCTAGGTCTCGTTGCGCTTTCCGTTCGTGGGCGGCTAAAGAGATAACGGAAATTTTTGGAGATGACTGCCTAGGCGGGACGAGGCCCCGACGTCACGCCCCTCGCACTTGCTCTCTCGAAAGCCGCCCGAGGCACTGTTTGAAGTTGGGACCCGGACAGTTTGTCCGGGTCCCTCATTCTCGCGGCATGCACGCTGTGAGGACTGATGCCAAGCCACGGCGTCAGCTACCCGCTCAGGCACTGGCTCTGTACCGTGAAATCAGCCCCACCACCACCAGGAGGCAACACGCAATGCGTGGTCTCGGAGATCACCTCAGCATCGGCGAGCGGATCGCGTTCTACCGCAAGCGCCGCGGCTACACGCAAGAGGTTCTGGCTGGGCTGGTCGGCTATAGCACCGACTGGTTGGCGAAGATCGAAACGGGTCGCCGGAAGCCACCCCGCATCGACATGCTCGGGGAACTGTCGCGCATCCTGCGCGTTCCCCTCGGGGATCTACTAGGTCAGACCGTACTCATGGAGGACGAGAGGCAGCACGACGACGTTCCGGCCGTGCGCGACGCGCTCATGAGCCCGCGCCGACTGTCTCGTCTGCTCTTTGGCCCTGAGGCCGAGGTGCAGCTCCCTATGCCCGCGCCTGTGGCCGTGCGGGTGGAGCATGCATGGAACGACTACCAGGGCGGGCGACTCGGCAGCGTCATCGCCGCACTGCCCGCGCTTCTCCAGACCGCACAGGAACTGGAGGAGCGAGCGGCACGGCGCGGGGAGGACCGTAGCGACTGCTGGGCAGTATCAGCCCGTACCCACCACCTCGCAGCGACAACGCTCGCGAAGATCGGCGAATCGGACATCTCATGGCTCGCTGCCGAGCGCGCGATGCGTGCCGCGGACGAGTCGGACGACCCGCTTGTACTGGCATCGGCCGCACGTTCCGGCACGCATGCCTTGCTGGCCAACGGTCGGTACGACGACGCATTGGAGCTGGGCAACACCGCCGCCGTGTGGCTGTCCTCTCGGGTGTCCGACAACGATCCCGCGGCGCTGAGTCTGCTGGGGATGATCCACCTCCGGGCGGCCGTGGCCGCGGCACGCCATCAGGACCGGCCGACTGCAACGGGTCTGTTGGACCGAGCCGAGGAACTCGCGGATGACCTCGGCTCGGATGAAAACTACTGGCAGACCGGCTTCGGGCCCACGAACGTCCTGCTTCACCGGTTGTCCATTGAACTGGATCTCGACAACGTGTCGTACGTGGTGGATCACGGCCGGATCAATGTCGACCACATGCCGCAGGAACGCAGCGTGTCGCACCGAATCGACTTCGCGCGTGCCCTGTCGCTCAGCGGACAAGGCGATGAGGCATTCACGGAACTCCGAACCGCTGAGCGCACATCACCGCAGCTCGTACGCAACAATCCCAGGGTGCGTGAGACGCTGCGAGACCTGATCAAGCAGTCTCCGGTATCGGGTGGCTCACGTTCGTCCGAGGTGTTCGTCATGGCTCAACGGTGCAGGGCGGTGCAGTGAGCGCAGGCAAGCGCGGGGTGCTGGGAGTCGTCGGTTCAGCGGCCGGAGGTGTGGAGGCACTGCGCACCGGCCTGGTCGAGCCCGCGATGGACCGTGGTTGGCAAGTAGCCGTCACACTGACGCCGACCGCAGGCCAGTGGCTACGGCTGAGCGGCGAGGCCGAGCGGCTGGAGAAGCTGACCGGCCTCCCCGTGCGCGATGAGCCGCGATTGCCCGGGGAGGCCCGACCGCACCCGCTGGTTGACTGCTACGTGGTGGCCCCGGCATCGGCCAACATGGTCGCCAAGCTCGCGACCGGCCTGATGGACAACCAGGCACTGACGCAAGTGGGCGAGGCTATCGGCACTCTCGGTTTGCCTGTCGTCGTCTTCCCTCGGGTGAATGCGGCGCACGCTCGCCACCCGGCGTGGCAGCGCCACATCGACACCCTTCGAGCCGGAGGCGTGCACGTTGTCCAGGGCCCGGACGTATGGCCGCTGTACGAGCCGCGGGAAGCGCCGGCGGGGCGGGGCCTCCCATGGGCGACCGTACTCGACACGGTCGATGAGGCCAGCCGATGACGGATCGTCAACTTCCCTGACCTGCAAGGAAAGAGGGCCCGGACAGACTGTCCGGGTCCTCTGCCGTTCCCGGCTACATGCTCATTGGCATGTCAGGGATCAATGAGCGAAGCGGCGAGCCGGAAGGCATAACTCCTGCTGAACTCGCGCTCATCAAGGCGAGTTTGAGTGAGGCGCGCGTCAAGGTCGAACAACTACTGAGGCGCGCGGACGAACTCACGGCGAGGGTGGAGTCTCGCTGCCCACAAGCCGCTCAAGCCGGTCCAGACGCTCCCCCAGCAAGTGGAGGGCGTCATGGATCGTGCTGAGTTCTGCCGCCAAAGCGCTGAATGCTGGGCTGCTTCCGGGCTCCGTGCCGAGAGGCACGGCAGGGTCACGGACGAACGTTCCGCGGCCCTGCTGAGTGAGAACCAGCCCCTCGTCACGAAGCTGACCGAACGCGCTCTGCACAGTCATGAGCTGCACGCCAAGTTCCTTGGCGAGTTTGCGAGCGGCTGGGAGCTGGTCCCCCGGCTCGTACTCGCGATCGGAACCCGCGATCTTCTCGCGGAACTCCGCCGCAATCTCCTTGGCCGTGGGCGTCTGCCTGGGCGCTTCGGGGCTCTGGTCCATGACATTGAGAGTAACCGGACCTAGGTCAATCTCTGATCCTTCTCCGCACCCTCTTGACAGCCAGATTGACCTAGGTCAATCTAGAGCCACAGCAGCACGGCGAGCTCGGAAGGGCTTCACCCGCTGTGTTCACAACTGCTTGACCTGCACGAACGCCCGGAGAGCCCCGTGAAACGGGCTCGAAGGAAGCGATGGATCTTTGACAACTCAACAGAGTGCCGACCCAGCCACCTGTACACGGGTGGTCGATGGGTGCGGGTCACCATCCCGACCGCCCATGTCGGGCCGGGTGACCTGCCCGGATCCACCCCTCGGGGTGGTGACCGGCATTGCCTGATCTGAAGTCCGCAGCACCTTCGCGAGGGTCCGTCCCTCGCCTCCATCGACTCAGCGGCCGAACGCCGCTGCCGGTTGCCTCCCCTGGTCGTCTCGCACGAACAGGGCTGAGGGGAGCCGGAACATCCCTTCGCTTTTCTGGGAGTCATCATGACCGCAACGCTCATCGCCGTACTGGGCACGCTCGCCGGAACCGTCGTCGCCGGATTCATGCAGCACCTGACCACGACCCGCACCGCCCGTACGGCCACCGCTGAGCAGCGCCGTAAGGCGCTCGCCGAAGCGATACCGGCGCTGCTCGCCGCGCTGGTCGGCCACCGCGAACAGCAGTACCTGAAGATCGTGGCCCGCCGGGAAGGACAGGCCGACACGAGCGAGACGCGCCAAGCCCGGTACGCGGCCCGCTCGGCTGTCACCAGCGCCATGGACACCCTGTTCATGGCCACGCCGGACAGTCACCTTCTCGCCCTCGCTCAGGAAGCGGTCGACGCCGCGATGGCCCTGGGCGACGCGCCTGCCGAGGAGCTGGACGCAGCAGGCCTTCGAGCCCGCCAGGCACACACAGCGCTCCGCACCGCGGGTGCCCGACACGTCTACGCCTGACCGCACCGCACCACCGCCCCTTCTGAGCAGATCGGGATCTGAGCTGACATGACTTGCATCGACACCTTCGAGACCATCCGCTACACCGCCGATGTCGTCGTCACCACGACCGACGGGTACGTCCTGCTGATCGAGCGCGGCTGGGACCCGTTCAAGGGGCAGTGGGCGCTGCCCGGCGGTCACGTCGACCCCGGTGAGACGAGTCGCGCCGCCGCTGCCCGTGAGCTCGGCGAAGAGGCTGGCGTGTACGCGGCACCGGAAGAGCTGCACCAGGTCGGCACGTTCGACCAGCCCGATCGTGACCCGCGCGGACGGTACGTCACCGTCGCCTACCACCTGACCGTCATCCCCGGAACGATCGTCGAGGCTGGTGATGACGCGACCAACGCCCAGTGGTGGCCCCTGAGCGACCTGCCGCCGCTGGCGTTCGACCACGCCGACATCCTCGACGCGGTCGCTCTGCTCTGACGGGCAAGACCAACCCGCATCCACCTGAAACGGCGCGCGCCCCCGGAGTTACAGCTCCGGGGGCGCTGTTCGGGCCGTTCCACCTGCTAGGGAGACCACGACCCATGAAGCACATCGTCACTGTTCAGGCGGTTGTTACCGCCGATGTTTTCGACCGTGAGCCGACGGCCGCGGAGTTGGACGCGATCGACCTGGAGATGCCCGTCATCACGGCGGACATCGACCTGCTCGACGCGCAGATCATCACGATTGACCGCATCCCCACCGAGCTGGATGCGCGGCGGATCCGCCGGGCCCACCGGCGGTTGCTGGCCGCTCGCCGGACGCTGGCGAACACGGCCGCGACGCATGCGGCGGGGGTGTCCGCATGAACGCCAAGACCGTTCTTCCCGCCGTCGCGATGACGGCGGTGTCCATGGTCCTCACTCTGGCCGTGGTCGTGATGTGGCTGGGCACGGCGATGCCGTGGCCGGTCGCTCTGGTCGTCGGTCTGGGGATCGACGGCGGATGGCTGGCCACCCTCGCCTACGAACGCCGCCTGGCCGCGCAGGGCGACCACAGCAACCCCGTCACCGCCGTCGGCTGGTCCTTCGGCCTCATCGCCACCGGCGTCCTGATCGCCCACGCCCTCACGGGTGAGGAGAACACCGGCGCGTGGCTGGCCGTGGCGTGGCTGCCGATCGCGGCCAAAGCCTTGTGGCTGGTCCACGGACTGTGGGAGCGCACCGCCCTCACCTCCAACGCACTCGGTGCGATCCGGGGAATCCAGCAGGAAGCCCGTGATGAGGCAGCCGTGGCCCGCGCCCGGCTGCGGGCCGAAGCGTCCACCGAGGAGACCCGGCTGACGGCCGTGACCGAGGCTGGCGCCCGCGTCGCCCGCGTCCAGGCCAGGACCGCACAGAGCCTGTCGCGGGCATGGTCGACACTCGAAGCGGCGCGCGAGGGCGAGGAGACCGGCAGGGCGCTCACCAGCGTGACGGCCCGCGTCACACCCGACGTCACGCCCCGCTGGGACCTGCCCCTCTGGGGCCCCATCGAGCCCGTCACCGCGCTCCGGCTCGAAGCGGCATCCGCCCTCACCGATGCGGCTCTGGATGCGCTGGTGGACGAGATCCGGCACAGCGAGGTCCCCGCCCTGTCGTACCGGGAGATGGCCAGCCGCTTCCGCGCGGCCGGTCACTCCGCATCCGAGGTCCGCCTGCGGGCGGCATGGAAGCGGCTGGTCGCCTGATGTCCGGGGTCTACGGCAAGTGCTACGACCCCACCGGCGCCCGCCACGGCCTGCCCACCTACCCGTGGCGGTACGCCCCCGACGGCTACGCCACCCTCCGGCAACTGAGGGCGCGCGGCCTGCGCCCCGGCGGACAGCCGATCCAGGCGCAGGTGCTGCGCCCGCGTTACCGGCGGGGCCCGCTGGTCGCCTACCTGTACCGGCTCGACTGCGCCAAGCCCGTCCGGCCCATGACAGCGGCCCGGTGGGCGGCCCTGGCCAAGGCCAACACCGCCCGCCGCACCTGCCCCGCCTGCCGACGCAATGCCGGATACATCATCCCCACCTCGCTCGGCATGTGCGTGCCCTGCGCCTACCCCGACCCGCCCGAACCGGAAGGGACCACCTGATGGGCAACTCCGAACTGCGCCGCCTGGAACGCGAGATCGAGAAGACGAGCAAGAAGGTGGAAGCGGTCCGCCGGGGTGAGTGGTGGCCGCTGAACAGCCGAGAGCGTCGCGCCATCGCGGGCGCCCTGGTCGGCGGCTCCTACCAGGCCGCCCGGGGCCGGAGCACCGGCCGCGCGGACCGGCAGTTGGAAACGGCCGGCACGGCTGCGGAGATGCGGCTGAACGCGGAACTGACCGCCCTGCACGGCGAGCGTCAGCGCCTGATCACCGAGGCCGCCCGCGCCAAGGCCAAGAAGAAGGCTTCCGGCTGGTTCTGACCAGCCTTCCTTGTGCGCCGGGGTGTCCGGGACTTTCCACGGACACGGCCACCCCGGCTCTCCCACGAACTTCCGCCCCCGCGGGGGCAGTCAGGAGCAGTTCCAGCATGTCTGAGAACGTCGTTCACCTCCACAAGCACACCGACCCGCCCACCGACGACGCGGCACCGACCGTGCTGACCGTGGTCCCGGACGCCGTCGCCACTCCGGCGCCGCTCGTGCCGTTGTGGGTGCGCTCCGGCCGCGCCGTGAAAACCGCAGCCACGCACGAGACCACCAAGACCGCCGCACGGGCCATCGCCCGGCACAGCCTCTACACCTTCAACGGCGGCCGGATCGTGGCCCGCCGGACGTGGGACGGGAAGACCGGGGCCCGCTATGAGCGGATGATCCGGGCGGCTGAGGTCGCTGGGAACCTTGAAGTGGCGGAGGAGTGGGAGGAGCGGTTGCAGCGCTTCCGCGACGCCCGCCACCGCCGCCGCATGGACCTCCTCCACTCACCGGTAGAGGCCGCCAAAGGCGTCGCCGTCGGCACGGGGATGGGGATCGGTGCACTGGTCGCGCTCGGAGTCGTGATGGCCATCAACAACGGCGACATCGCCGACGTCATCACCCCACTCGCCGCCACCATCAGCTTCATCGCCACCGTGATCCGGATCGTGCAGATCGTGTGGGGACCGGCGCTCACGATCGGCCCGTTCCTGGTCCTGCTCGCGCTGTGGGCGGTAGGCAGCAAGCAGCAGGCTGCCCCGGCATGGTCGATGCCTGACCACGTCCGATCGGGCGAGGGCGAACCGATCACTCCCTCGATCGTCGTCAAGGCCCTGCGCGACCTCGGAGTGCCCGCCCTGCGCAACGCCATCAAGGAGATGGGCGACGCGGGCGCGTCGATGCTCGGGCCGATCCGGATCGCCGGATGCGGTGTGGAGGTCGACGTGACGCTGCCCTCGGGGGTGTCGACGAACGAGGTGCAGAACCGGCGCCGCAAGCTCGCGGAGAACCTGACCCGGCACGAGCACGAGGTGTTCGTCACCATCCCCACCGCCGCGCGGACGGTGCGGCTGTGGGTGGCCGACTCCGGCGCTCTGGATGAGCCGATCGGCCCGTCTCCGCTGGTCACGGACGAGACGATGACCGCCGACTACGGCAAGGGCCGCGCCCCCTGGGGGCAGGACCTGCGCGGCGACGCCGCCGCCATGAGTCTCTACCAGCGCCACCTCCTCATCACGGGCCTGTCGAACCAGGGCAAGACCGTTGCCCTGCGCTCGCTCGCCCTGTGGCTATCGCTGGACCGCTCCGTGCAGTTCCTCATGGGCGACCTCAAGGGCGTGGGCGACTGGGCCATGTTCGACGGCCTCGCCACGACCCTCATCCAGGGTCCGACGGATGAGCACGTGATCCAGGTGACCGAGATGGTGGAAGGCGCCGCTGAGGAGATGAACCGCCGCATCCAGGCCCCGCCCGGCACCGTCTTCCCACCGCTGATCGTGCTGGTAGATGAAGCGCAAGTGGCGTTCATGTGCCCGGCCAAGGACGAGGACAAGCGCCCGTATGGCGGGTCCAAGGCCAACTCCCGGTACTACATGGCCGTACGGAAGATCCACAACCAGGGGCGAGCGGTGAACGTGCTCATGTGGCAGGGCACCCAGGACCCGACCAACGAGAACCTGCCCAAGCTCGTGCGCGAGGGCGCCCACACCCGCGCCTCCCTCGCGCTCGGTACTGAGTCGCAGGCGCGTATGGCGCTGGGGGACAAGGCCGTGGACGGCGGGGCGGCCCCGAACCTGCTGCGTCCGGGGCTGGACCGTGGAACCCTGGTCGTCGCCTCCGACGGCATCACCATTCCGGCCGGTCAGGCGTCCCTCACGGTGCGCACGCACTACATCGACGACGACGCGGCCACCGCCATCATCGAGCGGGCCAAGGCCCTGCGCGACGGCGTCACCACCCTCCACGCCATCGACCGCGTCCCCAACCGTGACCCGCTCGCGGACATCGCCACCGTGGTCGGCACGGCAGAGCGCGTGCGCACCAAGGACGTGCTGTCCCGGCTCGGCACCCTCAACACGGACGCGTATGGCGGCTGGTCGTTCATCGACCTCAAGCGCGTGTTGGACGGGACCGGGGCCGAGCCGTACAAGTCCGACGGCGTCATGGTCGTCGGCCGTGACCGGCTCGCCCGCGCCCTCGCCAACCGCAGCGACGAGAGTTCCGCTTCCGCCGAAGGATGACAGGGAGTTGACCGGTGGCGGGTCAGGGAGACAGGGAGAACTCCCTGAACCCCTCCCTGACCCGCCTCCCTCCACCTGACCTGCACAAATGATCGTTCAGGGAGGCAGGGAGGCCCGCAGGTCAGCCCCTGGAGACCCCCTCCACAGCGCACCCCTGAGGGGGTGCCGCATCCTCCCTGACCCATTGCCGGAAGGGATTCCGCATGTACCCCGAGCACCCCGGTCACCTGCCCGCCGAACGGGCCGTGACCGTCCACCAACCCACCCCCATACCGCCCGCCGTCCACACTCCGGCGCCGCTCGTGCCCGTCCAGCCGGGCACCGTCCCGGCCGTGGCGTCCGTCGTCCTGCCGGACGGGCGGGTCGTCACCGGCTACGCCATCAGCCCCACGCAGCCCGAACCCCTCGCGCCCAAACCGGCCGTCTCCCGGACGGCCGTGAACGTCGCGCTGGGCGGGGTCGGGTTCCTCGCCGTGTGCGGCGGACTGCTGCTCCTCACGTCGTTCATCGCAGCGTTGACCGCGTTCATCACCCAACTGATCACCCTGGCCGCCGTGATCTTCGGCGGCTGGATCGCCGTGCAGATCTTCGGTCACGGCTCCGGCGGCGGCACCACGGTCAACATCCGCAAAGCGATCTTCAAGCGCAACCACTTCCACGGCTGAACACTCAGGCAGGAGAACCATGCTCACGACGCGTACCCCCTGGCCGACGGCGGAGCAGGCATACGCCGACGCCCCCAGCATCCTCAGCGAGATCGGATGGACGGCCCGCGCCCTCGCCGCCCTCCCGTGCTTCACCGCGCTGGACCGGGAGTTCTACCTCCGCAAGGCCGCGCTGCTGGACCGCATCGCGCTCCTGGACGAGCCCGACACCCCCGGCGACGTCACCGACACCGCCGTGGCGGCGGCCGTGTTCCTGATGAACCTCGACCAGCCGGGCGTGACCTGCGACCCACGCGCCTACGTCCGCCAGCAGTACACCCACAGCCTCACCACCACCGGCCAGTAGCTACGCCAAGGGCGGCCCCCGTCTCGCCAAAGTCCGGGGCCGCCCTTGTCTCCAGTCCTCAACAGACCTGTGGAGGTCTCCCAGCATGACGCAACCGACCGAGAACAGGCGAGCGTCCCTGATGGACGCCGCTCTGAACGCCGCCGCACGCGGCTGGCATGTGTTCCCGCTCCGGCCCGGCACCAAGCGCCCCGCCCTGCACGGCGAGGCCGCTTGCTCCCGCACCGGAGTCTGCGCCAGCGGGCACCGCAAGTGGGAGCAGCGCGCGACCACCGACGCGGACCGCGTCCGCGCCGCATGGACGCACGCCCCGTTCAACGTCGGCATTGCTACCGGCCCGTCCGGGCTGCTGGTCGTCGATCTGGATATGCCCAAGGCCAACAGCAGTGAGGGCACGCCTGACGGCGTGACGACCTTTGGGGCGCTCTGTGAGCGCGCCGGCCACCCTGTCCCGGGCACCTACCGGACGCGGACCGCGAGCGGTGGGGCGCATCTGTACTTCGCTGCGCCGGAAGGCGTGCGGCTGGCCAACACGGCAGGCACGATCGCTCCGTTGGTCGACACCCGCGCCCGGGGCGGGTACGTCGTCGCTGCGGGCAGCACGACCCCCGCCGGACCCTATGAAGCCGTAGGCGGCTCTGTGGCGGCCCCGGTGCCCGGATGGCTGCTGAGCATCCTTCAACCGGCCCCCAAGCCCGTACAGGCGCCTACAGGGGTCGTAGCGGGGCAATCTCGCCGATACGCGGATGTAGCACTCACCGGTGAGGTGCGGAACGTGGCCACCGCCGCCGACGGCACCCGCAACGCCACCCTGCTACGGGCCGCCCGCGCCCTGGGACGGTTCATCGCATCCGGCGACCTCAGCCGACCTGTGGTTGAGCAGGCTCTTAGGGGAGCGGCGGGGGCCAACGCCACACAGCCACAGCGCTACTACGACGACGTGATCCGCCGCGCACTGGACTGGTCCATCACCCACAACCCGCCCCGGGGCAGGGCCGCATGACCAGCCCTCTCCCCTCTAAGAGCCACACCCGGCACCCCACCGGCGCGCGCATCGCCGAACCCACCGAACCCACTGTCGGCCGTAGCGCGCTGAAGGGCGTCGCCGAAGGCGTCCCCACTGCTGTTCTCCCTGGCCAGCACCGGGGCGACGGCCAGTACCCCGTCGCGTGGCTGCGCATCACCGCCCCGCGCGGCACGACTCCGACCGCGACGTCAGCGTGCCTGTGCGGGTGGGACCGCAGCGCCGTAGGACACCGGCGAGTGCTCGCCCTGATCACCGCCCACACCGAACACCGTGACCTCTGCCCGCTCCGCAGCCCCCAGGAAGGGAGGGCCGCCGCATGACGGACCCGAGCACGATCGAGGGCGAGGAACTGCCCGCGCCCTCGAACCCCCTAGCCGTCGCCCGCCGTCTGCTGCCCGACTGGCAGACCCAGGACGGACAACTCGTCTGCCGCCGCTGGCGCGCCTCCTGGATGCGCTGGAACGGCTCCAGTTGGCGGGAGCTGGACGAGGCACAGATGCGCGCCGCGATGTACCGGCGCCTGGAACACGCCGTGTTCTACGTGCCCGGCAAGGACGGCCAGCCCGAAGCGCGGGAGTGGGCACCAACCAAGCAGAAGATCAGCAACCTGCTCGACGCGCTCGGAGCCATCACCCTGCTGCCCACCGGCACCGACGCGCCGGTCTGGCTCGACACCGACGGCGAGGTGAGCCAGCAGGACGGCGGACCGATCGTGGCGTGCGCGAACGGCCTGCTCAGGATCAGGGACCGTGCGCTCCTCCCCCACGGCCCGCACTTCTTCAACCTCGTGTCCGTCCCCTTCGCCTACGACCCCACCGCCGCGGCCCCGACGTGGGAAAGGTTCCTGGCACAGATCTGGCCCGATGACCCCGACGCGATCCACGCGCTTCAGGAGTGGTTCGGCTACGTGCTCTCCGGGCGGACCGACCAGCAGAAAGTCATGCTGATCGTCGGCCCTTCCCGATCCGGCAAGGGCACCATCGCCCGCGTCCTCAGAGAGCTGGTCGGCAAGGAAAACCTTGCCGGACCCACGCTCGCCGGACTCGGCACGAACTTCGGACTGTCCACCCTGATCGGCAAGCCGCTCGCGGTCATCTCCGATGCCCGGCTGTCCGGCAGCGACAACAGTCAGGTGGTCGAGCGGCTGCTGACGATCTCCGGTGAGGACACCATCGACGTGGACCGCAAGTACCGCGAGCAATGGACCGGGCGGCTGCCGACCCGGTTGATGCTGCTGTCCAACGAGCTGCCGCACTTCGGAGACTCCTCCGGCGTCATCGCCAAACGGTTCATCCTGCTCAACATGCGCGTCTCCTGGCTGGGCAAGGAAGACACCACCCTCACCGACCGCCTCGCAGCCGAGATGCCCGGCATCCTCAACTGGGCCCTCGACGGCATCGCCCGACTCCAACGCACAGGCCGGATCACGGAACCCAAGTCCAGCCGTGAAGCCGTCACCACCATGCAGGACACCGCCTCGCCGACGAGCGCGTTCGTCCGCGAGCGCTGCGCCACCGGACCCGCGTGCAGCGTGCCCGTGGACGCCCTGTGGAACGTGTGGCGCGAGTGGGCCGAGGACAACGGCGTGCGCCCCGGCACCAAGCAGGTGTTCGGCCGCAACCTGCTCTCCGTCGTCCCCCAGCTCAACCGCACCCGGCCCCGCGATGAGTACGGCCGACAGGTGGTCACCTACAACGGGATCACCCTCACCCAGCGCGAACCACATTTGCCTGAGTCGCGACTCATCGCCTCTCAAAACCCCTCTGAGTGCCGATGAGTGCCGATGAGTGCCGATGAGTCGCGACTCAGAGCAATGTATTTCCAACTCGTGGAGGACGCAGTGAGCGCACCTGCCCCCGTCCGCGCCGATCCCCGCGCCACCCTCCGGCGCGGCCTCCCGGACCAATACCTCACCCCCGACGACATCGCCGTGATCTTCAAAGTGCCCAAAGAGACCGTCTACCAGTGGCACAAGAAGCGCACCGGACCACCCGGATTCCGCATCGGCAAACACCTCCGCTACGACCCCGCCGATGTGCTCGCCCACGTGGCCGAACGCAAGAGCACCGACCAAACCGCCGCCTGACCCAGCACCCACCGCAGACAGCAGGGAGAGCCGCTACCCGGCGGCTCTCCCTGCTGCGTGTTGAGAGGACCGCCGCCACATGGCAGGCCACACCCAAGACCGCTGGTTCAAGACCGAGACCACCCCCGACGGCAAGACCGTCCGCGTGAAGACCGACCGTCACGGCTCGGGCATGCGCTATCGCGCCCGCTACGTCGGCCCCGACGGCACCGAGAAATCCAAGAGCTTCCCCGATGGACAGAAGCGGCTCGCTGAGAAATGGCTCACCAACACCGCGTCCGACATGTCTCGCGGCCACTACATCGACCCGAAGGCCGCCCGGATCACCTTCAAGACCTACGCCGAGAAGTGGCTCAAGTCCCACAGCGCGGACTTGTCGAGTCAGATCGTGGCCGAACAGAGGTTGCGCCTGCACGCGCTTCCGGTGGTCGGTTCGCGACCGCTGGACTCATTTCGCCCGGAGCACGTCCGCGAACTCGTAAGCGCTCTGGAAATGAACCCCGCTGTCAGCGGGTCGTACGCGCGGAACATCTACGGCGACGTACGGGCCGTGCTCAGTGCTGCTGTAGACGATGGCCTGTTGCCCCGAAACCCGTGCGGCGCGAAGTCCGTGCGCCCGCCGGCCGTTGAGAAACGACGCGTCGTCCCGTGGCTGCCCTCGCAGGTTCACGCGGTCCGCGCGGCACTCCCCGAGCGGTACCAGGCCATGGTGAACCTTGGCGCGGGGTGTGGGCTCCGTCAGGGAGAGATCGTCGGACTCGCTGAAGACGCGCTCGACTCCGACGGGGCCACGCTGCACGTGGTCCGGCAAGTGAAACTCATCCGAGGAAAGGCCGTGTTCGCGCCCCCGAAGTGTGGCAAGGAGCGAGACGTACCGCTGCCTCCCTCCGTGGCCGAAGCCCTACGCGCTCACATGGACGCCTACAAGCCTGTTGAGATCACCCTTCCGTGGCGGAAGCCCGACGGTCCGAAGGTGACGGCTCGCCTCCTGTTCACGAACACCGCGAGCGGGGTCGTCTGGCGGAGCAACTTCAACGTGCAGGAGTGGAAGCGCGCCCTCGCCGTTGCTGGTCTGATCGCGGCAGTCGAGAAGGGCGGCAAGTACGAGTCCGCGCGCGAGCACGGCATGCACGCGCTGAGGCACTTCTACGCCTCGGTTCTGCTTGACGGCGGGGAGAGCATCAAGGCCGTCAGCCAATACCTAGGGCACACCGATCCAGCGTTGACGCTGCGGGTGTACGCGCACTTGATGCCTTCGAGTCAAGAGCGGACAAGAACGGCAGTAGATAGCGTGCTCAAGACAAACCGTGGTGAGTGACAGAAGCTCGATGACGGACAAGGAAGCAGCTTGCTACCCGAGTTGGCTATGAGCGAAGACTACGCAGCGATCACCGTCACGGTGATCGCGGGCGTGGTCGTGGTCGGTTTCATCGAGATCCACGCCCTCATGAGGTGGCTTGTCGTTGGGGCCAAAGCTGTGCACTCAGAGGAAGAACTAGCCATCGCGGCCAATGTCTGGGCCATGCGAGCTGGCGTAGGCCCCGCTCCTCAACACCTCAGCTACCTGGACCAGGTGAGAGGTAAAGCAGCGGCCCGCAGACGTATGGCCCGGGTATCAGTACCTGTCATCGTTTGGCTCGTATGGACCGGTATCTGCATACAGCTCACTTTAGTTCTATGTAAGGTCATCCTCTGGACTGCTACAGACGACCACGGCAAGAGTCCCGCCTTGGCGGCGGAAGCTTTCGTGTACTGCTGCGTAGGAGTCTTTGCCCTACTCGCGGCAGCGTTCGCACGAGCCCTGGCCCACCTCGCAGCCGAGATGGTGATTCCCGTCAACCCGGCCCAGGTCACCGTGAACGAGTATCAGGAGCTTCGGACGCGTCTCGATGCATTTCGAGCCTCGCAGGGCAGACCGCCGTGGCAGCCCTGGGGACCACCAGGACTCGGCTGGCTAGCAAGGTGGCTAGAGCGCTTATGAGGCTCCACACCTAAGCATGCAGCTGACACCTACTGCTGATCATGTCCAGAGAGACGGCCCAGAGACGGCCCAACGCGCGGCATCGAGCCCCCTGCAGGCTTGAATCCGCAGGTAGGGAGCTTGATCATGAATTGCGGCTGCCAGTTCTCCGGGCTTAGGCATGGCTGTACCAGTGTCGCAGATCGATTCGTGTGACCTGAGCCGCGAGGTTTCGGGGACGCACGGCTGTGCGGCTGTGCGGGATGGTCGCCGCATCTTCGCGGCTCCTCACCCCTTCAGCGCCCTCTTCCGGCGGTCGCGTTGCCATCTAGGCCACATTAGGACCTAGAATCGAACGCGTGTCCGATAAAGTGCCTCGCCTGGATCGCCTGCGCAGCGTCCGCGAATGGCTGGCCTGGCAGCTGCGCCGCACAGACGACACCATCGCCGAGCTCGAACGTCAGGAGGCAGCCGCTGCCCGTGCCACGCGCACACCGCCCTCGGCAACGCCCGGCTGGAAGCTCGCGTTGCGAAGAGCGGGCGGCAGACCCGCCCCCGACGCCGTCCATACGAGCGACTGCGGCATGGCAGGCAAGAACACCAAACCGCTGCCCCGCGAGCAGGCGCTCCGGGCTCTTACGGAGGACGGCATCAGCGCGTGCCCCTACTGCCGGCCCGACAACGATCTGGGTGTGCTGTGAACGGCGAACGGCCGCAGGACGAGAACACGAGCGGGACGAGCGGGACGAACGCGGCGCCCATCGTCGTGCACCGCATGACGGGCGCCCGCGGGCGCCGGGTCACCATCCACGGCCAGGTCTTCGGGCTCGCCCACAGCGACACCGACCTGGTCGAGTTCCTGCGGAGGGCGGGCCTGCCGGACGACGCCTGGGAGCTGCTGGACGACCCGCGGTGGGTGAAGTGGCAGGGCGGCCGGCCGCACGAGTACTCCCCGGCGGGCCCGGACGCCGAAGACCCCCGGCCGTGACCGGCCGGGGGTCCCCCGGGTCATGAGGCGCCCGGTACGGTCAGCCCGATCCGACGAAGAGCACCAGCAGCAGCCACACCACGGGAGCGGTGGGCAGCAGCGAGTCCAGTCGGTCCATGATCCCGCCGTGGCCCGGGAGCAGGGTGCCCATGTCCTTGATGCCCAGGTCCCGCTTGATCATCGACTCGCCGAGGTCGCCGAGCGTGGCACTGGCCGCGACCGCGAAGCCCACGATCAGGCCCTGCCACCAGGTGCCGTCGTCGATGAGGAACTGCATGCACAGCGCGCCCGCCACCATCGCGAAGGCGACCGCGCCGAGCAGGCCCTCGCGGGTCTTGCCGGGACTGATACGGGGGGCGAGCTTGTGCGTGCCGAAGCGCCACCCGACGGCGTACGCGCCCGTGTCGCTGACCACGGCCAGCAGCAGGAACGTGAGGACCCGCCACGCGCCGTCGTCCGCGGTGAGCATCATCGCCACGAAGGTGGCGAGGAACGGGATGTAGAAGGCCGCGAAGACCCCCGCGGTGACGTCCTTGAGGTAACCCTCGGGCGGTTCCGTCATCCGCCAGACGAGGACCGCGAGCGCGGTGAGCGCCATGGCCACCCAGGCGCCCTCGGGCCCGCGGACGTATCCGGCGACGACCATCGCCGCGCCGCCCACCGCCAGCGGCACGAGCGGCGCCTTGATGTCCTTGCGCTCCGCGAGCCTCGACGTGAGCTCCCACAGACCGACCACGACAGCGACCGTTATGACGCCGATGAAGACGGCCTTGACGACGAACAGCGACGCGACGATCACCACGCCGAGCCCGACGCCGACCCCTATGGCAGCACCCAGGTCGCGGCCCGCGCTCTTCTTCTGCGGCGCGGGTGCGGGCTGTGCGGCGCTGGTCATGGGCTCCTGCTGATTCAGCGGATGCTGCGGATGCTGCGGATGCTGCGACGAAGTCTGGAACGGCGGCGGCGGCGTCGACGGTGGCGGCGTCTCGTCGCGGAACAGGGGGCCGCCCGTCCGAGCAGCCCCCCGGTCGTCATCCTGGTCTCCGCCATGCGCGGGTACGTCGGGCACGATGGGCATGGGGCGAGTCTGCTGCGCGTGGTGCGCATCGTACGCGGGACCCGCCGGGGCATCCCCCTGGACAGGCCCTCGGTCGGACGGCCCCCAGTACCCGGCTTGTGGCGGCGCCCCCCAGGAAGAGTCGTTCATCAGACTTCGAGCAGCTCTGCTTCCTTGTGCTTGAGCAGCTCGTCCACCTGCGCGACGTACTTCGCGGTGGTGTCGTCGAGCTCCTTCTCCGCACGGCGGCCCTCGTCCTCGCCGACCTCGCCGTCCTTGATCATCTTGTCGATGCCGTCCTTGGCCTTGCGGCGGACGGAACGAATCGAGATCTTGGAGTCCTCGGCCTTGGTGCGGGCCACCTTGATGTAGTCCTTGCGGCGCTCCTCGGTGAGCTCGGGGAACACCACCCGGATGATGTTGCCGTCGTTGCTCGGGTTGACGCCGAGGTCGGAGTCGCGGATCGCCTGCTCGATGTTGCGCATCGCGCTCTTGTCGAACGGGGTCACCACGGCCATACGCGGCTCGGGCACCGAGAACGAGGCCAGCTGGTTGATCGGGGTCAACGCGCCGTAGTAGTCCGCCACGATCTTGTTGAACATCGCCGGGTGCGCACGGCCGGTGCGGATCGCGGCGAAGTCCTCCTTGGCGACCACGACGGCCTTCTCCATCTTCTCCTCGGCTTCGAGGAGGGTCTCTTCGATCACCACTTGCTCCTGCGTGTCTTGAGTAGGCCCGGCTGCGGTTCCCTGGCGGTTAGGCGGCCGGCTGCGTCGCGTCTTATTCCTGAACGGTTCCCGACCGGCAGGACATTGTCCATCCCCCGGTCAGGCCCGACTGCCCTGGTCACCCACGAGCGTGCCGATCTTCTCACCCTTGACCGCCCGAGCGATATTGCCCTCGGCGAGAAGCTCGAAGACGAGGATCGGGAGCTTGTTGTCGCGGCACAGCGTGATCGCGGTCATGTCGGCGACCTTCAGGTCGCGGGTGATGACCTCGCCGTAGCTGAGCGCGTCGAACTTGACCGCTCCGGGGTTGGTCTTGGGGTCGGAGTCGTAGACCCCGTCCACACCGTTCTTGCCCATCAGCAGCGCTTCGGCGTCGATCTCCAGCGCGCGCTGGGCGGCGGTGGTGTCCGTGGAGAAGTACGGCATGCCCATCCCGGCGCCGAAGATGACCACACGGCCCTTCTCCAGGTGCCGCACGGCTCGCAGCGGGATGTACGGCTCGGCGACCTGCCCCATGGTGATGGCGGTCTGCACGCGCGAGTCGATGCCCTCCTTCTCCAGGAAGTCCTGGAGGGCGAGGCAGTTCATGACGGTGCCGAGCATGCCCATGTAGTCGGAGCGGGCCCGGTCCATGCCGCGCTGCTGGAGCTCGGCTCCCCGGAAGAAGTTGCCGCCCCCGATGACGACGGCGATCTGGGCGCCACCGCGGACCACCGCGGCGATCTCCCGGGCCATCTTGTGCACCACGTCGGGGTCGACGCCGAGCGCTCCGCCACCGGCGAACGCCTCACCGGAAAGCTTCAGCAGAAAGCGGCCGGAGCCCTTGCCGGTGTCGCTCTTTTCGTCCTTGTCGGCGGCCTGGGTGGTGGTCATGGAGATCTCGCCTCTTCTACGTGTCGCACATACGGGTCGCACATACGAAGAAGGCCACTGCCGGTGGGGTGTTGTTCGCATCCCATGCGCGGCAATGGCCTCCTCGTCAGATCTGCTGTCGTCCGTTCACGCCCGCGCGTGACGGTCTGCGCGACCGACACGGACGACTGCTGTCGACCCTAGCGGGATCGCGCGTCGATCGCGGTACGGACTCAGATGCCGACCTTGATGCGCGAGAAGCGCTTCAGGGTGACACCGGCCTCGTCCAGGACCTTCTGGACGGACTTCTTGTTGTCGAGCGCGTACGGCTGACCGAGGAGGGTGGCCTCCTTGAAGAAGCCGTTGACGCGACCCTCGACGATCTTCGGGAGCGCGGCCTCGGGCTTGCCCTCGGCGCGCGTGGTCTCCTCGGCGACACGACGCTCGGACTCGACGACCTCGGCCGGAACGTCCTCACGGGAGAGGTACTTCGGCGCGAAGGCGGCGATGTGCTGCGCGATGCCCTTGGCAAGACCGGCGTCGGCCTTGTCCAGCTCGACCAGGACACCGATCTGCGGGGGCAGGTCGGGCATGGTGCGGTGCATGTACGCGGCCACGTAGGCGCCGGTGAACTGGGCGAAGCGGTCGAGGACGATCTTCTCGCCCAGGTTCGCGTTGGCCTCGTCGACGAACGCCTGGACCGTCTTGCCGGCCTCGATCTCCGAGGCGAGGAGCGCCTGGATGTCGGCCGGGGAGGTCGCGGCGGCGTGCTCGGCGATCTGGTTGGCGACGACCTGGAACTTCTCGCTCTTGGCGACGAAGTCCGTCTCGCACTTCAGCTCGACCAGGACACCGGAGGTGTTGTCGTCGGCGATGATGGAAACCACGGCGCCGTTCTCGGCGGAGCGGCCCTCGCGCTTGGCGACGCCCTTCTGGCCCTTGATGCGCAGCGCCTCGACGGCCTTGTCGACGTTGCCGTCGGCCTCGTCCAGCGCCTTCTTGCAGTCCATCATGCCGGCGCCCGTGAGCTCACGGAGCTTCTTGACGTCGGCGGCGGTGTAGTTCGCCATGATCTGTGAATCTCTTCTCGGAGTTCGAAGTCTCGGAGTCGGCGTCCGCCGCTGATCGGGCGGGCGTCCACCGAAGATCTACGGGCTGGGGGTGAACGGCGGGCGACGCACCAGGCGCCGCCCGCCCTCACTCAACCGTGACGCTGGATCGTCAGGCCTGCTCGGCCGCGGCCGGCTTCTCAGCCTCGGCCTCGGCGGGGGCCTCGGCGGCAGCCGGAGCCTCGGCCTCAGCGGCGGGGGCCTCGGCCGGAGTCTCGGCCTCAGCGGCGGGCGCCTCGGCGTCGGCGGCCGAAGCCTCGGCGGCGGGCGCCTCGGCAGCGGTCTCGTCGGCCTTCTTCTCGCCGCCCTCAAGCAGGTCGCGCTCCCACGCGGCGAGCGGCTCGCCCGCGGCCTTGTCACCCTCGGCGGCCTTGCCGGCACCGGAACGGGAGATGAGGCCCTCGGCGACGGCGTCGGCGATCACGCGGGTGAGCAGGGTGACGGAACGGATCGCGTCGTCGTTGCCCGGGATCTTGTAGTCGACCTCGTCGGGGTCGCAGTTGGTGTCGAGGATGGCGACGACCGGGATGTTGAGCTTCCGGGCCTCACCGACCGCGATGTGCTCCTTCTTGGTGTCCACGATCCAGACGGCGCTGGGCACCTTGGACATCTCGCGGATACCGCCGAGGGTCTTCTCCAGCTTGGCCTTCTCGCGGGAGAGGACGAGCAGCTCCTTCTTGGTGAGGCCGGACGCGGCCACATCCTCGAAGTCGATCTGCTCAAGCTCCTTGAGGCGCTGCAGACGCTTGTAGACGGTCGAAAAGTTGGTGAGCATGCCGCCCAGCCAGCGCTGGTTCACGTAGGGCATGCCGACGCGGGTCGCCTGCTCGGCGATGGCCTCCTGCGCCTGCTTCTTCGTGCCGACGAACATGACCGTGCCGCCGTGGGCGACGGTCTCCTTGACGAACTCGTAGGCGCGGTCGATGTACGACAGCGACTGGAGCAGGTCGATGATGTAGATGCCGTTGCGCTCGGTGAAGATGAAGCGCTTCATCTTCGGGTTCCAGCGACGGGTCTGGTGACCGAAGTGGACGCCGCTTTCCAGCAGCTCCCGCATCGTGACGACGGCCATGGCCGTACTCCTTGGTGTTCTCGGTTGTGCCGCGTCCGCCGGACGGCGGTCGCGCCTGACGCCCGCATTGCGCCTTGCCACGAGGGACCGAGGGGCGCTGACATCGGCTGTTTGACGGCCTGATGTCGGGGCGTGCGAAGTCGACCCGGTGACCCGGATCGCCACAAGAAGTGTACGGGACCCACGGGGTGCCGGGTGACGCCGCTGTCCACAACCGACGGGTACTCCACAGATCCCGGCCATGATCCCTTTTTTCATGCCATTCGAGGCACGGTTCTCGCATGCGAGCAGATCGTTTTCTTCGTACGGGGCCGGTGCCGCGGCCTGCCAGGACGGTGCCGGTCATGAGGGTGCGCGCCCTGACGGTGACCGCCGTGCTGATACTCGGCCTCCTACTGGGCCTGGTCCTCGGCGGCGGCCCCGCGGCCATCGCCGGGGTCGGTGACCCCGGCACGGATGTCGGCATGGGTGCGGACATGCATGCGGACACGGGTGACGGTGCGGGTCCCGGCGGTGCGGACCCGCCGGTCCCCGTCGTCGGTCGCGCCTGGCCGGTGGGGTCGCGCCCGTCGGTGGCGCGCGGCTGGGAGCCGCCCGCGACCGTCTACGGCCGGGGCCACCGGGGCGTCGATCTCACGGCCGCCCCCGGCGCCCCGGTCCGGGCCGTCGCGCCCGGCCGCGTCTCCTTCGCCGGCCGGGTCGCGGGCCGCGGGGTCGTCTCGGTCGAGCTGACCGGCACGGGCACCCCGCCCCTGCGCACGACGTACGAGCCGGTGGCGGCGACGCTGAAGAAGGGCACCGAGGTCGCCGCGGGCGAGGTGGTGGGCGTACTGGAGCTGCCGACGTCCCACTGCCCGATGTCATGCCTCCACTGGGGCCTGCGCCGCGGAGACACCTACCTGGACCCGCTGCCCCTGCTGCCCCCATGGCTGCTGACCAGGGGCCCGTCACGCCTGCTGCCGGTCACGGGCATCCCGGAACCAGAACCGGAGCCGGCTGCGGCGCCGGAAGCGGGCGTGAGATCGGCACCGAAAGCAGGAGCGGGAGCAGCACCGACGTGACGCAACCCCCGTCGGCCGCCGTCAGCCGCTCACGCCTCGCAGAGCCATAGCGACGGCGGCCTCGGTGATCACGCCGGGCTCCTCGGCCGCACCGAGCTCGATCCTGCGCACCGCCGCGTCCGCGATCCCCTGGAGGAGCATCGCGGCCATCCGGGGCTGCTCGTGCCCCATGTCCCGCAACGCCTCCACGATCATCGCGACGAGCCCTCCGTGCGCGGCGCGGATCTTCTCGCGCGCGCCCGCGTCGAGTTCACTCGCGGAGATCGCCACGACGGCCCGGTGCCGCCGGTCTCCCACCAGGGCGAGCTGCCGGCGGACGTACGCCTCGACCTTGCCCTCGGGTGTCCCGGCCAGCGACATCGCGGTTTCGACCTCGGCGGCCCAGAGCGGGAAGTCGACCTCGCAGAGCTCTTCGACGACCGCCGCGCGGGAACGGAAGTACTCGTACACGGAGGACCGCGCGAGCCCCGTCCGCTCGGCGAGCGCCGGGAACGTTAGGGCCTCCGTCCCGCCCTCGGACAGCAGGGACCGCGCCGCGTCCAGCAGGGCGGCTCGCTGCATCGACCGGTGCTCGGCCACGGAGGCCGCTCGAATCCTTGGCACGCCCCCCACTTTACGGACGCCCCGCCCAGGACGGGAGACTCTCGCCCGTGAGGGCTCGGTCGGTCACCGATCGGCGACACCGGCCCGAAGCGATCTCTCCCACCCGGACCACCCGCCCGACACGGCTCCCGCCCGCCCGCGCGAAGTCCCGGCGAGCGACGATTCCCCGAGGTCAGCGGGGCGGCGGGACCAGCTCGCGGCAGAAGCCGGGGGCTGCGGGGTCAGCGCCCGAAGCTCGCCAGTTTCGCCCGGAGCTGGAGCACGGACTTGGTGTGGATCTGACTGACGCGGCTCTCCGTCACGCCGAGCACATTGCCGATCTCGGCGAGCGTGAGGCCCTCGTAGTAGTAGAGGGTCACCACGGTCTTCTCCCGCTCGGGCAGCGTATTGATGGCCCGCGCCAGGAAACGCCGCAGCTCACGGTCCTCCGCGACCTCCACCGGGTTGTCGGCAGCGGTGTCCTCAAGGGTGTCCATCAGGCTCAGCCGGTTGCCGCCCTCACCGCCGACGTGCAGCAGCTCCTCCAGGGCGACGACGTTGGCCAGCGACAACTGACCGAACACCGCGTGCAGTTCGTCGACCGCGATGCCCATCTCGGCGGCCACCTCGCACTCCGACGGCGTACGCCGCAGCCGCGCCTCCAGCGTCGCGTAGGCCCGCTCGACATTGCGCGCCTTCTGCCGCACGGACCGGGGGATCCAGTCCAGTGCCCGCAGTTCGTCGATCATCGCGCCCCGGATGCGCGTGATCGCGTACGTCTCGAACTTGATCTCCCGCTCGATGTCGAACTTCTCGATGGCGTCGATCAGCCCGAAGACGCCCGACGAGACGAAGTCCGCCTGCTCCACGTTGGGGGGCAGCCCCACACTCACCCGGCCGGCGACGTACTTCACCAGCGGCGAGTAGTGCAGGATCAGCTGCTCGCGCAGCCGCCCGTCGCCCGTGGTCTTGTACGACCTCCACAACTCGTCGAGCGTCGAGGGGGCGGGCGGCCGCACGCCGCCGTCACGGGCGGCGGGGGGAACCGCCGCCCGGTCGGACCCGGAGGTGTGCTGGGGCATGCGTCGCCTTGTGCCGTTCTGCAGTGAACTGTGGGTAACTGCGCGAGCTGTCGGTCTGATGTCGAGTTGCCTGTCTGAGTCGGAATCCATATGAGCGTAGCGTGAGTGGAGAGTCGCAGTGTGCGAACAGTGCTGGACTCACCGTGCGCAGATACGTTCCGCCGGACGTCCCGCACAGGCGCGGCCGTCGCCGTGCGTGATCACTGCGGAGCGTCAACTGACGGAAATCCCGGGGACTTCGGGGCGTAGCCCGGACGGCCGAACACTCTCGGTCAGCGTCACCCCCGATCCGTACCGATGGACAGAGTGGCCTGGCGTGTCAACTTCCAGCCGTCGCCGTGTCGTTCGACGAAGCCAAGTGAGCGGAGTTCGTACAGTCTCGCGACCACGTCGTCCTCGGTCGTCCCGGCGTCCCTGGCGATCTCCTGCCGCGACGCCGTCTCCCGGGCCGGCAGCGCGGCCAGTACCCGGGCGGCCTCCGGGTCCAGGAGGTCGCGCGGAAGTACCGGTCCTCGCCGGGCCGGGGCCAGTTCACCCATGTCCCCGATGAGCTCGGCGACTTCCGCGGCGTCGGTGACCAGCACCGCGTCCCCGCGCAGGAGTTCGTGCACGCCCGCCGAGAGACTGCTGGTGGCCGGCCCCGGTACTCCCATCGTGAATCTGCCCAGCCGCTGGGCGGCCCGGGCGGTCGCCAACGCACCGCTGCGGTACGCCGCCTCGACGACCACCGTGCCGCGCGTCAACGCCGCGATGACCCGGTTCCGCAGGATGAACCTGCTCGGGGTCGGATGGTCGCCGGGCGGCAACTCCCCGATTACCAGTCCCTGTTCGGCGATCCTGGTGATCAACTGCGTGTGACCGCGCGGATAGGGCCGGTCGACCCCGCAGGCGAGCACGGCGACGGTGGCTCCGCCCGCCCCGAGAGCGCCCCTGTGGGTCGCGCCGTCCACGCCGTAGGCGCCTCCCGACACCACGACCCACCCCCGCTCCGCGAGCCCCGCACCGAGCGCCGACGCCATATGGGCGCCGTACTCGGTACAGGCCCGTGCGCCCACCACGGCGACGGAGCGCAGCGCCCATATCCGCAGACTGGGCAGCCCCCGCACCCACAGCCCGACGGGCCTGGCATCCCCCAGGTCGTCCAGTTGCGCGGGCCACTCGGGATCGCCGGGGCACACGAACCGTGTCCCGCTGTCCCGTGCCACCGCGAGGTCCCGTTCCGGGTCCGCCCGCTCGGCCCGGGCCCGCAGACCGGCCCATCGCACGTCCGTCACCCCCGGCAGCTGCGGCCCTCCCCCGGCGAGGCGCCGGACCACCTCCTCCGCTCCGCACTCACGAAGCCATCGCCCGCACACCTCGTCCCCCGGTTCGACGACCCGTGCGAGGAAGGCCCGGTGCAGCCGCTCCCCCTCCTCGCCCGCTCCACCCACCGGGAAGCGTTGATTCACCGGGAGGCCCCGATCGCCATCGGCACCCCCCGGGGAACCCCGGTGCGCAGTTGCAGCGCGAGGGTCACGTCCGCCACCCCCGGCCGGTCACGGCCTGCGAGGTCCGCGACGGTCCAGGCGACCCGCAGGACACGGTCGAGTCCCCGGGCGGTGAGCACACCGCGCTCCAGGCTGCGCTCCGCGTCGTCCATGGCGCCCGGGGACGCGTACCACCGGCTGCGGAGCTCGCGGCCCGGTACCTCGCTGTTCGTGCGCCATGGGGTGTCCGTCAGGCGTGCGGCGGCCCGCGCCCTGGCCTCCCGGACCCGGCCGGCGACCGTCTCGGTGGTCTCGCCCCGCGCGCCCCGCTCCGTCAGCTGGGCGCGGGTGACGCGGTCCACCTCGACCCGAAGGTCGACGCGGTCGAGCAGTGGTCCGGAGAGCCGGGCCTGGTAGCGGCGGATCGTGGAGGGCGAGCACTCGCACAGGGAGTCCCGCTGCGAGAAGCGGCCGCAGGGACAGGGATTGGCCGCGAGGACCATCAGGAACCGTGCCGGGAAGCGCACGACACCCGCACTGCGGGCGATCACCACGTGCCCGGACTCCAGAGGCTGACGCAGGGCGTCGAGGGCCCGGCTGCTGAACTCCGGCGTCTCGTCCAAAAAGAGAATTCCTCTATGGGCGAGCGACACCGCCCCCGGCCGTGCCACCCCTTGGCCGCCACCGACCAGGGCCTGCATGGTCGCCGAGTGGTGCGGGGCGCAGTAGGGGGCGACGTCGACCAGGGGTTTGCCAGGTGGCAGCAGGCCCGCGACCGAGTGGACGGCCGTGACCTCCAGGGACTCGCTCCGGCAGAGTCGCGGCAGGATGGCGGGCAGCCGCTCGGCGAGCATGGTCTTGCCCGCTCCCGGCGGGCCCTCCAGGAACAGATGGTGGCCGCCGGCCGCGGCGACCTCCACCGCGGTGCGTGCCGAGAGCTGGCCCACGACGTCGGCGAGGTCGTGTTCGTGGTCGTAGTGCGCGGCTCCCATGCTGTGCATTCCGGTGGCCGCGCCCGTGCCCGGCATGCGCAGGCCCGCGAGCGGATCGGTCCGGCCCTGCTCGTCCGGGTCCTCGTCGGGCACCGGTTCGTCCGTGAGGACCGCGATGAGCTGGCGGAGGCTGCGGACTCCGAGCACGGACACCCCGGGCACCAGGGAGGCCTCGGCTGCCGCGCTCTCCGGCACCACCACCTGTTCGTATCCCGCCTCGGCGGCGGCCAGCACGGCCGGCAGCACGCCTCGTACGGGCCGGACCCGGCCGTCCAGGCCCAGTTCTCCGATCATCACGATGTCGGCGAGCACACGGGGGTCGATGCGCTCGGAGGCGCCGAGGGCCGCGCAGGCGATGGCGAGGTCGAATCCGCTGCCGCCCTTGGGCACCGAGGCCGGGCTGAGGCCCACGGTGAGCTTCTTCTGCGGCCACTCGCCGCCGGAGTTGACCACGGCCGCCCTGACGCGGTCCTTGCTCTCCGTCAGGCTCTTGTCGGGCAGTCCCACCAGGGTGAACGCCGCCACTCCTGGCTCCAGATCCGCCTGGACCTCGACGACGACACCGTCCACGCCCACGAGGGCCACCGAGCACGTACGCGCGAAGCCCATCAGGCCGCCCCTCGCACGTGCTCCACGACGGGGGCGCCGCGGTCGGGCAGCAGGACACCCACGACGTCGATACGGACGCCGCCGGGTGGAGCCCCTCCGTGTTCCTGCAGCCAGCGCTCGGCGAGGCCGCGCAGACGCCGGGCCTTGACGGGGGTCACGGCGGCCATCGGGTGCTCGAAGGGCCCCGCTCGGCGGGTCTTGACCTCGCAGACGACCAGTGCGTCGCCGTCGCGGGCCACGATGTCGATCTCGCCGGCCCGGCCCGCGCGCCAGTTGCGCTGAAGGACCGTCATGCCGGCCTCGGCCAGCCGTCGCGCGGCCAGGTCCTCGCCGTACCTGCCGAGTGCGTTGCGTGCCTTGGACACGTTGGGCGTCTTGGACACGTCGGGCACGTCGGGCGCCCCGGAAACCTTGGATGCCTCGGATGCCTTGGACGTCTTCATGTCGGCACCACCTCCGGCGCCAACACTGAGCCCACCGCGATCCACTGTTGGATCTTGGTGGACGGCCGCTCGACTGTGGACAACTCAGTCACCCGTACGAGCGGCCGCCGTAGAACTCCCGGGACCGTCCCGGCCGTCCCGACTGCCCCGTTCTAGCTGCTGGGCAGTTCGAGGTCGCTCTTGTTCAGCTCCTCGATGTTCACGTCCTTGAATGTCAGAACACGCACCTGCTTCACGAACCGAGCAGGTCGGTACATGTCCCACACCCAGGCATCCGCCATGGACACCTCGAAAAACACCTCGCCCTGAACCGAGTGCACCTGCATCTCGTAATCGTTGGTGAGGTAGAAGCGCCGTTCGGTCTCGATCACATATTTGAACAGACCGACGACATCGCGGTACTCCCGGTAGAGCTTCAGCTCCATCTCGGTCTCGTACTTTTCGAGGTCCTCGGCGCTCATGGCATGTTCCCCTTCAGCCGTGCGTCCCCCTATTGTGCGCCAGCCCCGCGAGCCCCTAGACGATTTCCGTGTCGAGGGTCTCGGGCCTGGCCGGGGGCCCTTCGTCGAGCAGCCTGAGCAGCAGCTCGGCGAGTCTGGTCGGATACACCGTCTCATGTGCCCGGGCAAGTTCCCGGCACGTCCACCAGCGCGCTCCGGCGACACTGCGCCGTTCCAGCTCGGTCAGCCCCGTGGGCTCGGTCGCCGTCTGCGTCGTACGGCCCAGGAAGTACCACTCGTCCTGGTCCCAGCGACGCCCCGCGAACGGGAACGAACAGGTCCGCCGCCACAGCACCGGACCCAGCTCGACCTCGGTGATGCCGGTCTCCTCCGCGACTTCCCGCAGAGCGGCCTCTTCGCGTGTCTCGTCGCCCTCCACACCGCCGCCCGGCGTGAACCACCAGTCGTCCGAAGGGTCCTCGGGCTCATGTCCGTGCAGCAGCAGGATGCGGTCCTGCGGGTCGAGCAGCACCACCCGGGCGACCTTCCGCAGCTCGCCGAGGCCACCGCCCGCCGGCGACGACGCGTCAGCCGGCAAGAGCCCGCTCCCCCGCCCCCGTACGGCTGCGGCGGCGTGCCGACCGGTTGGCGACCGGCCCGTACGCGGCCCCGCCGAGGACGAGCACCGCGCCCGCCACGACCGCGGTGAGGACCAGGCGCAGGGGACCCGGCTCGGAGGTCGCGCCGAGCGTCTCGAAGCCGGTGGGGCGGGCCAGCATGCCGTTCATGGGCCAGGCCACCGCGTCGACGCGCGCGTTCACCGCGCTGCGCGGCACCGTGCCGTTGCCGGCCTCCGTCAGGTGGGCGGTGGAGTCCAGTGAGCCGCTGCGCTCGTCGCCGAGCAGGAAGAGCCGGTCCTTGGGCACCTCGATGGAGGGGATCGTGGACGACTCGGCCGCGCTGCCCTTGGGCAGATACGGTTCCTCGATCTTCTTGCCGTTGACGGTCAGCTTGTCCTGCGTACAGCAGGCGACCGTGTCCCCGCCGACGGCGACGACCCGCTTGACCATGGGCATGTTGCCCCAGGTGGACTGCTTGAAGACGACGACGTCACCGCGCTGCACCTCGGAGCCGTCGATCCGCTCGGCGAGCACCCGGTCGCCGCCCGCGATGGTGGGCGACATCGAGTCGGTCGGCACGGTGTACGGCTGGTAGACGACCGCTCCCCAGGCGAACCCACCGAGGAAGAGCACACAGCCGAGGGCCACGGCCAGCCCCGACAGCTTGCTGCCGAGCCGTCCGTGGCCCTCGTCCGTACGACTTGTCCCGCTCATCCCAGTGCTCCCCAACTCGGAGAATCGACCTCGCGGCCCAGGTCGGGCCACGGAAGATCGGCGTCTGGGACGGCACCCTACCCGGCGGTACGCGACCCAGAAACCCTGGTGTTCCCGACGGTAAGGCGACGCCTGCGCCACAGCACCAGCGGCAGCGCGCCCGCGAGCCCGAGCGCACCCGGAGCGGCGGCGGTCAGGTTCTGGTCGAAGGTGTCCGGCACCGGAAGCGTCGACCAGCGGGTGGGCGGCCAGGCGACGACGATCGCGCGGCCCACCACGTTGTCCACGGGTACGAAGCCCTCGTGCTTGTCCTGCTGGTGATAGCGCGAGTCCAGCGAGTTCTGCCGGTGATCGCCCATGACCCAGATTTTGCCTTCGGGAACCTTCACCTTGAACTGGCCGCCGGCGTCGTCCACCGTGCACGGGGTGTTGCCCGGGTACACGTAGGAAGTCTCGTTCAGCGCCTTGCCGTTGACCTTCAAGGGGCCGGTGCCCTTGCACTCGATGGTGTCGCCCGCGACTCCGACGACCCGCTTGATGAGGTCCTTCTCCTCGGCGGAGGGCATC
This sequence comes from Streptomyces sp. NPDC102514, assembly GCF_055584525.1. Lineage (NCBI taxonomy): Bacteria > Bacillati > Actinomycetota > Actinomycetes > Kitasatosporales > Streptomycetaceae > Streptomyces > Streptomyces sp. NPDC102514. Next base: position 140,887 of record NZ_JBVJLW010000012.1, read on the forward strand.
AGGCCGATCCAGCTGAGAGCTGTCTGGATCGCGTTCGGACTGGGCGTCGGCTCGCCCGCCAGCCACTTGTCGGGGTCGTTGAAGACGACGACCTCGCCACGCTCGGGCTCCGAGCCGAACCACGGGGTCAGCTTGTCGACCAGGACGCGGTCACCCTGCTGAAGGGTGTTCTGCATCGAGTCCGAGGGGATCGAGAACGCCTGCACCAGGAAGGACTTGATCAGCAGCGCGAGAACCAGCGCGATGCCGATGAGCAGGGGGAGTTCCTTCCAGAAGGACCGCGGCTTCTTCGGCGCCGGGGCGGTCCCGTCGGAGTCCCGCTCGTCCCCGCCGTTGCCGTCACCCGCGTCGTCTCCGGGGGCCACGGCGTCCTCGCCGGCCGGCGGGACCGACTCTTCGGATCGTCCCGGTCGTTCCTCGGGCCCCTCGTGTCCGGATCGTGCGCCGACCGCCAAATCCCCCACATCCACTCCTCACTCCGTGCCGCCGCCCGCGTCGGATACGACGCAGGCCCACCACTCCCATAACGAGCGGGAGTTCCGCAGGGGTCGGGAGCGGGATCAATCCGTATCGATCCGCGGTGGCCACCCTATGCGACGTGTCGAGTGCGGTGGTCGCTCCGCCGGCCACGTCGGGCACGGACGCGTAGGTGTCGGGTTCCTTGAGCTGAGTCCAGTGACCGATGGGCCAGGCGATGACCATGGCACGGCCCACGACGTCCTCGGAGATGGTGCCGCTGTACTTCTCCGTACGGTGGAACCGGGAGTCGGCGGAGTTGGACCGGTGGTCGCCCATCACCCACAGGCGCCCCGCCGGCACCTTGACCTCGAAGACCAGCGAGGAGGGCTTGTCGCCGGGGTTGATGTAGGGCTCGTCGAGGGGCATGCCGTTGACGGTGACGCGGCCCTGGGTGTCGCAGCACTTGACGGTGTCGCCGCCGACCGCGACGACCCGTTTGATCAGGTCCCGGTCGTTGTCGGAGGGCAGCAGGCCGATGAAGGTCAGCGCCTCCTTGACCTGCTTGACGACGATGGGGTCTTCCTTCTTCGCCGTCGGCTGTTCGTCCTCCAGCCATCCGCCGGGGTCCTTGAAGACGACGACGTCACCGCGCTCGGGCTTCGAGCCGAACCACGGGGTCAGCTTGTCGACCAGGACGCGGTCGCCGATCCGGATCGTCTGTTCCATGGAGCCCGAAGGGATCACGAAAGCCTGGACGAGGAACGTCTTCAGGACGAGCGCGATGAGCAGCGCGACGCCGATCAGGAGGGGTATCTCCTTGACCGCGGAGCGCTGCCTGCGCCGCTTGACCCGCCGGGCCAGCTTGCGCCGGTCCGCCCGGCCGGGCATCACGGGGCCGCCCGTGCGCCGGGAGCCCGTGGGCAGGAGGTCCTCCGCGGCACTGTGGGTGCCGCGGGGCTTGCCGCGGTTACCCATGGACACCGTCCACGGCTTTCCGCCCGCTCGTCCCTGCCAGGGGCGCCCGGAGGAGCGGGCCCGCGGCGTCGGGCACGCGCGCGTAGCCGCCGGCCCGTTCGAGACCGGTCCAGTGGCCGAGCGGCCAGGCGATCCAGTCCGCTCTGCCGATCACGTCGTCGACGGGGATCATGCCGCCGCCCGGGGAGCCGAGGTGGTCGCGGGAGTCGCTGGAGTCGCCGCGGTGGTCACCCAGGACGAAGAGGGTGCCGTCGGGGACGGCCACGTCGAAGCGCACTTCGGACGGCTCGTTCCCCGGGTACAGAAACGTCGACTCGTCGACCGAGCGGCCGTTCACCTCGATCCTCCCCTGCCTGTCGCAGCAGACCACATGGTCTCCCCCCACGCCCACCACACGTTTGATGTAGTCGGCGTCGCCGAAGTAACCGGTGCCGTCGAACACGACGACGTCACCGCGCCTCGGCTCAGCACCGAAACGGTACGCCAACTTATTTACGAGAACGCGGTCCCCGATCCTCAATCCCGGCTCCATCGAGCCACTGGGAATTTCGAACGGCTGGATCACGAACCGGGTGAGCAGCAGCAGGGAGAACAGACAGAACAGCACGGTCAGGGTGATCCGGCCGCCCGGCAGCCAGTCGGCGGCCCGGGCCACCAACGCGAAACGCGACCGTTCCTCCGCCCCCTGTGTGTCCGAGATCTCCTCGGACACGACGGGCTGGGAGGAGCGGTCGCGCTCCGTGTGCTGTGCTTCGGCGTCCATGTGGGCCAGATGCTATCCGGCCCTACCGAGGGACCCGGAGTGAGCTCAGTTGTCGCGCTTCTCCTTGATCTTCGCGGCCTTGCCGCGCAGCTCACGGAGGTAGTAGAGCTTCGCGCGACGGACGGCGCCGCGGCTGACGAGCTCGATCTTCTCGACGATCGGGGTGTGCACGGGGAAGGTGCGCTCGACGCCGACGGAGAAGGAGACCTTGCGGACCGTGAAGGTCTCACGGACACCGGCGCCCTGGCGGCGGATGACTACACCCTTGAACTGCTGCACACGCGAGCGGTTGCCCTCGATGACGCGGACGTGGACGTTGACGGTGTCACCCGGGCGGAAGGCCGGGACGTCGCTGCGCAGCGACGCTGCATCGACGGACGCGAGCAGGTTGGACATGATCGTCTGCTTTCTTCGCCGATGCCACAGGTCATCGACGGAAGTCGGTGTTTCCAGAAGGTGGGCTGTTCTCGTCGGGGCGGGCGTCGTGTCCCCCTGTGGCAGGGGCGCACGCCGGACGACGTACAGCAGCGGCCTATTCTTCCACGGTGTCGGGCCTGCGCCCAAATCGGCCGTCGGGTCCGGGCTGCCAGCCCAGGATCGAGAGCATTTCGCGGTCCTTCTTGTCGAAGGCGGCGGGGTCGCAGCGCTCGATGAGGTCCGGTCTGTTGGCCGTGGTGCGCCGCAGCGCCTCGTCCCGGCGCCAGCGGGCGATCTTGCCGTGATGGCCGCTGACCAGCACGTCCGGGATCTCCCGGCCGCGCCACCGGGGCGGTTTCGTGTAGACCGGCCCCTCCAGGAGGTTCGCCATGGCTCCCGGCGCGAACGAGTCGTCCCGGTGCGACTCGGCGTTGCCGAGGACGCCGGGCAGCAGCCGTGCCACGGCCTCCGTGACGACCAGGACGGCCGCCTCGCCGCCGGCCAGCACGTAGTCGCCGATGGACACCTCGTACACGGGCATACGGGTCGCGTACTCGTCGATGACACGACGGTCGATGCCCTCGTAGCGGGCGGGTGTGAAGACCAGCCAGGGGCGCTCGGAGAGCTCGACGGCGAGTTCCTGGGTGAAGGGCCGGCCGCTGGGCGTGGGGACGACCAGGACGGGTCCCTGGGAGCCCGTCTCGTAGCCGTCGGCGAGGACGGAGTCCAGTGCGTCGCCCCAGGGCCCGGTCTTCATGACCATGCCGGGGCCGCCGCCGTAGGGGGTGTCGTCGACCGTGTTGTGCCGGTCGTAGGTCCACTCCCGCAGATCGTGCACGTGCACGTTCAGCTGTCCACGCGCGCGTGCCTTGCCCACGAGGGAGACGTTCAGGGGGTCCAGGTACTCGGGGAAGATCGTGAGGACGTCGAGCCGCATCAGGCGTCGGCCCCGCCGGAGGAGTCGGTGTCCGTGTCCCTCGAGGAGGCGATCTCCGCGCGGTCGTCGATCAGTCCGGGCGGCGGGTCGATGACGGCCCGCTGCTTCTCCAGGTCGATCTCGACGACGATCTCCTCGACGAACGGGATGAGCACCTCGGTGCCGTCCGGCCGCTCGACCACGAAGAGGTCCTGGGAGGGCAGGTGCGAGATCTCGGTGAGCCGCCCGACCTCGGTGCCGTCCTTCAGGACGACGTCCAGGTCCATGAGCTGGTGGTCGTAGTACTCGTCCGGGTCCTCCGGCACCTCGTCCGGGTCGACGTCGGCGATCAGCAGGGTGTTGCGCAGCGCCTCGGCGCCGTTGCGGTCGCGTACCCCCGCGAACCGCAGCAGGAGGCGGCCGCTGTGCACCCGTCCCGTCTCGATGGTCAGCGGACCGGCCGAGGCGGGGTCCGTGGCCAGGACGGCGCCGGGCGCGAGCCGCAGCTCCGGCTCGTCGGTGCGTACCTCGACGGTGACCTCGCCCTTGATGCCATGGGCTCGGCCCACCCGCGCGACTACCAGCTGCACTTGCTTGATCTCCTGTCGTGTGTCCACGGTTTCACCGCGTGGACGACTACGGGCCGGGGACGGCCCGAAGGCCCTCCCCGGCCCGAGCCGGTGCTGCGAATTACGTCAGCGGACGTGATCCACGTCGACGAGGTCGACGCGGACTCCACGGCCACCGATGGCGCCTACGACGGTACGCAGAGCGCGCGCGGTGCGGCCGTTGCGGCCGATCACCTTCCCGAGGTCGTCGGGGTGAACCCTGACCTCAAGAACGCGTCCGCGGCGCAGGTCACGCGAGGCGACCTGCACGTCGTCCGGGTTGTCGACGATGCCCTTCACGAGGTGCTCAAGAGCCTCCTCAAGCATGCTCAGGCCTCGGTCGACGCGGACTCGGCGGCAGCCTCGTCCTTCTTCTCAGCCTTCTTCTTCTGCGTGATGGCCTCGCCCTTGCTGTCGTCGTCGCCACCCAGGGCGTCGAACAACGGGCGCGCGGCCTTCGGCTCGGCGACGAGCAGCGGCGCCGGGGCCGGCAGGCCCTTGTGCTTCTGCCAGTCGCCGGTCAGCTTGAGAATGGCGAGCACGGGCTCGGTCGGCTGCGCGCCGACACCCAGCCAGTACTGCGCACGCTCGGAGTCGACCTCGATGCGCGACGGGTTCTGCACCGGGTGGTACAGGCCGATCTCCTCGATGGCCCTGCCGTCACGGCGGGTACGGGAGTCGGCGACGACGATGCGGTAGTGAGGCGCGCGGATCTTGCCCAGACGCTTCAGCTTGATCTTGACTGCCACGGAAGTGGTGTCTCCTGGTCTTGACGGGGTTGGGCACGGCGAGATTGCCGCGTGGGGTTGCGGTACCCGAGTGCCCGATGGACGCGTCAGCCGGAGGAGAGAGGGGTCCTGTGCGGCTGCGAGTACAGCTGACCATTCTGCCACACCCGGAAGGGCGCCTCGACCCGGGCAGTCCGGGGGCAGCCCTGGGCCGGCCCGCGGTCCCGCCGGGGCCGGTACGGGTGTCGCCGTCGAGGTGGGCCATCGCACGAGCCGGCACCCACGAAGTGCCGCCGCGCTCTCCCGCACCACCCCGGCGGGACGACGGCCCGCCGCCGTGTCAGCCGTCCGCTCAGCCCGCTGCCGCGCCGACCACCTCCGGGATGCGGAACGGCTTCCCGCACCCTCCGCACACGATGGGCGCCTGCGCGAGGACCGACGGGACGACGCGGACGTTGCGCCCGCAGTCGCAGACCGCCTTCACGCGCACGCCCCCTCCGGAGGAGCCGTGCCGGGCGGCCGGGCCGCGGAAGCTGCGGGCCGTGTCGGCGGCTGTCGCGACCGTGTGCGCCTTGAGGGCGCGCTGCAGCCGCTCGATCGTCGGGCGGTAGCGGCGCTTCGCCTCGGGGTTGAGCGTGACCAGGGAGAAGCCGCTGCTGGGATGCGGTTCCTCGGGGTGGTCCAGTCCCAACTCCTCGGCGATCGCGAGGAATCTGCGGTTGTGGTACCGGCCGGCGCGGGAGGTGTCGCGGACACCTCGGGCGGCGGCGATGCCGTGGACTGCCTCGTGAAGCAGTCGTTCGAAGGAGAGTTCGTGTCCGCAGGCGGACGACGACTCCCCGATCAGGGACTCTGGCGCGGCAAGATCGGGCAGCTCGGGGTGGTGCCGCTGAATGTCGGCCCACGCCCCTGCCAGCTCTGCGGCGAGAACAGGTGGTGTCGTGCTCACGTAATGACAACGAGCCGAGGTGCCTCTGTGTTCCTATTCCGGGGCATCCCAAATATTTTGCACGTACCCGTCAGTTGCCGCTGATGCGTCCTGACGAGGGCGGGTGCGCTGATCTGCGGAGAAGCCTCACAGTTCACACCCAGCCGGTACGTAGTGACGTTACGTCCGGGCCAGTAGGCGCTGTCTGCGCACCGGGGCACCTGGGGTCGGCGGATGCGCAAGAGGCGTTTCGGTCCTTCTCGCGGCGGAATGCCGGGGCCCGGTCGACGCGGGCCACGACGGCGACGTTACCGGGTGCGTCATCGGCGCGGGGCACCGGCCCGTCCCCGGTCACCAGACACCGTACGGTCCCGCGCGGCGGCCGGGCGACGGGTTCGTGGACCTTGGCCGGAACCGCTTCACGGCCTCCGGCGGCGGGAACCACGCATTGCGGGGGCCGGGCCCGTCGACGCGCCCGCAACCCACTGTCATCGCCGGACGGCACGAACAGGCCATCCAGTGTGCGGGCGCGTCCGCGACGGCCGGATATCCGCCCACTGATCGGCAAGGAGTGGTAGGCGCACATGTTGCCGGTATGTGAATTCTCCCGGCGCGCGCCGATGGTACGCAAACCGGGCTCCGCAACCCCTGGACGCCACGACGAGCGCGGAGTTTCCTGGCATACGGGGGGAGTGCGAGCGCACTGCACGGGGGTGGACGAACGGGGCACAAACGCAACTCTCGGCGGATTGGGGCACTTTCGATGACACCTACGCTCGTGCGGCAGCACCTACCTCACTCGGGGGCTGCGCCCCAGGTGGATCAGTGGGCACGCGCGCGTGACTGGGCCGAGATTCAGGAGCGGATGCTCGTACCGCTCTACGAGGCCGTCTACGAGCGACTCGAAGTGGGCTCCTCGACCAGGCTGTTGGGGCTCGGCTGCGGGTCCGGCCTGGCGCTGCTGATGGCCGCGTCGCGGGGCGCGTCGGTCACCGGTCTGCAGGCCCACGCGCCGGAGCGGCTGGCTCTCGCGCGGGAGCGTCTGCTCCCCGAGACATGGGGCACGCGTGCGCGTGCCGGCGCGCGGCTGACGGACGGGGAGCCCACGGACATCGACGACGTGGCGACGGCCGCGTACAACCTGGTGACCGCTTTCGAGCCGGTCGGGTGTGTGGCCGGTGACTCCGAAGGCCTCACCGAGGCGCTGGCGGCGGCGAGTCCACTCGTCGGACGAGGGGTTCCCGTGGTTCTCGCGGGCTGGGGGCCTCCGGAGCGGTGTGCCACGTCCTCGGTGCTGCGGGTCGCCGCGAAGCTGGCGGATCCCCTGCGTGGTGCGGGCAGTTGGCGCCCGGCCCTCCGTGACGACCTGGAGGAGGTCGCCCAGCGGGCCGGCCTGCGGCCCGACGGGTCCGGGCGGGTCGCGTGCCCCTTCGGGTACGCGGACGTGGACAACGCGGTCCGTGGGCTGCTGTCCACGGGGCTGTTCGACGCGGCCGTCGCCGCCACGGATCCCGATCAGGTCGACAAGGAGGTGCGGGAGGCTCTGCATCCGTACAAACGGCGGGACGGGACGGTGTGGATGCCGAACGTCTTCCGCTACCTGGTGGCCCGGACGGCCTGAGGGCTTTTTTCGCCCCCGCCGCCCCTACCCTCCCCGTCACTGCATGGGAACTGCGCAATCCTTAGGGCCCGCCCCCACCGGGGCAGCACACAAATGGGGCCCGGGGGCAGTGCCCCCGAGGTCGTTCAGCCCATGAACTTCTTGAACTCGTCGGGGAGTTCGAAGTTCTGGGGCTGCTGCTGGCCGCCCGGCAGGCCGAGCGCGCCGCCCGCCTGCTGCCCGGCCTCACGCCGAGCCGCAGCCTCTTCCTCCTGCTGCTTGCGCTTCATCGGGTTGCCGGACCGCTGCTTGCCCTTGCTCTTCTTGGGCTGCTTCTTCGTCCGGCCGGCCCCGCCGCCCATGCCCGGCATCCCGGGCATCCCGGGCATACCGCCGCCCTGGGCCATGCGGGACATCATCTTGCGGGCCTCGAAGAACCGCTCGACCAGGCCCTTGACCGCGCTGACCTCGACACCGGAACCCTTGGCGATACGGGCGCGCCGCGAGCCGTTGATGATCGTCGCGTCCTGGCGCTCGGCCGGGGTCATCGACTTGATGATCGCGGCCGTACGGTCGACGTCACGCTCGTCGAGGTTGCTGATCTGGTCCTTGATCTGCCCCATGCCGGGCAGCATGCCGAGCAGCTTGGAGATGGAGCCCATCTTCCTGACCTGCTCCATCTGGGCCAGGAAGTCGTCGAGCGTGAAGTCCTCGCCCTTCTTGGAGGCGAGCTTCGAGGCCATGGCCTCGGCCTCCTGCTGCGAGAAGGTCTGCTCGGCCTTCTCGATCAGCGTGAGCATGTCGCCCATGCCGAGGATGCGGGACGCCATGCGGTCCGGGTGGAACGCGTCGAACTCGTCCAGCTTCTCGCCGTTGGAGGCGAACATGATCTGGCGGCCGGTGACGTGCGCGATGGAGAGCGCCGCACCACCGCGGGCGTCGCCGTCGAGCTTGGAGAGGACCACGCCGTCGAAGCCGACGCCGTCGCGGAAGGCCTCCGCGGTGTTGACCGCGTCCTGGCCGACCATCGCGTCGACGACGAAGAGGATCTCGTCCGGCGAGACGGCGTCGCGGATGTCGGAGGCCTGCTGCATCAGTTCGGCGTCGATACCGAGGCGGCCCGCGGTGTCGACGATGACGACGTCGTGCTGCTTCTGCTTCGCGTACTCGATGGAGTCCTTGGCGACCTGGACCGGGTCACCGACGCCGTTGCCCGGCTGGGGCGCGTAGACGCCGACGCCCGCGCGCTCACCGACGACGCTCAGCTGGTTCACGGCGTTGGGGCGCTGGAGGTCGCAGGCGACCAGCAGCGGAGTGTGTCCCTGGCCCTGCAGCCACTTGCCGAGCTTTCCGGCGAGCGTGGTCTTACCGGCACCCTGCAGACCCGCGAGCATGATCACGGTCGGCGGCTGCTTCGCGAAGCGCAGTCGGCGGGTCTCGCCGCCGAGGATGCCGACGAGCTCCTCGTTGACGATCTTGATGACCTGCTGGGCGGGGTTGAGGGCCTGCGAGACCTCGGCCCCGACGGCCCTCTCCTTGACCTGCTTGATGAAGGCCCGGACGACCGGCAGCGCGACGTCCGCTTCCAGCAGGGCGATACGGATCTCGCGCGCGGTGGCGTCGATGTCCGCCTCGGACAGGCGCCCCTTGCCGCGAAGGTTCTTGAATGTCGCTGCGAGGCGATCGGAGAGAGTGTCGAACACGGCGGTCGCGAATCCTCAAGTAGGGGGCAGGGGGGCAGGTCCGCCCTCCAGAGTATCTGCCCGCGCCAGAAAGGGTCTCCACCCCGTCGTCACGGGCTTCCACCCCGCGCGGGGAACTGCGCGCCCGGCCACAGCGGACCCGCAGACAAAGAACGACCTGGTCCCCGTGGGACATCTACTCCCGCAACGTATCCTCCAGCGCCCGCGCCAGCGACGCCGCCTGCTCCCCCGGCAACGGCACCCCCTCGGGCCCGGTCACATAGAACGCGTCCACCGCGTTCGCGCCCAGCGTGGACACATGCGCACTGCGCACCCGTACCTGCGCGCTCTCCAGCGCACGCCCGATCCGGTGCAGCAGCCCCGGGGCGTCATGGGCGCGCACCTCGATGACCGTGGCGTGCCGGGACGCGGCGGAGGCCACGCTCACCCGGGCCGCCGGCGCCACGATGCCCCGCCGGCGCGGATAGGCGGCGTCCCGCTCGGCCAGCCGCCCGGCGATGTCGAGGGACCCGTCGAGGGCGCGTACGAGATCGGCGCGCAGCCGGGCAGCCTGCGGCAGGGAGCCGTACTCGGCGGCGACCCGCCAGTCGAGCAGCAGGACGGAGCCCGAGACGCCGTCGGGCAGCTCCAGGGCCCGCAGTTCCGCAGTCCGCACGGTGAGCCGGTGCATGGCGAGGACGCCCGCCACGGCGGGCAGGACGCCCTTCTGGTCCGGTACCGCGATGACCAGTTCCACGCCGAGGGGCTCGGGATCCCGGTCCTCGGCGGGTTCCTCGGCGGGCGGTTCGGTCTGGGCGCGCAGCGCGAGTACGGGGCCGCCGGTGCGGAACGCCTCGATGGCGAGCCGTTCCTGTTCGGCGGTGGGCGCCGCGGCCTCGGGCTCCTCGGGCTCGTCCCCGGCGAGCGCGGCGGAGACCCGCTTCACCAGGTCCGTGACGAGGGAGGCGCGCCAGGAGGACCAGGCGGCGGGCCCGGTGGCCAGCGCGTCCGCCTCGGTGAGCGCGTGCAGGAGTTCCAGCGTGCCCTGCGAGCCGACCGCCTCGGCGACCGAGCTCACGGTCGCCGGGTCCTCCAGGTCGCGTCTGGTCGCCGTCTCGACGAGGAGCAGGTGATGGCGTACGAGCGTGGCGAGGGTCGCCACGTCCGTGCGGTCGAAGCCGATGCGGGCCGCCACGTCGCGGGCGATGATCTCGCCGGCCACGGAGTGGTCGCCGGGCCAGCCCTTGCCGATGTCGTGCAGCAGGGCGGCGACCAGGAGGAGGTCGGGGCGGTGGACGCGCCGGGTGAACTCGGCGGCGCGTACCGCCGTCTCGATCAGATGCCGGTCGACGGTCCAGATGTGGACGGCGTTGCGCTGCGGCCGGCAGCGCACGCGCTCCCAGTCGGGCAGCAGCCGGGTGATCAGCCCCTCCGCCTCCAGTGCCTCCCAGACCTCGATGGTCGAGGGCCCGGAGCCGAGCAGGGTGATGAGCTGCTGGCGGGCCTCGGCGGGCCACGGTGTGGGCAGCGGACGGGCCGCGGCGGCCATCCGGCGGACCGCGTGCAGCGAGAGCGGCAGGCCCGCCTGGGCGGCAGCGGCGGCGGCGCGCAGCGGCAGTACGGGGTCGCGGTCGGGGCGGGCCGCACGCGCGAGGACGACCTCGCCGTCCTGCTCGACGACGCCCTCGGCCAGCGGGGAGCGTTCGGGAGCGGGTTTGCCGCCGCCCAGCGCCCTCCCGTCGCCCACCACCGCCCTTCTGAGGAAGTCGCTCCGCTCCCTTGCCAGTTTGCGCAGCCGCGGGCGCACGGCGCGCGACCGCAGTACGCGCCCCACCTCGCGCCAGGTGACATCACTGGCGTACGAGACGACGCGGGCGGCCTCGTACACCTGGCGGAGCAGGGTGTCGGCGTCCAGCAGGCCGAGTTCCGCGGCGACCTGGTCCTGTTCCTGGAGGGCGAGGCGGTCGGTGGCGCGGCCGGTGGCGAGGTGCAGGGCGTCACGGACGTCGAGGAGGCTCTTGCGGGCGTCGGCGAGGCCTTCGCGCGGGGCGTCGGCGAGCCAGGAGGCGGCGACGGCCCGCAAGGCGGTGGCGTCGCGCAGGCCGCCGCGGGCCTCCTTGAGGTCGGGTTCGAGGAGGTACTGCAGTTCGCCCTGGCGTTCGGCGCGCTCGGCGCACAGTTCCTGGAGTTCGGGGAGGCGTTTGGGCGCCTGGTTCCGCCAGTCGGCGAGGACGGCCGTACGCAGTCCTGCGGTGAGGCCGAGGTCGCCGGCGATGTGGCGGGCGTCGAGCAGCCCGAGCTGCACCTTGAGATCCTCGCCCGCCGTCCTGCGCGCTTCGGCGGGCGTGCGGACGGAGTGGTCGAGGTCGAGGCCGAGGTCCCAGACCGGGTACCAGATGCGGTCGGCGAGGGAGGCGATCGCGCCCGAGTCCGCGCCGCCGTCGTGCAGGAGCAGCAGGTCGAGGTCGCTGCGCGGGGAGAGTTCGCCGCGGCCGTAGCCGCCGACGGCGACGAGGGAGACGCCGCGCAGTTTCTCGGCGCCGGCGTCGAAGAGACCGGTGAGCCAGTCGTCGGTCAGTTCGGCGAGGGCCGAACGGCGCGGCGGCCCGGACCGCGCCCCCTCCTGGAGGAGGCGCAGCCGGGCCGCCGCGTAGCCGCTGGGTCCCGAGTCCTCTGCTTCTGTACGCATGTCCGTACTCGTCACCCAGTGGCTCCTGTTCGTCTGCTGACTACAGCGCGTCGGGTCCGCGCTCGCCGGTCCGGACCCGGACCGCCGTCTCGACCGGGACGGACCAGACCTTGCCGTCCCCGATCTTGCCGGTACGGGCCGCCTTCACGATGACGTCGAGCAGCTGCTCGGCGTCGTCGTCCTCGACCAGCACCTCGATACGGATCTTGGGAACGAGGTCGACGGTGTACTCGGCACCGCGGTAGACCTCGGTGTGGCCCCGCTGACGACCGTAACCGCTCGCCTCGGTGACCGTGAGGCCGTGGACGCCGAAGGCCTGGAGGGCCTCCTTGATCTCGTCGAGCCGGTGGGGCTTGACGACGGCGGTGATGAGCTTCATGCGTCCACCTTCTTGCTCGCGGTCTCGACGGCCGGGCCCGTGGCCGAGCTGCGTGCGGAGCCGCCGCCGGCGCCGCTGAAGTCGTATGCGGTCTCGGCGTGCTCGGCCTGGTCGATGCCCGCGATCTCGTCGTCCTCGGGGACGCGCATCCCGATCGTCTTGTCGATCAGGAAGGCGAGTACCGCGGAGGCCACGAGGGAGTAGGCGAGGACACCGAAGACACCGGCGCACTGCTTCCAGAACTGGTCGAGGCCGCCGCCGTAGAAGAGGCCCGCGACGTCGGACTGGCCGCCGCCGGTGGCGAAGAAGCCGATCAGCAGGGAGCCGGCGACACCGCCGACGAGGTGGACGCCGACGACGTCGAGCGAGTCGTCGTAGCCGAACTTGTACTTGAGGCCGACGGCCATGGCGCACAGCACACCGGCGATGGCACCCACCGCGATCGCGCCGAGCGGGGAGATCGCACCGCCGGACGGGGTGATCGCGACCAGCCCGGCGACCGCGCCGGAGGCGGCACCGAGGGTGGTGAACGCGCCGTGGCGGATCTTCTCGTAGGCGAGCCAGGCAAGCATGGCGGCGGCGGTGGCGACCTGCGTGTTGACGAACATCAGCGCGCCGACGCCGTCGTCGTTGCCGAGCCAGGAGCCGGCGTTGAAGCCGAACCAGCCGAACCACAGCAGACCGGCGCCGAGCATCACCAGCGGGAGGCTGTGCGGGCGCATCGGGTCCTTCTTGAACCCGACGCGCTTGCCGATCACGAGGATCACACCGAGCGCCGCGGCACCCGCGTTGATGTGGACCGCCGTACCACCGGCGAAGTCGATGACGCCGAGCTCGAAGGCCCAGCCGCCGGTGCCCCAGACCCAGTGGGCGACCGGGAAGTACACGACCGTGGCCCACAGGGCGATGAACAGGGACCAGGCGGTGAACTTCACGCGGTCAGCGAGGGCGCCGCTTATCAGTGCGGGCGTGATGATCGCGAACATCAGCTGGAAGACGGCGAAGACGTAGATCGGGATGGTGTAGCCGTCCCAGAGCTCCATCTTGCCGATGCCGCTGAGGCCGACGAAGTCCGAGGACCAGCCGACGACGCTGCCCGAGTCGGTACCGAAGGCCATGGAGAAGCCGTAGAGCACCCACAGGATCGTGATGATCCCCATGCTGATGAAGCTCATCATCAACATGTTCAAGGTGCTCTTGACCCTGACCATGCCTCCGTAGAAGAAGGCGAGTCCGGGAGTCATGATCAGCACCAGGGCGGAACAGATGAGCATGAACCCGGTGTTGGCGGCAGACAGCGTGGGAGCGTCTGCGGCAAGCGTGATGGCTGGTGCCATCGGCGTCTCCTCGTCGTTGGTACGGCCCCGTGCGGGCGAAGCCATGAGCGGTTGTGAGGGGTGGGCCGGTTATGTGCCAGAGATTGGCGCAGCGCCGTTTCGACCGGAGCCCCTGCATGTTTCGCCCGGGTGACGAAGAGAACGTGCGTGTTACGCGTCGATGAACCGCCGGATTGTGGCGGTCCCGATCGTTATCGTGGCGCAACCTTCGGCGGACGTGACCTCAGCCGTCACCGGTCGCGGCCTCAGCCATCAATCAAGCACCCCTCGCGGCCCCCTGCCACTCGGGCGGGAGCGGGCGTCCTGGGCGGCGCGTGAAGCCGGACCGGCCGCGGCCTCCGTCCGATGACCTGGCATGGGGGAGCCGAGTCGGGCAGTTATGGACGGTGGCCGCGGCCGGCGTACTGGGGGTCAGACCGCCTCTGCGGTCTCGGGCAGGTCGATGGCCAGCTGATCGGTCAGCTCGATGACGGCGGCGAGGTCGCCGAAGTCGCGTACGGCCGTGTCGACTGTTTTTCGGATACGAGTGTTGACCCGCTCCGAGCGCACTTTCTTGGCGATCGTGAGGGCTTTGCGCACCAGGACCGTGCTCTGCTCGGGTTCCCGGCGCAGGAGGTGCACCGTGCCCATTCCGACGAGGTTGAGGGCGTATGAACGCTGGTGTTCGGTGTCCTTCTCGAAGAGGTCGACGGCCTTCTGCATGACGGGCTCGGCCAGCGACGCGTACGCGGGACTGCGGCCGGCGACGTAGGCGAGGTCGCGGAAGGAGTGGCTGTTCTCGCCGTGCAGCTCGGCCTCGGAGAAGAAGCGGATCCAGTCGGCCTCGGGCTCGTCGAACTCCTCCGCGTCCTCGAAGGTGTCCTCCGCCATCCGGACGGCCCGCTTGCACTTCCCGGGCTGCCCCATGTTGGCGTAGGCGCGGGCCTCCATCGCATACAGCATGGACTGCGTACGAGGGCTCGCGCAGTCCCGGCTGCCGTACTGGGCGAGGTGGATCAGCTCCAGCGCGTCGTCGGGCCGCCCCAGGTGGATCATCTGGCGGCTCATGCTGGAGAGGATGTACGAGCCCAGCGGCCGGTCGGCGGCCTCCTTCGCGGCGTGCAGGGCGAGGACGAAGTACTTCTGGGCGGTGGGCTGGAGTCCCACGTCGTAGCTCATCCAGCCGGCCAGCTCGGCCAGCTCGGCGGCGACCTTGAACAGCCGCCTGGTGGTGGCCTCGGACTGGGGCTCCTGGAGCAGGTCGGTCACCTCGTGCAGCTGGCCGACGACCGCCTTGCGGCGCAGACCTCCGCCGCACTGGGCGTCCCACTGGCGGAACATGACGGTGGTGGACTCCAGGAGGTCCAGCTCGGGCTGGGAGAGCCGGCCGGGGCGGCGCGAGGCGGCGGCGGAGAGGGCGGGCTCCGCGCGCGGGGTGGTGGGGCTGGGCACCAGCCAGCGCTGCATGGGTTCGATGAGCGTGGGTCCCGCGGACAGGGCGAGGGACGTGCCGAGGAAGCCGCGGCGCGCCAGCATCAGGTCGCTGCGGGAGAACTCGCTGATCAGGGCGACCGTCTGCGGGCCGGTCCAGGGCAGATCGACGCCCGACACGGACGGTGACCGGTGGGCGGCGCGCAGGCCCAGGTCCTCGACGGCGACGACACAGCCGAAGCGCTCGGAGAACAGCTCGGAGAGGATGCGCGGGATCGGCTCGCGCGGATTCTCCCCGTCGAGCCAGCGGCGGACGCGCGAGGTGTCCGTCGAGATGTGGTTGGCGCCCAACTGGCGTGCTCTGCGGTTGACCTGGCGCGCCAGCTCGCCCTTGGACCAGCCGCTGCGCACGAACCACGAGCCCAACAGTTCATTGGGGCGTTTGTCCGTGCCAGTCGCGGTCGTGCCGCTTCCGCCGTTGCCGCCCACTGGAACGCCCCCATCCCTGAACCCACTTGCGCGCTGTATGCGCCAAGCCCTACCAGAATGCCGGTAAACAGGGCCGCCCGTCCGGCTGTTCTCACCCATCGAACGGGAAGCCGGGTTGCCTCCGGCATACCCACGAGTGCATGCGTCCCCAGGACCTGTGCACTCACAGTAATCCTACGATCACCGCCCCAGCCATGGCGATCCCGGAAACGCCACCATTCGCCACCCCTTCGAATGAACTCGCGGTGGCCGACGCGCGATTCACTTGACACATGACGGCCGGAAGTGGGCGCAGCGATGCACATCGGGGCGCGCGAAGCCGGGCGCACCACCCGCGATACAACCGGGCGCCGCATTCGGACCGCGCGCGGAGGGGAACTCAGAGTACGAATGACAACTGAGAGTCACGAACTGATTTCATGACGTAACCACGGACACGCTGGACCCGTTGGAGGGGGCATGGGTTTCACCATCGGCGGCATCCGCGAAATTCGGTCCGGCTCGCGTCGCCGCGGCCGCTCCTCGGAGTGCACGGCCGTGGCCGAGTTCACCGGGCTGTGGGGCTGGGACGTGGTGCCCGGCGCCCGGGCGGCCGCGGGTGCCTGCTCGTGCGGCCGGGCGGACTGCTCCCGACACGGCGCGCATCCCCTGGACTTCGCGCCCGTCGTCCCGGCGCGGGCCACACTGGACGAGGTGACGGAGGCCTGGGGCGAGTTCCCCGGCGCCGCGGTGATGCTCCCCGTGGGCCGCGCCTTCGACATCATCGAGGTCGCCGAGTCCGCGGGCCGCCGTGCCCTGGTCCGGCTCGAACGCATGGGTCTTCCGCTGGGCCCCGTGACCGTCACCCCCGAGGGCCGCGCCCACTTCTTCGTCGCACCCGGCGCGGCGGCCGAACTGCCCCAGCTGCTCTACCGCATGGGCTGGGACGACGCCACGCTCGACCTGCACGGCCTGGGGTCCGGTACGTACATCACGGCGCCGCCCTCCGACCGCGGCGGCCTCGGCCCGGTCCGCTGGCTCCGCTCCCCCGCGCTCGACTCGGCGACGAAGCCACCGGCCGCGCGCCTGCTGCTCGGAACGCTGGCGTACGTGGCCCACCGCTCCCGCGCCTAGACCGGACGACACGGACCGGGCCGCCCGACCTCGGCCGTACAGAGCTGTCGGCACAGGCTTCCTCGACAGAGGCCTGCCGATACGGAAGGGCCCCACTCCATCTGCACCATGGAGCGGGGCCCTTCATCACGCGCGTACGGGTCGTACGCGTTCTCACTCTCCGATAAGGGCATCCACGAACGCTTCCGGCTCGAACGGCGCCAGGTCGTCCGCGCCCTCGCCCAGACCGATGAGCTTGACGGGGACGCCCAGCTCGCGCTGGACGGCGATGACGATGCCGCCCTTGGCCGTGCCGTCGAGCTTGGTCAGGACGATGCCGGTGATGTTGACGACCTCGGCGAAGACGCGGGCCTGCACCAGACCGTTCTGACCGGTGGTGGCGTCCAGGACGAGCAGCACCTCGTCGAGCGGGGCGTGCTTCTCGACGACGCGCTTGACCTTGCCGAGCTCGTCCATGAGGCCGGTCTTGGTGTGCAGCCGGCCGGCCGTATCGATGAGCACGACGTCGGCACCCTCCTGGATGCCCTCCTTGACCGCGTCGAAGGCGATCGAGGCGGGGTCGCCGCCCTCGGGACCGCGTACGGTACGGGCGCCGACGCGCTCGCCCCAGGTCTGCAGCTGGTCGGCGGCGGCGGCCCGGAAGGTGTCGGCCGCGCCGAGCAGCACGTGCTTGCCGTCGGCGACCAGCACACGGGCGAGCTTGCCGGTGGTGGTGGTCTTGCCGGTGCCGTTGACCCCGACGACCATCACGATGCCGGGCGTGTCCAGCGGCGACTCGGTGTGCACCGTGCGGTCGAAGTCGGGCACCAGGAGCGTGAGCAGTTCCTCGCGCAGCAGGCCGCGCAGCTCCTCGGGCGTGCGGGTGCCGAGCACCTTCACGCGCTCGCGCAGCCGCTCGACCAGCTCCTGGGTGGGCTGCACGCCGACGTCGGCGGTGAGCAGCGTGTCCTCGATCTCCTCCCAGGTGTCGTCGTCGAGGTGCTCGCGCGCGAGGAGCGTGAGGAGCCCCTTGCCGAGCGCGTTCTGCGAGCGGGAGAGCCGGGCGCGCAGCCGCACCAGGCGACCTGCGGTCGGCTCCGGGACCTCGATCTCGACCGGGGGTGCTTCGACGACCGGGGCGGTCGCCGAGGCGTCCGGAAGATCCACCTCCTCTATCGTGCGGCGCGCTTCGTCGCGCGGCGTCTCGGCCTCGTCGCCGACGTGCGGCTCGGCCGGCGGAGCGGTGATGTCGGGGGCGGCGGGGGGCGGCGGGGGCAGCTGCCTGCGCCGGCGGCTGCCGACGACCAGGCCGCCGAGCGCGCCGATCACGACCACGGCGATGACTACAGCAAGGATGACGATTTCCATAACGGCACCAGTATGCGCGACCACCCCCTCCGACCCTCCGACCGTCGCCCCCGCCGCCCCTGCCCGTTCCCGTCGCGCTCTCGGGGGCGCTGCCCCCGAACCCCCGGTCCTCAAACGCCGGACGGGCTGAAAGCATTTCAGCCCGTCCGGCGTTTGAGGACGAGCGCGCAGCGCGATCAGGGGGCGAGGGGGCGCAGCCCCCATGCAGTGACGGGAAGGGTAGGGGCGGCGGGGGCGAGAACCCTGGCCAGCTGACGACCCGTCAGCTACCGTCACCCCCACCAAAGCCACCGCCACCCCACCCGCTCGGCGAAGGGGGACCCTCCCATGCCCGTAACGGTCGTACGTTTCAACCTCGTAGAACCCGCCGCCACACCCCCCTCCCTCAGCGAGCGCTACAAGGCCGCACTGGAGATGGCCGCCTACGCCGACGACCGCGGCATGACCACCGTCCAGACCGAGGAACACCACGGCGCGGCCAACAACTGGCTGCCCTCCCCGTTCACCTTCGCGGGCGCGGTCTTCGGCGCCACCCGCAAGATCGCGGTCACGGTCTCGGCGATCATCGGCCCGCTGCACGACCCGCTGCGCCTGGCCGAGGACATCGCCGTGCTGGACCTCCTCAGCGGCGGCCGGCTCGTCACGGTCGCGGGCATCGGCTACCGGCCCGAGGAGTACGCGCTCTTCGGCGTGGACTACAAGCGCCGTGGCGCCCTCCAGGACGAGCTCCTGCAGACCCTGCTGAAGGCCTGGACCGGCGAGGACTTCGAGTACCGAGGCCGTACCGTACGGGTCACTCCGCGGCCCTTCTCGGACCCGCACCCCCTGCTGCTGGTGGGCGGCTCCTCGAAGGCCGCGGCCCGGCGCGCGGCACGGCTCGGACTGCCGTTCTTCCCCAGCGCGCATCTGCCGGACATCGAGGCGTACTACAAGGAGCGGCTCGTCGAGTACGGGACCGAGGGCTGGACCATGATGCCCGCGGCGGTGACCCCGCTGCTGCACCTCGCCGAGGACCCGGACCGCGCGTGGGCGGAGCACGGCGAGCACTTCCTGCACGAGGCCAGGACGTACGCCTCCTGGCAGTCCTCCGACATCCGCTCGGCGGTGAAGTCGGGGGCCACGACGGTGGAGGAGCTGCGCGCCGAGGGCGTCTACCGGATCGTGACGCCGGAGGAGTGTCTGGCGCTGGGCCTCGACAGCTACGTACTGCATCCGCTGTCGGGTGGGGTGTCCGTCGACGAGGGCTGGCGCAGCATGCATCTGTTCTGCGAAAACGTGCTGCCCCGGCTCAAGGCCCTGTAGGCCCGGGAACCGGGGCGGCACGCCCTCTTACGAGTACGGGGAGAAGGACAGCGGGGACTTGGCCCCTCCCCCCGGGTTCATGCGCCGGGGACGGCGGACGAGTGCTAGCCCATCTCCTCCAGCGTCTTGCCCTTCGTCTCCTTGACGAATTTGAGGACGAAGGGGATGGAGAGCGCGGCGAAGACGGTGTAGATGATGTAGGTCGCGGAGAGGTTCCAGTCGGCCAGGGACGGGAAGCTCGCGGTGATGGCCCAGTTGGCGATCCACTGTGCGGCGGCGGCGACGCCGAGGGCCGCGGCGCGGAGCTTGTTGGGGAACATCTCGCCGAGGAAGACCCAGACCACGACACCCCAGGAGAGGGCGAAGAAGAGGACGAAGACGTGGGCGGCGATCAGGGCGACCCAGCCCTGGGTGGCGGGGAGCTTGCCGTCGACGAGGTCGTAGGAGAAGGCCCAGGCCTCCAGGCCGAGTCCGATGACCATGCCGACCGAGCCGATGAGGGCGAGCGGGCGGCGGCCGATGCGGTCGACGAAGATCATGGCGATCACGGTGCCGACGATGTTGATGATCGACGTGGTGAACGAGTAGAGGAAGGAGTCCGTCGGGTCGACGCCCACCGACTGCCACAGGGTGGAGGAGTAGTAGAACGCGACGTTGATGCCGACGAACTGCTGGAACACCGACAGTCCGATACCGATCCACACGATCGGCTTGAAGAAGAAGGTGCCGCCCAGCAGGTCCTTGAAGGACGACTTGTGCTCGCTCTTCATGGCGTGCTCGATCTCGGCGACGCGGGCGTCCAGGTCGATGTCGCCCTCGACCTCCCGCAGTACCTCACGGGCCCGCTTGTCGCGGCCCGCGGAGATCAGGAAGCGCGGTGACTCGGGGATCGCGAAGGACAGCAGGCCGTAGATGACGGCCGGGATGACCATCACGCCGAGCATGACCTGCCAGGCCTCCAGGCCCATGACCTTGCCGCGCTGGTCGCCGTCGGCGGCGTTGAGGATGCCCCAGTTGACGAGCTGGGAGATGGCGATGCCGATGACGATGGCGGCCTGCTGGAACGAGCCGAGCCGGCCGCGGTAGGCGGCCGGGGAGACCTCGGCGATGTAGGCGGGGCCGATGACCGAGGCCATACCGATGGCGAAGCCACCGATGACCCGCCAGAACGCCAGGTCCCACAGGGCGAAGGGCAGGGCGGAGCCCACCGCGCTGACGGTGAACAGCACCGCCGAGATCTGCATGCAGCGGATCCGGCCGATGCGGTCCGCGATCCGGCCCGCGGTGGCGGCGCCGATCGCGCAGCCGATCAGGGCGATCGCGATGACCTGGGCCAGGGCCGCGGAACCGACCTCGTACCGGTCACGGATGGCCTCGACCGCGCCGTTGATCACGGCACTGTCGTAGCCGAAGAGGAAGCCACCCATCGCGGCCGCCGCCGCGATGAAGATGACGTGCCCGAGATGCTCGGGATGAGCCGCTCGGGCTCCGGACTGGGGTGGCTGCGCTGTGCTGGTCACGTGTAACTCCTCGGGCCACCGGCCTCACTGCCGGGGGTGGGGGCGAGCCCTTCCGGACGGTGTCTCAAGTGGCGCACACGTTTACGCCACCCACCACCTGAAGGTAAAAGCAACGAAGCAGAGACTATGCCTTCAAGTTTCGAAGTCAAAAGGGGGTCCCGTGGAGAGCAGGCACCGAGAAACCACTCCATGTGACGGATTAGCGTTCAAGACTTGAAGAGAAAGGGGCTACGTAGCTACGGATACCCCGTAAGCGGCGCGGGGAACGCCACAACCGCCGCCGGTCGCGTACGGCTGTTCTCCGGCGCCCGGCACGACCGGTACCGCCGTTCGGGCGAGGGCCGCGCGGGTGCCGGACGGGGCGGGGTACCGGACGGGGCGCGGGACCGGCTTGGGCGGACGTACCGGCCGTGAGGGACGTGCCGGCCGAGGTGGGGCTGTCGGCCGGGGCGCGGGTCAGCGCAGTCGCTGGCTGATGACCTTCGACACTCCGTCGCCCTGCATGGAGACGCCGTACAGCGCGTCGGCGACCTCCATCGTCCGCTTCTGGTGCGTGATCACGATCAGCTGGGAGGCCTCCTGCAGCTCCCGCATGATCCCGATCAGCCGCTGCAGGTTGGTGTCGTCGAGCGCCGCCTCGACCTCGTCCATCACGTAGAACGGGCTGGGCCGTGCCTTGAAGATCGCCACGAGCATCGCGACGGCGGTCAGCGACCGCTCACCGCCGGACAGCAGCGAGAGCCGCTTGACCTTCTTGCCGGGCGGCCGGGCCTCGACATCGACGCCCGTGGTGAGCATGTTGTCGGGATCGGTCAGGATCAGCCGTCCGTCGCCGCCCGGGAACAGCCGCCCGAAGACCCCTTCGAACTCCCGCGCCGTGTCCCGGAACGCCTCGCTGAAGACCTGCTCGACCCGCTCATCGACCTCCTTCACCACCTGGAGGAGATCGATACGCGTCTTCTTGAGGTCCTCCAGCTGCTCGCTGAGGAACTTGTGGCGCTCCTCCAGCGCGGCGAACTCCTCCAGCGCCAGCGGATTGACCTTCCCGAGCTGCTGGTAGGCCCGCTCGGCCGCCTTGAGCCGCTTCTCCTGCTCGGACCGGTGGAAGGGGCGCGGCTGGTTGCGCGGATGCTCCGGGTCGTCCGGCAGTTCCTCGCCCTCGGCGGGCAGGGAGGGCGGGACGGGCTGGGTGGGCCCGAAGTCCGCGACCAGGCCCGCCGGTTCGACGCCCAGCTCCTCCAGCGCCTTCGCCTCCAGCTGCTCGATCCGCAGCCGCTTCTCGGCCCCGAGCACCTCGCCGCGGTGCACCGAGTCCGTGAGCTTGTCCAGCTCGGCCTTGAGATCGCGGCCCTGGTTGCGGGCGACGACGAGATCCTGCTCCCGGCGCGCCTTGGCGCTCTCCGCGGCCGTACGCTCCTCGTCCGCGCGGGCGAGCGAGACCTCGACGTGCGCGAGCAGCTGCCGGGCGCCGGAGGCGACCGCCCCGGCGACCGCGGCCTCGTGCCGCAGCCGCGCCCGGCGCTGCTCCGCGCGGGCCCGCGCCTCGCGTTCGGCGCGCGCGGCCCGGTCGAGCGAGTCGGCCCGCCCGGCGAGCCCCTTGACCCGTTCCTCGTGCGTACGCACCTGGAGCCGGGCCTCCATCTCGGTCTGCCGCGCGTTGGCCCCGTCGGCCGCGAGCCGGTCCCGTACGGAGGTGTCGGGCTCCTCCTCGACCGGCATCTCCTCGGCGACGACGAGCCGTTCGGCCAGTTCCTCCGCCTCCTCCACGGCCCGGTCGAGCGCGTCCTGCGCACGGGTGGCCGCGGCGGTGCTCCGCTCGGCCTCTCCCACGGCACCCCGCGCCTGCCCGGCCAGCCGCCCGAGCTGCTGCGCGACCTGGGACCTCTCCCGCTCCCCGGCGCGCCGCCGCTCGCCCAACTCCTCGACCAGAGCGGTCCGTTCCCTGCGCAGCTCGGTGGCGTGCCGCTGGGCCGCGCCCAACTCCTCGCACAGCACGCCCAACTCCTCCAGCTCGGCCGCCGCCTCGTCGACCGACGCCTGCACTTCGAGCAGACTCGGCGCCCCGGCGGAACCGCCCTGCGCGAAGTGCGCCCCGAGCAGATCCCCCTCGGCGGTCACGGCGGTCAGCTCGGGCCGCGCGTAGACCAGGTCCTCGGCGTCCTCCAGGGTGCCCACCACGACGATCCCCCGCAGCAGCCGCCGTACGGCAGGCATGAGTTCGGAGGGCGCACGGACGAGATCGGCGGCGTACGGGGGGTTGCCGGGGGGCGTCCGGGGGTGTTCGTGGCCTGTGCCGAGGGAATCGGCGTGGCCGGCCGGACCGCTCCCCTCCCCCTCCCTGTCCCCGTCCCCGTCCCCGCCGTCGGTGGCATCGCCCGTCGCGGACGTGCCGCCGGGAGCCGTCACGGGCCGGGGGTCTCCGGCAACGAAGGCCGCCGCCTCCGGGGTGGGCGTCGGGGTGTGCTCCGGGGTGGGCGTCGGTTCCGCGGTGGGTGTCGGCTCCGGTGCGCCCGCCAGCAGCAGCGCCGCCCGGCCCGCGTCCTGTTTGCGGAGCAGGCGGATGGCCTCCGCCGCCGAGGCGGGGGTGGTCACCGCGATCGCGTCCGCCGCCGCGCCGAAGGCCGCCGCCAGTGCCACCTCGTGGCCCGGGGTGACCGTGAGCAGTTCGGCAGCGGGGCCGAGCAGGCCCGACAGCCGGTCCTTCGCCGCGAGCAGCGCCCCGGTGCCGTCCTTGCGGCGCAGGCCCAGGGCGAGTGCGTCGCGCCGGGCCTGGGTGGCCGCGCGCCTGCGTTCGGCGGAGGTGGCCGCCTCACGGGCCGCGGTCAGCGCGGACTCGGCGTCGGCGAGGTCCCGCCTGGCCGCCTCGTGCTGTTCGGCGAGTTCCTCGTCGCCCGCGTCCAGCCCGTCGACCTCCGCCTTGAGCTGCTCGTACTCCTCCTGGGCGGCGACCGCGCGGTCCTGCGCCTCGTCGCGGGCGGCGGCGAGCCGGTCGATCTCGGACTGGGCGGAGGCGGCGCGTGAACGGGCCGCGTTGACCTGGCCGCTCAGCCGGGCCAGCCCCTCGCGGCGGTCGGCGATGGCCCGGGCCACGTCCTTCAGCCGCCGTTCCTCCACCGCCAGTTCGCGCTCCAGGTCGGCCCGGTGGGCGACCGTGTCCTCCAGGGCGTGCTCGGCGGCCTCCAGGGCCGCTTCGAGTTCGGCCTCCTGCTCCCGTACCCGCGCGGCCTCGCGCTCCATGTCCTCGGGGTCGCGTCCGCGCCGCTCCTCAGGCGGCTGGGCGGTGGCGCTCTTCACCCGGGCGTCCGCCAGCGAGACCGTGCCGCGCACCCGCTCGGCCAGCTGCGACAGCTCGTACCAGGTCTGCTGGGCGCGCTGCAGCCGCGGGGCGAGCCGACGCACCTCGTCCTCCAGCGTCGCCTCCCGCTGGAGGGCCCTGCGCAGCTCGGCCTCGGCGGCCTCCTTGCGCTCCTTGAGCGCGGCCTCGTCGGCGACCTCGGCCTGGAGCGCCCCCCGCAGCCGTACGAGATCGTCGGCGAGCAGCCGCAGCCGGGCGTCCCGGAGGTCGGCCTGGATGACGGCGGCCCGGCGTGCGACGGCGGCCTGCCTGCCGAGCGGCTTCAACTGCCGCCGCAGCTCGTCCGTGAGGTCCTGCACGCGCGCGAGGTTGGCCTGCATCGCGTCCAGCTTCCGCAGCGCCTTCTCCTTGCGCTTGCGGTGCTTGAGGACGCCCGCGGCCTCCTCGATGAAGGCGCGGCGGCCCATCGGATCGGCGTGCAGGACGGAGTCGAGCTGGCCCTGTCCGACGATGACGTGCATCTCGCGGCCGATGCCGGAGTCGGACAACAGCTCCTGGATGTCCAGCAGTCGGCAGGTGTCGCCGTTGATCTGGTACTCGCTGCCGCCGTTGCGGAACATGATCCGCGTGATGGTGACCTCGGCGTACTCGATGGGCAGCGCGCCGTCGGAGTTGTCGATCGTCAGCGAGACCTCGGCACGGCCGAGCGGGGGCCGCCCGGTGGTGCCGGCGAAGATGACGTCCTCCATCTTGCCGCCGCGCAGCGACTTGGCGCCCTGCTCCCCCATGACCCAGCTGAGGGCGTCCACGACATTGGACTTGCCGGAGCCGTTGGGCCCCACGACGCAGGTGATACCCGGCTCGAACCGCAGCGTGGTGGCCGAGGCGAACGATTTGAACCCGCGCAGGGTCAGAGCCTTGAGGTGCACGCAGCCGGACTTTACCTTCCGGGTCGGTCGAAATGGTCGGTCTCACTCCACGAACGCTCGGTTTCACCCATGAACGTGCAGGGCACACCAGACGTTAAAGAGGGTGAACAGCGAGCGATCAGCGATGGAGTACCGGGGGAAAGAAAGAAGGGACGCCGAAGCGTCCCTTGCAACTCTGTTAGCGGCTGACACAGTCAGCCTGTTCACTGGTGGTGGTGAGGGTGCTCTTCAGCGATCAGGTGAGCGCAGGCTCCGCCTGGGGTACGTCGATGCTTTCGAGAAGCGAGTCGTGAGAAGCGGCAGCCGCGAGCGCGTCGTTCTCGGCCTGGATTCGTCCGAGCTCGGATTCCAGGTCCTGGACGCGCTGCTGGAGCCGTCGCATCTCGGCAATGAGTCGCGGGTCGGAGCCGCCGACGTAACCGAGAAGCGCCTTTGCCATGATGGATGGTCCTCCACACTGAGTGACCGACCGAAGCGGTGTGGGTCGTGAGGGAATCGCACCCGCGATGCTTGGCGATCTTGTGTTCTTGCTGCCGCTCTTACATGCCAAACAGCTAAGGTGCGCGGGGACTTTCAGCGTCTCACCAAAAAGTTTGACGGTCAACACGATCACGCCCCGTATTGGCGGGCAACCCTCGGCGCGCGGCCCGGGACCGGGCGGCGCTGCCTCTGCGCAGGGACCCCTGGGGCGACGAGATCATCCTTGCCACGGGAGCCTGCCACGAGTGGTGCTTTCTTGGCAACCACCTGGTGCTTTCCCTCCGGAGCAGGCACCCGGCGCACGCCCCGCGCTCGCCTCGGAGGGGGCCGCGGCCGTCGTCTCGGAGTGGATCTCACCGGATGGCGAAGCCGTCGTAGCCGCCACGGGGCGTGTCCCAGATCTCAGTGACTCCGTCGACCCTGCCCGGCGTGTCGTCTCCCGTGAGCCACTCCAGCAACCCCTGACACCCCTCGCGGGGGCCCTCCGCGACCACCTGGACCCGTCCGTCCTCCAAATTGAGAGCAAAACCACTCAGGCCGCCGATCTCCAGGGCCCTGGCTCGCGTGTACCAGCGGAAACCCACGCCTTGCACGCGCCCGCGTACCCACGCAACCAGCCTCGTATGCTCGCTCATGGCTGCACGCTAACCGGCCAATTGCTCTCGGAGCACTTCCTCCCCTTGCGCCATGGGGTACCGTCCCGACCCAATGAGCCTCACTCGTTCGGGTGAGGAACGTTGACCGCAAGGATGAGGGAAGGCCAAAAGATGGGACGCCACCGACGCTCCGCCGCCGGCCGCGCCGCCACAGGCCGCGCCGCCGGGGGCACAGACACGTACGAGACGTACACGGGCGGCCACGCGACGGATGACGCGAGCCGGTACGCGAGCCTGAGCGACTACCCGAGCCTGGGCGACTACGCCACCGCGGGCGACCACCGCACCGCCGGGGACTACCTGACGGGCGGCCCGTACTCGACCGCCGGCATGTACGACTCGCCCGGCGGTATCCACGAGACGGGCGACCTCTACTCGAAGAGCGACGCCTACCTCTTCACCGACGACGAGCCCGTCGGCCACGGGTCGGGCGACTACACCCCTGACCGGGGTGCCCGGCGAGGGGGCCAGCGCCGCCGCAGGAAGGGCGCGACGCCCGTACGCACCGGTCTGCTCGGCGTCTCGGCCGCCGTCGCGATGGGTGCCGTCGCCGTCGCCTCCGGGGTGATACCGGGCAGCGACTCCCTCTCCATAGGGGGCGGCGCGGACAAGGTGCGCGCCCAGGACACCCCGAGCGACGTGGAGACCCAGGGCGGCACGAACGGGTCCGCGGACGACCGCGTCGACCCGGGCACGAGCCGCGACCTGGAACGCTCCCCCTCTCCGTCGGTCTCCCCGACGAAGGCTCCGGAGAAGGCCGCGAAGAAGCCTTCCGCGAAGCCGTCGACGAAGGCCCCGGCCACCGAGGAGTCGAAGACGGAGGAGCCGGCCGCGAAGGCTCCGGTGACGAAGGCTCCCGAGACGACTCCGTCGAAGGCCGCGTCCACACCGTCCACGGCCGAGGCCACCGTCCTCTCGCTGGTCAACGACGAGCGGGCCAAGGCGGGCTGCAGCCCGGTGACCGCGTCCAGCTCCCTGGCCGCGCTGGCCGAGTCCTTCAGCGAGGACATGGCCGCACGCGACTTCTTCGACCACACGGACCCGGACGGGGCCTCCCCCTGGGACCGGGCGGAGAAGCTCGGCATAGCGAACCTGGGCGGCGAGAACATCGCCCGCGGACAGGCCGACGCCGCCGCGGTGATGGAGGCCTGGATGAACAGCCCCGGCCACCGCGCGAACATCCTGAACTGCGACTTCAAGACCCTGGGCGTCGGCGCGCACTTCGCGTCGGGCGGCCCCTGGTGGACGCAGGACTTCGGCTACTAGCCGGAACAGACGGAAGCGGGCACTAACCACTGGTTAGTGCCCGCTTCCGGTTAGTGCTCACCTCTGGTCAGTGCCCACTTCTGGTGAGCGCTGCATCGGAGTACGCTCACGAGGTGGACCTCACCGAGACGCCGGACCTCGCGTACGACGTGTTCTCCAGGGCGTGCCCTTCCAGGGGCACTCTGGAGCACGTCACGGGACGCTGGGGCGCGCTCACGCTGGGGGCACTGGCAGCGCTGCCCGAGGGATCGCTCCGCTTCAACGAACTGCGCCGGCGCGTCGACGGCGTGAGCGAGAAGATGCTCTCCCAGACCCTGCACGCGCTGGAGCGCGACGGGCTGGTGCACCGCGACGCACAGCCGACGAACCCGCCGCGGGTGGACTACGAGCTGACGCCGCTGGGACGCGAGATCGCCGAACGGCTGCTGGCCCTCATCCACTTCGTGGAGGGGCGCATGGACGACGTCCTGGAGGCGCGCGAGCGCTACGACACCGCGCGCGGCGGACGCTGACAGCGCGGGCAGAAGTAGCTGGACCTGTTCATCCAGGGCCTGCGCCGCATCGCGGTGCCGCATCGCCGACACGGCTCGCCCTCACGTCCGTACGCGTCGAGTGAGCGGTCGAAGTAACCCGACTCGCCGTTCACGTTGACGTAGAGGCTGTCGAAGCTGGTGCCACCGACGGCGAGCGCCGCGTTCATCACATCCCGTACGTGGCCCAGGAGTTCGGCCGTGCGCGGGCGCGTGAACCCGGTGGTGGGGCGTTCGTAGTGGAGCCGCGCACGCCACAGTGCCTCGTCCGCGTAGATGTTGCCGACGCCGCTGATCAACGACTGGTCGAGCAGGGCGCGTTTGACGGTCGTACGCCGGCGGCGCAGCGCGTCGTGGAACGCGTCGTCGTCGAACAGCGGGTCCAGGGGGTCGCGCGCGATGTGCGCGATGACGTCGGGGAGTCCGTCGGGCGAGGTCTCGTGCAGGGAGAGCCCGCCGAAGGTGCGCTGGTCGACGAAGCGGAGTTCCGTGCCGAGGTCGTCCTCGAACCGGACGCGGATGCGCAGGTGCTTCTCGTCCGCCGCGTCCTGCGGCTGGACGAGGAGCTGGCCGCTCATGCCGAGGTGGGCGAGCACGGCGGTCTCGGAGTCCGCGAGCGGCAGCCAGAGGTACTTGCCGCGGCGCTGGACCAGTCCGATGCGGTGCCCTTTGAGGCGGGCGCCGAAGTCCTCGCCGCCTGCGATGTGGCGGCGGACGGCTCGGGGGTGCAGGACCTGGGTGTCCGCGACGGTTCGGCCGCTCACCCAGCGTTCCAGGCCTCGCCGTACGACCTCGACCTCGGGCAGTTCTGGCACGGGCTCCTCCGGAGGGGGGCGGTTCCATGTTCGGGTGCGGGTGGGTGGGGCTGGTTGCGCCGTTCCCCCGCGCTCCTGGGAGGCGGGAGGCTCACGATTGCGCCGTTCCCCGCGCCCCTGAGGGTGTGGGGGCGAAGGCCAAAGACTGCGCCGTTCCCCGCGGCCCCAGATCGTTCCCAGAGCCCCCGGAGGGGAAAAGACTTCGCCCGCCCCCGTTCGTCGGGGGCGGGCGAAGGGGTGGGTCAGGCTGAGGCCGGGTCGGTCGTGGGCGGGGAGGAGGCGTCGGGCGTCTCCTCCGCGACCGCGGCCGTCGGGGCCTCCGGTTCGGCGGTGGCGGCTGCCGCGGCACGTTCGTCCGCGGCGGCGCGGATGGCCCGCCAGGCGGACTCCGCGGCCTGCTGCTCCGCCTCCTTCTTGCTGCGGCCGGTGCCGGTGCCGTACGAGACGCCTCCGACGCGGGCAGCAGCAGTGAAGGTCTTCTCATGATCGGGGCCGGTCTCGGTGACCAGGTACTCGGGAACCCCGAGCCCCTCGGTCGCCGTGAGTTCCTGGAGACTGGTCTTCCAGTCCAGGCCCGCACCCAGATTCGAGGATTTCTCGATCAGGGGATCGAAGAGACGGTGGACGAGTTCGCCCGCCGCACCCAGACCCTGGTCGAGATAGACAGCGCCGATCACCGCTTCAAGGGTGTCGGCGAGGATGGAAGCCTTGTCCCGGCCACCTGTGCCCTCTTCGCCCCGGCCGAGCCGGATGAAGGAGCCGAGGTCGAGCTCACGGCCCACCTCCGCAAGCGCACGCGAGTTGACCACCGCGGCCCGCAACTTGGCCAGCTGGCCTTCGGGCAGGTCGGGGTGGGTGGTGTACAGCGTGTCCGTGACCACGAGGCCGAGTACGGAGTCCCCGAGGAACTCCAGACGCTCATTGGTCGGCAGACCGCCGTTCTCGTACGCGTACGAACGGTGGGTCAGTGCACGCACCAGAAGGGCGGACTCAAGTTTGTACCCGAGCCGCCCTTCCAGAAGGGTGTGGGACGAGGCTGTGTTCTCCGCCTTTTTCTTGGCGCCGACTTCCGCCTTGGCGTCGTCCGCCTTCTTGGGGCTAGACACAGTGCCTCTCACCAGCCGCTCAGACCTCGAGGACCTGGCGCTTGTTGTAGGTGCCACAAGCAGGGCACGCGATGTGCTGCAGCTTGGGCTCGTGGCAGCGCTCGCACGCAACCAGGGTGGGGACCGCAGCCTTCCACTGCGACCGGCGGTGGCGCGTGTTGCTGCGCGACATCTTCCGCTTCGGAACAGCCACGGCTACTTCTCCTGCTTCTCGTCGACGGGCGCTGATGGAAGCGCGCCGCCGGCCAACTCGTCCTTCTCGCCATCTTCGAGTGAACCGGCGAGTCCTTGCAGTGCCGCCCAACGGATGTCGACGGCGTCATGATGGTGGTCCGGGTCGTCCGCGAGCCGGGCTCCACACTGGGAGCACAGACCCGGGCAGTCGTCCTGGCACACCGGCTGCATCGGCAGTGCGAGCACCACCGCATCACGCAGCACGGGTTCGAGGTCGAACAAGCCGTCCTCGATGAAGAGCGTGTCCTCGTCGTCCTCGGCGTCGTCGGCCGGCTCCGCTTTCACACGGCCCCGGTCGTCGGCGTCAGGGTACGAGAACATCTCCTGGAAATCCGTTTCGAGCTGCTGCTCGACCGGCTCCAGACACCTTACGCACTCCCCCTTGGCCAGCGCATGGGCGGTGCCTGTGACAAGCACCCCTTCCATGACCGACTCAAGACGGAGGTCGAGCTTCACCAGGGCGCCTTCCGGCACTCCGATGACTCCCTGCAGACCGAGGTCCTTGGGAGCGTCGATCTCACGGGTCAGGCGCTGCAGCGCACCGGGACGCCGCCCCAGCTCGTGTGTGTCGAACACAAGAGGGTTGCGGTGGTCGAGGCGGGCGTTCAGAGCCATTCCTGCTTTCGATCTCGAAACTCGGGGTACTGCCCTCGGTGATTCCCGGGCAGCTGTGATCGCGGACGTGCACACGACCGAAGAGCCAGGATACTGGACCTTTCGCTCACGGCCCAATCCGGTGCCCGCGCCCCTCCCGGGGCCCCGCCGGGGCGTGTGGTCAGCGCCCCTGTTCGTACGCCCGCAGCTGCTCCGCGCTGATCATCGTGGTGTCGAAGAGACTGGTCTCGTCGAGCGCGTTCTCCTGCGGCTGGGGCGTCTGGGGAGCCTGGGCGTACGCCTGCTGCTGGCCGCTCTGGTCGTACGCGGTCTGCTGGTCGTAACCCTGCTGCGGGTAGGCGGCGTACGGGTCGGCGTTCTGCTGGTAGCCGTACCCGTCGTGCTGCGCGTACTGCTGTTGCTGGTAGCCGTACGGGTCGGCGCTCTGCTGCTGGTAGGCGTACGCGTCCTGCTGTCCGTACTGCTGCTGGTGCGGCAGCTCCGCCGGAGGCTGGGGCTGGTCGGCGGCCCGGGGCCTGACGGCCTGCTCGGGGATCTCCGCGAGGCCGTCCAGGTACTCGGCGTCGGTGGTGTGCTGCCCGGTCGTCCCGTCCTCGCCGAAGGCGCCCAGGTCGCTCAGGTCGTCGCTGGCGATGCGGCCGTGCAGCTTCTGCCGGCCGCGGCCGACGGCGTCCAGGGTCTTGGCGAGGACGGCCTCGAAGGCGCCGAGCTTGACGTCGACGTACTGGTCGGCGTTGTGGCGCAGGGTCTCCGGGTCGAGGCTGCGCTCGGGGGCGTCCTCGTCCTCGTACCCCTGCTCGTCGGTGCCGGGGCCGGTGCCGAGCAGCTTCTCGCGGCCTCGGCCGACCGAACCGAGGGTCTTGGTGAGGACGACCTCGAAGTTGGCGAGCTTGGAGTCGACGTACTCGTCGGCCTCGGCGCGGACGTCCTCGGCCTCCTTGCGGGCCTCGGCCAGGATCCGGTCGGCCTCGTTCTGCGAGCGGCGGGCGACCTCGGTGTCGGAGATCAGCGAACCGCGCTCGGCGTGCGCGGACTCGACGATCCGCTCGGCCTCCAGCCGGGCCTGCTCGACCATCTGCTCACGGCCGCCGATCAACTCCTCGGCCTGGGCGAGAGAGCCGGGCAGCGCCTGGCGTACCTCTTCGAGCAGGGAGAGCAGTTCGGCGCGGTTGACCACGCACGAGGCCGACATGGGCATCGAACGGGCGCTGCCGACCGTCGAGACGATCTCATCGAGCTTCTTCTGCACGTCCACCGTGTGCTCGCCACTCTCTACAGCTGTGATGGAGACGGACGGTTCGACTGTACGACCACTCCCGCCCCGTCCGACACCGGATGCCGGACTTGCTCAGTCCTTCTTGAGCCGTTCCGTGAGGGCTCCGAGGACCAGCGGCGGGACCAGGTGGGAGACGTCTCCGCCCCAGGTCGCGACCTCCTTGACCAGCGAGGAGGAGAGGAAGCTGTAGGTGGGGTTGGTCGGCACGAAGAGGGTCTCGACGCCGGAGAGGCCGTTGTTCATCTGGGCCATCTGCAGCTCGTAGTCGAAGTCGCTGACCGCGCGCAGGCCCTTCACGATGGCCGGGATGTCGCGCTCCTTGCAGAAGTCGACGAGGAGGCCGTGGAAGGACTCCACCTCCACGTTCCCGAACTCCGCCGTGACCTGGCGGATCAGGTCGATGCGCTCCTCGATCTCGAAGAGGCCCTTCTTGGACTGATTGATCATCACCGCGACGTGCACGACGTCGTACAGCTTGGAGGCTCTGGCGATGATGTCGAGATGTCCGTTGGTAATCGGGTCGAACGACCCGGGACAGACGGCACGGCGCACTTCAGATCCCTCGCTCTCCGGTCCGGTCATCGTGCGTCTTCACACGTAGAGGCGGCGCGACCGTACCAAAACGTTCCCTCGCCGTAGCGACGGGAGCGCAGTGCGTCGAAGCCGTCCGGCCATCGGAACTCGCCGCCCCTTGTACTGCGTTCAACGGTGACGAGCGCTTCGCCCGCGAGCCAGCCCCCCGCACGGAGTGTGAGCAGGATCTCGCGAAGATCGTCGTCCGTGACCGCGTACGGCGGATCGAGGAACACGAGGTCGTACGGGGCTTCCGGGGAGGCGGTGCGGATGATCTGTTCCGCTTTGCCGGACCTCACCTCGGCGCCCGGCAGGCCCAGCAATGTCACGTTCTCGCGGATCGTGCGGGTGGCTCGGGCGTCGGCCTCCACGAGCAGGGTGTGTCCTGCGCCGCGGCTCAGTGCCTCCAGGCCGATGGCGCCCGAGCCTGCGTACAGGTCGAGGACGCGGTCGCCGTCCAGGGGCCCGCCGAGCAGGGACTGCCAGGTGGAGAAGAGACCCTCGCGGGCGCGGTCGGAAGTGGGCCTTGTGCCGGTGCCGGGCGGGACCGCGAGGCGGCGTCCGCCTGCTGTGCCGGCGATCACGCGGGTCATCGCGGGTCCTTGCTGGAGGGGGTGGTCACGGGGTCAGTCTGGCAGGTGAGGGGTCCTTCGCACGGTGGGCGGGTGCGGGTCCGTCGTGGTTGCTCGCGCAGTTCCCCGCGCCCCTACGAGGCGGGGCTGCGCCCCTGCCCTCGGGCTTGTCCGTCAGCTGCGGGCCCGGTGGGGGCCGGTCGCGCAGTTCCCCGCGCCCCTGAAAAGCCGGCTCCGCCGTGCCTTTCGTCTCGGCCGGCTGAGAAAGGCGGGGCTGTGCCCCTGTTTTTCAGCCCGTCCGGCGTTTGAGGACGAGGCCGTTCAGGCCGATGCGGGGGTCCGGGGGCGCAGCCCCCGGGGGACGGCCGCTCTCAGCCTTTGTCCAGGTACTGCTCTCTCTCCTCGTCCAGGAGCGCCTGGAGTGCCGTGCGCAGCCCGGGGAGACCGTCGAGGTCCGGGTCCGCGGCGACCACCGCCGTCGCCTCCTCGCGGGCCTCGGCGATGATCTCCTCGTCGTCGATGACGGCGAGCATCCGCAGCGACGTACGGGCCCCGGACTGCGCCTGGCCCAGAACATCGCCCTCGCGCCGCTGTTCGAGGTCGATACGGGAGAGTTCGAAGCCGTCGAGCGTGGACGCCACCGAGTTCAGCCGCTGGCGGGCCGGGCTCGCCTCCGGCATCTCGGTGACGAGCAGGCACAGGCCCGCGGCGGACCCACGGCCGACCCGGCCGCGCAACTGGTGGAGCTGGGAGACACCGAACCGGTCGGCGTCCATGATCACCATCGCGGTCGCGTTCGGCACGTTCACCCCGACCTCGATCACCGTCGTGGCGACGAGGACATGGGTCTCCCCGGCGGCGAAGCTCCGCATCACGGCGTCCTTGTCGTCCGGAGGCATCCTGCCGTGCAGCACCTCGACCTTGAGGCCCTGGAGCGGGCCCCGGGCGAGCTGGTCGGCGACTTCGAGGACGGCCAGGGGCGGCCTCTTCTCGGCGTCGTCCTCGGGCGACGCCCTCTTCTTCGCCTTCTTCGGGTCGTCGTCCTCGTCGCCGATGCGGGGACAGACCACGTACGCCTGATGGCCGTTCGACACCTCCTCCCGCACGCGTTCCCACGCGCGCGAGAGGAAATGGGGCTTGTCCGCGGCCGGGACGACATGGCTGGCGATGGGCGAGCGTCCGGCGGGGAGCTGGTCGAGGACCGAGGTGTCCAGGTCGCCGAAGACGGTCATGGCGACCGTGCGCGGGATGGGCGTGGCGGTCATCACCAGCAGGTGCGGGGGCTGTTTGCCCTTGCCGCGCAGGGCGTCGCGCTGCTCCACGCCGAACCGGTGCTGTTCGTCCACGACGACCAGGCCCAGGTCGTGGAACTGCACCTTGTCCTCGATCAGCGCGTGCGTACCGATGACGAGCCCCGCCTCGCCGGTGACCAGGTCGAGCAGCGCCTTGCGGCGGCCGGCCGCGCCCATGGAGCCGGTGAGCAGCACCACCTTCGTGGAGTCCTCGGCCCCGCCGAGCATGCCGCCCTCGGCCAGCTCCCCCATCATCTCGGTGATCGAGCGGTGGTGCTGCTGGGCGAGCACCTCGGTGGGGGCGAGCATCGCGGCCTGTCCGCCCGCGTCGACGACGGCGAGCATGGCGCGCAGGGCCACCATCGTCTTTCCGGAGCCCACCTCCCCCTGGAGCAGCCGGTGCATCGGGTGTTCCGTGGCCAGGTCGTCGAAGATCTCCTTGGAGACCTTCTGCTGGCCTTCCGTGAGCGTGAAGGGGAGCTTCGCGTCGAAGGCGGTCAGCAGGCCGTCCTGCTTGGGTTTCCTCGCCACCGCGGGCAGTTGGGAGTCCGCGTGGCGGCGGCGGGCCAGGGCCACCTGGAGGACGAAGGCCTCGTCCCACTTGAGGCGGGCGCGGGCATCCTCGATGTCCGCCTTGGTGTGCGGGCGGTGGATCTTCAGCAGGGCCTCGGGCAGGGAGACCAGGCCCCGGCCCTCCTGGAGCGGCCCGGGCAGCGGGTCGACGGCCTCCTGGGCGCTCGGCAGGACCGTCTGCACGGCCTTGGCGATCTTCCAGGACTCCAGTTTGGCGGTGGCGGGGTAGAGCGGGATCAGTGCTCCGGCCCAGGTGTCCACGGTCTCGTCCGCGTCCTCCCCGCGCAGCAGCTCGTACGCCGGATGGGCCAGCTGGAGGCGGCTGTTGAAGACGGAGACCTTGCCGGAGAACAGCGCGCGGGTGCCGGGCAGGAGGTCCTTGTGGGGCTTGTGCACGCCGTTGCCGAAGAAGACCAGCTTGAGCCGGCCGCTGCCGTCCGTGATGGTCACTTCGAGGCGCTGGCCCTTGCCGCGGGGTGCCTTGGCCGAGGCGAAGGTGAGCAGGCGGGCGTCGGCGACCTGGGCGACCACCGTCACGTGCTCGTCCATGGGCAGGTCGGCGAGGTGCGTGAGCTGCCCGCGCTCCTCGTATCTGCGCGGGTAGTGGTGCAGCAGGTCGCCGACGGTGTGCAGGCCGAGATGCTCGGCCATCACCTTCGCGGTGGCGGGTCCGAGCACCTTCTTCAGTGGTTCTTCGAGCGCGGGCACGAGATCCATTGCACACCACCCCACTGACAATGCCGTATACGTACTGGAAATCCCCTGGTCAGACGGCTCGTTCCGGGCCTAGGATGTCGCGCTCCGGCACTGTTCGCGGTCGCCTCGTCACGGGACCGCCCGACCCCGCGCCGTCGCACGTCCCCCCACCGGCGCAGCGACGATGGACTTCCAGAGCTCACAGCCGTCTCAGGCATCCCAGTCACCTCATACGTTCCAGGTCGACCTGCGCGGCCTCGTGGACCTTCTCTCCCACCACCTCTACTCCAGTCCCAAGGTCTATCTGCGCGAACTGCTGCAGAACGCCGTGGACGCGATCACCGCCCGGCGGGCCGAGCAGCCGCACGCGCCCGCGCTGGTGCGGCTGTTCGCCGAGGACGGCACCCTGCGCGTGGAGGACTCCGGGATCGGCCTCACCGAGGAGGACGTGCACAGCCTCCTGGCGACCATCGGCCGCAGTTCCAAGCGGGCGGACGGCCTGGAGTCGGCCCGTTCCGAATTCCTCGGCCAGTTCGGCATCGGCCTGCTCGCCTGCTTCGTGGTCGCCGAGCGCATCCGGGTGGTCAGTCGCAGCGCGCGTACGCCCGACGCACCGCCCGTGGAGTGGACGGCGACGGACGACGGCTCGTACCGGGTGCGTACGCTGCCGCCCGAGGCCCGCGCCGAACCGGGCACCACCGTGTATCTGGAGGCCCGTCCGGGAGCCGCCGACTGGCTGGCCGGGGAGCGGGTGCTGTCGCTGGCCCGGGACTTCGGTTCGCTGCTGCCGTACGACGTCCGGGTGGGCGACGAGGCCGTGACGGATCTGCCGGCGCCCTGGGACCGCTCGTACCCCGGTCCGGCCGCCCGGCGGGTCGCCCTGGCCCGGCACTGCCACGACCTGTTCGGGTTCACCCCGCTGGACTCGATCGAGCTGAACGTGCCGCTGGCCGGGATCCGCGGGGTGGCGTACGTGCTGCCGTCCGCGGTGAGTCCGGCCCAGCGCGCCGGTCACCGCGTCCATCTGAAGGGCATGCTGCTCACCGAGCGCGCCGAACAGCTGCTGCCCGACTGGGCGTTCTTCGTGCGCTGCGTCCTGGACACGGACAGCCTGCGGCCCACCGCGTCGCGGGAGGCGCTGTACGAGGACGAGACCCTGGCGGGCGTACGGGAGGCGCTGGGCGAGCGGATCCGGGCCTGGCTGACGTCGCTCGCGGCCGGCGATCCGGAGCGCCTCGCCGCCTTCCTGGCGGTGCACCACCTGGGGGTGAAGTCGCTGGCGCGGCACGACGGCGAGATGCTGCGCACGATGCTGCCGTGGCTGCCGTTCGAGACCACCGACGGGCGGCTGTCCCTGGAGGAGTTCGCGCAGCGGCATCCGGTGGTGCATTTCACGCGGACCGTGGAGGAGTACCGGCAGGTCGCGCAGATCGCGTCCGCGCAGGGCGTCGGGGTCGTCAACGGCGGCTACACGTACGACACCGAACTGGTCGAGGCCCTGCCCTCCGTGCGCCCGGGGACGGTCGTCGCGGAACTGGACGCCGACACGGTGACCGCCCACCTGGACGCGGTCGACCCGGCCGTCGAGCTGGCCCTGTCGGCCTTCCTGGGGGCCGCGCGGGCGAAACTCGACCCCCTGGGATGCGATGTCGTCCTACGGGCCTTCCATCCGCTCTCCGTCCCTGCCCTGCACCTGGACGACCGCGCGGCCCGCCACGAGCAGGCACGCGCGGACGCCGAGGAACAGGCCGACGACCTGTGGGCGGGCATCCTCGGCTCCCTGCGTGGCACCGCCCCACGCGCGCGGCTGGTGCTCAACCACCTGAACCCGCTGATCCGGCGGATCAGTTCGCTCGACGACCGGGAGCTGATCGGCACGGCCACGGAGTCGCTCTACGGACAGGCACTGCTGATGGCCCAGCGTCCGCTGCGGCCCGCGGACTCGGCGCTGCTGAACCGCGCGTTCATGGGCCTCCTGGAGTGGGCCACCCACCACGACCCCCCGGAGGAGGGCCACCGATGAGCGAGCCCATGGACAGGGACTTCGACGCGCTGCGCCGGGCGATGCAGGACAACTACGAGCAGCCGGAGGGCCCCGCCCGCAACGCGCGCGCGGAGCAACTGCTCACCGAGGCCGAGAAGCTGAACATCCCGCTCGCCGTGATCGAGGCGCTCGGCCACCAGCTGAAGGTCTACAACTACAGCTCCGAGAAGGACCGGATGTTCGTCCCCTTCGCGCGGCTGCTGCGCATGTGGGACGAACGGCCCGAGGACTTCGACGCGTACGAGATCCACTCCCTGCACTGGGTCTTCAAGTGGGTGTCCTCGGGGATGCTCGGCCAGCCGCACATACCGCTCGCCTCCATCGAGAAGTGGCTCGGCGAGATGGAGCACCGCTACCGGCTCGCCGGGCACTCCGAACGGGCTGTACGCGCCGCCGAGTTCACCGTGGCCAGGGAGGTCGGGGACCTGGGGCGGGCGGAGCGCGCGTACACGGCGTGGCTCGCCGCGGACCGGGACCGGATGGCCGACTGCCACGCCTGCGAACTGCACGACCAGGGCGGCTGGCGGGCCGAGCGGGGCGCGGACGCCGAGGCCCTTGAGCTGTGGCGGCCTGTCCTGGAGGGCGAGTACACCTGCGCCCACGAACCGCACGCCGTCCTCGCGTCCTCGCTGCTGCCCCTGCTGCGCCTCGGCCGTACGGATGAGGCACGTGCCCACCACTTGCGCGGTCTCCGGCTGGTGCGCCCCATGGAGAGCATGCGCGGCGCGTACGCGGACCATGTGGAGTTCTGTGTGCTGAGCGGCAACGAGGCACGCGCTCTGGAACTGCTCGCGGAGCGGCCCTCGTACTTCACGGACAGCGGGGAGCCGCGCAGCCGCATGGACTTCCTGGCCGTGGTCGCCCTGCTGGCGGACCGGCTGACCTCTCTCGGGCTGGGCACCAGGACCGTGCCGGGTCCGGCGGGGCGCACCTGGACGGCGGGCGAACTCGCCGCCCACGCACGCGTGGAGGCCCTTTCCCTGGCCGGGCGCTTCGACGCGCGCAACGGCACGACGCGGGTGAGCGAGCGGATCCGCCGGCGCATGGACCGGCAGCCGCTGGTGGAGCGCCTGCCGCTGGGCATACGGGCGTCGGTGCGGACCGGCGCCGCCACCGCTCCCGTACGGTCGGCGCCCGCTCCCGGCGCCGACGCGGAGCCGGAGCTGCCCGCGCTGCTCGCCGAGGCCCGGCGGCTCTCCGCGTCGCTGCATCCGGAGTCCGTCGCGGCGTGGGCGGCGGTCGCCGGGGCCGTCGGAGCCACTGGGGCCGTCGGGGACCAGGAGCTGACTCCTCGCGACCGCGCGGAGATGACCGACCACGAGGCGATGGGGCTCGGCCCGGAGGGCGTGGAAGTGTTCGCCCGCGCCGCCGAGTTGTACGAGGACGCTGGCGACCCGGGCGAGGCCCTGGCGGCACGCGCGCGTGGAGCGTACGCGCTGGCCCTGTCCGGCCGGAGCGAGGAGGCACTGGCCGCGGTCTCGGAGCCGTACGAGCTGGTGCTCACGCTCTTCGCGGAGGGTACGACCGGGCTCCCGCAGGCCGCTTCCGTGCTGGTCGGGCGGGCCCGGATTCTGCTTCAGCGGGCGCACGAGGCGGCTGCGACGAACGGGCTGAACGGTGGCTCGGGCGGCGGATCGAAGGCTTCGGCCGCCGCCCGGAGCGCCGCACGGGAGTTGCTGGCCCTCGCCGGGCCGGGCGCCGGGGACGATCTCCTCGTCGCCTCACGGGCCGCGGAGGCGCAGGCGATGCTCGGGGAACTCGCCGCGCTCTCCGGAGACGCGGAGAAGGCCGCGGAGCTGCTCACCCGGGCCTCGGAGGCGTTCGTCGCGGCCGGGGTGCCGTGGTTCGCGGTGGAGTACGAGGCCCGGCTGACCGGGCTCGCGCGCCAGCTGGGCGACGCCGAGGCGGCCGAGCGGGCGGCCAGGGCGGCGCTGGAGCACGGGGCGCTCTTCATGGAGGCGGTCGGGCATGCCCAGCTGCATCTCCAGCTGGCCGAGATACTCGGCGCCACGGGACGGTTCGGGCCCGCGGCGGACCACGCCCTGGAGGCGTCGCACTGGGCCGACGAGGGCGGCGAGAGCGCCACGCTGGGCGCCTGGGCGCGGCATCAGCTGGGCGGCTTCCTGCTGCGCCAGGAGCGGTGGGCGGAGGCCGCGGAGATCCTGGAGTCGGCGCTGGCGGAACTGAGCGCGGACACGCACGGCGACGAGGCGATCGTGCAGACGCGGTGGTGGCTCGGCGACTGTCTCACCGAGCTGGGCGAGCACCGCGAGGCGGCCGAGCACTGGCTCCGGGCGGCCGACATCGCCCGGCGGTGGCCCGAACAGCAGGACCACGCGACACTCGCGCACCTCGCCGCGGAGGCGCTCGGGCACGCGGGGCTGCTTGCCGAGGCGGAGCTGGCCTACGAGCGCGCCGGTGATCTGTGGGCGACCCTCGGGAACGTCCACGGGCTGGTCCGGTCGCTGCGGGCCCGTGCGTGGCTCGCTGTGCGCGGGCAGGACGGCGGGGGCCTTGAGGGTGCCGGGGACTCCGAGGTGTCTGAAGGTGCGGGGGCCGATGTGGCGCGGGAGTTGATGGGGCGGGCGGTCCTGGCGTGCGAGGCGGGTGTGGCCGCGTCCGTGTCCCTTTCCGGGGACGGGGACGGGGACGCTGCCCGTGCGTCGCTCGTCGCCGAACTCGCTCATACTCACCGTCAGTTCGGGGATCTGGTCGCCCGGTCCGTGCCAGAGGACGCGGCGGACGACGCGATTCGTGCCGTGTTCGAGGAGGCTCTGGGGCATTTCACGCAGGCCGTGTCGGGGTTTCTCTCGCTCGGTGAGGACGCGGTCCATGACTGGACGGGGGCGTTGCTTGCGGCGGGGTGGATCGAGGCGGATCTTGAGCGGCCGGGCGAGGCTGTCGGGCGGGCCCGAGCGGTCCTTGACGCCTACGCCCACGCCGCCGACGAGGTCGTGGTGGCTCGGGTTGCTGAGGCGGAGCGGTTGTTGCGGGCTGCGGGAGGGGGCTGAGCGCCGGGTGCGGGCCCGCTGTGGCTGGTCGCGCAGTTCCCCGCGCCCCTGGGACGGGGCTTCGCCCCGGAGGGGTCGAGGGGTGGGTGCGGGCCCGGTGGGGGCTGGTCGCGCCGTTCCCCGCGCCCCTTACAGGGCCCGCCGGTTCGTCACGGCGCTCGCGCAGCTCCCCCCGTCCCTGAGAAGCAGGGGCTGCGTCCAGGTTTCGCCCTGAAGGGGCGCGGGGAACTGCGCGACCAGCCCCCACCGGACCCCCACCCGACAGAAGTCCGAGGTTCGGTGGACGCGGAAGCGTCGAGGCCACTCGCGCCGCTCCCCGCGTCCCTTACGGGGCCCGCCGGTTCATCGTGGCGCTCGCGCCGTTCCCCGCGCCCCTTACGAGGCTCAAGGGGTGGCTACTCCACGCCGATCAGTAGCAGGGCTCCCTGGTGGCCGCCCCGGTACACCACCGTGTCCACGGCCAGGTAGGACTCGCGGACCCTTGCTTCCAGGTGGTCCGCGATCGTTGCGGGGGCCTCGTCGCCCAGGACCAGGGTGACCATCTCGCCGCCCGCCGAGAGCATGCGGTTGAGGACCGACTCCGCGGTGGCTGTGACGTCGGAGCCGATGACGGCCACGTCGCCGTCGATGAGGCCGAGGACGTCGCCGGCCTGGCAGATGCCGGCCATGGTCCAGGACTGGCGTTCCGCGACCTCCACCTCGGCGTACCGGGTCGCGCCCGCCGCCGAGGTCATCGCGACCACGTCCTCGTCGAAGCGCCGCTCGGGCTCGTGCACGGCGAGCGCGGCGATCCCCTGCACCGCGGAGCGTGTGGGGATCAGCGCGACCCGTACGCCCTCGGTGCGGGCCTGCTCCGCCGCCGCGGCGGCCGTGTGGCGCAGCTCGGCGTCGTTCGGCAGCAGGACGACCTCCAGGGCGTGGGCCCGCCGTACCGCGTCCACGAGCTCTCCGCTGGCCGGGGGCTCCCCGGGGCGCGCGAGGACGGTGGTGGCCCCGGCGTCGGCGTAGAGCCGTGCGAGGCCCTCCCCGGGGACGACGGCCACGACCGCGCGCTGTGCCCTCTCCCGGACCGGCCGGACCGTCGAGCCCGTGGTGTGCGCGTCGGCGGGCCCGAAGTGCGTGATCCGGATCCGGTACGGCCGGCCGGCCTCGACGCCCGCCTCCACGGCCGCGCCCGCGTCGTCGACGTGGACGTGCACGTTCCACAGTCCGTCCCCGCCGACCACGACGAGCGAGTCCCCGAGCCCGTCGAGCCGGTCCCGCAGGCGCGCGACGGCCGTGTCGTCCGCCTCCAGGAGGTAGATCACCTCGAAGGCCGGGCCGCTCTCGTCCTCGACGGGTGCGGTACCGGGACCGCCGTCGGCACACTCCCCCGTGTCGGCCTGCACGCGCGCGTGGGACGCGAGTACCGGGATCGCTCCCACGGCGGGGGCCGCTCCGGTGAACGTCTCCACCAGCGCCCCCAGCACGGCCACCAGTCCCCGTCCGCCGGCGTCGACCACTCCGGCCCGTTCCAGGACGGCCAGTTGCCCGGGGGTCGCCGCGAGCGCGGCCCGCGCGCCCTCGTACGCGGCCCGCGCGACCACCGCGCAGTCCCCCTCGGCGCCCGAGGCGGCGTCGGCGGCGGCTGTGGCGACCGTGAGGACCGTGCCCTCGACCGGGTGCGCGACGGCCTGCCTGGCCGCGTCGGCCGCGTGCCGCAGGGCGAGCCGCAGCCCCGGCCCGTCGGTCCGCTCGGTGCCGGTGTCCGCGGCGAGCACCTGGGCCATGCCCCGCAGGAGCTGCGCGAGGATCGTCCCCGAGTTGCCCCGGGCTCCGATGAGCGCGCCGTGCGCCATCGCCCGTACCGCGTCGGCGAGTGTGGGCGGCTCGATCAGCGGCCCATGGGAGACCGGCCCGTCGGAGACCGGCCGCCCGTCGGACACAGGCACGTCGGACACCGGTCCCTCGGACGACGGTCCCCCGGGTGCGGTGCCGACGACGGACATCGCCGCGTGCGCCGCGAAGACCGCCTCGACCGCCGCGGCGGCCGACTCGACGGTCAGATAGAGGTTGGTGCCGGTGTCCCCGTCGGCGACGGGATAGACATTGATCGCGTCGATCTCCTCGCGCGCACGGCCGAGGGCCTCCAGCGCGAGTCCGCTCCAGGCGCGTACCGCGGATGCGTCCAATGTCTGCGGCACCTGCGGCACCTGCGCCTCCTTGAGCAGCCGGTCTGAGCGGCCGGACCGAGCGGCCGAACGTCCGACGCAGCGTAGACCCAGGTGGGGTGCCGGCCGGAAGAGGGCCGGGAGAGACCCCGCACGGGACA
Organism: Streptomyces sp. NPDC102514; assembly: GCF_055584525.1. Classification (NCBI taxonomy): domain Bacteria; kingdom Bacillati; phylum Actinomycetota; class Actinomycetes; order Kitasatosporales; family Streptomycetaceae; genus Streptomyces; species Streptomyces sp. NPDC102514. Next base: position 183,823 of record NZ_JBVJLW010000012.1, read on the forward strand.
TGGTAGTTTCGTTGTACGGACGCAGTCGTTGTATGCTGCTCCGGTTGCCCGATCTCATCGGGCCTTCCCCCTGGCAGCGCCACTCAGATCCTACGATCCTGATCCCGGCATGCCGGGATCCACCGTAAGAGCATCTGAAGTCTTTGGAGTGACCCGTGGCTGCCAACTGCGACGTCTGTGGCAAGGGGCCGAGCTTCGGCAACAGCATCTCGCACTCGCACCGCCGTACGTCCCGTCGCTGGAACCCGAACATCCAGCGCGTCCGTACCGTGGTCAGCGGGACGCCGAAGCGCGTCAACGCTTGCACCTCGTGCATCAAGGCCGGCAAGGTCTCGCGCTGACATCTGCACAGCGCGCAGCCACTGCTGGTCCACCGCTCAAAGCCGGTCCCCCTCACGGAGGACCGGCTTTCTGCTGTTCACGAGCTGCTCGGCGATGTAGCGGGCGCCTCGCCTCGGCTACCCGGTCGCCCTCAGCGGCTCTCAGCCGCTCGCGGTCACCGAGGTGAACCGCCAGCCGTGATGCACCGGGCCGATCCCGGCCCCGAGCGCGAATCCGGCCGCGATCGCCCCGGTGACGTACTCCTTCGCCGCCACCACCGAGTCCGGCACCGACAGCCCCTTCGCCAGCTCCGAGGCGATCGCGCTCGCGAGCGTGCACCCCGTGCCGTGGGTGTGCCGGTTGTCGAACCGGGGCGCGCGCAGCCACAGCTCGTCGGAGCCGTCGGTGAGGAAGTCCACCGCGTCCCCGCTCAGATGGCCGCCCTTGATCAGCGCCCAGCCGGGCCCGTACGACAGCACGGCCTCCGCCGCCCGCCGCATCCCGTCCTCCGACTCGACCGTCACCCCTGTGAGCTGGGCCACCTCGTCGAGGTTCGGTGTCGCCACCGTGGCCACCGGAAGCAGCTTCGTGCGTACGGAGTCCAGGGCGGACGAGGCCAGCAGGGAGTCGCCGTGCTTGGAGACGCCTACCGGGTCGACGACGGCCGGCGCGTCGGTGCCGCCGATCAACTCGGCGACGGCCTCCACGAGTTCGGCGGAGGAGAGCATGCCGGTCTTGACCGCCTGGACGCCGATGTCGTCGACCACGCTGCGGTACTGGGCCCGCACCGCCTCCACCGGCAGCTCCCAGGCGCCCTGCACGCCGAGGGAGTTCTGCGCGGTGACGGCGGTGAGCACGCTCATGCCGTGCACGCCGAGCGCGAGCATGGTCTTCAGGTCGGCCTGGATCCCGGCCCCGCCACCGGAGTCGGAACCCGCGACCGTCAGCACACGCGGCGGGGTGCGGGGAGCGGCACTCGGCGGGGTGCGGGAAGGGGCACTCGGCGGGGTGCTCATGACTCGATGTCCCCGAAGTGGTCCCAGCCGCCCTTGCTGGTCCAGGGCGCCCCGTCAACCGTGACCTGGGGCAGCGCCGACGGGTTGAGGACCTCGCCGATCACCTTCCAGCGGGCGGGCAGTTTCACGTCCGCCGGGAAGGTCGCGACGATCGCGTGGTCCTCGCCGCCCGTGAGCACCCACTGGATCGGGTCGACGCCGACGGCCTGGCCGATGTCGTTCATCTGCGTGGGGATGTCGACGGCACCGGAGCGGATGTCGATGCGGACCTTGCTGGCCTCGGCGATGTGCCCGAGGTCGGCGATCAGCCCGTCGCTGACGTCCGTCATGGAGGTCGCGCCGAGCCCGGCCGCCGCGGGGCCCGCGTGGTACGGCGGTTCCGGGCGCCGGTGGGCCTCGACGAAGGCGCGGGGCGAACGGAAACCGCGCGAGAGCACGGCGTGCCCGGCCGCGGACCAGCCCAGCCAGCCCGTCACGGCCACCACGTCACCGGGCCGGGCGCCGGCCCGGGTCACCGGCTCGTGGTTGCGCAGATCGCCGAGCGCGGTGATCGCCACGGTGATCGTGTCGCCGCGTACGACGTCTCCGCCGACCACCGCCGCCCCCGCGACCTGGCACTCGTCGCGCAGGCCGTCCATCAGCTCGGAGGGCCAGGTGGCGGGCAGTTCGGCCGGGACGACCAGGCCGAGCAGCAGTGCGGTCGGCACCGCGCCCATGGCGGCGATGTCCGCGAGGTTCTGCGCGGCGGCCTTGCGCCCGACGTCGTACGCCGTGGACCAGTCGCGCCGGAAGTGGCGCCCCTCCAGGAGGATGTCGGTGCTCGCCACGACCCTGCGGTCGGGGGCGGCCACCACGGCCGCGTCGTCACCCGGCCCGACGCGTACCGCCGGGGTGGTGGTGAGCCGGGAGGTGAGCTCCTTGATGAGCCCGAACTCCCCCAACTCGCCCACGGTTCCCTTCACCGAGTCTCACCTGTTCCCTTCGTGCCCATGAGGCGAGTAGCCCTGTCTGCTTCTGTTCCTGCGTGACTGCGTCTGCTCTGTATGCGCTCGTTCGCGTCCAGCGTGCGTCCGGTCGCGGGCCGTCCCGTACCTCGGTACCGTCGAATCAACCGTCAACCTGTGCCGTCCGTGCACCCTGGCGCGCAAGCCCCCGCCCCCGCGGGTCTCCCCGTGGCGTGCGGCGACGCGATACCGTGGCGTTCCTTTTCCCCACATGATCCTCGTGGCCGCCCTGGAGGTTCCGTGGTACAGGCGTACATCCTGATCCAGACGGAGGTCGGCAAAGCGTCGACCGTCGCCGAGACGATCAGCAAGATTCCGGGGGTGATCCAGGCCGAGGACGTGACCGGGCCGTACGACGTGATCGTGCGGGCCCAGGCCGACACCGTGGACGAGCTCGGCCGCATGGTGGTCGCCAGAGTCCAGCAAGTGGACGGCATCACCCGCACCCTGACCTGCCCGGTCGTGCACCTGTAGCCCCCGTCTACGCTGGGCCGGTGGACTTCTTCCGTCACCGGCGTGCTTCTTTGGTCGGGCTCCCCGCCCTCGTTCTGCTGATCGCTGCCACAGGCTGCTCCTCAGCAGACGACAACGCCCCGGTCACGGTTCCCAGTCCGGGTGCGAAGGCCGCCGAGCTGTGCCGGAACCTGGACAAGTCGTTGCCACGGAAGGTGGACGGCCTCGATCGGGAGGATCCCGAGCCCCGGTCAGCGCTGACCGCGGGCTGGGGAAGCCCGGCGATCATACTGCGCTGCGGGGTGTCGCGGCCCGCGAAGATGGTCGACCCCAAAGTGGCCGACGGGAGTGATCCCGATGCGATCGGGGGTGGCGTGAACGGGGTGGGGTGGCTGATGGAGGAGCGGGACGATGGGGTGACCCGCTTCACCTCCGCTCAGCGGCGCGTGTACGTCGAGGTGACGGTGCCGTCCGGGCGGGATACGTCTTCTGTTCTCGTCGATCTGGCCGGGGCCATCAAGAAGACGATTCCTTTGGGGATCGCGGATTGATGGCCACGGCCGGTTCGTTCTCCGCCGGTGCGTTGCCGGGTGCGGGTGCGTCGTGGTTGGCGTTGCGCAGTTCCCCACGCCCCTAAAAGTAAAAGCCCGACCCAGCCCCGCCCGAAGGAGCGAAGCCGGCACCCGCGCCCCTATAGGCAAAGCCAAAAGCCTTACCGCAGGCCCGTCGACCTGCGTAGGGCCGCCTGGATCAGGCGGTCCACCAGTTCCGGGTACGGGACTCCTGTCGCTTCCCACATCTTGGGGTACATGGAGATCGGCGTGAAGCCGGGCATCGTGTTGATCTCGTTGATCACGAACTCGCCGTCCTCGGTGAGGAAGAAGTCCGCGCGGACCAGGCCCTCGCAGGACGCGGCCTCGAAGGCCTCGACGGCCAGGCGCCGGATCTCGGCGGTCTGCTCGGGAGTCAGCGGGGCCGGCACGATGCCGGGCGTCGAGTCGATGTACTTCGCCTCGAAGTCGTAGTACGCGTGCGACTGCACCGGCGGGATCTCGGCCGGTACGGACGCCCGGGGCCCGTCCTCGAACTCCAGGACCCCGCACTCGATCTCGCGACCGCGCAGCAGCGCCTCCACGAGGATCTTCGGGTCGTGGTGCTGGGCCGCCGCGATCGCCTCGTCGAGGCCGGACAGGTCCTCGACCTTGGTGATGCCGATCGACGAGCCCGCGCGCGCGGGCTTCACGAAGAGCGGCCAGCCGTGCTCCCCCGCGAAGTCGATGATCTTCTTGCGGGCCGCCGACTCGTCCTGCTCCCACTCACGGGGCCGGATCACCACGTACGGGCCGACCGGCAGCCCGAAGGAGGTGAACACCCGCTTCATGTACTCCTTGTCCTGGCCGACGGCCGAGGCGAGCACGCCCGAGCCGACGTACGGGACACCGGAGAGCTCCAGCAGACCCTGAAGGGTGCCGTCCTCGCCGTACGGGCCGTGCAGCATCGGGAAGACGACGTCGACCTCGCCGAGCGCCTTGGGCACCGAACCCGGCTCGCTGTAGACCACTTCGCGGTCGGCGGGGTCGAGGGGCAGGATCACGCCGCCCTCGCTCGACTCGGCGAGTTCCGCGACGTCGGGCGTACGACGCTCGCTGATCGTCATGCGCTCCGGGTCGTCGGCCGTGAGCACCCAGCGGCCTTCCCTGGTGATTCCGATCGGCAGGACGTCGTACTTGGTCCGGTCGACGGCCCGCAGGACGGCTCCGGCGGTGACCATGGAGATCCCGTGTTCGGAGCTGCGTCCGCCGAAGACGACGGCCACGCGCGGCTTGCGAGGCGGCTGCTCAGGGCTCTGGGGAAGGTTCTCGGTGCTCATATCGGGTTGAGAGTACCCGGTGGCAGGACCCTGAGTCAGCGGCCGGTGGCGGGGTCGCTCAGTGCCGTTCCGGCTTGGCGCTGCGTGACATCAGTTCCTTGACGGCGACGACCGGCGGCTTGCCCTCGTGGACGATCTCGACGACGGTCTCCGTGATGGGCATGTCGACTCCGTGCCGGCGCGCCAAGTCCAGTACGGACTCACAGGACTTGACGCCCTCGGCGGTCTGCTTGGTGACCGCGATGGTCTCCTGGAGGGTCATGCCCTTGCCGAGGTTCGTGCCGAAGGTGTGGTTGCGCGAGAGCGGCGAGGAACAGGTCGCCACGAGGTCGCCCAGGCCCGCGAGTCCGGCGAACGTCAGCGGGTCGGCGCCCATCCTCAGCCCGAGCCGGGTCGTCTCCGCCAACCCCCGTGTGATGAGGGACCCCTTGGCGTTGTCGCCCAGGCCCATGCCGTCCGCGATGCCGACGGCGAGGCCGATGACGTTCTTCACCGCGCCGCCGAGCTCGCAACCCACCACGTCGGTGTTCGTGTAGGGCCGGAAGTACGGCGTGTGGCAGGCGGCCTGGAGCCGCTGGGCCACCTCTTCGTCGCTGCACGCGACCACGGCGGCGGCCGGCATCCGCGCGGCGATCTCCCGGGCCAGGTTGGGCCCGGTGACCACGGCGATCCGGTCGGCGCCGACCTTCGCGACGTCCTCGATCACCTCGCTCATCCGCATCGCGGAGCCGAGTTCGACGCCCTTCATGAGGGAGACGAGGACGGTGCCGGGCGCGAGCAGCGGCGCCCAGTCCGCCAGGTTCTCGCGCAGTGTCTGCGAGGGCACGGCGAGCACCGTGAAGTCGGCGCCGCGGGCGGCCTCGGCGGCGTCCGTGGTGGCCCGCAGGTTCTCCGGGAGTTCGATGCCCGGCAGGTAGTCGGGGTTCGTGCGGGTGGAGTTGACCGCTTCGGCGAGTCCGGCCCGCCGTCCCCACAGCGTCACGTCGCAGCCCGCGTCGGCGAGCACCATGCCGAAGGCGGTGCCCCACGATCCGGTCCCGAAGACGGTCGCCTTGACGGGCCTGCCGGATGTCGTCACTTGCCGTGCCCCTTTTCGTGCTCTGCCTCGGTCGTGTCCCGCGCGCCTGCTTCCCGCACGGTGTTCTCGTGCGCGGCCGGTCCCCGGCGCGCGTTCAGCTCGTCGTGCTCGTCGTGCGCTTCCTGCTCGTCCTGTTCGCGCGTCCTGCGCCGCTGCTCGATACGCACCAGGCGCGGGTCGTACCGCGTGGCCGGCGCCTTCTCGCCGCGGATCAGCTCCAGCTGCGCGGTGATCGCGGCCATGATGACCTCGGTCGCCTCCTTCAGGAGGTCGGGGGTCATCTCCTTGTCGTAGAACCGCGAGAGGTCCACGGGCGGGCCGGCGAGCACGTGGTGCGTCTTGCGCGGAAAGAGATCGGGCTTCTTCGCGTACGGGGCCAGAAGGTGGTTGGCGCCCCACTGGGCCACCGGGATCACCGGGCACCTGGTCTGCAACGCGACCCGCGCGGCACCCGTCTTGCCGGTCATCGGCCACAGGTCGGGGTCACGGGTGAGGGTGGCCTCGGGATAGAAGGCGACGCACTCCCCGCGCTCCACGGCGTCGATCGCGGCCCGGTAGGCGCTGAGCGCGTCGGAACTCTCGCGGTACACCGGGATCTGCCCGGTGCCCCGCATGGCCGCTCCGACGAATCCGCTCTTGAAAAGCCCGCTCTTGGCGAGGAAACGCGGAACGCGGCCGGTGTTGTACTGAAAGTGCCCGTACGCGAACGGATCGGCGTGGGAATTGTGGTTCACCGCGGTGATAAATCCGCCATCGGCAGGAATGTTCTCCATTCCACGCCAGTCCCGCTTGATCAGAACCACCAGCGGCGGTTTGACGAGGACCGCTGAGAAGCGGTACCAGAAGCCGATTCTGCGGCGGGACACGCGAACACCTTCCTCTTGGGCCTTGGGGGCCGCACAAGTGTCACCCCAGGCCGCCGGTCTGTCGAGAACACCGTACGCCCCGGCCTCGGCGCCTCTCCGGTGCCCGGGGGACAATGGGCGGGACAAGGGAGGGACGAGACGCTCGTGCAATGGATCATGGTCGTACCCCTCAAAGCCCTTGCGCGGGCGAAGAGCAGGCTCTCGGACACCGCGGCCGACGGTCTGCGCCCCGGGCTCGCCCTCGCCTTCGCACAGGACACGGTGGCCGCGGCGCTGGCCTGCCCGGAAGTCGCGGATGTGGCCGTAGTCACGGGCGACGCGCTGGCCGGACGCGAGCTGGCCGCCCTGGGTGCCCGGATCGTCCCGGACGAGCCCGGGGGCGGCCTGAACGCCGCGCTGCGGCACGCGGAGGCGGTCGTACGCATCGCGAACCCGCACACACCGCTGGCCGCCATGAACGCGGATCTGCCCGCTCTGCGGCCTCTCGAATTGGCCCGGGTGCTCACGGCCGCCGCCGAATTCCCCCGGGCTTTCCTCGCGGACGCCGCCGGAATCGGCACCACTCTCCTGGCCGCGTCCCCGGGCCACGAATTGCTTCCCGCTTTCGGAACGGATTCCCGCGCGCGCCATCGCGCCTCGGGCGCCGCGGAACTCCTCCTGACCGCGGTGGATTCCGTACGCCAGGACGTGGACACGGGCGCGGACCTCCGAGCGGCATTGACACTGGGCACAGGCCCCCGCACGACAGCAGCCGCCCAACACCTCAAAGCAGCCTGAGCCCCGATAGGGGCGCGGGGCTGTGACATTTTGCGGCTCCGCCGCGGAGCGCGACAAGCCCCCAGCGCCGCCCCAAAGGGGCGCGGGGAACTGCGCGACAAGCCCCCACCAGCCCGCACGCACCCACCAACCCCGGAAACCCCACCCCTCCCCCGGCAGGGAAACCGCATACCCTTCCCCCATGCAGGCGACCGCGTACACATACGACCCAGAGACCCGCACGGGCCAGGTGCTGCTGGACGACGGCACCCCCGTCCCCTTCGACGCCCCGGCCTTCGACAAGGGCGGCCTGAGACTGCTCCGTCCGGGCCAGCGCGTACGGATCGAGGTCGAGGGCGACGACAACCGCCACATCACCCTGGTGACCCTGCAGACCTTCTGAGGCAAACCCACAGCATCCGCAAACGCCGCGGGCCGGGCTCCCCCGTGGGAGCCCGGCCCGGCGCGTTTATGCCCTGCGCCCCTGTCTACCTGCGGGCGGTGGCCTTCTTGGCGGTGGTGGTCGTACGGGCCGCCGACTTCTTGGCCGGCGCCTTCTTGGCCGCGGCCTTCTTCGCGGGGGCCTTCTTCGCCGCCGCCTTCTTCGCGGTGGTCTTCTTGGCCGCCGCCGAGGTCTTCTTCGCGGTCGCCGACGTCTTCTTGGCGGTCGCCTTCTTGGCCGTGGCGGTGGTCTTCTTCGCAGCCGCGGACGTGGTCTTCTTCGCCGCGGTCGCCTTCCGGGTCGTCGCCGCGGCCGTGGTCTTCTTCGCGGCCCCCGTCGCCTTCCTGGCGGTGGTGGCCTTCTTGGCCGCAGCCTTCTTGACCGTGGCGGAAGCGCCACCGCTCAGGCTGCCCTTGGGGGCCTTCTTGACCGCCACGTCGTTCTTGGGGAGCTTCTTCGAGCCGCTCACCAGGTCCTTGAAGCCCTGGCCCGCACGGAACCGGGGCACGGAGGTCTTCTTGACCCGAACCCGCTCTCCGGTCTGCGGGTTGCGGGCGTAACGGGCCGGACGGTCCACCTTCTCGAAGGAACCGAAGCCGGTGACCGAGACCCGGTCCCCGCCGACAACTGCACGCACCACGGCGTCCAGTACGGCGTCGACCGCGTCAGCGGCCTGCTGACGCCCGCCGACCTTGTCGGCAATCGCTTCTACGAGCTGCGCCTTGTTCACGTCTTCCCCTTCGGAGACATTGCCAGAACGAAAGTGTTCAAGCTTTTTCGCACGTTAGGCAGATATATACCGCAAATCAAACACGAAACGGGCTAATCACCCTTGTGCCGCAACGAACTGGGGCGCTGCCCAAGTTCCTCAGCGTTCCTCTTCGGGGATTCGGCCCTCGTCGAGGTCCGTCGTGAACCGCTCCAGACGCCTTGTCGCATCGGCGAGATCGTGTTTGGCCACGGCCGTAATGACCAGCAGCTTCCGGGTCAGCGCCATCCGTACGCCCTCCGGGACTTGCAGTGCGCGCACCGATGTGTGCGCTTCCTTGAGTTGGGACGCGACTGCCGCATAGAGGTCGAGTTGGCCGTCGTGTTCCATGCACAGATTGTGCCATCTGGGGCGAGTTGTCGCCTGCGCAGGGGGTAACTACCGCCTCCCGAGGGCCTTCCGCACACGTGCCCACCAGCCCCTGCCGGGGTTCGGCTACCCCAACAAGGCCCCTTGAAACAAGGGTAGTTGAGGCCAATCACAAAGGCCGGAACACCCCTTCCGGAGGCAGACACGGATGTACCCCCAACCGTCCACGATTGGGGGTACAGAGGCCTGTTGCCTGGCTGGAATCAGCCGTGCGGGTCCCGCTCCGGTCAGACCTGAACGGTCCGCGGCTTGTAGGAGGGCCGCTTGGCCTCGTACGTGGAGATGTCCGCCTCGTTCTGGAGGGTGATGGAGATGTCGTCCAGCCCGTTCAGCAGCCGCCAGCGGGCGTTCTCGTCGAGCTCGAAGGCGGCCGTGATGCCCTCGGCGCGCACCTCACGGGCCTCCAGGTCGACCGTGATCTCGGCCTCGGGGTCCTTCTCGGTGAGCTCCCAGAGCGCGTCCACGATCTTCTGCTCCAGAACCACTGTGAGCAGGCCGTTCTTCAGAGAGTTGCCGCGGAAGATGTCCGCGAAGCGCGACGAGATCACCGTCTTGAAGCCGTAGTTCTGCAGGGCCCAGACGGCGTGCTCGCGCGAGGATCCCGTGCCGAAGTCGGGGCCCGCGACCAGGACCGTGGCGCCCGCGCGCTCGGGCCGGTTGAGGATGAAGGACGAGTCCTTGCGCCAGGCCTCGAAGAGCCCGTCCTCGAAGCCGTCCCTGGTCACCTTCTTGAGCCAGTGGGCGGGGATGATCTGGTCGGTGTCCACGTTGCTGCGGCGCAGCGGGACCGCCCGGCCGGTGTGCTTGGTGAATGCTTCCATGGCTCTCAGACTCCAGCGGGCGTGCGGACGTCGGCGTCGGACAGGTCGGCGGGGGACGCCAGATGGCCCAGTACGGCCGTGGCGGCGGCGACCTGCGGCGACACCAGGTGCGTACGGCCGCCCTTGCCCTGCCTGCCCTCGAAGTTGCGGTTGGAGGTGGACGCGGAGCGCTCACCGGGGGCCAGCTGGTCGGGGTTCATGCCCAGACACATCGAGCAGCCCGCGTGCCGCCATTCGGCGCCGGCCTCCTTGAAGACCAGGTCGAGGCCCTCGGAGACGGCCTGCAGACCGACGCGCGCGGAGCCGGGGACGACCAGCATGCGTACGCCGTCGGCGACTTTGCGGCCTCCCACGATCTCCGCGGCGGCGCGCAGGTCCTCGATGCGGCCGTTGGTGCACGAACCTACGAAGACGGTGTCGACCTTGATGTCCCGCAGCGGCTGTCCGGCGGTCAACCCCATGTACTCCAGGGCCTTTTCGGCGGCGTACCGCTCCGAAGCGTCTTCGTACGAAGCAGGATCGGGGACGGCGGCCGAAAGCGGTGCTCCCTGGCCGGGGTTGGTGCCCCAGGTGACGAACGGCGCGAGGGAGGCGGCGTCGATGACGACCTCCGCGTCGAATTCGGCGTCGTCGTCCGACTTCAGGGTCTTCCAGTACGCGACGGCGGCGTCCCAGTCCTCGCCCTCGGGGGCGTGGGCGCGGCCCTCGATGTACGCGAAGGTGGTCTCGTCGGGGGCGATCATGCCCGCGCGGGCGCCGGCCTCGATCGACATGTTGCAGATGGTCATGCGGGCCTCCATCGAGAGTTTCTCGATGGCGGAGCCGCGGTATTCCAGGATGTAGCCCTGGCCGCCGCCCGTACCGATCTTGGTGATGATCGCCAGGATCAGGTCCTTGGCCGTGACGTCCTCGGGCAGGTCGCCGTCGACCGTGATGGCCATGGTCCTGGGGCGGGCCAGCGGCAGCGTCTGGGTGGCCAGCACGTGCTCGACCTGGGAGGTGCCGATGCCGAACGCGAGCGCGCCGAACGCGCCGTGCGTGGAGGTGTGGGAGTCACCGCACACGACCGTGGTGCCGGGCTGGGTCAGGCCCAGCTGCGGGCCGACGACGTGGACGACACCCTGCTCGACGTCGCCCAGCGAGTGCAGACGCACGCCGAAGTCGGCGCAGTTCTTGCGCAGCGTCTCCAGCTGGGCCCGGGAGACCGGGTCCGCGATGGGCTTGTCGATGTCGAGGGTGGGGGTGTTGTGGTCCTCGGTGGCGATGGTGAGGTCGAGCCGGCGCACGGGGCGCCCCGCCTGACGGAGGCCGTCGAAGGCCTGGGGGCTGGTCACCTCGTGCAGCAGGTGCAGATCGATGAAGAGAAGGTCGGGCTCGCCCTCCGCGCGCCGGACGACGTGGTCGTCCCAGACCTTCTCCGCGAGTGTCCTACCCATCGCTTTCCCTCCGGCCGGCCTGTGTGGCGCCGGCCCAACTAGAGATTTCCGGGGCGGCGGGCGCCCGTACCCCCCGTACCGGACGTCTTCCGCCAGGCCCGTCGGTCCACGGGCCGTGTACGTATCAGGGTGGCGCGTTCCACCGAAAATTGAACTTGCGTTTCACAGAGTGAGACGCGAGTATCGTTTCATGGACAACAGTAGCGGCGTCGGCGTTCTGGACAAGGCAGCCCTTGTCCTGAGCGCACTGGAGTCCGGTCCGGCCACCCTTGCGGGACTGGTCGCGGCGACCGGACTGGCACGGCCCACGGCACATCGCCTCGCCGTGGCACTTGAACACCACCGGATGGTGGCGCGCGACATGCAGGGCCGTTTCATTCTCGGCCCCCGGCTGGCCGAGCTGGCCGCGGCGGCGGGCGAGGACCGCCTCCTCGCGACGGCGGGCCCGGTGCTCACGCATCTGCGCGACATCACGGGCGAGAGCGCGCAGCTCTACCGCCGCCAGGGCGACATGCGTATCTGCGTCGCCGCGGCGGAGCGCCTGTCGGGCCTCAGGGACACGGTCCCGGTCGGCTCGACCCTCACGATGAAAGCCGGTTCCTCGGCCCAGATCCTGATGGCCTGGGAGGAGCCGGAGCGTCTGCACCGCGGCCTCCAGGGCGCCCGCTTCACGGCGACGGCCCTGTCGGGCGTACGGCGCCGGGGCTGGGCCCAGTCGATCGGCGAGCGGGAGCCGGGCGTCGCGTCCGTCTCCGCGCCGGTGCGCGGGCCCTCGAACCGCGTGGTCGCCGCCGTGTCGGTGTCGGGCCCGATCGAGCGGCTGACGCGCCACCCGGGCCGGATGCACGCCCAGGCGATCATCGACGCAGCCGCGCGGCTGTCCGAGGCACTGCGCCGCACCAGCTGAATCCCATCCTGTCGACCACCCCCCGGCCGATCGCTTCAACGCCGCAGCGAACGGCCAGGGTTGACGCCCTCACCTGTTGTCCTCGTCCGATGTCCTCAGGGCGCGCAGCACGAAAGAAGCCCTCCCCAAGCGGGGAGGGCTTCCTCTGTATGTACCCCCGACCGGATTCGAACCGGCGCTACTGCCGTGAGAGGGCAGCGTGCTAGGCCGCTACACAACGGGGGCGAGGATCACAAGTGATCCAGCTGGGCTACCAGGACTCGAACCTAGAACAACGGAACCAGAAACCGTCGTGTTGCCAATTACACCATAGCCCAATAGTGGTCTAGACCACTCCGTACCCCCGACCGGATTCGAACCGGCGCTACTGCCGTGAGAGGGCAGCGTGCTAGGCCGCTACACAACGGGGGCCCTAGCGATCCTGCATGAGAGTCAGCGGGTGCGACCCGGACTGACCCCCTGGGAAGGATCTGTACCCCCGACCGGATTCGAACCGGCGCTACCGCCTTGAGAGGGCGGCGTGCTAGGCCGCTACACAACGGGGGCCTTGCAGAGCTGGTCTCTGCTTGTGCAGATAAGCTCTGCGAGCTGGCCTACCAGGACTCGAACCTAGACTAACGGAACCAGAAACCGTCGTGCTGCCAATTACACCATAGGCCACTGAAACTCAACCCCATGGGGATTTTGTTTTAGCTTGCGCCTCCGGTCTCCGGCCTTTCGGCCCGCACTCCGGCGGCGCAGGAAGAACATTACCTGAAGGTGGACGGCGCTCCAAAACGGGTATCGGGCCGGAGGATCGCGGGGAGTTCGGCCAGCGAGACGATCCGCCGCGGGTGGGAGAGCCGATCCGCGGGCGGGCCCGGTGCGGCATCCGCAGCGGGGGGTGCGACCGCGCTCATGCCCGTGCGGTCGATCCAGACGGAGAACAGGCCGGCGTCGGCCGCGCCCCGCCCGTCGATCTCCGGATGGTCCCCGACGTACGCGACCTGGTGCGGGGGCAGGTCCAGGGCCTCGCAAGCCGTGTGGAAGGCCTCGGCCGCGGGTTTGGAGACGCCGAGTTCGGCCGCGCACAGCACCGATTCGAAGCGGTCCCGTACGCCGAGGACGCGCAGTTTGTGGTCCTGGACACGCAGGCTGGAGTTGGAGAGCACCGCGTGACGGTGGCTGCCCGCCAGGAGGTCGAGGACGGGCAGGACGTCCGGGAACAGCGCCCAGGCCCCTTCGTAGTGACCGAGATAACGGCCGAACCAGTCCTCCGCCTCCGCGTCGGTCAGCGGCCGGTCCAGGAAGGCCCGCACCCGGTCCCGGCGCCCGCCCTCCCAGTCCACCTCGCCCGCCGCGAACCGCGCCCACTGCTCGTCGGTGAGCTCGCGCCAGCGGTCCAGGGCCTGCTCCACGGAAGCGAATCCGCCGAGCAGCCCCTCAGCGGTCAAGTGCCCGCGCATACCGGCCCGGTCGGCCGTGGTGTAGTCGAAGAGGGTGTCGTCCACGTCCCACAGCACGGCTCGGATCGTCATGGTCCGACGGTACCTCCGGCGCCGTTCCCGGCGGACAGGGGGAAGGGGCGGCATCCCGTACGGATGCCGCCCCTTCCCCACGCGTCCGTCGTCGCCTACGCGGTCAGCTTCGCCAGGGCCGCGTCGATGCGCGCCAGCGACTTCTCCTTGCCCAGGATCTCCAGGGACTCGAAGAGGGGCAGGCCGATCGTGCGGCCGGTGACGGCGACACGGACCGGGGCCTGCGCCTTGCCCAGCTTCAGGCCGTGCGCCTCACCGGCGGCCAGGACGGCCTCCTTGAGGGCCTCGGCGGAGGTCCAGTCGGCGGATTCCAGCTTCTCGCGGGCCGTCGTGAGGAGAGCGTCGGAGCCGTCCTTCATCGCCTTCGTCCAGGACGCCTCGTCGACGGCCGGCTCCGGCAGGAACAGGAAGTCGACGTTGTCGGTGATCTCGGAGAGCACCTTCAGGCGGGTCTGGGCGTGCGGGGCGATCGCGTCCCACTTGGCCGGGTCGAAGCCCTCCGGCGCCCAGGGCGCGAAGGGGGCCTTCAGCCAGGGCGCGCAGCGCTCGGCGAACTCCTTGACGTCCAGGAGCCGGATGTGGTCCGCGTTGATGGCCTCGGCCTTCTTGAGGTCGAAGCGGGCCGGGTTGGGGTTCACGTCCGAGACGTCGAAGGCGGCGACCATCTCCTCGACGGAGAAGATGTCGCGGTCCGCCGAGAGCGACCAGCCCAGCAGGGACAGGTAGTTCAGCAGGCCCTCCGGGAGGAAGCCGCGCTCCCGGTAGAGGTTCAGCGAGGACTCGGGGTCGCGCTTGGAGAGCTTCTTGTTGCCCTCGCCCATCACATAGGGGAGGTGGCCGAAGGCCGGGGTCTCCTTGGCGATGCCCAGCTCGGTCAGCGCCTTGTAGAGGGCGATCTGACGCGGGGTGGAGGAGAGCAGGTCCTCGCCGCGCAGGACGTGGGTGATCTCCATCAGGGCGTCGTCGACCGGGTTGACCAGCGTGTAGAGCGGGGCGCCGTTGGCCCGGACGATGCCGTAGTCCGGCACGTTCTCCGGGAGGTAGGTGATCTCGCCGCGGACCAGGTCCGTGAAGGTGATCGCCTCGTCGGGCATGCGGAAACGGACGATGGGCTTGCGGCCCTCCGCCTCGTACGCGCTCTTCTGCTCGGCACTCAGGTCGCGGCAGTGGCCGTCGTAGCCGGACGGCTTGCCGGCGGCGCGGGCGGCGTCGCGGCGGGCGTCCAGCTCGGGGGTCGAGCAGTAGCAGTGGTAGGCGCGGCCGGCGTCCAGGAGCTTCTGCGCGACGTCCTTGTAGAGGTCCATGCGCTGCGACTGGCGGTACGGGGCGTGGGGGCCGCCGATCTCGGGGCCCTCGTCCCAGTCGAAGCCCAGCCAGCGCAGCGAGTCCAGGAGCTGCTCGTACGACTCCTCGGAGTCGCGGGCCGCGTCGGTGTCCTCGATACGGAAGACGAATGTGCCGCCGGTGTGGCGGGCGTACGCCCAGTTGAAGAGGGCCGTGCGGACCAGGCCCACGTGGGGGTTGCCGGTCGGGGAGGGACAGAAACGTACTCGGACGGCGGGGTCGGATGCGCTAGCCACGCTTGACAACCTTGTTGGTGAGAGTGCCGATGCCTTCGATGGTGACGGCGACCTCGTCGCCGGCACCGAGGGGGCCGACCCCGGCGGGGGTGCCCGTGAGGATGACGTCTCCGGGGAGCAGCGTCATGGCCTCGGTGATGTTGACGATCAGATCCTCGATGGAGTGGATCATCTCGCTGGTGCGGCCCAGCTGGCGCTGCTGGCCGTTGACCGTGCACTGGATGGTGAGGTCGGACGGGTCGAGGTCCGTCTCCACCCAGGGGCCGAGCGGGCAGGAGGAGTCGAAGCCCTTGGCCCTGGCCCACTGCTTCTCGCGCCGCTGGACGTCGCGCGCGGTGACGTCGTTGGCGCAGGTGTAGCCGAGGATCACGTCCTTGACACGTTCGCGCGGGACCTCACGGCACATCCGGCCGATGACCACGGCCAGCTCGGCCTCGTGGTGCAGTTCCTCGGTGAAGGAGGGGTACGCGATGTCGTCGCCGGAGCCGATCACCGAGGTGGAGGGCTTGAAGAAGGCGAACGGGGCGTCGGGCACCTCGCCGCCCATCTCCTTGGCGTGGTCCGCGTAGTTGCGGCCGAAGGCCACGACCTTGTTCGGGAGCACGGGCGGCAGGAGGCGGACCTTGCTCAGCGGGACCTTGGTCCCGGAGAGCTCGAAGTCGGCGAACGGGATGCCCTTGATGATGTCGAGCACGAGGCCGTCGGTCGATCCAGGAGGGCTCTCGCCCTCGACCGCACCGAACGCGACGTTGCCGTCGATGGAGAATCTGGCGATGCGCACGGTGTCCTTGCGCCCCTCACTGAGCTGGCCGGAGTCTGATGCTCCAGGCTAACGCGGCAAGGGGCGACCGCCTCGCGCATTACGGGCGAGGCCCACCGGGCCGGGGCCCGTCGGGGTGCGGTGACTACTCGGTGACGCCGGCCGCGACCGGGACGTCCATCAGGATCGTGCGGCGGGGGTTGGCGGTCTGCGCGGGGAGCTCGACGGCGTGCCCCTCCTGCTCCGGCGTACGCAGGTCCTCGGTGTCGTCGAGGTGCGCCAGGGTGGTGCGTCGCGGGTTGGCTATGTTGAGGAAGGTCATCGTCGTCTTCATCTGGGGTTACAGGCCCTGTTCCTTGGAGGCGCCGGCGGGTTCGGAAAACCGTCGCGTAGGCGCGGGTTGTCGGATTTGCCATCCCTGTAAAGCGTCAGGCTAAACATGCGCTTCCCTGTCGAAGCCGTGAAGACGCCGTGATCGTCGTGTGAGTTTCCTCACTTACTGCCGGGCATATGGGTCAATTGGGACCCCCGGCCTCGGGTCACCAAACGGGCATTACGCCACGGAAGACATCATTCCGCTCCTGATCATGGCGACTGGGACACCCCTTGCTCACGAAGGTCTCGTCCCTATGTGTCCGATATGGATGAGGTCACTTTCTACGTCTCGTGACGCTGCCCTCACAACGCGTCACGGAGGTCACAGCATGACCCATGGGCCTTGTTGGAGATCCGGCACTGTGCTGGAATTCCTCGGACCGCCGCAGGAACGACCCGGCGCGCAGGGGCGCAACGCAGCGCCGAGTGGCGGCGGGAAAGGGGAACCTGCGCCGGTCACTCACGACCACCACTGGGAGTGCTTTCAGGGCGCTCCCAAGACGCCGACACCGTCCCACCGTTCACGCGGAGGGGCGCCTGGTCCAGAGGTTGCGACGCTAGTGCAGGGACGTTTCAAGAGGGATGGCAGCGCTTCGGCGGAGCCGGAGCCGCAAGGCGGGACTGGCCCCAGGGCAGTCGGCTCCTCGCCCCAGCACGCCCAGAACCCGGGACCGGCGCAGGCCGGCAACAACGGTGACCGCTCCTCGCGGCCCGGTGCGCCCAAGGGCGCCCAGGGCAAGGGCGGTCCGAACGCGGCGAACGGTGCTCCCGGCACCCCGGCTCCCGCGCCGCCCAAGGCGAAGGCCCCCAGCGGCCCCGGCTCGCGAATAGCGCTGCGCAACTGGCGCATCTCCACGCGTCTGGTCTCGCTGCTCGCGCTGCCCGTGGTCGCGGCCACCTCGCTGGGCGCGCTGCGCATCAGCGACACGATGGACGAGATCCAGCAGCTCGAGAACATGAAGCTGCTGACCGACATGACCAAGCAGGCGACCGAGCTCGCCGCTGCGCTCCAGACGGAGCGCGACAGGTCGGCCGGTCCGCTCGCCAACGGCACCAAGGCCAGCGACGTCACGATCAAGGGCCTCCGCGACAAGACGGACCGTGCGCGTGCCAACTTCCTCGAAGGCACCCACGAGCTCGACGACGCGGACAACAACGAGAACCTCGACGGTGTCCGCGACAACGTGGTGGCCATCGCCACCCAGCTGAACACCCTCAACAAGGTCCGCAACAACGCCTTCCAGGACGAGGACAACTCGTCCCAGTCGGTCGAGGCGTACCACCGCCTCATCGAGCAGCTGCTCGGCCTCTCCCAGGACATGGCCGAGGCGACCAGCAACCCGGAGATGATCCAGCGCACGCGCGCCCTGGCGGCGTTCTCCACCGCCAAGGAGTACGCGTCCGTCCAGCGAGCGATCATCGCCGCGGCCCTGCCCGCCACGAACAAGACGTTCGGTGAACTCTCCCCGAACGACCGTCAGTACGGCCTCTCCGCCTTCGAGAACCAGAAGTTCGAACTCACGAGCTTCGCCAACATCTACGAGGGCAACGCCGACCAGCTCACCAAGCCGCTCGACGAGCCGAGCCCGACCATCAAGGACGCCGACGGCTATCTGTCGCGCGTCCTGCAGCGCAACAACGGTCTGCAGCTGCAGGCCAAGCGCTCGTACCTGGACTGGGTGGACGCCGACTCCGCCAAGATCCTGGAGATGTCGAAGATCGAGCTGACGCTCCTCAACCAGATGGAGCAGAAGGCCCGCGAGCTGCGCAACGAGGCCGAGCAGGAAGCGATCATCTCCGGTGCGCTGATCCTGCTGGTGCTCGGTGTCTCGCTGGTCGGCGCCTTCGTGGTGGCCCGCTCGATGATCCGCTCGCTGCGCCGGCTGCAGGACACCGCGACGAAGGTCGCCCAGGACCGACTGCCCGAGCTGGTCAAGCAGCTCTCCGAGTCCGACCCGCAGGACGTCGACACGTCCGTCGAGTCGGTCGGTGTGCACTCCAAGGACGAGATCGGCCAGGTGGCCGCGGCCTTCGACGACGTGCACCGCGAGGCTGTGCGACTCGCCGCCGAGCAGGCCCTCCTGCGAGGCAACGTCAACGCGATGTTCACGAACCTCTCGCGCCGTTCCCAGGGCCTCATCCAGCGTCAGCTCTCGCTCATCTCCGAACTGGAGTCCCGCGAGGCCGACCCGGACCAGCTGTCCTCCCTGTTCAAGCTCGACCACCTCGCGACCCGCATGCGCCGTAACGGTGAGAACCTCCTGGTCCTCGCCGGTGAAGAGCCCGGCCGCCGCTGGACCCGCCCGGTCCCGCTGGTCGACGTGCTCCGCGCCGCCGCGTCCGAGGTGGAGCAGTACGAGCGCATCGAACTCTCCTCGGTGCCCACCACCGAGGTCGCCGGCCGCGTGGTCAACGACCTCGTGCACCTGCTCGCCGAGCTGCTGGAGAACGCCACGTCGTTCTCCTCCCCGCAGACCAAGGTCAAGGTCACCGGTCACGCGCTGCCCGACGGCCGCGTACTGATCGAGATCCACGACACCGGCATCGGCCTCTCGCCCGAGGACCTCGCGGCGATCAACGAGCGGCTCGCCTCGCCGCCCACCGTGGACGTCTCGGTCTCGCGCCGCATGGGTCTGTTCGTGGTCGGTCGGCTGTCGCAGAGGCACGGCATCCGCATCCAGCTCCGCCCGTCCGACTCCGGTGGTACGACCGCGCTGGTCATGCTCCCGGTGGACGTCGCCCAGGGCGGCAAGAAGGTTCCGGGCAACAAGCAGGGCCAGGGCGCTCCCACCGTCGGCGGTCCGGCGGCGGCGCAGGCCGCGGCCGGTGTCGCGGCGGCCCGCCGGGGCGGTGCCGGCGGCGGTCCCGCCCTCGGCCAGGGTGCGCAGGGCCAGGGCAACGGGGGCCGGCTGAACCCGCCGCCGCAGCGCGGCCAGGTCGGAGCGGGTTCCGCACCGCGGGCCGCACTGCCCAGGCCCGAGGCGGGCGGCCGCCCGGGTGGACCGGGTGCGCAGGGCGGAAACCGCAACCAGCAGTCTCCGCAGCAGCCCCCGTATCCCCCGCAGGGCAGGCCGGCACCCGCGGGCGCCGGTGCCCAGCAGAGCTTCAACGGCTTCGGGAACAACTCCGGCGGCCAGCAGGACCTGTTCGGCGGCAACCGCCAGGACACCATGGGCGGCAACCGCGGCCCCGGTTCCTCGCAGCAGTCCCAGCAGCGGCCGGCCGGCAACGGCGACCAGGGCCGTCGCCCCCAGCAGCAGTCTCCGCAGCTGCCGCCCCGCGGCGGTCCGCGCGCCGAACTGCCGGGCGGCAACCCGCAGCCGCGGGTGCCCAGCTGGAGCGACGACAACGCGCAGCCGCCGGTGCCGCGTTCCGCGCAGGACGCCCCGCGCGGCCACGAGGAGCCGGACGTCACCTCGCAGATGCCGCGGATCGACGACCGGCAGGCCGGACCCGCGTCCACCGCCGAGTTCCAGCGGCCCGACTACGACGCCCCGCGTCCCGGCACGAACGCGCCGCAGGACAACGGACAGTTCGTCCGCACGGATGTGTTCGGTTCGCCGAACCACTCCGGTGCGGGGCACAACCCCCAGGCGGGTGGCCAGTACAACCGCCAGGACCCGGCCCAGTACGCCCCGAACGGCTACGACACCGGGACCAACGGCAACGGTCAGTACGCGGCGCCGGCCCAGCAGGACACCGGGCAGTTCCCGGCGCAGGGCTACAGCGAGGGTTACGGCGAGCGGCAGGACGGTGGCACCGGGCAGTTCGAACGGCCCGCCAACGGCAACCGCCCCTCGCAGCAGCGCCCGCAGTCGCGCCGCCGTCCCACGCTCCCCCCGGAGCCGGACAACAGGGCCGCGAACCAGCGGCCCGACGAGGTGCAGGCATCGAACGCCGGCTGGGAACTGCCGCCGGCGACGAGTCCCGGCGACGGGCGCACCCCGCTGTACGACACCCTGGAAACCAACTGGTTCAACCAGGCTCAGGGCGGCGACGGCGCCCAGAACGAGCAGACACCGCAGCAGCCCGCACAGGCTCCCGCGGCCCCGCAGCGTCCGGCAACCGCCGGCGCTTCCGCCTCCTCCTGGCGGACCACTCCCAATGACGAACTCGGCCGTCAGGCCGAGCGGGTACGCCAGCCCTCCGCGGGTGGCGTGACCGTCTCGGGTCTGCCGCGCCGGGTCCCCCGCGCGAACCTTGTCGCGGGAACGGCTCAGCAGCAGCAACAGCACCAAACCGGTCCGCAGGTCTCGCGTGCGCCCGATGACGTACGCGGACGGCTGACCAATCTTCGTAGGGGCATTCAGCAGGGGCGCCAGGCCGGTACCGGCCAGACCGGCAGCTTCCCCAGCCCCACTCACCAGCAGGAGCGTTAGTTGAGCCAGATGAGCCAGGCGGCACAGAACCTCAACTGGTTGATCACCAACTTCGTTGACAACACCCCCGGGGTGTCCCACACCGTCGTCGTTTCCGCCGACGGACTCCTTCTGGCAATGTCCGAGGGCTTCCCGCGCGACCGCGCCGACCAGCTCGCGGCCGTTGCCTCCGGACTCACGTCCCTGACCGCCGGCGCCTCGCGCATCTTCGAGGGCGGCACGGTGGCCCAGACGGTCGTCGAGATGGAACGGGGTTTCCTTTTCCTGATGTCCATCTCGGACGGGTCGTCCCTCGCGGTCCTCTCCCACCCGGACTGCGACATCGGCCTCGTCGGATACGAGATGGCTCTGCTTGTGGACCGTGCGGGCGCAGTGCTCACACCGGACCTGCGGGCGGAGCTCCAGGGCAGCCTGCTCCACTAGCAAGGTTCTACCGAATGTAGGAAAACCGTCCGGCCGCCCTCCCCCCACCGGCCCCGTCAGACGGCACGACTGACCGACTTGCTGTCCCGCCCGGAGGATCCATGACCCCGCCGCCCACCGCTTCTCATGATCCGTACGCTCATTCGTACGAGGACGAGGGCGACCAGCCGCTGGTACGTCCGTACGCGATGACCGGCGGCCGGACCCGGCCGCGCTACCAGCTCGCCATAGAGGCACTGATCAGCACCACGGCCGATCCGGCAGCGCTCATGGGACTGCTCCCCGAGCACCAGCGGATCTGCCACCTCTGCCGTGAAGTCAAGTCGGTGGCCGAGGTGTCGGCTCTGCTCTCCATGCCCCTGGGCGTGGCACGGATTCTTGTCGCGGACCTCGCGGAAGCCGGACTCGTCGCGATCCACCAGCCCGGTGGCGACGAGAGCAACGGTGGCGCCCCGGCCGTGACACTGCTCGAAAGGGTGCTCAGTGGACTTCGCAAGCTCTGACGGAGGGCGGGCGACCACCTCCGCGAAGATCGTTGTGGCGGGTGGTTTCGGCGTCGGCAAGACCACGTTCGTGGGTGCCGTCTCCGAGATCAACCCGCTGCGCACCGAGGCCGTGATGACGTCCGCTTCGGCCGGCATCGACGACCTCACCCACACCGGGGACAAGACCACCACCACGGTGGCCATGGACTTCGGCCGTATCACCCTGGACCAGGACCTGATCCTGTACCTCTTCGGTACACCCGGCCAGGACCGCTTCTGGTTCATGTGGGACGACCTGGTACGCGGCGCGATCGGCGCCGTCGTCCTGGTCGACACCCGCCGCCTGGCCGACTGCTTCCCTGCGGTCGACTACTTCGAGAACAGCGGACTGCCGTTCGTCATCGCCCTCAACGGCTTCGACGGACACCAGCCCTACACTCCCGAAGAGGTTCGCGAGGCTCTGCAGATCGGGCCCGACGCCCCGATCATCACGACGGATGCCCGCCATCGTTCGGACGCCAAGAGTGCTCTGATCACGCTCGTCGAGCACGCCCTGATGGCACGCCTGCGGTAGGGCCCGCCCGGCGAATGGCGTCCTGGGAGGCTCGGCATTCAAGTAGGCAACGCCGTACGAAAGTTGTCGTAGACGCATTGGAGCCGGCTGTGTCGTTTGACACGGTCGGCCTCAGTGTTCATAACGTTTCGACAGAGATATCGAGTGGTGCCGCCACGCGACGCGGTCGTCTGATGCCGCTGTGCTCACAAAAGCCCCGCCTTTTGGCGGGGCTCGTTCTTTATGTTCCGTTTTATCTGCGGTTCCCGTCACGCGGAATCTTCGGTTCCGAGTGTTTGGACGAGCACACACTGACGTGCTGGAATGCCAGAACTGCCCAGTAGTAAGGGCCGGAAGACACACGCGGCACGACGAAGGTGCCGAGCCGAGAGGTTGTTGGTCGAGTGAGGCGAAGCAAGAACGGTCCCGAGCCGTCGGCACGGGGCAACTTCACCCCGCCGCCGCGCGGAGCGGCACCCGCACATGTGCCCGGCTCGGAGCCGACGGCCGCACCGCCGCCCAGCGGCGGCCGTTTCTCTCCGCGTAACTGGCGCGTACCGACCAGACTGAATGCGATTCTGCTCATACCCGTGGTGGTCGGCCTCGTCATGGGCGGCTTCCAGGTGAAGAGCTCCATCGACACCTGGCAGCAGGCCGAGGACGCGGAGAGCACCGCGCGTCTGGTCCGTGCCGCCCTGACCTACGGCGACAAGCTCTACTCCGAGCGTGACATCACCGCCGCCCCCCTGCTCGAGGGCAAGGGCGCGAAGGACGCGACCGTCGTCAAGGCCCGCGGTGAGACGGACGCGGCGGCCCTCGCCTTCAACGAGGCCGCCAAGGACATGCCGGCCAAGGCCGGACTCGAACGCCGCCTCGGCATCTTCCGCAAGCAGGAGCCCAAGCTCGCCGCCCTGCGCGCGGCCGCGTACACCTCGAAGCTCAAGGGTGTGCAGACCGAAGAGGGTTACGTCGAGATCCAGCACCCGCTGATGGAGTTCGCCAACGAACTCGGTCTGGGCACCGGAAACATCACCAGCTACGGCCGTACGGTCTACGCGATCTCCCTCTCCAAGGCCGCTCTCTCGCTCCAGCGCTCCATCGGCACCCATCTGCTGATCAAGCCGGGGCCCTCCGACGACAGCCTGGCCAAGCAGCGTGTCGCCCTCACCTCGTACGCCTACCTCGAAGGCATCGCCGTCGAGGAGTACATCGGTGGTGGTACGGAAAGCGACGCCGCCAAGCTGGAGCAGGCCAAGAAGCAGATCCAGACCGACGGCGCGGCGCAGGCCAAGGAGGCCGCGGAGACCGCCGCTGCCCGGGGGCAGACCTATGTCCCGCCGCCGTCCGGCGAGACCGACATGGTCAGCGGTATCGGCACCCTCGCGACGACCGACGCCAGTGCCCGGGTCGCGCTCGCCAACAAGGGCATCACCGCCCAGAACTGGTGGGCGGTCAACACCGCCAAGTACAACGCGTACCGCACCATCGAGGCGGACCTCGGCGACAAGGCCGTGTCCGAGGCCTCGACCATCGCCTCCGACGCCAAGCGCGACGCCTTCATCACCGGTGCCGCCGTCGTCATCGCCCTGCTCGCCGCGTTCATCCTGGCCGGCATGGTGGCCCGCCAGATGAGCCGCTCGATGCGCCAGCTGCGCAACGCCGCCTTCGGAGTGGCCGAGCAGCGCCTGCCGATGCTCGTCGACCAGCTCTCGCGCACCGACCCGGGCCGGGTGGACACCCGTGTCCAGCCCATCCCGATCAACACCACGGACGAGATCGGCGAAGTCGCCCGCGCCTTCGACCAGGTCCACCGCGAGGCCGTACGGCTGGCCGCCGAGCAGGCCCTCCTGCGAGGCAACATCAACGCGATCTTCACCAACCTGTCGCGCCGCAACCAGTCCCTGATCGAGGGCCAGCTGACCCTCATCACCGACCTGGAGAACAACGAGGCCGACCCGGACCAGCTGGAGAACCTCTTCCGCCTGGACCACCTGGCCACCCGTATGCGCCGCAACGGCGAGAACCTCCTGGTCCTCGCCGGCGAGGAGCCGGGCCGTCGCTGGGACCAGCCGGTCCCGCTGGTCGACGTGCTGCGCGCCGCCTCCTCCGAGGTGGAGCAGTACGAGCGCATCGAGCTGTCGGGGGTCCCGGAGGCCGAGATCCACGGCCGTGCCGTGACCGACCTCGTGCACCTGCTCGCCGAGCTGCTGGAGAACGCCACCACGTTCTCCTCCCCGCAGACCAAGGTCCGCGTCACCGCGACCCGTCTGCCGGACGGCCGCATCATGGTCGAGATCCACGACAAGGGCATCGGCCTCACCGCCGAGGACTTCGCGGACATCAACCACAAGCTGGCCAACCCGCCGACCGTGGACGCCGCGATCTCCCAGCGCATGGGCCTCTTCGTGGTCGGCCGGCTGTCCGACCGGCACGGTATCCGCGTCCAGCTGCGCCCCTCGGGCGAGCAGGCCGGCACGACCTCACTCGTCATGCTCCCCGACGCCATCACCCACGGTGGCGGCGGCGACTACCAGGTGCAGCGCGACGACTTCACGGTCTCGCAGATCATCCCGGAGCCCGAGCAGCCGCAGCCGCCCTTCGGCGGCGAGGAGTTCCAGAGCGTCCAGCCGGCCCTGCGCACGGCCGCCGAACTGGGCTTCGACGACAGCCGCTACAACCCCGAGGTCCCGGACGACATACGCGAGCTGGACCCGGTGGGCCGCTCGCTCATGCGTGAGGAGCGCCGCGCGGCCCTGGAGGCCCAGACGCACGGCCCCGACGGCGAGGCTCCCTCCTTCCAGGGCGAGTTCGACCCGCAGCAGGCCTACGAGAACGGCGGCCAGGGGTACGAGAACGGTCAGCCCGCGTTCGACGACACGGCGGCCGCGTACACCGAGACGTCCGCGTACACCGACGCTCCCGGCTACGACCAGCAGACGTCGTACGAGGGACAGCAGCAGACGTCGTACGACGAGACGTACTTCCCGCCGGTCCCGCAGGCCGGCGGGTACCAGGAAGGCACCTACGCGGAGCCGGGCCAGGACGAGCACCAGCCGGACCAGGCCGCCGGGCAGGACGCGTTCCCGCCCTTCCAGGAGCAGCCCTACCAGGACGACTGGCCGCAGCAGGAGACGTACCGGAACGGCTTCCCCGCCGAGTACGCTCCCCAGGCCGAGTCCTCGCAGACCGCTGAGGCGGCCGAGCCGGACAGCGTAGGCTTCGATGCTCCGGGACCGGTCCCCTCCAGCGCCCCCGAGCTCACCGACGCCGGACTTCCGCGCCGCGGAACCACCGACGCCGGACTTCCCCGCCGCGGAGCCACCGCGGTCGGCAAGCAGTCCGTGGGCCAGGAGTCACCGGCGCCCTTCGCGAACAACGACAGCAACGGCGGCGGCAGCAACGGCACCGGCGGCAAGGGCGACTGGCGGTCGAACAACGACCAGATGTGGCACCGGGCCGAGGCGCTGAAGCAGCCCAAGGCGGGCGGGGTCACCTCCTCCGGTCTGCCGCGGCGGGTGCCCAAGGCCAATCTGGTCGAGGGCACCGCGGAATCGACCCCCCAGGGCGGCCCGCAGATCTCCCGTGCTCCCGAGGACGTCCGGGGCAGGCTGAGCAATCTGCGACGCGGTGTGCAGCGGGGCCGTGACGCGACCAGTGAAACGAACGGTCAGGCCACCAGGAACCAGCCCGGTGGCCCTGACAGCACCTACAACCAGGAGCGTTAGTGTGAGCCCGATGAGCCAGGCGGCACAGAACCTGAACTGGTTGATCACCAACTTCGTGGACAACACCCCCGGGGTGTCCCACACCGTGGTGGTCTCCGCCGACGGACTCCTTCTGGCGATGTCCGACGGTTTCCCACGCGACCGTGCCGACCAGCTGGCGGCCGTCGCGTCGGGCCTGACCTCACTGACCGCGGGCGCGTCCCGCATCTTCGAGGGCGGGCAGGTGAATCAGACGGTTGTGGAGATGGAGCGGGGATTCCTCTTCCTCATGTCCATTTCCGACGGTTCCTCGCTCGCCGTTCTCGCACATCCGGAAGCGGACATCGGTCTCGTTGGGTACGAGATGGCCCTTCTGGTCGACCGTGCCGGTACGGTCCTCACGCCGGATCTGCGTGCCGAACTGCAGGGGAGCCTTCTCAACTAGCAGACAAGCGATGCGTTTTGGCGTCCCGTGGCCGTAAGGTTTCGGGACGCGGCTCCACGTTGACGGGCCCGGCACATTCGGAGGAGGAGAAAGTGGCAACACCCCCAGGCGGTTCGCCTTCGGGCAACTGGTCCTACGGCCCCGGCCAGGGCGGCGACGGTTCGCCGAACCGGTACAACTTTCCCTCCGCGCCGAGCCCCCGACGCCAGCAGCCGTACTCTCCCCAGGGTCCGGGTCCTTCTCCGTACGACCAGCCGCCGGCGCCGCGCATCCAGCCCGTGCAGCCGCAGCGGCGCTCGCCCGAACCGTCACCCGCGGGGAGTGCCAGCAATCCGCTGGTCCGCCCCTATGCGATGACGGGCGGCCGTACCAGGCCGCGATACCAGCTCGCCATCGAGGCACTGGTGCACACCACAGCGCAGCCGCACCAGATGCAGGGCCAGTTGCCCGAGCATCAGCGCATCTGCAACCTCTGCCGGGAGATCAAGTCGGTGGCCGAAATCTCGGCCCTCCTGACGATCCCTCTCGGCGTGGCCAGGATCCTCGTCGCCGACTTGGCGGAAGCGGGCCTGGTCGCCATTCATCAGCCGGGCGGCGACGAGAGCGCCGGCGGCCAGCCAGCCGTGACTTTGCTCGAAAGGGTGCTCAGTGGACTTCGCAAGCTCTAGCGGAGGGCCTTCCCGCTCCACCACGTCCGCGAAGATCGTGGTGGCGGGCGGCTTCGGCGTGGGCAAGACCACGTTCGTCGGGGCCGTCTCGGAGATCAACCCGCTGCGTACCGAGGCCGTGATGACGTCCGCTTCGGCGGGCATCGACGACCTCACCCACACCGGGGACAAGACCACCACGACGGTGGCCATGGACTTCGGCCGTATCACCCTGGACCAGGACCTGATCCTGTACCTCTTCGGTACACCCGGCCAGGACCGCTTCTGGTTCATGTGGGACGACCTGGTACGCGGCGCGATCGGCGCGATCGTGCTCGTCGACACGCGCCGTCTCGCCGACTGCTTCCCCGCGGTCGACTACTTCGAGAACAGCGGACTGCCGTTCGTCATCGCCCTCAACGGCTTCGACGGCAGCCAGCCGTACAACCCGGACGAGGTCCGGGAAGCGCTCCAGATCGGCCCCGACACCCCGATCATCACGACGGACGCCCGCCACCGAGCGGACGCGAAGTCGGCGCTGATCACGTTGGTGGAGCATGCCTTGATGGCGCGCTTGCGGTAGCGGATACGACGCCAGGCCTGCTTACTACCAAAGGGTGGCTACTCCTCACGGAGTAGCCACCCTTTGGCGTCGCCCCTGCCACAATTGACGCTCGTTGGTCTGGCAAGGGGGCGGATGAGCGGCGCAGAAGTAGCTGCGTTACGGCTGGGAACGACCGTGGCGAACACGGCGGCCCAGATGTGGCTGGGCGGCAAGCGGCGTGAACAGGAGCGTCGGCTGTCATTGGACGAACTGATACGGGTGCGGGTGCCCGGCTTACGGCTCCAGCGCAGTGTCAGCAGACAGTTCGAGGAGATGGCCGACGCTGCCGCGGCCCGCATGGAACCGTTCCTGGCCCGCGAGTTCCGGGGGCTGGACGAGAGCGGCCGGGAAGCAGCGATCAACGGGGTGTGCGACACATTCGCCGTGGCCGACCTGTCGGACGAGGCGGTCCTCGCCGCCGACGCCAATCCGGCGGAACTCATCCGCCGGATCACCCGGACGGTCCCGGCACCGGTCGGCCTCAACGAGGCGGAGGAGCAGTTCTACCGGCTGCTCTTCACCGAGTGCTGCCAGTACTACGTCAGCATCGTGCGGAGTCTGCCGGTGTTCGAGGAGAGGGCGCTCACCGAACTCCTGGAACGCTCCACGTCACTGGGCACGGATGTCGCACGCATTCTGGAACGGCTGCCCGACCGCTCACTATTCGCGCCGGAGGGCGCCGACCAGGACGCCGACTTCAGGCGTTATTACATGAATCTAGTCAGTAATCACCTCGACGAGGTCGAGCTGTTCCGCCGCACGTCCGACCGTGCGGCGGCACGGGTCCGGCTGTCGGTGGCTTACGTCAGCCTGCGGACTACCGGGGACGCTGGCACACGCCGTGCAGGCCGCCGCTCGTCTCCACTGCTCCGACCCGACATGAGCGATTGGGAGGAGCCTGGCACGGAGAGTTCTGGAATGCGGGTCGAGGCCGCACTCGGCGCGGCTTCCAGGGTGATGCTGCGAGGTGAGGCGGGCTCGGGCAAGACCACGTTGCTGCGATGGCTGGCCATCACGGCGGCACGTGGCGCCTTCACCACCGAACTGGCCGACTGGAACGGGCTCACACCCGTGTTCGTCAAGCTGCGCGAGTACAGCGGCCGTCCGCTGCCGACGAAGCCTGAGGAGTTGCTGGACGGGGTCGCCGGAACCATCACCGGGGTCATGCCCAAGGCGTGGGTGGAACGACAGCTCGCCGACGGCAAGGTCCTGCTGCTGGTGGACGGCGTGGACGAGTTGCAGGGCAAGGAGCGACGTTCGATACGGGAGTGGTTGCGCAGGCTGCTCGGGACGTACGGCGATATCCGGGTGGTGGTCACCTCGCGCCCGACCGCGGCAGGCGTGGACTGGCTGCGGTCGGAGGAGTTCACCGCCCTCCATCTCGACCGTATGACCCCACCGGACCTAACCGCCTTCGTACGGCGATGGCATCAGGCCGTACGTGAGCTGGGCGACGACCTGCCCTGCGCCGTGGACGAACTCCCCCGCTATGAGCAGTCCCTCCTGAACAGCCTCAAGGATCGGCCACATCTCCCCTCCCTCGCAGGCACCCCGTTGCTGGCGGCCATGCTCTGCGCCATGCATCTGAACCGGGGCAGTCAGCTCCCGCGCGACCGGATGGAGCTGTACAAGAACGCTCTGGACACGCTCGTCCATGACCGTGACACGGAGCGCAATGTCCCGAGCGCCGCCGACAGCAAGCTCAGCCTGTCGGACAACAACCGCAGCGAGATCAGCTGGGTCCGAACCCTCAGCGGTGTCGGCGACTTGTCGGTATTGGCGGCTCACCCACAACTGCGCGCTCTGACAGTCCTTGGGCAAGGGCCGCTGCAGTGCCTCGAATCAGTGGCGAACTTGCAGTATCTCAAGTACCTAGGCCTCGGACTCCGTGGTACGCCTGACCTAGACGGTCTGTGTCTTGGGCAAGCCGTTTCGAGGGTCAGCTTGTTCGGGGTGAGTGAGACCATGACGCTGGGCGCGTTTAGCGGCTGCTCCAACGTTTCGAACCTCTTCCTGTCCGGCAAGCACATCTGCACGCCCCACAGTCTCAACGGCCTCTCTGCCATGTCCGGGCTTGAAACCCTCACCCTCCGCCACTTCGACCTGAGCACCTACCTGACGGCGAGCGATGGCCTGCCTCCTTCCTTGCAAGACCTCCTCATTCATGGATGACGCATCCCCGACGAGCCCCTCGGATTGGGCAGACTCAGCTCCCTGAAGTCGGCACAGATCGCTTCCTGCTACACCTCCGACGACCAGCCCGTCACAGCTCTGCACTTGCCAGGCGTGAACGTCACCATTACTTGAGGTCCACGCCCGACGGAACCGATGTCCTTCAAGCGACGAGCGTCGAGCCTACCGGCGGTGGCACGACAGGCAGGTTCAGTTCGAACCAGATCGTCTTGCCGCCGGGGCCGAACTTCCCTTCCCCTATGGCACAGCCGCCCCACCGGTCGGCCACGGTGTCAAGGATGAGCAGGCCGCGGCCGTCCTCCGCGTGCGCCGTGACCTCCGTCCGCCGGGAGCCCGGTGCCGGGGGCAGGTCGGGGCTCATGTCCCAGACGCTTACCCGCAGTACGGGGCACAGCCACTGGAGCCGTACGGATGCGGGGCCCTGCGTGTGCCGTACGGAGTTGGTGGCCAGCTCTGAGGCGAGCAGTTCCGCGCGGTCCGCGAGCGGGGTGAGGCCGTGGGCGTCCAGGACTGCCCGGAGCGTCACGCGGGCGATGCCAGGCCCTCTAGGGTCGCGGGGGAAGTGGAGTTCGTAGCACCAGGGAGCGGTGAAGGGCAGGGGCGGTGGGTCCGGGGTCCCTGACAGAGGGTCGAGGGCTGGGAGGAGGTAAGAGGCCGGACCGGGGTGGTGGTTCCGTTCGGTGTTCATGTGGCAGCTCCGAGGTGCGGGGCCAACTGGACGTGTGCCATGGCGTCTTCACACCGGCGGACACCGGGTGGCACAAGTCGCACCGTAGCGCACTCATTACAACCCGTGATACCTCTTTCAATCCAACGAGTTGCATTTTTGATTCGGATGGACGGGGGCAATACGGACGGGCACACTGTGCGCGAGCAAGGAGAGGACCACATGGCGCCACGTCAGACCCCCACCATCAGTCAACGCCGCTTCGGGGCCGAACTGCGGCGCCTGCGCGAGGCTGTCGGCCTGTCCGCGCCGCGGGCGGCCGAGTTGCTCGGCACCGACCGCACGACCATCTCGAACGTCGAAGCGGGGCGCTTCGGCATCAGCGAGCAACGCCTGCGGCGGCTGGCGAGCATCTACGAGTGCGACGACCCGGAGCTGATCGAGGTTCTGGCCTCGATGACCGGCGGCCGTAAAGGCGGGTGGTGGGACGAGTACCGGGGCAAGGTGCCGCCGGACTTCCTCGATGTGGCAGAGCTGGAGTACGGCGCCCGTTCTCTGCGAACCCTGCAGACAGCTCACATGCCGGGCATGTTCCAAACCGAGGAGCATGCCCGCGCCCTTTTCGATCTCTTCATCCCGGCCCTGCCACGCCTCGAAGTGGAACTCCGCATCGCGCAACGCCTCGCCCGCCACGACGTGATCACTAAAGAGCCTGCCGTTCCGTACACGGGCTTGATCCATGAAGCCGCCCTGCACATGCGGGTGGGCGGGCACCGCGTGGCCCGGGCCCAACTGCATCGCCTGCTCGAAGAGAGCGAGCGCGACAACGTGACGCTGCAAGTGATCCCGTTCAGCGCCGGCGGATTCCCCATGGCAGGCGACTCGGTGCTGTACGCCTCGGCCGAGAGCGCCCATCTCGACACCGTTCAGGTGGACTCACCGATCGGTGCCGTCTTCTTCGAGTCGCCCACTCAGCTGGCCAACTTCCGTCGACGCATGGACGCAGTCGAACAGGTAGCGTTGAATGCCCAGCAATCGAGGGACCGCATCCTCAGAATCGCTCAAAACCTGTAAGAGGTCCGTACCTTGCCCGAGTTGACGTGGCTCAAGTCGTCCTTCTCCGAAGCCTCCGGCAACAACTGCGTCGAGGTTGCCGCCACCGAAGACGGCACCGCCCTCCGCGAGGGTGACGACCCCGGGCGAATACTCGCCGTGCCGCGTGCAGGGCTCTCCGCATTGCTCGTGGTCATCAAGCAGAAGCCCTGAGCCGTCCCGGTACCGGAAAGAGGAGCGTCACTCGTGTCCGGCCTGAACTGGGTCAAGTCCTCGTTCTCCGACGAGGGGGGCAACAACTGCGTCGAGGTCGCCGCCACCGAAGACGGCACCGCCCTCCGCGAGAGTGACGACCCCGGGCGAATACTCGCCCTGCCGCGTGCAGGGCTCTCCGCGCTGCTCTTGGCCGTCAAGCAGACCCCCTCCCCCTGAGCGAAACAGCGATCGCCGGGCCCGCTCCACGAGGAGCGGGCCCGGCGATCGGGCGAACCCGTGGGCTCAGCCCTGCCAGGAGTGCGGGGCGCGGAAGCCCGGGGTGCGTTCCAGGCGGCGCCAGCCGGCCTTCGGGTGGCGCCGGTGGGTCGGGGCCTCGGCGGGCGCGGAGGCCGCGCGGGCCAGGAGGAGTGCCGTGACCGCAGCCAGTTCCTCGGGGCCGGCGTGGCCCTTCTCGACGCGGATATCAGGAATGTCCATGGGTGAAAGTCTCCGTGAGAGAGAGGTACGCGGGATTGCCGCGATGAATCCGCCGGGTTACTACTGCGGCGGGTTTCCGTGCTTGCGGGAGGGCAGGTCCGCGTGCTTCGTGCGCAGCATCGCGAGGGAGCGGATGAGGATCTCGCGGGTCTCGACCGGGTCGATGACGTCGTCGACCAGGCCGCGCTCGGCCGCGTAGTAGGGATGCATCAGCTCGGCCTTGTACTCCTTGACCATGCGCACGCGCATCGCCTCGGGGTCCTCCGCGTCCGCGATCTGACGGCGGAAGATGACGTTCGCGGCGCCCTCCGCGCCCATCACGGCGATCTCGTTGGTCGGCCAGGCGTAGGTGAGGTCGGCGCCGATGGACTGGCTGTCCATCACGATGTACGCGCCGCCGTAGGCCTTGCGCAGGATCAGGGAGATCCGCGGCACGGTCGCGTTGCAGTAGGCGTACAGCAGCTTCGCGCCGTGGCGGATGATTCCGCCGTGCTCCTGGTCGACACCGGGCAGGAAGCCCGGCACATCCAGCAGCGTGACGATCGGGATGTTAAAAGCGTCGCACATCTGGACGAAACGCGCCGCTTTTTCCGACGCCTCGATGTCCAGCACGCCCGCCAGGGCCTGCGGCTGGTTGGCGACGATGCCCACGACCTGGCCGTCGAGCCGGGCCAGGGCGCAGATGATGTTGCGGGCCCAGCGCTCGTGGATCTCCAGGAAGTCGCCGTCGTCGACGAGCTCCTCGATGACCTTGGTCATGTCGTACGGACGGCTGCCGTCCGCCGGCACGAGGTCCAGGAGGACGTCCGAGCGGCGGTCCGCCGGGTCCTCGGACTCGGTGGTCGGCGGGTTCTCGCGGTTGTTCTGGGGCAGCATCGACAGGAGGTAGCGGACCTCCGCGATGCAGGTCTCCTCGTCGTCGTACGCGAAGTGCGCGACGCCGCTCGTCTCGGCGTGCACGTCGGCGCCGCCGAGGCCGTTCTGGGTGATCTCCTCGCCGGTGACCGCCTTGACGACGTCCGGGCCGGTGATGAACATCTGCGAGGTCTCGCGGACCATGAAGACGAAGTCGGTGAGGGCGGGGCTGTAGGCCGCGCCGCCCGCGCACGGGCCGAGCATCACGGAGATCTGCGGGATGACGCCGGAGGCGCGGGTGTTGCGCTGGAAGATGCCGCCGTACCCGGCGAGGGCCGACACGCCCTCCTGGATGCGGGCGCCGGCGCCGTCGTTGAGGGAGACCAGGGGCGCTCCGGCCGCGATGGCCATGTCCATGATCTTGTGGATCTTCGTGGCGTGGGCCTCGCCCAGCGCGCCGCCGAAGATACGGAAGTCATGGGCGTAGACGAAGACCGTGCGCCCCTCGACCGTGCCCCAGCCGGTGATGACACCGTCCGTGTAGGGCCTCTTGGCCTCCAGGCCGAAGCCGGTGGCCCGGTGCCGCCGCAGCTGCTCGACCTCGTTGAACGAGCCCTCGTCCAGCAGCAGCTCGATCCGCTCCCGGGAGGTCAGCTTGCCCTTGGCGTGCTGCGCCGCGGTCGCCTTGTCGCTGGGTCCGCGAAGAGCCTCCGCACGGATCGCCTGCAGCTCGGCCACGCGCCCACGGGCATCCGCGGGTTCGTCGGCCAAGGATTCGGTCTCGTCCAAAACGGTCATGTAGCGACCTTACGAAGTCCACCAAGGAAAGCGGGCCGTCGACTCTGTACAGTCTCCGGCCCGTTTTACTGGTAGCCCTGAACAGAACCCTGCCCGCATGCAGGCGATCCGACTGCTCAGAGGCCCTGTGGCTTGTAGGGGTCGCACAAAGCGCTCAGCTGAGAGTCACCTCACACTCCAGCGATGCACATACCTTCCCTGGAGTGACGCGCAGCCTGAGCCGGCGTCCCGTGGCGAGCACCTCGACTCCCGGATCGGCGCGCACGACCCCGCGTACGGGACGGTCCCAGGTGACGTCCAGGGTCTCCCCGGTACGCGGTGGCTCGCTCACGCAGACGGTCGCGGTCCGGCCCCGGCGGCGTACGAGCACGCTCACGGGGGCCGTGACGGAGAGCGGGCCGGCCGTCCCCGGGCGCCAGAAGTTCGCCGCGAGCAGCCCCAGCGCCGGTACGGAGACCGCCTGGCGGCCGGAGTCGTTGGCGAGGACCGACAGCCGGTGCCGGTCGGCGGCGCGGGCGGCGACCGTACGGCGCGAGGCCCCGGGCAGCACGACGTACGCGTACGAGGCGTCCACCGGGTCCGTGCCGTGGTCGAGCCACAGCGTCTGCCAGCGGCGGGTCCGGCGTTCGGTGGTGGAGGTGGTGTTGATGTCGGACCAGGCGCCGGTGCGGTCCTCGCGGAGGGTGCGCAGGGCGGGTCCCGCCAGGACGACCCAGCCGCCGTGGCCCTCCAGGTGGGCCCAGCCCGGACCTCGTACGAAGGCCTGCGTGCCGCCCTCCCCCAGGTTCCTGTTGTCGACGACCGTCTCGACCGGGACGCCGTCCGTGGCGGTGATGCCCGCGCCGAGGCAGACGACCGCGTCGTCGAGGCAGAACCAGGACTTGCGGGCCTGCAGGGTCGAGCCGAGCCCCGGCAGGTGCTGCCCGACCGCCGCGAACTCCCCGTCCGTGGTGCCGCCGACCCAGCGCGCCGCCGGCTTGGGCTCGCCCCACTCGCCGCCCGCCCGGTCGGCGAGCCGCTTGGTGGACACGGTCGTCCCGGGCAGCCGGTACCAGTCGACGGTCGGCCAGTACCAGTCCGTGTACTGACCGGACCCGCCCGACGGACCGGACCGGCTCCCGCCGGCCCACCAATAGAGCATTCCGGCGCCCGTGTGCCAGCCGCGCGGGTTCTCGCCGTTGCCGCACTCGTAGTACGCGATCCGCTCGCTCGCCATGGAGATGTTGGCGGTGAAGCCCGCGCCCCTCCCGGAACCGGCGCCGGAGCCCCGGTGGACCGCCCGGTCCATGGCCGCGAAGAGATGGTGGCCGGCCGGTTCGGGCGCGGCCGGGAGGGCCGAGTCGGCGACGGCCTGGAGTCGGGCCAGATCGGCCACCCCGAACTGGCGTGCCGTCAGGATCGGCGTGACGGTGTCCCGCTCGATCCAGCCCGTGATCCTCCCCTGCCAGCGCTCGCGTTCCGCCGCGCCCGCGCCCTGGGCGAGGAGCGTGATCGCGGCGATCAGCGCCTGTCCGTGGAAGTGGTCGCTGCGCATGACCTGCCGGTCGTCGCTCTTGAGGTAACCCCGGCTGATGGCACGGCCGTTGACACTGTCCATCATCAGCCCGTCGTGGATCAGCGGCGCGTACGCCTTCTCCACGCTGTCGAGGATGATCTGCCGGCCAGGATCGGTGACCTCCCACCGCGACCCGGCGAGCAGTGCGAAGAGCCGCCCGAGCCCGTCGAGCATGACCTGCCCGTACGTTCCCGAGTACGCGACCCAGGTGTGCTGGACGAACGACCCGTCGGCGTAGAGCCCGTCCCCCTTCGTGACGTACGGGAAGACCGGCGAGAGCGCGTCCCGGGCGAGCGCGATCTTCTCTGGGGCGCGGCCGAGGATGCCGCGCAGGGCGACGGAACGGCACAGGTCGACGCGGTTGGCGCCGGTCGAGGTGCCCGTGTAGTCACCGAGCATGCTGTCGGGGACGAAGTGGTCGACAGCGGCGCAGGCCGCGGTGACCTGGGCGCCCGTGAGCTGCCCGTACAGGGCGGCCACGATGTCCATGAGGAGGCGGGGGCTGCCGATCTGCCACTCCCACCAGTTGCCGTACCGGGTGGTGGAGGGGTTGTAGACGGTGGCGGAGAGGTGGTCGAGGCCGCGCAGGACGTCCGCGAGCAGGCCCGCGTCGCCGGTCGATCCGGTGCCCTCCTGAACGTACGCCTGCGTCATCGTCCACAGCCTGCTGTAGGCCTGGGTGATGCCGGCGGGCGGGTCGTAGGGGTAGCCGGGCCACAGCGAGTTCGCCGTCGGCGCCATGGACGCCCGGAAGCCGCGGGCGAGTTCGCCGGTCTCGGCGAGCCGGGACGCGTACGACTCGGCGGCCGGGTCGTAGCCCGCGCCGAGGGCGATCTCCAGCCAGCGGCGGCGGAGCGTGTCGTAGGCGTCGTCGTACGCGTCGTCGTCGGCCGCGTGGGCGACGGGAGCGGACGCCAGGAGCGGGGCGGCGGGTGCGAGCGCCGCCGCCAGCAGGAACGTGCGTCGGGTGGAGATCATCTCCTAGCAGCCGCCGCAGTTGTGGTAGAGGACGTCCCAGTGGTTGCCCTCGTCCGCGTAGATGTTGCCCGAGCCCGACTGGTACTGGAGGGCTCCGTCGCCGCGCGGGCCGATGTAGGTGAACGTGTTCTTGATGTAGTTCGTGACGCAGGTGCTCTTGGCGTAGTCGAGCTTGTAGCCGTTCCAGTGGGAGTACGTGCCGCTCGCGTGGCCCGTCTCGGTGCCGCCGGTGATGTTGAGGGCGCAGCCGGTGGCGCTCTTCAGGGTCTGCGCGCCCTGGGCGGTGGCGAGGTTCAGCTCCGTGAAGGACGTACAGGTGGAGTTGTCGCGGTCCGAGCAGCCGCCGGAGGACGACCAGGTGATGCCGGACTGGCTGAACATCGAGGTCGCCGTGGCGTGGCTGATCTTCGTGACCGCGACGGCGGCGGCACCGTTGGAGGGGGTGGCGGTCGCCCCTGTCGCGCCGCCGAGCACGACGGCGGCCGGGGCGGCGAAGAGGGTGAGGGCGGTCAGGGCGGAACGGAGCTTCATGCGGAGCCTTCCTGCGGACGACCGTGCTGGCTGTGGGGCGGCGGTGCAGGTGGAGCAAGGCGATCGTGCCCGAGGGCTGCACGTGTCCACCAGGGGGCCGGTGGATCACCTTAGGAGTAGACCAATGGCAACCGGGTGTAACCGGGGCAACACGCCACGACCACAGTTGAAACCCGTAGGGAATAGGTCTATGGTCGCCCTAGTTGAACGTTAAACAGCTTCGGCGCAGAGCCGGAACTCGTCCCCCAAGGAGCCAGTCATGGGAATCTTCGGCCGCAAGGACACCGACACCGCAACCGCGACGCCCGGCGCCGTGAACCCCGACCTCGCCGCTCTGACCGGCGACTACACGATCGACCCGTCGCACTCGACGATCGGTTTCGTGGCGCGCCACGCCATGGTCACGAACGTCAAGGGCGGTTTCCAGGACTTCACCGGCAGCCTGCACCTCGACGGTGCCGACCCGTCGCTGTCGACCGCGTCCCTCGACGTCAAGATGGACAGCATCAGCACCGGCTCCGACGACCGTGACGGTCACCTGAAAAGCGCGGACTTCTTCAAGACGGAGGAATTCCCCACGATGACCTTCCGTTCCACCGCGGCCGAGGCCCTCGGTGGCGACGACTACCGCATCACCGGTGACCTGACGATCCTCGGCACCACCAAGCCGCTCTCCATCGACCTGGAGTTCAACGGCGTGGCCAAGGACCCCTTCGGCAACGAGCGCGTCGGCTTCGAGGGCAAGTCCGAGATCCTGCGCTCCGAGTGGGGCCTCACCTGGAACGCGGCGCTCGAGACCGGTGGCGTGCTCGTCTCCGACAAGATCAAGCTGACGTTCGACATCTCGGCGATCAAGAACGCCGCCTGATCCCCCCGGGGGGCCGGGTCCCGCCCGGCGACCTGCGCCCGTCACTGCCTGGGGGCTCCGCCCCCCGGACCCCCGGTGCGCAGTTCCCCGCGCCCCTGAAGGGGCCCGAGCACGCCCGCCCTCCGGCTCCTTGCGAGCGGAAGGCGGGCGCTCGGCGTTATTGAGCGGCGCGGCCACCTCAGGGGCGCGGGGAACTGCGCACCGGGGGTTCGGGGGCGGAGCCCCTGAGCGGTGACGGGGAGCCGGGGACGCAGCCGCGGATATACCGGTGCGGGCCCGGTGGACCGCACGTTAACCTCCGGCCATGACATGGCTGCCCACCGACTTCGCCCACCCCCTCCGCGCCGCCCTGCCCGGAGGGCTGCTGCATCTGCGGCCGATCTCCGGTGGCGACGCCGCGGTCGACTACCCGGCGGTGATGGGCTCACGGGAGCGGCTGTGGTCGATCTTCGGGGAGGCCTGGGGCTGGCCCGCCGCCACGATCACGTACGAGGCCAACAAGGCGGACCTGGAACGGCACGCGGCCGAGATCGAGGCGCACGAGTCCTTCAACTACGTACTGTTCGACGAGGCGGAGACCACCGAGTACGGGTGCGTGTACATCGACCCGCCGGAGAAGGCCGGTGCCGACGCCGAGATCTCCTGGTGGGTCGTCGACGACCGGGCGGGGACCCCGCTGGAGCAGGACCTGGACGCGTTCGTACCGCGCTGGATCGCCGAGGCCTGGCCCTTCGAGCGGCCGCGGTTCATCGGCCGGGACCTGTCGTGGAAGGAATGGCTGGCCCTGCCGGACCGCGCCTGACGACGGCCGGACGCGGCCCGGACGCGAACGGCTGGTTTTCACCCCTTGTGGCGGTGCTCACAGCGTTCCCATAATCCTTCAACAGAAATTGACCGGCCCATGACGAGAACATCGGGATCTTCTCTCGTCGGACTTGGCATGAGCCTGTCACTTCCACCCCCCACGGAAGGCATCACGTTGAAGAACCTCCTCAAGACGCTCAAGAGATGCGCGGTCGCCGGCGCCGCGGCCCTCGCGGTCATCAGCCTTCAGCCCCTGTCCTCCGCACAGGCCGCCCCGGCGCCCGTCGTCGGCGGAACCCGCGCCGCGCAGGGCGAGTTCCCGTTCATGGTCCGCCTCTCCATGGGCTGCGGCGGCGCGCTCTACACCCAGCAGATCGTGCTCACCGCCGCGCACTGCGTGGGCGCCACCGGCAACAACACGAGCATCACCGCCACCGCCGGTGTCGTGGACCTCCAGTCCACCTCCGGCCGGGTCCAGGTCAAGTCCACCAAGGTCTACCGGGCCCCCGGCTACAACGGCACCGGCAAGGACTGGGCGCTCATCAAGCTCGCCTCGCCCATCAACCAGGCGACGCTGCCGATCGCCACCACCACGGCGTACAACTCCGGCACCTTCACCGTCGCCGGCTGGGGTGCGGCCAGCGAGGGCGGCGCCCAGCAGCGTTACATGCTCAAGGCCAGCGTGCCGTTCGTCAGCGACGCCACCTGCCGCACGTACAGCGGGTACAGCGGCCTCGTCGCGAGTGACGAGATCTGCGCCGGTTACGCCGCCGGAGGTGTGGACACCTGTCAGGGCGACTCCGGCGGCCCGATGTTCCGCAGGGACAGCGCCAACGCCTGGATCCAGGTCGGCATCGTCAGCTGGGGCATAGGCTGCGCCCGCGCGAACGCCCCCGGCGTCTACAGCGAGGTCTCGACCTTCTCCTCCGCGATCGCCTCGGCGGCCGCGACTCTCTGAC
This sequence comes from Streptomyces sp. NPDC102514, assembly GCF_055584525.1. NCBI lineage: Bacteria > Bacillati > Actinomycetota > Actinomycetes > Kitasatosporales > Streptomycetaceae > Streptomyces > Streptomyces sp. NPDC102514. The sequence continues at coordinate 223,357 of NZ_JBVJLW010000012.1, forward strand.
GTCCGCGGTACGACATCCACGCGTCGTACGACGTCCACGCGCACGCTTGTACGAGGTCCACGGGCCCGGCGCCGCACCGCGCCGGGCCCGTATCCGTACCGGTGCCCACGCCGCGGGTCAGAACCCCCCGCCGAAGTCGCCGCCGCCCCCGCCTCCGAAGTCCCCGCCACCGCCGCCGTCGAAGCCCCCGCTGAAGTCACCGGAGTCGAAGTCGGCGCCTGACACGTCCCCGCCCTCGTACCCGCCGCCGCCGAAGTCCCCGTAACCGGAGCCGTAGTCGGCCGCGTACGCCGGACCGGCCATCATCGAGCCGAGAACCGTGCCGACGAGGAGGCCGGGCAGGATGCCGCCGCCGAAGTAGCCGCCCGCCCAGGGGCCGTACGCCGGGCCCGCGTCCCAGTAGGGCCGCCGCCCGTACTCCGTGTCGACCTCGCGCACGGCCGGGTCGGTGCCCTCGGCCAGCCGGACCTGGTCGGCGGCGCAGACGGGCACCTCGCGGGGCGCTCCGCCCGCCGGCGTCCAGGCGGCGTCGGCGACCGAAGGCCCGTGGCGCGGGTCGAAGAAGCAGGGCGCCCGGCGCTCGGGAACGGGCCTGCCCTCGCGGCGCGCGGCGAGCACGGCCAGCGAGAAGCGCCCGTCCTCCAGCGCCTCGGTGACCCCTCGCACGTCTTCGGGGCGGGTGGCCGCGGCCATGAAGGACTTCGCCTTGTCGTACGCGTCCAGGGAGCGCTCGTAGTCGGCGCGCATCGCGTCGTCCGCGCCCGCCTCCGCGGGGTGGAAGTCGAGCCGGTCGAGTTCCTCGCCGAAGGCGGTGATGTCCTCGTCCACGACCACGCGCAGCCGGTCGAGTGCGGCCCGCTGCTCCGCCTCCTTGCGGCGGCGGTTGCGCCTCACGAGGGCGTACGCGCCCGCGCCGCCCGCCACGACGACCACGCCGGCGCCGATGAGGGCGCCGGTGTCCACGCCGTCGTCGCCGTCGCTCCAGCTGCTGGGCGCGGAGCCGCCGACGTTGGCGAGGGCCCGGTCGGTGAAGTGGTTCAGCTGGGTCAGGGCGTCCTCGCCCCGGACGCTGGTCACCAGGTTGCGCACGGCGGCGTTCGGCATGACGGAGGAGTCGGCCTTCGCGTCGAACCGGGAGCCGAGCCGGATCGCGTACAGGCCCGTGACACCGGTGTCGGTACGCAGGTTCTGGAAGAGGTTCTCCGTGGGGAAGTCACCGGGGAGAACCGCGACGAACAGCGGCTTGTCCGCCTTCTCGATCTTCGCGGCCAGCGCGTCGGCCTCCGCGTCGGACAGCACCCGGGCCATGGACGGATCGACGTACACGGGCCGCTCGCGCAGGGCGTCCGCGACGGCTGAGACGCCGGTGGCGTCCGTAGCGGCGTGGGCACGGATGCCCCCGACGCCCAGCGCCGCGAACGCGATCAAGAAAACGGCCAGTCCTCGTGCCAGTACGCCCGTCATACCCCGAACCTACTCCTGACGGCCGCAATCGGCGGCCCACACCTCCTGGCACCGGGGCGCCCTTCAGGGGCGCGGGGCTGTGTTCATATGCGGCTCCGCCGCGTGGGCGCGACCAGCCCCCACCGGGCCCGCAGACGAAGGGCATCGCGGGCCCGATGGCCGTCAGGCCGAGTCAGGCCGCCGCATACGCAGCCGCAAGCTTCGCCACAGCCTGTGCGTACTTCCCGGTCAGCAACAGATGATCCGCATCAGCGAACGGCTTGGCCACAGCCGAAGTGAGCCCCTGCCCGACCTTCTGCTGGACGATCAGCCTCGCCTTGCCGACGATCGCGCGCCCCGCCTCCTCGGCCCCGGCGCGCTCGGCGAGCGAGGCCGCGACGGCGAGACCCTTCAGCGTCGTGAGCCCACCCGTCGGCACCTTCGTGAGCGTGGTCAGCCCCCACCCGTACGGGAACTGCGGATCGTACGCGGAGTCACCGACGTTGATCGGCAGCTGCGCCTCGGACTTCGGCCAGGTGACGGGCAGCTGCCCGGTGAAGGCCCGCTTCCCGTAGAGCACGTCCGCGACCCCGTCGCCCTCCGTGCCCGGCAGCCAGGACGCGACGAGCGCGTCGATGTCACCGAGCTGGTCGCCGATGAGCTGCGGGCGGCCCGAGACGACGAGCACCGCGCACTTCATGGCGGCGCACACCTTGTCGACGGCGGCCTTGTCCGCGGCCGTCAGCGCCAGGTCGTTGCCGTTGCCGACGTCACCGACGCCCTCCGCGTACGGTGTCTCGCCGACGACCACGACACCCACGTCACTGTCGGCGGTCGGCGCCGAGGCGTCCTTGGAGTAGGTGACCGGACTGCCGGTGGCCTTCCGGATGCCCTCCAGGATCGTCGTCCCGTCCGTGATCTTCCCGGACGAGCCCTGCCAGGTGATGGTCCAGCCACCGGTCTGGTTGCCGATGTCGTCGGCGTCGGACCCGGCGACGTACACCTTCTGCGACTTCTTCAGCGGCAGCACACCGCCCGCGTTCTTCAGCAGGACCTGCGACGCGGCGGCGGCCTCGCGGGCCACGGCCCGGTGCTTCGCCGAGCCGATCGCCGAAGCGCCGCTCGTGTCGGCGTACGGCTTCTCGAAGAGACCGAGCTTGAACTTCTGCGTGAGGATGCGCGAGACGGCGTCGTCGATCCGCTTCTCGCCGACCCGCCCGGCCCTCACCTCGTCGAGGAGCGTGGCGTGGAAGTCCTTGTACGCGTACGGGACCATGATCATGTCGAGGCCCGCGTTGATCGACGTACGGACGTCGCTCGCGTAGTCGCCGGGGATCTGGTCGATGGCCTGCCAGTCGCTGATCACGAAGCCGTCGAAGCCCATGCGGTCCTTGAGGACTCCGTTGATCATGTCGGCGCGGGCGTGCATCTTCACCGCGCCCGTGCCGTCACCGAGGATGTCCAGCGAGGAGTACGAGGGCATGAACGTGCCCACGCCCCGGTCCACCGCGTCCTGGTACGGAGCCAGGTGCACGGCCTCCAGCTCCTGCCGGGTGACCTTGGTGATGCCCTGGTCGATCGTGTACGAGCCGGTCGTGGACGAGCCGAACTCCGTGCCGCCGTCCCCGACGAAGTGCTTGGCGGTGGCGAGCACCTTGTCGTTGCGCTTCAGGTCCTTCCCACTGGCCGCCCCTTGCAGCCCCTCGATGACGGTCTCCATGGACTCGACGAGCGCCGGGTCCTCACCGAACGACTCGTACGTACGGCCCCAGCGTTCGTCGCGCGCCACGCACAGGCAGGGCGCGAAGTCCCACGGGATGCCGGTGGCACGGACCTCGGCGGCCGTCACCTTGCCCGCGTCGTGGGCGACTTGGGGATCACGGGTGGCGCCGATGCCGATGTTGTGCGGCAGGATCGTGGCGCCGACGAGGTTGTTGTGGCCGTGCACGGCGTCCACGCCGTAGATGAGCGGGATCTGGAACCGGGTCGCCTGCGCCCGGAGTTGGAAGCCGTCGATCATCTTCGCCCAGGCCGCGGGCGTGTTCGGGGTCGGCGTGGAACCGCCGCCGGAGAGCAGCGAGCCGAGGTCGTACGCGGCGATGTCGCCCGGCGCGGTGAGCGCGCCCCGCTCGGCCTGGGTCATCTGGCCGGCCTTCTCGGCGAGGGACAGCCGGGACAGCAGGTCGGCGACCCGCTTCTTCACCGGCAGCTTCGCGTCCAGGTACGGGAGTCCGTGGGCGTCGATGACGACCTGCGGGTTCTCGGCGGGCGCCTTGGCGCCGGTGACCGTGAGCTTCAGCGGGACGGTCTCGGCGTTCTCGGCCGCCTTGTCGCGCAGGGTCGCCACGGTGACCGTCCGCGAGGCGCCGGAGGCCGTACCGGCCGGGAAGGTCAGCTCTCCCTTGACCGGGGTGTAGTCCTTGCCGGACTCGCCGGTGCCGCCGGCCGTCTCGTACGCGACGGTGACCGGCTCCTCGATCGGGGCGGAGCCGGTGGTGGCCACCGTGATCTTCACGGCGGCCGAGCGGCCCTCCTTCACCGGGTACACGGCCGCGTCGGTGACGACGTTCGCGCGCAGTGCCTGGTCGGCCTTGCCGTACAACTCCGCGCCGTCCATGGCGAACTGATCCCTGACGCCGACCGGGAGCGTGAGCGCGTAACCCCACATCTCGGTGAGGCCGAGGACCTGGTCGATGCCGCCGACCGGCTGGTAGTCCGTGCGGTAGACGAAGTCGGTGAACGGGATCTCCACCTGCCTCCAGCCGGTGAAGTCGTCGGTGAAGGACGTCGTCCACAGCTCGGAGGCCTCGCCGTTGGCGCCGCCGTCCTTCAGCTCGAAGTTGACCTTCTTGCCGTTGTTCCGGCCGTCCCACCAGAAGCGGATGCCCTTGCTGGCCGACCAGTCGTGGGCCGGCTCGGCGAAGGCGAAGTCGTGGGTGAAGCCTCCGTAGCCGCTGATGTCGTACGTGCCGGCCAGGACCTTGTCGCCCTGCGGCGCGTCGGCGCGGGCGGCGAATTCCAGTGTGGGCGGGTCGTCGGCGTCGCTGCCCCAGGTGAAGATGCCCTCCGCGGGCGGGTTCGCGAACGGGATCTCGCCCTCGAAGTTGTCGACGGGGACGGGGGCGGGATCGTCGGCTCCGGAAGCGGGGGTCGCCGCGGCGAACGGCAGCAGTCCGGTCAGCAGGGTGGCGGCTACGAGCAGGGCGGTTCTTCGCATGGACCTTCCCTCGGCTCAGGCTTTGACGGGGGTGATCTCGCGGGGCTTAAATCACGCCGTGAGTTAACTGACGCCCCGCGAGGGCGTCAAGCCTTCGCGCCGAATCCGGGGGCGGGGTTTTCTCGCCCCCGCCGCCCCTGCCCTTCCCGTCACTGTGTCCTCAAACGCCGGACGGGCTGAAAGACATCCGCCGGTCCGGGGACATCTCAGCCCGTCCGGCGTTTGAGGACCGGGGGTTCGGGGGCCGGCCCCCGAGGCAGGTACGAGAAGGGGAGCTACGCCGGGGGCTCAACGCCCGCGCGCAGCAAGCCGTACGTGTACGCATCCTCCAGCGCCTGCCACGACGCCGCGATCACGTTCTTCGCGACGCCCACCGTCGACCACTCCCCCGCGCCGTCCGACGTGGAGATGAGGACGCGCGTCGTGGACTCCGTGCCGTGCTTGCCCTCCAGGATGCGGACCTTGTAGTCGACCAGTTCCAGCTTCGCGAGCTGGGGGTACAGGGTCTCCAGGGCCACCCGCAGCGCCCGGTCGAGCGCGTTGACCGGCCCGTTCCCCTCCGCCGTGGCGACGATCCGCTCGCCCTTGGCGAAGAGCTTCACCGTCGCCTCGTTGGCGTGGCTGCCGTCGGGGCGGTCCTCGACGATGGCGCGCCAGGACTCGACGTCGAAGTACCTGCGGGCCTTGCCCTCGGCCTCCTCGCGCAGGAGGAGTTCGAAGGACGCGTCGGCGGCTTCGTACGTGTAGCCCTGCAGTTCACGCTCCTTGACCCGGCTCACGACCCGCCCGATCAGCTCGCGGTCGCCGCCGAGGTCGACGCCCAGTTCCTTGCCCTTGAGCTCGATGGAGGCGCGGCCCGCCATGTCGGAGACGAGCATCCGCATGGTGTTGCCGACCAGTTCGGGGTCGATGTGCTGGTACAGGTCCGGGTCGACCTTGATGGCCGAGGCGTGCAGGCCGGCCTTGTGGGCGAAGGCCGAGACACCGACGTACGGCTGGTGTGTGGACGGGGTGAGGTTCACGACCTCGGCGATCGCGTGCGAGATGCGGGTCATCTCGGACAGCGCGCCGTCGGGGAGGACCTTCTTGCCGTACTTCAGCTCCAGGGCCGCGACGACCGGGAAGAGGTTGGAGTTGCCGACGCGCTCGCCGTAGCCGTTCGCCGTGCACTGGACGTGGGTCGCGCCCGCGTCGACCGCGGCGAGGGTGTTGGCGACGGCGCAGCCCGTGTCGTCCTGGGCGTGGATGCCCAGGCGCGCCCCGGTGTCGGCGAGGACGGTGGCGACGACGGCCTGGACCTGCGCGGGCAGCATGCCGCCGTTGGTGTCGCACAGGACGACGACGTCGGCGCCGGCCTCCGCGGCGGCCCGGACGACGGCTTTCGCGTACTGCGGGTTCGCCCGGTAGCCGTCGAAGAAGTGCTCGCAGTCGACGAAGACGCGGCGGCCCTCGGAACGGAGGTGGGCGACGGTGTCGCGGACCATCTCCAGGTTCTCTTCGAGGGTGGTGCGCAGCGCCAGTTCGACATGCCGGTCGTGGGACTTGGCGACGAGCGTGACGACGGGCGCGCCGGACTCGACGAGCGCCTTGACCTGCGGGTCCTCGCTGGCTTTGCCGCCCGCCCGGCGCGTGGCCCCGAAGGCGACGAGCTGGGCGTGCTTGAAGTGGATCTCCTGCTGGGCACGGGCGAAGAACTCGGTGTCGCGCGGGTTCGCACCCGGCCACCCGCCCTCGATGAAGCCCACGCCGAAGTCGTCCAGGTGCCGTGCGATGGCCAGCTTGTCCGCGACGGTGAGGTTGATGCCCTCACGCTGCGCGCCGTCGCGCAGGGTGGTGTCGAAGACGTGGAACGAATCGTCGAACTCGCTGGTTTCGGTCATGGTGTCAAGGCTCCTGAGGATCAGATCTCGGTCGGTACCGGAATGACCGGCTCCGCCGTCCCCACATGGTCCCTCGCGCTCTCGCCTCCGGCTGAGGGTGGGCCAGAAAAGCGAAAAACCCCTCGCGGGTGCGAGAGGTCTGCGCGCGGGTCGAGACGACGGTGTCCACCCGTACCTGGTCGTACGTGGTGGTCACTGCGGACCGGCGCGCCTGCTGCCAATAATCGTGGCGAACGAGAGCACGGAAGCAGTCTGGCACAGACCCCCTCCGTGCTCACCGTCCGTCTCAGGATGCGAGCACTCGGTTGATCACCGCTGGATCATCGGTGGTTCACCGCAGGTGGCGGACGAACACGTCGGTGCCGTCGTTCGTGTCGCCGGCCTGGATCAGCGACGGGTCCGCGGACCGGAACGCGATGCGGCGGGCGCCGTCGGCGATCCGGCCCGGCAGGACGTCGGCGGTGGCCGTGCCGCCGGTGGTGTCGGGCGTGACCAGGACGGTGGTGCCCTTCTTCAGGTCCCGCAGATAGATGGGCCACTCCTTGCCGTACTGCGCGCCCGCCTCCGTCACCTCCGACATGAAGGTGACGTACCGCCCGTCGGGGCTCACCGCGGGGTTACGGGTGGAGGCCTCGCCGGGGCCGCCCTGGGTGCCGTGGAGACGCCGGTTGGTGCCGGTGGCGAGGTCGTGCACGAACACGTTCCAGGCCCCGTCGGTGTCGTCCGGCACCAGGTGCGTGTCCCGGGACTCGAAGACGACCGTGCGGCCGTCGCCGCTGATGGACGGGCGCAGCGACTCCTTCTCGGTGGCCGAGCCGTCGTGGGAGCGGTCGGCCTGGACGCGCTCGCCGGTGCGGCGGTCGTACACCCAGACGTCCCCCCAGTCGTCGCCGCGCGGGCCGTTGGCGTAGTTGTACTGGTAGACGACGCGGCGGCCGTCGTCGCCGACCGTCGGCTCGAAGGCGTTGCGCGGCTCCCAGGTGGGCCGAGGGCGGCTGATCCGCTCGGTGGTGCCTGCGGTCCTGTCGCTCAGGAAGACGACGGAGCCCTCGCCGGTCCCGTACAGCGTGTAGACGGCGTACCGGCCGTTCGGGCTGACGGAGACCGCGCCGGGCGGGCCGCTGAAGCCCTCGGGGATCTCGATGCCGAACGTCTCCTGCCGGCCCGTGCCCAGGTCGAGGAGCGACACGTCGCCGGACGCGGCGTACACGAGGCGGCCGTCGTCGAGGGCCGCCACCACGTCGCCGAAGCCCGCGAAACGGGTCGTGTCGGCGCGCAGGTCGCGCAGGTACATGCCCCCGTGCGGGGCGTTCGGGTCCAGGTCCTCGGCGTCCGAGGAGAAGGCGGCATAACGGCCGTTGCGGCTGATGACGACGTCGTCCGAGGCCCCGTTGCCCGCTCTCCCGCCGGGTGTGACGCTGACCGGCTCGGTGTGCGGAGCGGCGTGCGGTGCGGCGTGCGGAGCTCCGGGCGCGGCGTTCGCCGCGGTGCCCGTCAGAGCCGTCGTGGTCAGCGCGGCGGTGACGAGAGCTGTGGCGAGTGCGGTGCGCGTGCTGGCGTACACAAGCTTTCCCCCTGTGGTGATGCGGTCGGTCCGTGCGATGCAAACGCACCACCGGGCAGGGGTCAATCCGTCATATCGCGTACAACCCGGACGTGCGTTCAAGCGTCCGGGGGCGCCTTCGTGGGCGTCGGGGGGCGCAGTGTCTCGTCCAGGAACTCGCCGACGTGGCCGAGTACTTGCCCCCGGTCCGTGCCCCGCAGGCCGATCGCCACATGGATGGAGAAGCCGTCGAGCAGGGCGCGCAGACGGGTGGCGAAGCGGTCGGGGTCGACCGGCCGGAACTCTCCGCGCGAGACGCCCCCCGCGAGCAGCGCCACCAGGTCGCGGTGCCAGGCGCCCTCGATCGCGGCCTGGCGGTCGCGGGCGTCGTCGTCGGCGTTCTGCGAGCGGTTCCAGACCTCGAGCCAGAGGGTCCAGTGCGGATCGCGGTGGCCCTCGGGCACGTACAGGTCGACGTACGCGTCGAGGCGTTCGCGGGCCGGGGCCGCCCGGGTGAGCAGCCGGCCCCGTTCGGTGCCGAGCAGGCCCTCGCTCCATTCGAGGGCGCGCAGCAGCAACTCGTCCTTGGAGCGGAAGTAGTAGAGGAGATGGCCGCTGCTCATCCCGACCTCGCCGCCGAGCGCCGCCATGGTGAGCTTCTCCAGACCGCGCTCGGCGATCATGCCCATGGCCGCGGCGAGGACGTCCTCGCGGGGCGGCGCGGTGTTGCGCCGGCGGGTGGTCACGGGGCGGCCTCCACGCGGACGGCGTCCGGGACGAGCCGTGTCTCGTACCCACTGCCGCAGTCGCTCGCGAGGATGGCCACCTCGGCGCCGCAGGAGCAGACGCGGTTGACGCCGTTGTGGGGCGTCGCACCGCAACAGCCGCCCCAGCGGGCCGTGTCGGGGTGGAACGCCGGCTCCACGACGTCGAGCGGATGCAGGACGTACATGCCGCGCGGCCCGGCGGCCACCAGCGAGCCCTGCTCGTCGGACATCCACATCCCGCCGGGCACGATGCCGTCGTACGCGTCCTCCTCGCCCCCGTACGGTTCGAAGGGCGCTCCGAACGGCTGCGGATCGACCACGTACGTGCCGCGGGGGACGGTCGCCGGGCCGTGCCTGCGGCCTTCCGTGTCGGGCAGGCCGTCCCAGCCCGGGTACTCGGGCGGCTCGTCGAGCTGCCGGACGGGCTCGGTCAGCCGGCGTCCGCAGACGGCACAGGACAGTATGTTCACCGGTACGTTCTACCTGATCCCGGTCGTTCCGCTCGATCCGGTCGCCGCGCCCGCGTCCCGCATCCCGGCGCCCTCAGACCCTCGGCTGCTGCTGCGTGACGCAGTGGATGCCGCCGCCGCCCGCGAAGATCGCCCGTGCGTCCACCAGGGTCACCGTCCGCTCGGGGAACAGACGCCGGAAGATGCCCGCCGCGGTCTCGTCGCGCGGGTCGTCGAAGCCGCAGAGGACGACTCCGCCGTTGCAGAGGTAGTGGTTGATGTACGAGTAGTCGGCCCAGTGGCCGTCGGCCTCCAGAACCGTCGGGGCGGGCACCTCGACGACCTCGATGGGCCGGCCGTGCGCGTCGGTCGCCGACCGCAGCAGCCCGGTGATCTCCTTCGACACCTCGTGGTCGGGGTGGGCCGGGTCGGGCTGGGAGTGCACGACGACGACTCCGGGGCGGGCGAAGGCGGCGACGATGTCGACGTGGCCGAGGGTGCCGAAGCTGTCGGGGGCCGTGCGGTCCCCCGCGACGGGCGGGGCCGGATAGTCGCCGGTCAGGCCGCGCGGCAGCCAGATCGCCTTGCGGGTGCCGAGCATGCCGTGGATCTCGGCCTCGACCTCCTCGCGGGTCCAGCCGGGGTTGCGCTCGGGCCCGAGCTGCACGGTCTCGGTGAGCAGCACCGTGCCCTCGCCGTCGACATGGATCGCGCCGCCCTCGTTGACGAGCGCCGAGGCGTACGTACGGGCGCCGGCGAGGTCCGACACGTACGCCCCTATCGTGGCGTCGTGCTCCCAGCGGGCCCAGGCCTGCGCGCCCCAGCCGTTGAACGTCCAGTCCACGGCGGCGAGTTCACCCTTGGCCCCGGTGAGGAAGGTGGGGCCGATGTCCCGCATCCAGGCGTCGTCGAGGTCGTGCTCGACGGTGTCGACGCCGGGGCCCAGCAGGGCCCGTGCCCCGGCGGACCGGCCGGGCCCGCACACGACCGTGACCGGTTCGAAGCGGCGTACCGCACGGGCCACCGCCGCCCAGGCCGCGCACGCCTCGGCGAGGTCGGCGGGGTCGTCGAAGGTGGGGTTCGGGCCCGGCCACGCCATCCAGGTGCGCTCGTGCGGGACCCACTCGGCGGGCATGCGGAAGCCGTCGGCGGCAGCGGTCGTCATCGGGTGATCCTCAGAGGAAGTACAGGCGGTTGAGTGACACGGACTCGGCGGGCTCCGAGCGCAGGGGGTCGCCGTCGAGCGTGACCAGACCGGTGTCCCGGTCCACGTCGACGTCTCCCGTACGGGAGTTGAGGCGCAGGTCCGCAGGGCCGATGCCGCGGGTGCCGCGAACGGCCACCCGGCGGCGGCGGGTCGGCATGAGGTCGTTGCCCTGGTCCAGCGCCGCCTGCGCGACGAACGCCACCGAGAGGTCGGCGGGCGTGCTGCCGTGCGCCCCGAACTGCGGCCCGAGCACCAGGGGTTCGCAGGTGTCGGTGGCCGCGTTCGGGTCGCCGACGACCCCGTACGCCGGGAAGCCGGATTTCAGGACGAGTTGGGGCTTCGCGCCGAAGAACTCGGGGCGCCACAGGACGATGTCGGCCAGTTTGCCGGTCTCGACGGAGCCGACCTCGTGGTCGAGGCCGTGCGCGATGGCGGGGTTGATCGTCAGTTTGGCGAGGTAGCGCAGGACGCGCGCGTTGTCGTCGTCCGGGCCGTCGCCCTCCAGCGGCCCGAACCGGGCCTTCATCTTCCCGGCCATCGCGAACGTCCGGCGTACGGTCTCGCCCGCGCGGCCCATGCCCTGCGCGTCCGAGGAGGTGATGCCGATGGCACCGAGGTCGTGCAGCACGTCCTCCGCGCCCATCGTCCCGGCGCGTATCCGGTCTCGGGCCATCGCCGCGTCGCCGGGCAGGTCGGGCTTGAGGTCGTGGACGGAGACGATCATCCCGTAGTGCTCGGCGACCGCGTCCCGGCCGAAGGGCAGTGTGGGGTTGGTGGAGGAGCCGATGACGTTCCGTACGCCCGCCATCTTCAGGACGTTCGGTACGTGGCCGCCGCCGCAGCCCTCGATGTGGAAGGCGTGGATGGTCCGTCCGTCGAGGACCTTGAGGGTGTCCTCGACGGACAGGCACTCGTTCAGGCCGTCGCTGTGCAGCGCGACCTGTACGTCGTGCTCCTCGGCGACGCGCAGCGCGGTGTCGAGGGCGCGGGTGTGGGCGCCCATGTCCTCGTGGACCTTGAAACCGGACGCGCCGCCCTCGGCGAGGGCCTCGACGAGCGGGGCCGGGTCCGAGGACGAACCCCGGGCGAGGAAGCCGATGTTGACCGGCCAGGCGTCGAACGCGTTGAAGGCGTGCCGCAGGGCCCAGGGCGAGTTGACGCCGACGCCCCACACCGGGCCGAACTCCTGGCCGACGATCGTCGTCACCCCGGAGGCGAGCGAGGCCTCCATGATGCGCGGCGACAGCAGGTGCACATGGGTGTCGACGGCTCCGGCGGTGGCGATCAGGCCCTCGCCGGAGACGATCGCCGTGCCGGTACCGACGACGACGTCCACCCCGTCGAGGGTGTCGGGGTTACCTGCCCGGCCGATCGCCGCGATCCGCCCCTCCCGGATACCGATGGACACCTTCCTGATCCCCTGCGCCACATCCATCACGAGGACGTTGCTGATCACGACGTCACAGGTGTCGCGGACGGCCGCGGCCTTGAGGTGCAGTCCGTCACGGGCCGTCTTACCGAACCCGGCGAGGAATTCGTCCCCGTACTTCTGGGCGTCGGACTCGACGCGCACGGTCAGCCCCGAGTCGCCGAGGCGGACGCGGTCGCCGGCGCGGGGGCCGTGGGTGGCGGCGTACTCGTACGGGTTCATGCCTGTCCTCCCTCGGGGGCGACCGCTCCCAGGTATCCGCAGGCCGCCGCTCTGCGCAGGGCCTCCGCTCTGGCGCCCGGGGCGTCGAGCGGGCCGTCCACGAGGCCCGCGAAGCCGATCGCCACGCGGTCGCCGCCGATCGGCAGGAGGCCGACCTCCACGGTCTCGCCCGGGGCGAAACGGGTGGAGGCGCCCGGGGGGACGGCCAGGTGGGTGCCGTAGGCGGCGGCGCGGTCGAAGGCGAGGCGGGGGTTGGCCTCGAAGAAGTGGAAGTGGGAGGTCACCGAGATGGGGACGGTGGCTGTGTTGGTGACGGTGAGCGTGCGGGTGGGGTGGGGGTCGGTGTGCTCGGGGCCGGGCAGCAGGGCGCCCGGGCCGGCCGGTCCCAGCCCGCCCCCGATCGGGTCGGTGACGATCGCGAGGCGGGAGCCGTCGTCGAAGACGGCCTCCACGTGGACCTCGGTGACGATGTCTGCGACGCCGGGGAGTACGTCGTCCGGGCCGAGCACCGCGCGGGCCGCGGCGACGGCCTCTGCGAGCCGCCGTCCGTCGCGGGCCGCCTCGCAGACGGCGTCCGCGATGACGGCTGTCGCCTCGGGGACGTTCAGCTTCAGCCCGCGGGCTCGGCGGGCGCGGGCGAGTTCGGCTGCGCCGAAGAGGAGGAGGCGGTCGCGTTCGGTGGGGGTGAGTCGCATATTGAGCGCCACTCTAACGCTGGGGCCGCTTCTGGGATAGATCTACCTGCGGTAAAGCTTGCCCCTCTTTGAGCCGCACTCTAAGCGAAGGTGCTGCGTGCGGGCGGATGCTGGATGGACGGGTGCGGGCCCGGTGGGGGCTGGCCGCGCAGTTCCCCGCGCCCCTAAAAGCGGCTGGCGCGCGCGGTGGGTGGGTGCGGGTTCGGTGGGGGCTGAGCGCGCAGTTCCCCGCGCCCCCAGGTACCTGGGGGCGCGGGGAACTGCGCAGTCTTTTGGTCTTTTCGGGGGTTCGGGGGCGGCGCCCCCGTGGAGGTCAGCCGAGGGTGTGCATCCAGTTGTGGGTGTCCTTCGACACGCCCCGCTGAATGTCCAGCAGCGCCTCACGCAGCTTCAGCGTGACCTCACCGGGCCCACCCCCACTCTGCTGCCACTCACCACCCGCACTCTTCACCGTGCCGACGGGAGTGATGACCGCCGCCGTCCCGCACGCGAACACCTCCGTGAGCGTCCCGTCCGCGGCGTCCCGCCTCCACTGGTCGCTGGAGACGCGCGCCTGCTCGGACCCGTACCCGAGGTCGCGGGCGACCGAGAGGAGCGAGTCACGGGTGACCCCCTCCAGGATGGACCCGCTGAGGGTGGGCGTGACGATCCTGTCCCCGTACACGAAGTACAGGTTCATGCCGCCGAGCTCCTCCACCCACTTGTGCTCGACCGCGTCGAGGTAGCAGACCTGGTCGCACCCCTTGGCCGCGGCCTCGGCCTGCGCGAGCAGCGACGCGGCGTAGTTGCCGCCGGTCTTGGCGTCGCCGACGCCGCCCGGGACGGCACGCACCCGGTCCTCGGAGAGCCAGATGGAGACGGGCTTCACCCCGCCCGGGAAGTACGCCCCGGCGGGCGACGCGATGACGATGAAGAGGTACTCGTTCGCGGGCCGCACGCCGAGACCGACCTCGGTGGCGATCATGAACGGCCGCAGATAGAGCGACTCCTCGCCGCCGTGCGCCGGCACCCACGCCTTGTCCTGCTGGATCAGCACGTCGCAGGCCTCGATGAAGGTCTCGACGGGCAGCTCGGGCATGGCCAGCCGGCGGGCGGACGACTGGAAGCGCAGGGCGTTGCGGTCGGGGCGGAACGTGGCGACCGACCCGTCGGGCTGCCGGTAGGCCTTCAGCCCTTCGAAGATCTCCTGCGCGTAGTGCAGGACGCTGGTCGCGGGGTCGACGGAGAGCGGGCCGTACGGGACGAGCTGGCCGTCGTGCCAGCCGCGGCCCTCCGTCCACTTGATCGTCACCATGTGGTCGGTGAAGTGGCGGCCGAATCCCGGGCTGACCAGGATCTCCTCACGCTCCGCGTCGGACAGCGGGGACGAGGAGGGCTTTAGCTCGATCGTGGGCGTCGTCATGAGTGGTTTGTCCTTCACCGGTTGTGTGTGACGGGCCGCGCTCACGCCTGTACTGCCAGTGGCCAGTGTTAGGACGTCCGAGCATGTCGTCATTTCGCGGCTCCGCGTTCGATTATCGCGCGAGATGAGCCGAATGGGGCACCACCCCTGCCACGTATGTCGTGGAAGCCGTGGAGGGGGGCGAAACGGTGTGAATGCGGCCCAGGGATTGATGGTGACACCCGGCGGGGCATACGAAAAGCCGCCGGGTGCGGAAGCGACCCGGCGGCTTGGGGTGGTACCGGCGGGTCAGCCGGATACTCGGGCGGCGAGCGCGTCGCCGATCTCCTCGGTGGTACGGGTGGTGGTGCCGCGCTCCGCGAGGTCGGCGGAGACGGCGTCCTCGATGCGGGCGGCCTCGGTCTCGTAACCGAGGTGGCGCAGGAGGAGGGCGACCGACAGCACGGTGGCGCTGGGGTCGGCCTTGCCCTGGCCCGCGATGTCCGGGGCCGAGCCGTGGACCGGCTCGAACATGGACGGGAACTCGCCGCTCGGGTTGATGTTGCCGGACGCGGCGACGCCGATGCCGCCGGAGACGGCCGCGGCGAGGTCGGTGATGATGTCGCCGAAGAGGTTGTCGGTGACGATCACGTCGAAGCGTGCGGGGTCCGTGACGAGGTAGATCGTCGCGGCGTCCACGTGGATGTAGTCCGTGGTGACCTCGGGAAACTCCTCGGCCACCGTGTTGAAGACGTTCGTCCACAGGTGGCCCGCGAAGGTGAGCACGTTGTTCTTGTGGACCAGCGTGAGCTTCTTGCGGGGGCGGGCCTGGGCGCGGGCGAAGGCGTCACGCACGACGCGCTCGACACCGAAGGCCGTGTTCACGGAGACCTCGGTGGCGATCTCGTGCGGGGTGCCCTTGCGGATCGTGCCGCCGTTGCCGGTGTACGGACCCTCGGTGCCCTCGCGGACGACGACGAAGTCGATCTCCGGCTGGCCCGCGAGCGGGGTGGCGACACCCGGCAGGAGCTTCGACGGACGCAGGTTGACGTGGTGGTCGAAGGCGAAGCGGAGCTTCAGCAGGAAGCCGCGCTCCAGGACTCCGGACGGGACCGACGGGTCGCCGATCGCGCCGAGCAGGATGGCGTCGTGCTGCTTCAGGGCTTCGAGGTCGGCGTCGGTGAGGGTCTCACCGGTCGCGCGGTAGCGCCGGGCGCCGAAGTCGAACTCCTTGGTCTCCAGCTTCACATCCTGCGGGAGGACGGCGGAGAGGACCTTCAGGCCTTGGGCCACGACTTCCTGGCCGATGCCGTCACCGGGGATCACTGCGAGATCGATGCTGCGAGACATGTCGGCACCCTACTCCCCGTCCCACGGGATGACACGGGCCGTCCGTCATACGGACACAGCCGGGTCGCCGCACCGCGTACGCGCATCAATCCGTCGCCACCCGTTCACCTGTACGTATGGCGGTTGTCGGTGCTTGCTGGGAAGTTCACAGGCATGGACACTCCCGACGTCGGCATCCCGCCACGGCTCGCACGCCGGATGAGCATGGCGGAGCAGTACGAGTACCTGCGGACGAAGTTCACCCGCCGCCGCGCCCTGGTGAGCGCGGGCGCGGTGGCCGGCGGCCTGCTGGCCGGGTGTTCCGGCTCGGGCTCCGGCTCGGACGCGGCGAGCCGGTCCGCCTCTCCCCTGGCCGCCGGCTCCACCCCCACCGAACGGGTGGACGGGGCGGTCGTGACCCCCTTCGGCCGCCATCTCGCCTTCGGCGCGGACCCGAAGACCCAGATGCGGATCTCCTGGCAGGTGCCGCTCACGGTCAGGAAGCCGTACGTACGGGTGGGGCTGAAGCCGTGGGAGCTGAGCCGCAAGATCGAGGCCGAGGTGCGCGATCTGCACACCCCCGGGCTCGACGGCGTACGGCTCGCCCTCGACCAGTTCTATCTGCACGCGGCCCTGGACGGTCTGCGGCCCGGGACGACGTACTACTACGGCGTCGGGCACGAGGGGTTCGACCCGGCGTCCAAGGAACGGCACTCCACGGTCGGCTCCTTCACCACGGCGCCCGGCCGTGCGGAGAAGTTCGTGTTCACGGCCTTCGGCGACCAGGGCGTGACCCCGGACGCGCTCGCCAACGACAAGCTGATCCTCGGCCGCGAGCCCGCCTTCCATCTGCACGCGGGCGACATCTGCTACGCGGACGTGACGGGCCACGGCGAGGAGTCGGACATCTACGACCCGACCGCCTGGGACCTGTTCCTCAAGCAGACGGAGACGGTCGCGAAGACGGTCCCGTGGATGGTGACGACCGGCAACCACGACATGGAGGCCTGGTACTCGTCGAACGGCTACGGCGGCCAGTCGGCCCGCTTCTCGCTCCCCGAGAACGGCTTCGACGCGAAGAACTCCCCGGGCGTCTACTCGTTCACGTACGGCAATGTCGGGATCGTGGCGCTGGACGCGAACGACGTGTCGTACGAGATCCCCGCCAACAAGGGCTACTCGGAGGGCCGGCAGACGGCCTGGCTCGACAGGCGGCTCGCGGAACTGCGCAAGGACGAGGGGATCGACTTCGTCGTGGTCTTCTTCCACCACTGCGCCTACTCGACGTCGACCCACGCCTCGGACGGCGGGGTACGGGACGCCTGGCTGCCGCTGTTCACCAAGCACCAGGTGGATCTGGTGATCAACGGCCACAACCATGTGTACGAGCGCACCGACGCCGTCAAGAACGGCGGGGTGGGCAAGCCGGTGCCCATCGGCGCGTCGACCGATCCGACGCGGGACGGGATCGTGTACGTCACGGCGGGCGGCGCGGGCAAGAGCCTGTACAGCTTCCCCTCAGGGGTGAAGGACAGCTACGAGGGCAAGGTCGTCGACCGCGAGTCCGTGGACACGTACCACTGGACGAAGTCGAAGAACCAGAATCCCGACACCGTGGAGTGGTCGCGGGTGCGGTACACCGGCTACTCCTTCCTCTCCGTGGAGGCGGAGGCGGGACCGGCTCCCCGACTCACGGTGTCGGCGCTCGCCGAGAGCGGGAAGCGCATCGACCATTTCGAGGTGCGGCGCGGGGCGTGAGGCCCCGCGCCGCACGTCGAGCGGGCGCGGCTCCCGGCTCGTGCGAGTGACGTACGGGGCTCAGTGGCCGGTCGAGCCGCCGTTGTCCCGGCGGTCGAGGGCGCGCTGGAGCGCGGCTGCTGCGTTCTTGCGGTCGGACTCGCTGGTGCGGGAGACGTGACGGACTCGGCGGGCGGTCGTCTCGGCCATGATGAATCGGCTCCTTGCCTCCGGCAGCGGACGCCGGAAGTGGGGTGAGGGGGTTACGAGACGCCGGAAGAGGCGGGGAGCGGGGCCGCAGGGGTTGCCTGCAAGGGGCTCCGGCTCACGACCGCCATTCGCTGGGTCGAGCGAGACGTTCGGCTCCTTCAAAGCTAAGCGAGGACTCCGCATCTGTCTCCATAGTTAGTCGGACTTCCTACTATCTGAGACGGCGGATCGGGCCACCCCTCCCTGACCTGCGCTTCTACCGTTCGATCTTCGGCCGCGGCGCGAGACCCCGCAGCTCCCTGATCAGTGCGCGCACCGCGAGCGTCGAGGCGAGTCCGGGCGTGGTCACGTATCCCACGGAGCGGGTCGGACGGTCGGGGCCGAGGTCGGTGATCTCCAGGGTCGGCGGGGCGCCCGTCAGGGACAGCGCGGGCATGATGGCCATGCCCAGACCGCTGCCGACCATCGAGAGCACCGCCCCGTCGTCCTCGGCCCGGACCGTCGCGCACGGGATCCAGTCCTGTCCGGCCCACCAGTTCCTGGTGTACGCGGAGCAGTTCTCCCGCCAGTCGACCAACGGCAGTGAGCGCGGCCGGGGATGTCCGGCCGGATGCACCAGCGAGTACGGCTCCTCCAGGAGCACGTCGCCGATCAGTTCGGGCGGGACCGGCGCGCTCGTGCCGAGGGTGGCGATGCCGAGGTCGGCCCGGCCCTCGGCCACCTCCCCCGCCACGCCGGGGCCGACCTCCCGTACGACCCGTACCGTCGGCTCGATGCCGGGGTGGCGTGCGGTCAGCCGTTCCAGGGCGGGCGGCAGCAGATACAGGGCGGCGCTGCGGAACGCGGCGATGCGCAGCGGTCCGGCGACGGTGTCGCCGCCGTCGGGGCCCGCGCCCGCACCCCGCGTCTCGGCGACGAGTGTCTCCAGCATGCGCAGGACGCGCCGCGCGTGGGTCGCGGCGCGGGCCCCGGCGGGGGTGGGCCGGGCGCCGTGCCGGCCGCGGTCGAAGAGGACGACGCCGAGTTTGCGCTCGATGCCGCGGACCGCGTGGGAGACGGCGGACTGGGTCGTGCCGAGCGTGACGGCCGCCGCGGAGAAGCCGCCCTCGCTCGCCACGGCGACCAGGGTCCGCAGTTCCTGCGGCGCGAGATCGGCTGTGCTCATGGGGTCCCCCACCTGTTTCCCGCCTGCTCCCACCTGCTGCCCTTTGGGGGCGGCGCCCCCTGAAGGCAAAAAGACTGCGCCGTTCCCCGCGCCCCTGAGGGGGCCATGAGGGCCGCTCATGGATGCGGCCGTTCCATGAGCGCAACCCTCTGCCCGCCCGGCGCATTCCTGCCTACGGTCCCTGTCCATGACCCTCCCCGTGACCACCCCCAGGACCGTCTCGCCCGATGTCGCGCTCACCGTGCAGCAGACCGCCCGGCCGACCGGCTTCCCCACCCCCGACCACTTCAGGTTCGCCGAGTCGGCGGTGCCCGAGCCGGCGTCCGGCACGGCCCTGGTGGAGAACCTGTACTGGTCCGTCGATCCGTACCACCGCGAAATGATGGACGGCGACTTCGAGTTGAACGCCCCGCTGGAGGGCCGCACGCTCGGCCGGGTCGTGGAGTCCCGTGATCCGGCGCTGCGCGAGGGCGAGATCGTGTTCCACCGGCTCGGCTGGCGCACCCATTCCGTCGTACGCCCCGAGGAGACCCGCCGCCTCCCCCACCACGACGGCGTACCGCTCTCCGCGCATCTGGGTCTCTTCGGCGGCACCGGTCTGACCGCGTACGTCGGACTCACCCGGATCGCGCGGCTCCGCGAAGGCGACGACGTGTTCGTCTCGGCGGCGGCCGGCGGGGTCGGTACGGCCACCGGACGCCTCGCCCGACTGCTCGGCGCGGGACGGCTGGTGGGCAGCGCGGGCTCGGCGGCGAAGGTCGCGTACCTCAAGGAGCAGGTCGGCTACGACGAGGCCTTCGACCACCACGGGGGTTCCGTCGCCGGGCAGTTGGCGAAAGCCGCCCCCACCGGCATCGACCTGTTCGTCGACAACGTCGGCGGTGAGCACCTCGGCGCCGCGATCGGCGCCCTGCGCGGACGCGGGCGGGTGGTACGGATCGGCACGGTCGGCCAGTACAACACCCCGGACGCGCCGCCCGTCCTCTACAACCACGCCGACGTCGTCGAGAAGAGCCTGCGGATCGAGGGCTTCCTGGTGAGCAACTACCAGGACGTGCAGGAGGAGTTGTACGCGTTCGCCGTCCCCCATCTGCTCGCCGGCAGGCTGGCCCTGGACGAGACGGTCGTCGACGGCTTCGAGGGGATCGTGGAGGCGTTCCTGTCGATGCTGCGGGGCGGCAACACGGGCAAGATGATCGTCCGGCGCGACGGGGCCGGCTGACCGGCACACGCACGCCGCCCCCGGCCCGGAGGGATGCTTCCGGGGCGGGGGCGGTTCGGTGGGGACGCCGGCCCGTGTGCGGGGGCGTCCCGGTCCGGGAGGGGCGGAACTCGGCTCAGGTACGAGTCCGGTCTCGGCCCATGTGCGGGTCGGTCTCAGCCCATGTGCGGGTACGGGTAGTCGGTCGGGGCGACCAGCGTCTCCTTGATGGCGCGGGTCAGCGTCCAGCGCATCAGGTTCTGCGGGGCGCCCGCCTTGTCGTTCGTGCCGGACGCGCGACCGCCGCCGAAGGGCTGCTGGCCGACGACGGCACCGGTCGACTTGTCGTTGATGTAGAAGTTGCCCGCGGCGTAGCGCAGCTTGTCCATCGTGTACGCGGCGGCGGCGCGGTCGCCCGCGATGACCGAGCCGGTGAGCGCGTAGTCCGAGACCGACTCCATCTGGGCCAGCATCTCGTCGTAGCCCTCGGGAGTGCTGTCGTCGTAGACGTGCACGGCGAGGAACGGGCCGAAGTACTCCGTGGTGAAGACCTCGTTGGCCGGGTCGGAGCACTCGACGACGGTCGGGCGGACGAAGTAGCCCACCGAGTCGTCGTAGGTGCCGCCCGCGACGATCGTGCAGGTCGGGTCCGCGGCGGCCCGGTCGATCGCGGCCTTGTTCTTGGCGAAGGACCGCTCGTCGATGACGGCGCCGATGAAGTTCGACAGGTCGGTGACGTCACCCATGGTGATGCCGTCGATCTCGGCCGCGAACTCCTCCTTGAAGCCGGAGTTCCAGATGGAGGCCGGGACGTAGGCGCGCGAGGAGGCGCTGCACTTCTGGCCCTGGTACTCGAAGGAGCCGCGTGTCAGGGCGGTCTTCAGGACGGCGCGGTCGGCGCTCGGGTGCGCGACGACGAAGTCCTTGCCGCCGGTCTCGCCGACCATGCGCGGGTAGGTGCGGTACTTCTCGATGTTGTTGCCGACCGTCTTCCACAGGTACTGGAAGGTCTTGGTCGAGCCCGTGAAGTGCACGCCAGCGAGGTCGCGGTGCTCCAGGGCGACCCCGGAGACCTCGATGCCGTCGCCGGTGACGAGGTTGATGACGCCCTTGGGCAGGCCCGCCTCCTCCAGGAGCTGCATGAGCAGCACGGCGGCGTGGGTCTGCGTCGGGGACGGCTTCCACACGACGACGTTGCCCATGAGCGCGGGGGCGGTGGGCAGGTTGCCCGCGATGGCCGTGAAGTTGAACGGCGTGATCGCGTAGACGAAGCCTTCGAGCGGGCGGTGGTCGAGCCGGTTCCAGACGCCGGGCGAGTTCGCCGGGGGCTGCTCGGCGAGCAGGTCACGGGCGTACTTGACGTTGAAGCGCCAGAAGTCGACCAGTTCGCAGGGACAGTCGATCTCCGCCTGCTGGGCCGTCTTGGACTGGCCGAGCATCGTGGAGGCGGCGAGGGTCTCGCGCCACGGGCCGGACAGCAGTTCGGCGGCGCGCAGGATGATCGCGGCGCGGTCGTCGAAGGACATCGCGCGCCAGGCGGGCGCGGCGGCGAGGGCCGCGTCGACGGCGTCCTGGGCGTCCTGCTTCGTGGCGTTCGCGTAGGTGCCGAGGCGTGCCTTGTGGTTGTGCGGCTGCACGACGTCGAAGCGCTCGCCGCCGCCCATCCGCTTCTCGCCGCCGATGGTCATCGGCAGGTCGATCGGGTTCTCGGCCAGCTCCTTGAGCTTCGCCTCCAGGCGGGCGCGCTCGGGCGTGCCGGGGGCGTAGCCGTGCACCGGCTCGTTGACGGGCGTGGGGACCTGGGTCACTGCGTCCATGGGTTCCGTACTCCTTGATGAGCGGGTGTTTCGGGGCTCGGGCCCGCGGTGGCGGCCCCCTTGCTGAAGTCCTGGGGCTCAGTCCCTGGTGAGGACCGAGCGGGCGAAGAAGAGGAGGTTGGCCGGCTTCTCCGCGAGGCGCCGCATACTGTGCCTGCCCGGGGGACAACCCCCGGACCCCCGGCCGACAGCCTGTGTCGTCGTCATCCGTCAGCCTCGGGTCATCATGCTGCGGGCGAAGAACCGCAGGTTGGCCGGCTTCTCGGCGAGGCGGCGCATGAAGTAGCCGTACCAGTCCGTGCCGTAGGCGGTGTAGACCCGCATGCGGTGACCCTCGGCGGCGAGCCGCAGGTGCTCCTCGCTCCTGATCCCGTACAGCATCTGGAACTCGTACTCGTCGATCTTGCGTCCGGCGCGCCGTCCCAGTTCCTGCGCGATGGAGATCAGGCGCGGGTCGTGGGAGCCGATCATCGGGTACCCGTCGCCCTCCATGAGGATGCGCAGGACCCGTACGTACGCCTTGTCGATCTCCGGCTTCTGCAGGTACGCGACCTCGGCGGGCTCCTTGTACGCGCCCTTCACGAGCCGTACGCGGCTGCCGTTCGCGGCGAGGCGGCGGGCGT
Source organism: Streptomyces sp. NPDC102514 (assembly GCF_055584525.1). Lineage (NCBI taxonomy): Bacteria > Bacillati > Actinomycetota > Actinomycetes > Kitasatosporales > Streptomycetaceae > Streptomyces > Streptomyces sp. NPDC102514. Next base: position 245,672 of record NZ_JBVJLW010000012.1, read on the forward strand.
CGGCCTCGGTGCGGAAGAGGTAGGCCTGGATGACGCAGCCGGTCTCCGGGAAGTCCTTGCGGAGCTCCTCGTGGATGGCGAACATCGAGTCGAGGGTGGTGTGGTCCTCGGCGTCGAGCGTGACGGTCGTGCCGATGGCGGCGGCGGCCTCGACGACCGGGCGGACGTTCGCCAGCGCCAGCTCGTGCCCGCCGTCCAGCGCCTGTCCGAACATGGACAGCTTCACCGACATCTCGGCGCGCGTCCCGAGGTCGAGTTCCGCGAGGCGGCCGATGAGCTCCAGGTAGGCGTCACGGGCGCCCGCGGCCTGCTCGGGGGTGGTGATGTCCTCGCCGACGACATCCATGGTCAGCTCCAGGCCCTTGGCCGTGAGGTCCTGGATGATCGGCACGATCTGGTCGACGCTCTCGCCCGGGATGAAGCGGTCGACGACCGGCCTGGTCACCGGGGCCGCCGAGACGAGACGACGCATCCGGTCGCTGCGCGAGGCGGCGAGAATCACGGGACCCAGCACGGGGCACCTCCACAGAAAGCCGGTAGACGGAGAACCACCGTGAAACCTAGGGATTCCCCCGATCGTCAGCCATCGACAGCTGTCACGCATCCGTGTCGCCGATCTCAGACAGATGTATGAAGGCGGCCGGAATCGAGGCACAATGCCCAGGTGACGGCCGAATTCAAGGGTGACTATCAAGACCTGGTCGACGAGATCTCGGAGCTCCTCGGCGCCCCCGCGACGCTGGAGAACCGCGACTTCGAGCTGATCGCCTTCGGCGCGTACGACAGCGAGGGCGAGCTGGACGCCTCCGCGCTGGACCCGGTGCGCGCCCGCTCGATCCTCACGCGCCGCTCCACTTCGGCGGTCCGCACCTGGTTCGAGAGTTTCGGCATCGCGCGGGCGACCGGGCCGGTCCGCATCCCGCCGACCCCGGAGGCGGGCGTCCACCGGGGCCGCGTCTGCCTCCCGGTACGCCATCGGGGTGTCGCCCTCGGCTATGTGTGGCTCCTGGCCGACGAGCCGGGGCCCACCGACCGGCAGCTCGCCGCGGCCATGGACGTGACCCCGCGCATCGGCGCCCTGCTCGCGGACGAGGCCCAGGCGGGCGCCGACCTGAGCCGTGAACTGCGCGCCGTGCTCAGCGCCGGGAGCGGCTGGCAGCGGGAGCTGGCGGTGACGGAACTGCGTACGGCCCTGGGCCCGCGCGGCGAGGGCCCGCACACCGTGCTCTGCGTGGCCGCCTGGCCGTCGGCCGACCCCGACGACGCCCCTTCCGTCCGGACGATCCCGGGCGCCACCGCGCTGTGCGCCCTCCCCTGGAACACCGACGACCAGGGCCTGGCCCTGCTGGTCCGGCTGCGCTCCCCCGAGGTCCTCACCCCGGCGACGACGGCGGCCGCCCGCCTCCTGGAGAGGGCCGAGGAGGTACGGGGGTCCGCCCCGCCCGGACAGCAGGCGAACGAGGTGGCCGGGGGCGCACCGGGCGGCGGCCGTGCGGCGGCCGGGATCGCCGTCCCCCGCACCGGTCTCGCCGACCTCCCCGCCGCCTGGCAGGAGGCCTCCGCCGCCGCCCGCGCGGCCCTGGCGGAACCCCGGCTCGGCCCGGTCGCGCACTGGTCGTCGATCGGCCCGTACCGCCTGCTGTCGACGATGGCCCCGGCCGCCGCCACCGACCCTGCCGTCAGCCCGCTGCTCACCCCCGCCCATCGCGAACTGGCCCGCACCGCCGAGGTGTTCCTCGACCGTGCGGGCCAGGCCGGCCGCGCCGCGGCGGAACTGGGCGTCCACCGCCAGACCCTCTACTACCGCCTGTCCCGCGTCGAACAGCTCACGGGCCTGGACCTTTCCGACGGCGAGGACCGGCTGCTGCTGCACATGGCGATCAAGGCGCGGCGCCTCTAGGCGGCGTCAGGGGGCGAGCGCCATGGCCCAGATGGAGCCCAGGACGATGAGTGCGCCGCCGAAGAACGTCAGCCTGTTCCGCTGTTCCGCGGGTGTGGGCAGCGGGACGGGGGTGGGGACGGGAACAGGCACGGTTTCCTCCTCTTCCTCGTTCTCGGTCAGGGTGTAGGTGATCACTCCCTTGCCGGGATACGTCTGCGACGACTCCATCTCCAGCAACATGTTCTCCTCGTACCAGGACGGCTCCTCCTCCCGCTCCAGGTCGAATCCGGCCTTGACGATCCGGGAGTCACCCTTGGCCAACAGCTCGGCCTGGAGGTTGTCCACGTACCACTTCACGTCCTCCACGCCCGCCTTCTCGGCCCCGCCGCCCTTGTGCTTGGCGTCCCAGATGTAGACGAACGTGTCCGTCCAGAGGATGAGGTCCGCCCAGCCGCCGTTGATCGCGTTCTCCGGATTGTGTCCTTCCAGGCTCTGGCGTTCCATGGTCACCCTGTCCTGCGGATGGGTCTCCTGGAGCTGGCGCCCGGCCATGGTGATCGCCTGGTCGTGATGGCGGGTGTACTGGTCCCTGAGGAACCGCCCGAGGTTGAACTCCTCCGCGGGTTCGTCGGGAGTGAGACCTGAGGGATCGGAGTACCCGACGGGGTTGTCGTAGGCGTACCCGTACAGGTTGAGGTTGGCCGGGCGCCGCACCCCGCCGTTCGGCGAGCCGTCCAGATAGCCGCCGAGCGCCGGGTCCGGGGACTGCCACAGGCCCGCGCGCGCGTCGTAGTACCGCGCCCCGTGGTACGTGTAGCCGGTCTCCTCGTCCAGCTCCTTCCCGGTGAACTGATACGGGGTCTCCTCCAACGACTTGTTCTCGTCGACCCAGACCTCCCCCGACGGGAAGTAGTCGAGGTGCTCGGCGACCCGGCCCTTCTCGTCCGTGCCGAACGACGTCGAGCCCAGGTGGTCGGCGTGGTAGTAGAACTGGTCCTTCTCGTACAGCCCGAGGGGCTTGGAGGTCTTCGTGGCGATGCGGGTCGTGCCCACGAAGACGTGCTTGAACTCCTGGAGGCCCCGCGTCGAGTAGTTCTGGTTCGGGTAGAGGGCCGTCTGCGCGCCTTCCTTCACGACCCGCGTGCCGTCGGCGTCGTACGTGAAGCGGACCGTCGGCGACTTGCCGAGCCGGTCGCAGGAGGACGGTTCCTGGTCCACCGTCTCGAACTTCCACAGGTCGTGGACGCAGGCCAGCCGGTTGTTCTCGTCCCAGACCTGCTGGCGGCGCGGGTGGCCGAGGGTGTCGGACTCGCTGTCGATCAGGTTGCCGTTGGCGTCGTACGACAGGGACTCCTCGCCGACCCGGGAGGGGGCGTGCGGGCTCGGGTCCTTGTACGCGTACGTGTTGGCGTAGGTGGTGTGCTTCTGTACGTTCTCGTGACCGCCGTCCGACACGATCGCGTGGCGCTGGTCCTTGCTCGTGATGTTGTTGATCGTGTCGTACGTGGTCGACACCGCGTACGTGTCGGTCTTCTTCTTGGCGAAGTCGTACGAGCCGATCGCCTTCGTCAGGCGGTAGAGGTTGTCGTAGGTGTAGGTCTGGACGGTGGGCCCGCCCGTCTCCGCCGTCTCCGCCGCGTCCGCGGCACCGGCGGTGGGTTCGGCCGCGTTCTCCTGTCGGGTGACGTTGCCGACCGCGTCGTAGGTGTAGCTGAGCTTCTGGAACGACTCGCCCTTCGGCAGCGTCGAGTTCAGCGTCGCGAGGCGGCGGTCCTCGGCGTCGTACGCGTACGACGTCGCCGTGCCGTTGCCCAGCTCCACGCGGGTCCGCTGGCCGAACTTGTCGTAGTCCAGGGACTTGAGATAGTCGTAGCTGTAGTGCTTCTTGGTGCCCGTCGCCGCGGTGACCTGGCCGCCGCTGTCGTAGGTGTACTCCAGTTCCTCGCCGTCGGGGTACGTCAGCGACAGGACCCTGCCAAAGCTGTCGTAGCGGTAGCCCGTGGTGAAGACGCTGGTCGTGTGGAGGGGACCCGGCAGCGTGCGGGTCTCCTCGACGACCTCACCGAGAGGGCCGTACTGCCGCTTCACCGTTCCCGCGGCGTCCTCGATCCTCGCCACCCGGCCGGCGGTGTTGTCCTCGGCGCCCGGATCGCCGTACGTGTAGCGGGCGTCGTTGTCCTTGAAGACCGGGTAGTCGACCTTCACGAGGCGGTTGAAGTCGTACTCGTACGCGATCGCCTTGTGCTTCTTCGCCAGGTTCGCGGTGACCGAGCGGGTCACGTTGCCCGCCGGGTCGTAACCCGTCGTGGTGCGGCCCGCGTCCGCGGAGTCGACGACCGTACGGCGGCCGAAGTCGTCGTACTCGCTCGTGGTCGTGTTGTTCTCGTCGTCCACGACCTTCGTCAGCTGTCCGAGCGCGTCGAAGGCGTACGAGGTCCAGATCGGCGCGTCGCCCTTCTTCGCACCCGGTTCGCGTATCGCGGTCTGCTGCCGGCGCACATCCACGTAGGTGCGGGTCTGGTTGTCCTTCGCGTCGGTCGCCACCGTCTCGAACTGCGGCCGGCCCGCCCGGTCCTTGCCGAAGCCGTAGGCCAGGGACGTCACCGTCCCGTCCGGCAGTTCCGTGCGCAGCGCGCGGTCGAGCACGTCGTAGGTGATCCGGGCCGGTCTGACCGTGTCGACGGCCGGGTTGTAGGCCGTGTTCGCGGCGCCCTTCGGTTCGGTGACCGGGTAGTACTGCTGCGCGACCCGGCCCAGCGCGTCGAAGACACCGCGGCCGGAGACCGTCATCACGTCCTTGCCCGCGACCTCGGCGTCCTTCTTCGTCTGGACGACCCGGCCGAGACCGTCGACGAAGGTGACGGTGTCGATCGTGTCGTCCTTCACCTTCCCGTCCGCGGCACGGTCCAGATGGCGGGTGACCGCGTACGGGACGGCGGCCTCGGGGCGGTACGCGAAGGCGATGGTCGGGCGGTCCGCCTTGTGGTCGTGCGGTCCGGTCACCGAGGCCACCCGGCCGGCCCGGTCGTAGGAGGTGCGGATCTTCTGGCCGTTGATGTCGACGGACTCGCTCTGCAGACCGAACCGCAGGTCGTACTCGGCCGTCGAGCGGTAGCCGAAGCTGTCCTTCGTCTGCGTCACGTACGTGCCCGTCGGGCCGTCGTACTCGTAGGTCAGCCGGTAGCGCTGACCCCGGTGGTTCTCCGGCGACTTGACCGACTTCAGCGTGCCCGTGTCGTTGTACTCCAGGTCGGTGACCGCCCTCTCGCCATGGGTCTGCTCGGCGGTGTGGCGGGTGACGTCACCGGTCGCGCAGTCCACCTCCGACGTACGCGAGCGCGTCTTCTTGCCGCCGCCGTACACCTCGACCGCGCGGGCGACCCCGACGATGTGGGTGTCGGCGCACTCGGTGTAGCGGGTCCTCGTCTCCACGTCGTCGGCGGCCCCGGGTTCGCCGTAGTCGATGGTGCGGACGGCATTGCCGAGGTCGTCGTACGACAACTCCTCGGACGTGCTCTTGCCGGGTTCGGCCCCGCCCTCGTACCAGCGCGACTCCGTCTTCGTCAGGTGCGGGAAGAGGGTGGCGCGGGTCGAGCGCCCGTCGGCGGGCTCGCCGGTGGTGATGTCCCGCAGGGCGTACGTGTTGACCGTCTCGGTGAACAGGGCGCCCGAACTGTCCGCCACCGTCTGGCGCTCGACCAGGCCGCGCGTGTAGTGGCCGCGGGTGTCGTACTCGGTGGTGGAGGTGCGCTGCCCGTCCTCGGTGGTGGCGACGGTGCCGTAGCCGCGGAACTCGCGCTCCAGGCGGTCGTACGCGCCGTCCCGGTAGGTGAAGGCCGTCGACCGGGTGTCGGGGCCGTCGCCGGGCAGGTTGTCGTGGACCTTCGCACCGCTCAGCAGCCAGCGGGTGGCGGGCTGGTCGTAGGTGTTGCCGTCGCGCGTGTAGTCGAGGTCGATGCGCGAACCCAGCGGCCGGGAAACGGACTTGAGGAGGTTGGTGCGGCCCGTGCGGTTGGCGGCGACGGTCAGCTCGCTGTCCTTGGTGGAGGCGAGGTGGTCGGCGAGCCCGTCGCCGTCGATGTCGCGCAGCATCTGCTCGGCGCGCGAGGCACCGGTGGAGACGCTCGCGCCCGGGTTGGTGATGACGCAGCCGGTCACGAACAGCGTGCAGAAGGGGATCGTGAAGTAGGCGCCGCCGCCGAGCTTGGCGTTGGAGTCCTTGTTGATCCCGTCCAGGCTGCCCTTGAAGGGCACCGGATCGGCGAAGCCGGAGCCGGTGTTGAGGGCGACCCGGATGGGGTCGCCCGCGAGGACGCGGTCGGCGCGGCCGTCGCCGTTGACGTCGACCAGGGAGTTCTTGGTGGACGACGTGGTCTGGTCGAAGGAGGCACCGCCGCCGAAGCCGTAGAAGTCGGTCTCGAACCCGATGTTGAGACCCGAGCTGGAGCTGCTGCCCTCGTTGATCTTCCCGCCGGGCCAGGGTTCGGGAGCGGCGAAGCGGTAGCCGAGGTTGAGGGCGGCGCGGCCGTTCTCGTAGACGCGGTCGGGAAGCTGGTCGCCGTTGATGTCCAGCAGGTCGAAGCGGCCGTCGGACTTTCCGCTGCCGAGGTTGCCGCCGACCCCCAGCGGGGGCATGTCGTTGCCGGAGGTCGCGGTGTTGGCGGTGCCCGTGGCGGGCGGGGCGGCGTGGCCCCGGCCGGTGGCGAGGGTACGGGCGGCGCTGCCCGCGTTGGCGTTGCCGGTGACGTTGTCCGACTCGCGTACCGCTCCACCGGGGACGTCGCCCTTGGTGGCTCCGAGGACGCCGGTCGGTTCGGTGTACTGCACACCGGCGGAGCCGACGACGTCGGGGTAGCTGTCGCCGTTCATGTCGAGGTAGTCGAGGACGCCCTGAGAGGTGCCGAAGGCGACGCTGCCGCCGACGGTTCCCACACCGCCGCCGACCGAGCCGGTCAGCGAGATCTGCTCGGACTCCGAGATACGGGGCACGGCCTGCACGGAGGCGAGGGACTCGGCGGTGGGCAGGCCGATGGTCTGTCCGCCGTAGCGTGAGCCGGCCGCCTCGTCCGCGGCCACCCAGACGTCACCGGAGGTCCAGCGGCCGTTCTCCCGGTCGGGCGTGAACGGCACCACGTCCGGCGGGGCGATCCGCGGGTCCCTCTCGAACTCCTCGCGCTCGGCCGCCGGGTCCACATCGTCGGGCAGCCGGTCGGGGATGGACTCACCGGTCAGGTCGGCCTGCCTGATGGGCTGTTCGGCGCGGTCGCCGTTGCCGTTGTAGCCGACGGCGGCCCAGCCGCGGTACGGACGGGCGAAGACGCCCTCGGTGACGCGGGTGTGCACGGTGGCGGCGACGGTGTCCTCGCCCACGGTCACCTGCGCCGAGGTGACGCCGGAGCCGGTGACGTCGAAGTACAGCTCGTCGCCCGCCTGTGCGTCGACCTGCAACGACGGTGGCTCACCGCCCGGTTGCACGGTCTCCTTCGCGAGCAGCGCGCCGCGCTTCTTCACCGTGAACACGGCGGCGCCGGAACCGCCCTCGATCCGCGGGGTCGCGGTGAGCGTGCCACCGGGAGCGGTGTACGGGCGCTGCGGCTCCCCACGGGTCGTGTAGGTGTCGATGTCGTACGGCGGGCTGAACTCCGCCTCGCCCTCCACGCCTTCGGCCTCGGTGTACTCGGCCCGCGGCGCCCATTGCAGCGCGGTGAGGTCGATCGGGGAGTCGGTCCTGATCCGCCAGGTGAGCCGCTGCCCCTTGGTGACGGTGACGGAGTTGCCGACGTCGAAGGTGCCGGTCTCGGCCGCGCCGACGGTCCGCTCCACGACAGGGTCGCCGTCCCGGGTGATCAGGACGGTGAGGTCGTCGGTGGTGGCCGCCGTCTTCTTCAGATCACCGGTCAGGCGCAGGGTGCCCGCCGCCGGTGCCTCGACGCTTCCGGCGCGCCCGGTGAGGGTGAAGTCCTCGGACGCCCGGTACGCGTGCAGGGGCAGCCCGTTGGCGTCGGTCGCCTCGAACCCGGTGTACGTGACCGCCGGATCCCAGGCGACCTGGTCGGCGGCGCCGTCGAAGACCGAGCCGACCCGGAAGTACAACTGGTCGCCCTGCTCCACCTCGATCGCGTCGACGCCCTCGGGGGTGCGCGGGGTGTGGTCGTCCTGCTGGACGCGGGCCGACCACAGCTCCTGGTTCTCGTGCTGGACGGCCACGCGGACGCCGTCGGGGTCGGCGAACTCGGGGAGTTCCCCGGTCACTTCCTTCAGGGTCACGGTGCCGGTGACGGCCACCGTGCCGTCGTACGGCGCGGTCCACCGGCGCACCGAGTCCACCAGCGGGAAGGAGGCGATCCGGCGTTCGCGCTCGGCGGTCAGGTCGGGCAGGGTGCCCGCCGCGTCGACCGTGCCGGTGCCGATCGGCGCGGGGGTGTCGGCGGCCGATCCGTAGGTCACCCCGCCGTCGGCGCCGACCCGGCCGAACACCACGGCGGAGCCGTTGACGAGGTCCACCACGCCGTCGGCGTTGACGTCGGCGAAGTAGCGCCGGGTGGTGGAGACGGTACTGATGTGGTCCAGTTGCTGGGCGCCCGCCAGATAGCTCTCGATGCCCGCGGTGCGGCTGCTGGTGGACTCGCTGAAGATTCCCGGCAGGTTGTGCAGGGCCGTCGTGGTGGCGGCGAACTTCGGCTCGCCGCCCGGCCGGGAGAGGTTCTTGCGGAAGACATGACCGTCGCCGCGCTCGAACACCTTGTCCGGCAGGTTGTCGCCGTCCACGTCGAGGAGGGCGAGCAGCCCCTCGTCGGTGGAGCGGTTGAAGCCCGCCTTCACACCGGCGGAGCCGCTCTTGGAACGGTTCGAACCGAAGCCGACGTACAGGTGGCCGCCGGCGCCGGTGGAGGTGTTGCCGTTGAGCGCCCCGGCCTCACCGGCGCCCGAACGCACGCCGTTCACGCGGCCGTTGCGCACGTTGTCGTCCGGCGAGGACCAGTCGACCTTCGCGAACGCGTCGTACGCGCCGTCGGCGTCGCGGATGTCGTCGTAGTAGGAGAACTCGTGCTCGGTGAAGACCTTGCCGTCGGCGTCGAGCTGCGCGACCGACTTCAGCAGCGTCTTGTGGAACGCGCCCTCGCGATAGGCGAGTTCGTAGCCGCGCACCAGCTCGTCCCGGAACCGCACCTCGATACGGCGCAGCAGGTCGGCGGTGACGCGCTTGAAGCCGCCGCGCGCGTCGATGGACACGTCGGCGCGGCGCGGCTCGCCCAGTTCGCGGTCCCGGACGAAGGTCACCGTGTAGGGCCCGTCGGTGTCGCCGTGCCCGCTGTACGCGATCTTCTTGACGTACAGCTCGCGTCCCGCGACGGTCCCGCCCGCCACGCCCGCGTCCTCGACGGGCGTGTAGCTGTAGCGCACGGTGTTGCCGTGCGGGTCGCGCACCTCGCGCAGCGCCCAGGAGAAGATGCTGCCCTCGTCGTCCTTGAGTACGGCGCCCTCGCCGCCGTAGACATGGCGGACCCCGGACTTGTCGGTCACCTCCCAGCCGTACGTCTTCGGTGAGTCACCGGTGCGGACGATGCGCGCGAAGCCGCCCTCGACCCGGGTGTGGAAGATCTTGTCGCCCTCGCTGCGCGGCTGCGGCTGCGTGCGGTGCGCGACCGGGGTGAGCTGTTCGCCGCCCAGTACGTACGTTTCGGTCTCCTTGGCCGTGTCGTAGCGCGGCACGCCCCAGCGGGTGTCGATGGAGACCGACGGGGTCGAGAGTTCCCAGCCGTTGCCCAGCCAGCTGTCGGCGGAGGCGGAGGAGTAACCGATGGAGAGGGCGGGCGCCGCTCCCCCGCGGCCGGCCGGCAGCTCCAGCGGGTACGAGAGCCGGGCGTCACCCTGGCTGTTGGCGGCCGGGGCGGCGATCTGCTGGACACCGGCGCCGGGGTCGGCGGCCTGGATGCCCTTGATCCGGTTCGGGTCGTGGCTGACCTGCTCGGGGCCCTCGGGCGCGGTGACGGTGGCGTTCACCATGTCGGTGAAGTGGGACGTCCGCGAGACGACGACCTGCTTCTCCTCGTCGACCGCGAGCCGCTCCAGCGGCTGCCAGCAGTCGGCGGCCTCGTCGTAGTAGAACGTCCGTATGTCGTTCGGTGTGAGCCCGGCCGTCTTCACCGCGTCGGGGTCGTACGGCAGGGTCACCGTGATGTCGGCCTCGAAGGTGTGCGGGGTCGGCGTGAACCGGTAACCGCTCGGTCCTTTGGTCATGTTGTCCATGCCGGAGCCGAGGCCCGGCATGCTGCTCTCGGTCAGCGGCTGGACGCCGATCTCCGTCGGCCGGTCCACCGCCTCCGGCGCGAGCGCCACTTCGGCGCCGTCGCGTTCGACGCGCTTGGTCACCCCGGTGCCGGGGACGACCCACTCCTTGGTCACCGGGGCGGATTCCGCGGCGATCGGCCCCTTCGCCGTCGCCTCCGACCCCGGTACGCAGCCGCCCAAGGGCTGCACATCGGCCGCTGGTACCGGTTCGCCGGCCCGCCATACGCTGCCGGACAGCAGCGACACGAGCAGGGCGAACCCCAGTAACAGCGGAAGAAAACGTCTACGTCCCCACACCCGACCGGCCATGATGCGGCCCGACCCTTCAGCAGCGGCTAATTCGGCAGGTTGCGCTGTTCCGGAAAGATCCGGTGGGTGTCACAGCGGGTACCACAGGGGGCTGTTCACGCACAGAAAACACACACCGAACGCACGTGCACCACATAGTCGGGTCGACGTGTACACGTCACCAGTGGAAAACCCGCCGCCGTGTCGGCGGGTTTTGGCCATGGGGCGGGGTGGGCTGCCGGGCGGGTCCACAGGAAGGGCTCGCATCCGGCGGGGGCGTTCGGCGCGGGAGGCGGGAGTCGGACGGCCGGATCCTCAGGCCGGCGACTCCCCCTTCGCCCCCGGCACCTTCCCCTGCGTCGCCTCGACGACCTTCCGCAGGCCCGCGGTGAGTTCGTCGGCGTCGGTCGCGGTCCCGGGATCGAAGGTCCACTGGGCGATGAGCCCCATCATCAGGGTCATGTAGAACTTGCCCAGGGTGTCGACGTCACCCTCGGACACCTCCTCCTCCAGGCCGCCCATCAGCATCGGGATGATGCCGCGCGCCCCTTCGCGCTGGGCCTTCGCGAGATGGGCGCGCACCCCCGGCAGCTTGTCGCCCATGGCCACGATCTCCATGCTGAGATGCCAGGGCGAGCCGGGTGTGCGCATGGTCGCGATGACGCTCTTCCAGACCTCGTGGAACCGCTCCAGCGAACCCGGTTCCGAACCGGCCACCCCCTGCGGCTCCTCCGCGCCGTCGAAGCCGTCGGAGACCCCCTCGACGATCGAGATGTACGCCTCCGCGAGCAGCGTGTCCTTCGACCCGTAGTGGTAGCCGATCGACGCCAGGTTCGTCCCCGACTCCTTGACGATGTCGCGCGCGGTCGTCCGCGCGAAGCCCTTCTCCAGCAGGCAGCGCTTGGCGCCTTCGAGCAGATCCTCACGGTGTCCCATGCCGGTCACCCTACCCACGCGACAGACAACCGTCCCAGACGCACGTATTACACAAGCGTACTAGACACTCGTTTAAGACGGCCGTACAGTCCAGGACGTGACGAACCCGCCGAACCCTTCGAGCCCGATCGCCGATGCCGCGCCCCTGCCCGGACCCCGGGCCGGCCGCCGCGAATGGACCGCTCTCGGCGTCCTGATGCTGCCGCTGCTCCTGGTGTCCATGGACGTCTCGGTCCTCTACTTCGCGATACCCCAGATCAGCGCGGACCTGGAGCCGAGCGGCACCCAGCAGCTGTGGATCTTCGACGTGTACGCCTTCGTGCTCGCCGGGCTGCTGATGACGATGGGCTCGGTAGGTGACCGCATCGGCCGCCGCAAGCTCCTCCTGATCGGCGCCGCCGCCTTCGGCGCCGCCTCGCTGGCCGCCGCGTACGCGAACAGCCCGGAGGCGCTGATCGCGGCCCGCGCGGTGCTCGGCATCGGCGGGGCGACCCTGATGCCGTCCACCCTGGCGATGATCCGCACGCTCTTCACGGACCCGGGCCAGCGCTCCAAGGCGATCGGCCTGTGGTCCGCGGTGATGACGGGCGGTGTCGCGCTCGGCTCGGTGATGAGCGGCGTCCTCGTCGAGCACTTCTGGTGGGGCTCGGTGTTCCTGGTGAACCTGCCCGCGATGGCACTCCTGCTGGCCCTCGGCCCGTTCCTGCTCCCGGAGTCCAGGAACCCGTCGCCGGGCCGCTTCGACCTGCTGAGCGTGCCGCTGTCCATGGCCGCCGTACTGCCGGTGATCTACGGCATCAAGGAGATCCCGTCGGAGGGCTGGAACGTCCGTTACGTCGTCTCGGTGACCGTCGGCCTGCTCTTCGCCGCGCTGTTCGTCCACCGCCAGCGGACCGCCGCGTCACCGATGCTGCCGCCCGCGCTCTTCCGCGGGCGGGGCTTCACGCCCGCGGTCGTACTGAACCTGCTGTCGTCGTTCGCCATGCTGGGCTCGGCGTACTTCACCACGCAGTACCTCCAGTCGGTGCTCGGCAAGAGCTCCATGGAGGCCGCGCTGTGGGCCCTGCTGCCCACCGTGCTGGTCGGGGTCGCGGCTCCGGTCGCCGCGCAGCTCGTCCAGCGGGGGGTGAACCGGGCGTACGTCGTCTCCGGGGGCTTCGTCTTCGCCGCCTGCGGCTACGGGATGCTCACCGTCGCCGGTACGGACTCGATGTGGCTGGTGCTCGCCGCGGCGGGCGTCATCGCCTCCGGGATCGTCGTCGTGATGTCCCAGATGATGGACCTGGCGCTGGGCACCGTGCCGGCCGAGCAGGCGGGGACCGCGTCCTCGGTGCTGGAGACCGGGGCGGAGTTCGGGGGTGCGCTGGGGATGGCGCTGCTGGGGTCGATCGGGACGGCGGTGTACCGGCACGAGATGCCGGCCTCCGCGCCGGCCGGGGCGCACGAGACGCTGGGGGCGGCGCTTGCCGAGGCTCAGCGGTTGCCCTCGCGGGCGGGGGAATCGCTGGTGGTCGCGGCTCGGGAGGCGTTCACGAGTGGGATGCAGGCGGCTGCGGTTGCGGGGGTGCTGCTTCTTGTGGGCGCGGCGGTGCTGGCGTCGGTGACGCTGCGCGAGGTACGGGTCCGCACCCGAGATTGCGCCCCCGCCGCCCCTACCCATTCCCGTCCCTGACACGGGGGCTCCGCCCCCGAACCCCCGCTGCGCAGTTCCCCGCGCCCCCAGGTACCTGGGGGCGCGGGGAACTGCGCAATCTTCTAGGGGCGCGGGGAACTGCGCGACCAGCCCCCACCGGAGCCGCAGACGAAATGCGGGGGCGGGGGCCCGGGGGCCGCAGCCCCCTGTGAAGTCGGCCGGGCTCAGACCAAGTTGACCGAGCGAGCCTGCGTGGCGCCGATTTCTTCCGCCAGCTCCGTCAGGACCGGCTGCGGCACCGTGTCGTCCACCGTCAGGACGGCGAGCGCCTCACCGCCGACGTCCGCACGAGCGACCTGCATGCCCGCGATGTTGATCCCCGCCTCACCGAGAATCCGGCCGAGCGCACCGACGACACCCGGACGGTCGGTGTAGTTGAGGACGACCATGTGGTCGGCGAGGGCCAGGTCCACGTCGTACTCGCCGACGGCGACGATCTTCTGGTGGTGCTTGGGGCCGGCGAGCGTGCCGGAGACGGAGACTTCCTGGCCGTCGCTGAGGGTGCCGCGCACGGTCACCACGTTGCGGTGGTCGGAGGACTCCGAGCTGGTCGTCAGCCGTACCTCGACACCACGCTCCTGCGCGAACAGCGGAGCGTTCACGTAGGACACGGTCTCGTCGACGACGTCCTCGAAGACACCCTTGAGCGCGGAGAGTTCGAGCACCTTGACATCGTGCTGGGTGATCTCCCCGTACACCTCGACATCGAGACGGACCGCGACCTCGCCCGCGAGCGCGGTGAAGATACGGCCGAGCTTCTCCGCGAGCGGCAGACCCGGCTTGACGTCCTCGGCAATGACTCCGCCCTGCACGTTCACCGCGTCCGGAACCAGCTCACCGGCGAGCGCCAGACGCACCGAACGCGCGACCGCGATACCGGCCTTCTCCTGCGCCTCGTCCGTGGACGCACCCAGGTGCGGGGTGCAGACCACCTGGTCGAGCTCGAAGAGCGGCGAGTCCGTGCAGGGCTCCTTCGCATACACGTCCAGGCCCGCGCCGGCGACCCGGCCCTCCTTGAGCGCCGAGTACAGCGCGACCTCGTCGACGATCCCGCCCCGCGCGGCGTTGACGATCCGCACCGACGGCTTGACCTTGTGCAGCGCCTCGTCACCGATGAGACCCAGGGTCTCCGGCGTCTTCGGCAGGTGCACGGTGATGAAGTCGGACACTTCGAGCAGCTCGTCCAGCGACAGCACCTTGACGCCCATCTGCGCGGCCCGCGCGGGCTGCACATAGGGGTCGTAGGCGACGACCTTCATACCGAACGCCGACATGCGCTGCGCGACGAGCGCGCCGATCCGGCCCAGACCCACGACACCCAGGGTCTTCTCCGCCAGCTCGACACCCGTGTACTTGCTGCGCTTCCACTCGCCGTTCTTCAGGGCCGTGTTGGCCTGCGGAATGTGGCGGGCGGTCGCGAGCAGCAGACCGCAGGCCAGCTCGGCCGCGGTCACGATGTTCGAGGTGGGGGCGTTGACGACCATCACGCCGGCCTTGGTGGCGGCGGACACGTCGACGTTGTCCAGGCCGACACCGGCCCGTGCGACGACCTTCAGCTTCTTCGCGGCGGCGACGGCCTCGGCATCGACCTTCGTCGCGGAACGGATCAGGATCGCATCGACATCGGCGATCGCGGGCAGCAACTCGGCACGGTCGCCGCCGTTGCAGTGCCGGATCTCGAAGTCCGGGCCCAGAGCGTCCACCGTCGCGGGCGACAGCTCTTCAGCGATGAGTACGACAGGTTTCGAGCTCACGTGTGTCCTCACAAGTCCATTGCGGACGGCCGTCCCGACGGCCGCAGGCGGTGAAGGATTGCCGCGTGGAAGACGCACGACGCTGTGGGCCCGACGCGTATGTAGTGCTGCAGTCTAGTGGCGACGCGCCGTGTTCACGCGCCTCCGCAGAAGGATCACCCGCACGTGCACGTGCACATCAGCACGCACGATCCGGCGCGCGCATTTTCAGCCCCTCCGGCACTTGAGGAGCGGGGTCCGGGGCGGAGCCCCGTGACAGCGCCTCAGGCACCGCAGGCGGACAGGAACGGCCGCGGCACCGGGGCGCAACCCCGGTACCACGGCCGGACCGACGGAGTCACTCGTCGTCGTTGACCCACGACATCAGCTTGCGCAGTTCCTTGCCGGTGGTCTCCAGCAGGGACTCGGCGTCAGCCGTCTTGTACTCGTTGTACTTCTTCAGACCGCCGTGGTACTCGTCCATCCACGCCTGGGCGAAGGTGCCGTCCTGGATCTCGGCGAGGACCTTCTTCATCTCGGCCTTGGTGGCGTCCGTGATGATCCGCGGGCCGGTGACGTAGTCGCCCCACTCGGCGGTCTCGGAGATCGACCAGCGCATCTTCTCCAGGCCGCCCTCGTACATGAGGTCGACGATGAGCTTCAGCTCGTGCAGGCACTCGAAGTACGCGATCTCCGGCTGGTAACCGGCCTCGGTCAGCGTCTCGAAGCCGGCCTTGACCAGCGCGGCCGTACCACCGCAGAGGACGGCCTGCTCACCGAACAGGTCGGTCTCGGTCTCCTCGGTGAAGGTCGTCTTGATGACGCCGGCGCGGGTGCCGCCGATGCCCTTCGCGTACGAGAGCGCCAGCGGGAAGCCGTTGCCGGTCGCGTCCTGCTCGACGGCCGCGATACACGGAACGCCGCGGCCCTCCTCGTACTGGCGGCGGACCAGGTGGCCCGGGCCCTTGGGGGCGACCATGCAGACGTCGACGCCGGCCGGGGGCTTGATGAAGCCGAAGCGGATGTTCAGGCCGTGGCCGAAGAACAGCGCGTCGCCGTCGTTCAGGTTGTCCTTGATGGACTCCTCGTAGACCTGGGCCTGGATCGGGTCCGGCACCAGGATCATGATGACGTCGGCCTCGGCGGCGGCCTCCGAGGGGGTCACCACGCGCAGGCCCTGCTCCTCGGCCTTCGCCTTGGACTTGGAGCCCTCGTGCAGACCGACCCGGACGTCGACGCCCGAGTCACGGAGCGACAGCGCATGGGCGTGGCCCTGACTGCCGTAACCGATGACCGCGACCTTGCGGCCCTGGATGATGGACAGGTCGGCGTCAGCGTCGTAGAACAGCTCGGCCACTTTGGGTTCTCTCCTTGGTGTGCAGGTGTTGCGTCCCACCGTATGCCGGAGGGATGGGGGGAAGTTCCGGGGTCTCGGAATGCGGGCGGCCGACGGCTGCCGACCGCCCGTTTCCGGTCGTACTCGCATCTCTTACGAGGCTCCGCGCGCGGCGGGGCCCGGGGGTCTACGCGGACCGCTCCAGGGCCCGCAGCGACCGGTCGGTGATCGAGCGGGAGCCGCGGCCGATGGCGATCGTGCCGGACTGGACCAGCTCCTTGATGCCGAAGGGCTCCAGCATCTTGAGCATGGCCTCCAGCTTGTCGGCGCCGCCGGTGGCCTCGATGGTGACGGCCTCCGGGGAGACGTCGACGGTCTTGGCGCGGAAGAGCTGGACGATCTCCACGATCTGGGAACGCGTCTCGTTGTCGGCGCGCACCTTCACCAGAACGAGTTCGCGCTGAACGGCCGCGCCGGGTTCCAGCTCGACGATCTTCAGCACGTTGACGAGCTTGTTGAGCTGCTTGGTGACCTGTTCGAGCGGGAGTGCCTCGATCACGTTCACCACGATGGTGATGCGCGAGATGTCGGGGTGCTCGGTGACCCCGACGGCGAGGGAGTCGATGTTGAAGCCGCGGCGGGAGAACAGGGCGGTGATCCGGGCGAGGACACCGGGCTTGTTCTCCACCAGGACGGAGAGCGTGTGCTTGGACATGGGTCTGCTTCCTTTACCTACGGCTCTCAGTCGTCTTCGTTGTCGCCGAAGTCGGGGCGGACGTCCCGGGCGGCCAGGATCTCGTCGTTCGAGGTGCCTGCGGCGACCATGGGCCACACCATGGCGTCCTCGTGGACGATGAAGTCGATCACGACGGGACGGTCGTTGATCGAGTTCGCCTCTTCGATGACCTTGTCCAGGTCGTCGGCCGACTCGCAGCGGATCGCGTAGCAGCCCATGGCCTCCGACAGCTTCACGAAGTCGGGGACGCGGGTGCCGGCGCTCGGCTGCTTGCCGTCGGCGTCCGGACCGGAGTGCAGCACGGTGTTGGAGTACCGCTGGTTGTAGAAGAGGGTCTGCCACTGGCGGACCATCCCGAGGGCGCCGTTGTTGATGATGGCGACCTTGATCGGGATGTTGTTCAGGGCACAGGTGGTGAGTTCCTGATTGGTCATCTGGAAGCAGCCGTCACCGTCGATCGCCCAGACCGTGCGGTCCGGTGCACCGGCCTTGGCACCCATCGCGGCCGGGACCGCGTAGCCCATGGTCCCGGCGCCGCCGGAGTTCAGCCAGGTCGCGGGCTGCTCGTACTGGATGTAGTGCGCGGCCCACATCTGGTGCTGGCCCACACCCGCGGCGAAGATCGTTCCCTGCGGGGCGAGTTGTCCGACGCGCTCGATGACCTGCTGCGGGGAGAGCGAGCCGTTGTCGGGCTGCTCGTACCCCAGCGGGTAGGTCTCGCGCCAGCGGCCGAGGTCCTTCCACCAGGCGGTGTAGTCGCCGGGGTGACCGTCGCTGTGCTCCTTCTGCACGGCCTGGATCAGATCCGCGATGACCTCGCGGGCGTCTCCGACGATCGGCACGTCGGCGGCGCGGTTCTTGCCGATCTCGGCCGGGTCGATATCGGCGTGGACGATCTTCGCGTGCGGGGCGAAGCTGTCCAGCTTGCCGGTGACGCGGTCGTCGAAGCGGGCTCCGAGGGCGACGATCAGGTCGGCCTTCTGCAGCGCGGTGACGGCGGTGACCGAACCGTGCATGCCCGGCATTCCCACGTGCAGCGGGTGACTGTCGGGGAATGCGCCGAGCGCCATCAGTGTGGTGGTGACGGGCGCTCCGGTGAGTTCTGCGAGGACCTTCAGTTCGGCGGTGGCGCCGGACTTGATGACGCCGCCGCCGACGTAGAGGACGGGCCTCTTCGCCTGGGTGATCAGCCGGGCCGCCTCGCGGATCTGCTTGGCGTGCGGCTTGGTCACCGGGCGGTAGCCGGGCAGGTCCATGACCGGCGGCCAGGAGAAGGTGGTCCTGGCCTGGAGGATGTCCTTGGGGATGTCGACCAGGACCGGCCCGGGACGGCCGCTGGAGGCGATGTGGAACGCCTGCGCGATCGCCTGGGGGATGTCCTCCGCCCTGGTGACCAGGAAGCTGTGCTTGGTGATCGGCATGGTGATGCCGACGATGTCCGCCTCCTGGAAGGCGTCCGTGCCGATCGCCTTGGAGACGACCTGCCCGGTGATCGCGACCAGTGGCACGGAGTCCATGTGGGCGTCCGCGATCGGGGTGACCAGGTTGGTGGCGCCCGGCCCCGACGTCGCCATGCACACCCCGACCTTGCCGGTGGCCTGCGCGTATCCGGTGGCCGCGTGGCCTGCGCCCTGCTCGTGGCGGACCAGCACGTGCCGCACCCGCTTGGAGTCCATCAGCGGGTCGTACGCCGGAAGGATGGTGCCGCCGGGAATGCCGAATACCGTGTCGGCCCCGACCTCCTCAAGAGAGCGGACGAGGGACTGCGCTCCCGTCACCTGCTCGGGGGCGGACTGTTGTCCTCCGGAACGGGGCCGCGGCTGCGGGTGGTGGGCCCCGGTGGCCTGCTCGGTCATCGGCATTCTCTTCTCGATGCTGAGGGTTTTTGCGAGTTTTGAGCGGTGTGCGCTTACTGATCGACAGTCACTGGTGCAACAAAAAACCCCTCGTGCCGTGAGGCAGGCGAGGGGAGCGCGTCGGGTGCGGTAGCGGGGACTTCCGGGTCATCGATCCGGTGCTTCCCAGCTCAGCCGACGCGCTTTCCAAGTACGAGAATTCGGGTGCGCATGGCACAGACCCTCCCCCCGGCGCGCTGTGCGTGTCAAGTGGGTGGGACGGGAGTCTCATTATGTGAGCGCAGCGCGAGACCGGTTCCATACCCTCCCGAGGCGGCTCCCGCCGCATACGCACTTGCGCCCCCACCTGCGAAGACGCTACTTCCACCACCTCCCGCGAAGACGGGTTCGACGGGGCCGTGGGGCACGGCGTAGACGCCCCCGGCGAGTGCTCGGCGCATTCGGTACTCGTCCAGCGGTCCGGAGAAGGCCACGCCCTGTCCATGGGTGCAGCCCATCGAGCGCAGGGCGATGACCTGCTCGGGCAGATCGACGCCGTCGGCCACGGACTGCAGCCCCAGGTCGTTGGCGATCCGCAGCAGTCCGCTGGTGATCTTGTGCAGCCGGGCGGACTCGACGACGCCCTCGACCAGACCGCGGTCCAGCTTCAGTACGTCGACGGGGAGCCGGCGCAGCGCGGTGATCGTGGCGTAGCCGCTGCCGAAGCCTTCCAGGGCGATCCGCACGCCGAGCCGCCTGAGCGTCTTCAGGCGGCGCTCCAGCTCGTCCAGGGAGACCTTGGGGTCCGTCTCGGCCAGTTCCACGATCAGGGCGCCCGAGGGCAGTCCGTGGCGGGTGAGGAGGGCCTCCACGGAACTCAGCGGCATGGAGCGGTCGAGGAGTCTGCGGGCGGTCATGCGGACGGCGACGGGCACGGCGAGCCCGGTGGCGGCGCGCTCGGCGGCCTGTTCGACCGCCTCCTCCAGCATCCAGCGGCCGAGCTCGGCGGTGCGGTCGCTGTCCTCGGCGACACGCAGGAACTCGGCGGGCGTGAACAGCACGCCCTGGGCCGAGCGCCAGCGCGCCTGCGCGGCCACCGCGGTGATCCGGCCGGTGTCCAGGCAGACCACGGGCTGGTGCAGCAGGGCGAACTCGCCGTCGTGCAGGGCGGCGCGCAGCCTGGTGGCCAGCTCCGCCTTGCGGACGACGTCCTGCTGCATCTGTGGCACGTACAGCTCGACGCGGCCCTTGCCCGCCGCCTTCGCGCGGTACATCGCCAGGTCGGCGTTGCGCAGCAGTTCGCCGGCGCCCAGGCCCGGCTCGGAGAAGGACACCCCGATGGAGGCGGCGACCCGGACATCGTTGCCGTCGATGAGGTACGGCTGCGACAGGGTCGTACGCAGCCGGTCGGCGAGTTCGAAGATGTGGCGCTCGCGCGCGGTGCGGTCGCGGGAGCCGTCACCGACGATCAGGGCCGCGAACTCGTCGCCGCCGAGCCGGGAGGCGGTGTCCCCCTTGCGGACCGCGTCCTGGAGCCTGCGGGCGGCCTGCACGAGGAGTTCGTCGCCGGCCTGGTGGCCGATGGTGTCGTTGACCGCCTTGAAGCCGTCGAGGTCGATGAAGAGCACGGCGGTGCCGTGGTCGGAGGAGCGGCGGCCGGAGAGCGCCTGTCCGACGCGCTGGGTGAACAGGGCGCGGTTGGGCAGGTCGGTGAGCGGGTCGTGTTCGGCGTTGTGCTGCAACTGGGCCTGCAGGCGGACCCGTTCGGTCACGTCACGGCTGTTGAAGATGAGGCCGCCGTGGTGGCGGTTGACGGTCGACTCGACGTTGAGCCAGCCTCCCCCGCTCTCGGCTCCGCCCGGCCGGGAGGTGCCCCCGCCGCCGGACCGGAAGCGGCACTCGATACGGGTGGTGGGTTCCTCCGCGGGGCTCGCGGCGAGGAAGCGGCGCACCTCGTGCACCACGCAGCCCAGGTCCTCCGGGTGGATCAGCGTGGCGAGTTCGGACCCGACCAGCTCTTCCGCGGGCCGTCCGTAGACCCCGGCCGCGGCCGGGCTGACGTACCGCAGGATGCCGTTCGGAGCGGCGATCATGATGACGTCGCTGGAGCCCTGCACCAGGGAGCGGAAGTGGTTCTCCTTCTGGGCCAGTTCGTGGGTGAGGGTGATGTTGTCGACGAGCATGATGCCCTGGCGCACGACGAGGGCGAGCACGACCGTGCCCCCGGTGACGAGCACCACGCGGTCGACGCTGCGGCCGTTGAGCACGTTGTAGAGAATCCCCAGCGTGCAGACGGCGGCGGCCAGGTAGGGAGTGAGCGCCGCCAGCGAACTGCTGATGGGCCGACTGAGGGGATACCGGCTGTGACCTCCCTCCTGGAGGGGCACGTGTGCCGGTTGTCCCTGCCGGGGCCCGGGCACATGGCCGTACACCACGCGCGTGTGCCCCTCTTCTTCCGTGTGTCCGTGCCCCTGCCCCACCCAGGGGGCGTAGGCGAGCAGCAGTGAGCCGGCGAACCAGCCCGCGTCGAGCAACTGCCCGGAGCGGTAGTCGTTGTGGAGCAGCGGCGAGGTGAACAGGGCGTCGCACATGACCGTCAGCGCCAGCGCCCCGATCGCGGTGTTCACCGCGGAGCGGTTCACCGCCGACCGCCTGAAGTGCAGTGCGAGCACCATGCTCACGAGAGCGATGTCGAGCAGCGGATACGCGAGCGACAGCGCGGTGTGCGGAACGCTCGGCTCCTCCGCCTTGGCCGCCTGGGCGAGCGCGAGACTCCAGGAGAGCGTCAGCAGCGAGCCGCCGATCAGCCAGGCGTCGAGGCCCAGACAGACCCAACCGGCCTTGCTCACCGGCCGTTTGGCGAGGACGAGCAGTCCCACGATGGCCGGTGGGGCGAAGCACAGGAAGAACAGGTCGGCCCAGCTGGGGCTGGGCACCGGGCTCTCCAGGACGACCTCGTACCAGCCCCAGACGAGGTTGCCCACCGCCGCCATCGCGGAGGAGAGCGAGAAGAGCAGCCATGCGGGTCGAAAGCGGCTGCGCCGGGTACGGGCGCAGAGGAAGCAGGAGACGGCCGCGGTGGCGGCCGCCGCGCTCAGCCCGAAGTCGCCCATGATCAGGGCGAGTCGTGGTGAGCCCCAGCCGAGCGCGGAACCGACGGCGTATCCCGCGCACATCAGGGCGAGCACGAGTTGCGGGACCAGGCCCGTCGCACCCCCGGCGACCTGACCGCGGGCGAGCACCGCCCCCGGGGAGCTCACTGTGTCTCTCCGGGCCGAGCCGCCCCCGAGTCCCTCTGGTCCCGGTGCGCCGGATGGGCGTGACGCCTGCGCCCACTTGGCCGGCGGTGGTGATGGCCGCTGTGGCCGCATCTGCGCGCGGGTGGACACCAGGGTCGCCGTCGGCGACCCCGTCGCGTCGGATCGTTGGTCCATAGGCCGTGCATCGCCCGTCGCCCCCCTCGCTGTTGCTGTCTCTCAGTCCCCGGCGCCGGATGGTGCGCGGCGCAGCCCCTGTCGGGACGATACACCAGTCTCGTCACTCAGGGACATAGTTCCTCTACGCTCCGTGACGGCCGGAGAGGAAATGGACACGGCGCGCGTTCGATGGAATGCGGAGGGTACCCATGGGTGCCCGCCGTGCGCGCCCGGACGGGAGAGGGGAGGACTACGAGCCCGTCGTAAGGACCACGTTCCGCAGTGGCTCCCGGTTCACGAAGCGGTTCAACTGGTCCAGGAGGAGCCGCCGGGCCCGTGGGAGGAACGCGGAGGTGGGGCCGCCCACATGGGGGCTGATGAGTACGTTCGGGGCGTGCCACAGAGGGTGCCCCGGCGGCAGCGGTTCGGGGTCGGTGACGTCCAGGGCCGCCCGGAGCCGGCCGTTCTCCAGCTCGGCGAGGAGCGCCCCGGTGTCGACGACACCGCCGCGGCCCACGTTCACGAGGAGCGCCCCGTCCTTCATGCGGGCCAGGAAATCGGCTCCGGCCAGGCCTTTCGTCTGCTCGGTGAGCGGCGTGATGAGCACCACCACATCGGCTTCCGGCAGGAGCTCCCGCAGGGCGGAAATCGGATGCACGGGGCCGCGCGCGGTCTCACGTGCGGAGCGCGCGACGCGCGCCACCCGCGCGAGCTCGAACGGCGCGAGCCGGTCCTCGATGGCCGAACCCACCGCTCCGTAGCCGACGATGAGAACGCTCTTGTCCGCGAGCGCGGGACGGAACCCGGACCGCCATTTCTCGCTGTCCTGCCCGCGGACGAAGTCTGGGATGCCGCGCAGCGAGGCGAGGATCAGGGTGAGGGTGAGTTCGGCGGTGCTCGCGTCGTGCACACCGCGCGCGTTGCACAACCGCACTCCCCCGGGCAGCAGTTCAAGGCCCGGCTGCACATGGTCGATGCCGGCCGACAGGGTCTGCACGACCTGTACGGAGGTCATGCCGGCCAGGGGCCGCACGGAGACGTCGCCGCCCTTCATGTAGGGCACGACGTAGAAGGCGCAGTCGGCGGGGTCCGCGGGAAAGTCCTCCTCACCGTTCCAGTAGCGATAGTCGAGTCCCTTGGGAAGGCCGTCGAGTTCGTCGGGCTGAAACGGGAGCCACACTTCGTACGTCATGGTCAGGAGGCTATGCGAAGCACCCGTGGACGCAGAGGTTAGTTTGGGGTGCCAGTAGAGGGAGGGCACGGCCAGGTGGAGCGCAGGACGATCGGGGCGGCGGCGCTCGAAGTGGGGGCTGTCGGTCTCGGGTGCATGCCGATGAGCTGGGCGTACGCGGGTTCGCGGCAGCGGGGTGCCGAATCGCTGCGGACCGTGCACGCGGCTCTCGACCGGGGCGTCACGCTCCTGGACACCGCCGACATGTACGGGCCGTTCACCAATGAGCTGCTGGTGGGCCGCGCGCTGAAGGGACGTCGTGCGGAGGCCTTCGTGTCGACCAAGGTCGGCCTGCTGGTGGGTGAGCAGCACATCGTGGCCAACGGCCGCCCCGGCTATGTGAAGCGGGCGTGCGACGCCTCGCTGCGGCGATTGCAGACGGATGTCATAGATCTCTACCAACTGCACCGCGAGGACCCGGAGGTGCCGGTCGAGGAGACCTGGGGCGCGATGGCGGAGCTCGTCTCGGCCGGGAAGGTGCGGGCTCTGGGGCTGTGCGCGGTGGGCGCCCGGGCCGGCCGCGGGCCGGGTGCGCGGCTGCACGACGGGACGATACGGAAGCTGGAGCGGGTGCAGCAGGTCTTCCCGGTGAGCGCGGTGGAGGCCGAGCTGTCGGTGTGGTCGCCGGAGGCGCTGGAGGCCCTGCTGCCGTGGTGCGAGGCGCGCGGGGTCGGTTTCCTGGCCGCGATGCCGCTCGGCAACGGCTTCCTGACCGGGACCCTCACTCCCGGCGAGGGGTTCGAGCCCGACGACCTGCGGGCCAGGCATCCCCGGTTCACCGCCGAGATGATGGCCTCGAACCAGCCGATCGTCGTCGGGCTGCGCCGCATCGCCGCCCGCCACTCGGCCGCGTCGGGCGCGGACGTCACTCCCGCGCAGGTGGCTCTCGCGTGGGTGCTGTCGCGCGGGGAGCAGGTGGTTCCGGTGCCCGGGACCAAGCGGGAGTGCTGGGCCGCGGAGAACGCGGCGGCTGCCGGGCTGCGGCTGACGGCGGAGGATCTCGCCGAGGTGGCGCAACTGCCCGCGGCGCTGGGGTCCTGGGACTGAACGGGATTCGGGGGGGCGAGCGGGATACGGGGGCCCGAGCCGGGGTCTTGCGGCTGAGCCGGGATCTTGTGGCTGGGCCGGGGTCTTGTGGCTGGGCCGGGACACGCGGACCGAGCCCTGGTCCCGGGGCCGAATCGACCGGTTCGGGCGGGGGTCCGGTTATTCGGTGTCCGTGATCGGGAACCCGGGAGGCCCGGGCGGTGTATGAAAAGTAGAACCTGCCACGTCGAAGGGATCCTGCATCGTGCAACGTCGAGCTGTGACGGCCGTGTTGGCCGCAGCCACGCTCCTGCTGACGGCCGGATGCTCCTCGGACGACGGGGGGAGTGCGGACGGCGGCGGGAGCACGCCCTGGGTCTCTCCGAAGCCCGGCACCTCGCCCCCGGCCTCCGAGCGGGCCGCCGAGGAGGCATCGCCCGCCAAGGGCTCCGTGAAGGTCCTGCGGACCGTCACCGAGGGCCTCAAGACACCCTGGGGCCTGGCGCCCCTGCCCGAGGGCGGCCTCCTGGTGTCCTCGCGCGACGAGGGGACGATCACCCTGGTCGACGAGAAGACCGGCAAGAAGACCGAGGTGGGCTCGGTGCCCGGGGTCGCCCCCGGCGGCGAGGGCGGCCTGATGGGCCTCGCCCTGTCCCCGACGTACGCGTCGGACCACATGGTCTACGCGTACTTCACCTCGGACTCGGACAACCGCATCGTGCGCATGCAGTACGACGCGAAGAGGCCGGCCGGTGAGCGGCTGGGCGCCCCCGACACGGTGTTCCGGGGCATCCCCAAGGGCACGAACCACAACGGCGGCCGGATCGCCTTCGGCCCGGACAAGATGCTGTACGTGGGCACGGGTGAGACCTATGTCACCGAGCTGGCCCAGGACAAGAAGTCGACGGGCGGCAAGATCCTCCGCCTGACCCCGGAGGGCGAGCCGGCACCGGGCAACCCCTTCGACTCGCCCGTCTACTCGTACGGGCACCGCAATGTGCAGGGCCTGGCCTGGGACTCCAAACAGCGGCTGTTCGCCTCGGAGTTCGGCCAGGACACCTGGGACGAGCTGAACCACATCAAGCCGGGCGGCAACTACGGCTGGCCGGACGTGGAGGGCAAGTCCGACGACTCCCGGTACGAGAGCCCGATCGACCAGTGGAGCACCGACGAGGCCTCTCCCAGCGGTATCGCCTACGCGGAGGGCTCCGTCTGGATGGCGGGCCTGCGCGGCAAGCGGCTGTGGCGCATCCCGCTCAGGGGCACGGAGGAGTCGGCGAAGCCCCAGGCCTTCCTGGAGGGCAAGTACGGCCGGCTGCGCACGGTGGTGTCGGCGGGCGGCGACAAGCTGTGGCTGGTCACGAGCGAGACGGACGGCAGGGGCACCCCGGGCAGCGGGGACGACCGGATCCTGGAGCTGCAGGTGAAGTGAGACGAGGCGAGATCAGGTGAGGTGGGGTGAAGCGAGATGTCTAGGCGGGAGTTTCCGGGTCGTCCCGCTCCTGCGGCTCGTGCTCCCCGTCCGGCCCGTCCCGCTCCCCCGTGGGCTGCGTCGGCGGGCGTACGACCACCTTGCCCGAGGTCAGATCTATGGGGCCCCGTCCGGGGTCGCCGTCGTTCAGATCCACGCGGGTCAGTTCCAGCCGCTTGTTCTCGTCCTCGGTGTGCTTGCGGCCCGGTGCGAACAGGTTCTCGATCATGTTGAACACAGCGGCTCCCTCGGCCCGGCGTCTCTTACAGCGTAAACCTCACCTCGTGGAAGTCATCCGGCTCGTCCGGTCGGGCGGGCGGCGGCCGTCTCCGGCGGGAACAGCCGCATCCGGTGCGCGACGGCCGCTGCCTCTCCGCGACCGGAGACGCCGAGCTTGGACAGGATGTTCGAGACGTGGACGCTGGCCGTCTTCGGGGAGATGAAGAGCTCCTCGGCGATCTGGCGGTTGGTGCGGCCGACGGCGACCAGTCGCAGGACGTCACGCTCGCGGCTGGTGAGGCCCAGCGCCTCCACCGGGTCGGCGGGAGCCAGGGTGGTCCGCCCGGCCGGGCGGGCGAGGGTGAGGCGGGCACGCTGGGCGAGCAGGGCGACGGCGTCGGTGAGCGGCCGTGCGCCGAGGTGGTCGGCGACGGCCCGGGCCAGCCGCAGCAGTTCGGTGGCGCGGCCCCGCTCCTCCTCGGTACCGCCGGAGCCCAGCAGGGCCTCCGCGAGCCGGTAGCGGACGCGGGCCAGGTCGTACGGGCGCTCCAGCGGTTCGAAGGCCGCGACGGCCTCGGACCAGTCGTCCGGGGTGTCCCGGCTCTCGGCACGCAGCAGTTCGACGCGCACCCAGCGCTCGTACGCCTGCCACACGGGGACGTTCGTGGCGAGGGACTTGGCGGTCGTGCGCAGGCGCTCGACGAGTTCGGCGCGGCCCGGTCCGGCGGCGGGCAGTCCGCGGGCGTCGGCCTCCGCGGTCGCCGCGGCGAGCAGCAGGGGCCAGCCGTAGCGCTGGGTGCCCGGCGGGAAGCCGAGGCCCAGTGCCCCGTCCAGTTCGGTGCGGGCGTCGAGGAGGCGGCCCTCGCCGGCGGCGATGCCGATGGCGAGGGTGGTCAGGGGCAGCGCGTTCTGGGGCACGGCGTCGTGGGTGCCGAAGTGGCCGCGGGCCTCGGCCAGTCGGGCGCGTGCGGTGGGCAGGTCGCCCCGGGCCAGTTCGAGGCGGGCGTGGAGCATGGTGCGAAAGCCCCGGGGTTTGGCGCTCTGGCCGACCCGCTCGGAGTTGTATCCGGCTTCGGCGGCCTCGGGCCAGCGGCCCAGCGAGAAGAGGGACTCGCCGAGGTTGCCCCAGACCCAGGCCTCGGTGTCCAGGAGGCCGTATCTGCGGGTGAGCCGGACGCCTTCCTCCAGGATGCCGACGGCTTCCTGGGAGCGGCCGACGCCCTCCAGGTGGGAGGGCAGGTTCACATGGGCGCGGCCCATCACGTAGGCGGCGCCGAGTTCCGTGGCCCGTTCCTTGACGTCGTGCACCTCGGCGAGGCCGGCGCCGATGTCGCCGGACTCGACGAGGAGGCCGCCCAGGGTGAGGCGGGCGTTCAGCTCGATGTCGCGGGCTCCGACCATGCGGGCGTACTGCACGGCGCGTTCGGCGGCCTGGAGCGCGTCCGGGCCGGGCCGGTGCACCATCAGCCAGTTGGCGACGTGGGCGAGGACGTCGGCGTGCACCTCGGAGGGCGGCAGTCCCCGGACGAGGTCCTGCGCGGTGCCGAGTTCCTGCCAGCCGTCGCCGAGGCCCTGTCCCTCGACGAGGCGGGAGCGCTGGATCCAGAACCAGGCGGCGCGCAGGGGGTCCTGCTCGTCCGCCAGGAGGTGCAGGGCCCGTTTGGTTATCTTCAGCGCGCGTTTGCGTTCCCCGCAGAACCGGCCCGCCACGGCGGCCTCGGCCATGAGGTCGAGGTAGTGCAGCGGGGTGGTGGCCGGATCGCGGCCGTCGGCGCTCCCGCCGCGCACTTCGGGCAGTGCGGGCGGATAGGCCTCGCTGTAGTCGGCGGTGCGCAGGGCGGCGCGTACGGGCTCGGGGGCGGTGTCCCACAGTTCCATCGCCCGTTCCAGGAGGCGTACCTGCTCCGAGTAGGCGTGCCGGCGGCGGGCCGCGACGGAGGCGTCGAGGACGGCGGGCAGGGCCTTGGCGGCGTCGTGCGCGTGGTACCAGTGGCTGGCCAGCCGGGCGGCGCGCTCGCCTGCCGGTACGAGTGAGGGGTCGGCCTCCAGGACTTCCGCGTACCGGCGGTTGAGGCGGGAGCGCTCGCCGGGGAGCAGGTCGTCGCCGACGGCCTCGCGTACGAGGGAGTGGCGGAAGCGGTAGCCGTCGCCGTCGGGCGTCGCGAGGAGGATGTTGGCGCCGACGGCGGCCCGCAGTGCCTCGATGAGGTCGTCCTCGGAGAGCCGGGCCACGGCGGCGAGCAGCCGGTACTCCACGGTCGAGCCGCCCTCGGCGACGATCCTGGCGACCCGCTGGGAGCTCTCGGGCAGGCTCTCGACGCGGACGAGGAGCAGGTCGCGCAGGGAGTCGGTGAGGCCGGTGGCGCAGCCGTCGAGGGCGGCGACGGCCAGTTCCTCGACGAAGAAGGCGTTGCCGTCGGAGCGGGCGAAGATGTCATCGACCTGGACCGGGTCGGGCTCGGAGCCGAGGATTCCGGCGATCTGGCGGGCTACTTCGGCGTGGGTGAAGCGGCGCAGCTCGATCCGGCGGACGGTGCGCAGCCGGTCGAGTTCGGCGAGCAGCGGGCGCAGGGGGTGGCGGCGGTGGATGTCGTCGGCGCGGTAGGTGGCGACGACGAGGAGGTGGCCGCTGCGCAGGGTCCGGAAGAGGTAGGCGAGGAGGTGGCGGGTGGAGGCGTCCGCCCAGTGCAGGTCCTCCAGGAGGACGACGACGGGGCGGTCGGCGGCGACGCGTTCCAGGAGGCGGACGGTGAGTTCGAAGAGGCGGGCCATGCCGTCCTCGTCGTGCCGCCCGCGGGTGCTCTCCCCCAACTCGGGCAGCAGCCGGGCCAGTTCCTCCTCCTGGCCCGCGGCGGCGGCGGCCAGTGCGTCGGGCAGGTGGCGGCGCAGGGCCCGCAGGGCGGTGGAGAAGGGGGCGAAGGGGAGTCCGTCGGCGCCGATCTCGACGCAGCCGCCGACGGCCACGACGGTGCCTTCGCGGCAGGCAGCCGTCGCGAACTCCTCGATGAGCCGCGTCTTTCCGACGCCGGCCTCACCGCCGAGGAGCAACGCCTGTGGCTCGCCCGCGGCGGCACGGGCGAGCGCGTCGTTCAGTACGCCCAGCTCGTCGGCCCGACCGACGAAGACCGGACTGACGGACCTGGTCTCCACAGCGCCGAGCATCGCACAGGGGTCGGACACGGCGTCACTGGTTATCGGCGCCCCGCCCCGGACCTCGGACGCGCCCGCCGGAGCCTTGCTCCCGCCCACGGCCGCGGGCCCGTCCGCGTCGGCGGACGGGCCCGTGGTGGTGGTGCGTGCGGGGCGGCCGACCCCCGTGCGGCCGCCCTGCCGTGCCCCGGCGTTCATGCGGCGCGTGCGAACCGGGGCCTGCGGGAGCGGTGGCCGTTCACCCGCCCCTCGCCGTCGTGATCGGATCGCGCGGCCTCGTGGCGGGCGGCGCGGCGGGTGCGGGCGGCCTCGCGGGCCATGCGGTAGTTGTCGGCGGCGCGGATCATCTCCGCGGAACGGATCTGCTGGAGCTCGTACTCGAACATCTCGTACCCCTTGGGAAGAGTGACCGGCGGAAGGTCACCGTCGGTTTCGGCTTCGCTCGTTCGCGATGCCTCAACCTTCGTCTCCGAGGGGGGTGCGCCACATCGGGAGAGTTCCGCATCTTGGACGCGCGAGGGGCCTTAGTCCCGCCGTGAGTGGCTCACGGCGGGACTAAGGCCCCTCAGGACGTGCGGTTGTGCGCGTACGCGGGGTCGGTCAGCCGGTGGTCGTCGGCATGCCGAGGAGGACGTCGGAGTACTTGAGCGCGGCCAGCAGCAGGCCGATGACGCCGAGCGAGACACCCGCCCAGGCGACGGACTTGACCCACGGGGACTGCGCGGGAATCCGGTCCGGGTTGCCGAACGCGGGCCTCACCAGCACCACGACACCGACGATCAGCGCGGCCAGCGCGAAGAAGCCGGCGACCAGGGCGTTGGCGTTCCAGGAGTCGGCGTACACCTGCTTGATCTGGGTGGCGACGGGCGAGCCCTGCGCGGTCTCCAGCTGGCCGTACAGCGAGTCGCGCGCCTGCGCGATGGTGCCGACCCAGCTGCCGGTCAGGGAGACGATGCCCAGTCCGGCGGAGACGACCGCGGCGGCGCCCAGGCCCACACCGGAACCGGTTCCCGCGGCGGCCACGACCTGCTCGTCCTGCTCCGGCTCGCCGTCGCCCTCATCGGCGAGGTCGTCCTCGTCCGGGTGCTCGGAGGTCTTGACCTCCTCGACCTCTCCGACCGCGCCGACGGCACCGTCGGTGCCCTTCTCGTCACTTTTTCCGAGCTTCACGGCCTCGTCGTCGCGCTGTGCCTCGGTGCCGGTCTCGATTCCGGCCTCGTTCTCTGTCTTGGTTCCCATGCTCCGCACCGTACGGACGCTGTCTGAGAATTTCTTTAAGATCCCGGGATCCTCACGCACGGGTCGGCAGATCCCCTTGTCCGGCGGCTGCCGTGCGTGCGGCCCGCCACTCCCCCGCGAGGACCGACCACACCTCCGTGTCCTGCCGTACGCCCCGGTGGGGCCAGTTCTCACGCAGGACGCCCTCGCGGCTCATGCCGAGCCGTCGCGCCACGTTGAGGCTGGGTACGTTGGCGACGGCCGCGTGCCACTCCACGCGGTGGATGCCGCGAACGTCGACCGCCCAGTCGATGAGGACGCGGATCGCGCGGGTGATCAGACCGCGGCCGGCCGCCGCGGGCTCCAGCCAGCAGCCGACCTCGCAGACCCCGTGCTCGGCGTCGAAGACGCGGAAGAGCACACCGCCGACGAGCTGCCCGTCCAGCCACACCCCGTGCAGGCTGCCCGTGTCGGCGGCCTTCTTGTCGGCGAACGACTGGAGCAGCTCGCGCGCGGAGTCGGCGTCCGTGACGCGCGACCCGAAGGAGATGTACTGCTGGACGAACTCGCGTCCGCGGTCGAGATGGGCCAGGAACTCGTCCGCGTGCCACGGCTCCAGAGGGCGCAGTTCGCTGCCGTCGTCACCCAGGGATATCGCGTACATCCTGCTGTCGCTCCTTCACGAGTACCGCCACGGGTACGTCCGCCGGTGCGTCCACCGCGTCCGCCGCACCCGCCGCATCCACGAGCGCGTCGCCGCGCGCCCCGGGGATCGTCGCACGACGGCCCGGACCGGCGGTACGGATCTCCGGCGGCTCGATACTGAGCCGCGGCAGGCGCCGGTCGAGCCAGCCGGGCAGCCACCAGTTGGCGCCGCCGAGCAGGTGCATGAGGGCGGGCACCAGGAGCGTACGCAGCACGAACGCGTCGAGGGCGACGGCGGCGGCCAGGCCGACGCCGAACATCGCGATCACGCGGTCGCCGCTGAGCACGAAGGCCAGGAAGACCGAGATCATGATCACGGCGGCGGAGTTGATCACCCGGCCGGTCTCCGCGAGGCCCACCCGGACGGCCCGGCGGTTGTCGCCGGTCTCCAGCCACTCCTCGTACATCCGGCCGACCAGGAACACCTGGTAGTCCATGGAGAGCCCGAAGAGCACGGAGACCATGATCACGGGCAGGAAGGGTTCGATCGGGCCCGCCCGGCCGAGGCCCAGCAGTTCGCTGCCCCAGCCCCACTGGAAGATCGCGACGACGACCCCGAAGGAGGCGGCGACGGCGGCGACGTTCATCGCGGCGGCCTTCAGCGGGATGCCGACGGACCGGAAGGCGAACAGCAGCAGGAGGCAGCCCAGACCGATCACCACGCCCACGAAGAGGGGCAGTTTGCCGACGATGACGTCCGCGAAGTCGTCGTATCCGGCGGTGATGCCGCCGACCTGGAGATCGAGCGTGGTGCCGGTCCCGGCCCGCGGCAGCACGTCGGTACGGAGCCGTTCGACGAGTTCGCTGGTCTGCCGCGACTGCGGTGAGGACTCCGGTACGACGACGAGGTAGGCGGTGTCCCCGTCGCCGTCGTACGTCACCGGGGTCACGTCCCGCACGCCCTCGGTCTCCCTGAGCGTGGCGTCGAGGTTGTCGAGGGCGAGCCGGTCCTGGCCACCGGTGACGGGTGTGACGAGGGTCAGCGGCCCGTTCATGCCCGGCCCGAAGCCCTCCGAGATCAGGTCGTACGCCTGTCGCGTGGTGGCCGTTCCCGGATTGTTGCCCTGGTCGGAGGTGCCCAGGTGCAGCGAGAACATCGGCACCGCGAGCAGCGCCATCACGGCGACGGCGGCGGCGCCGAGGAGCTTGGGATGCCGTTCGACGAAGGCGGACCAGCGGGCGGCGAGCCCGGTGGGGACCTCCGGTTCGGGCCCGTGCTCGGCCAGCCTGCGGCGTTCGCGGCGGCTCAGCGCGCGCATGCCGATGAAGGAGAGCAGCGCGGGCAGCAGGGTGACGGAGGCCGCGACCGTGAGGACCACGGTGAGCGAGGCGGCGATCGCGACACCGTTCAGGAAGCCGAGCCGCAGGATGAGCATGCCCAGCAGGGCCACGCAGACGGTGGCGCCCGCGAAGACGACCGCGCGCCCGGTGGTGGCCACCGCGTTGCGGGCGGCCTCCTCGACCGGGAGACCGCGCTTGAGGCCGCGGCGGTGCCTGGTCACGATGAACAGCGCGTAGTCGATGCCGACGCCCAGCCCGATCAGCAGACCGAGCATGGGCGCGAAGTCGGCGACGGTCATCACATGCCCGAGCAGCGCGATGCCCGCGTACGCGGTACCGACGCTGACCAGGGCCGTGGCGATGGGCAGGGCCGAGGCGGCGAGGGAGCCGAAGGCGAGGAAGAGGACCACCGCGGCGACGGCCACGCCGACGATCTCGGCGAGGTGTCCGCCGGAGGACTCGGTGAGGGCGACGGCCTGGCCGCCCAGCTCGACCTGGAGTCCGTCGGTCCCGGCCGCCTTCGCGGCGGCGACGACGGCCGAGGCCTCGCCCCGGTCGATGTTCTCGGCCGGCTCGTCGAAGATCACCGTGGCGTAGGCGGTACGCCCGTCGCCGCTGATCTGCCCGGAACCGGGCCCCTCACTGCCGGGACCGTCGCTGCCGGGACCGCCGTAGGGGCTGACGACCGCGGCCACCCCCGGCAGACCGGCGATCCGGTCGAGGGTGCGGGTCATGGTCTGTTCGACGTCGGCGGCGCGGACCGTACCCGGGGTGGAGTGCCAGACGACGGTGTCGCCGTCGCCGCCGAGGCCGGGGAAGTTGTCCTGGAGCAGTTCGGCGGCCCGGCCCGACTCGGTGCCCGGCACCTGGTAGTCGTTCGAGTACGCGGAACCGGCGACGAGTGCGGCGGTGGCGGTCCCACCGAAGGCGACGAGCCAGAGCAGTAGAGCGACGAGACGGTGCTGCACACACCAACGTGCGAGGGCTGCCACGGACGAGCTCCCTGGGGGATTTGTGGATCTTTATCGGGAACTGCCCGCAAAGAACGCATGACCGATGCGTTGTCACTCTTGCAGCCGAAAGTGATCGTTGGACTCATTCATGGCCTTACTCACAGGAGTGCGAGCCAGTTCACACGACAATCCAACAAACTCTGTAGCCCCGCGGCTCAGCACGTCCCATCCAGGGACTCCCATCCAGCGGCGCGGGGAACGACGCAATCTTGTCGCTTTCAGGCGCGCGGGGAACGGCGCAGTCTTTTCGCTTTTAGGGGCGCGGGGAACTGCGCAATCTTTTGGGCCCGCCCCCACACACCCGCACCCGTCAACGCACCCAAAAGCGGGGCCCCGGACGGCGGAACGCCGAAGGGCGTCGCACCCTCAGGTGCAACGCCCCTCCGCACAGACAAGCAGGGCTAGCCCTCAACGCCCAGCTTCTCAAGGATCAGCTCCTTGACCCGCGCAGCGTCAGCCTGCCCCCGCGTGGCCTTCATGACGGCCCCCACCAGCGCACCGACAGCAGCCACCTTGCCGCCACGAATCTTGTCGGCGACACCGGGGTTCCCGGCAATGGCGTCATCGACGGCAGCCGTCAACGCACCCTCGTCCGAGACGACCTTCAGACCGCGCTTCTCGACGACCTCGTCCGGCGTGCCCTCCCCCTTGACGACCCCGTCGATGACCTGCCGGGCCAGCTTGTCGTTGAGGGACCCCTCGCCAACCAGCGCGGCCACCCGGGCGACCTGCTCGGGCGTGATGGCCAGCCCGTCCAGGGACACCCCGGACTCGTTGGCCGCACGCGCCAGCTCGCCCATCCACCACTTGCGCGCGGAAGCCGCGTCGGCCCCCGCCGCGATCGTGGCGACGATGAGGTCGATGGCACCGGCGTTGAGCATCGACTGCATGTCGTGGGCGTTGACGCCCCACTCCTCGCGCAGCCGGTTGCGACGGGCCAGCGGCTGCTCGGGCAGACCCGCGCGCAGCTCCTCGACCCACGCACGGGACGGCGCGACGGGCACGAGGTCGGGCTCCGGGAAGTACCGGTAGTCCTCGGCCTCCTCCTTCACCCGCCCCGAGGTCGTCGACCCGGTGTCCTCGTGGAAGTGGCGGGTCTCCTGGATGATCGTGCCGCCGTCGTTGAGCACGGCCGCGTGCCGCTGGATCTCGAACCGGGCCGCACGCTCCACGGACCGCAGCGAGTTGACGTTCTTCGTCTCGCTGCGCGTACCGAACTTCTCCCGGCCGTGCGGGCGCAGCGACAGGTTCACGTCGCACCGCATCTGGCCCTGCTCCATGCGCGCTTCCGAGACGCCGAGCGCCTTGATGAGTTCGCGCAGCTCGGCGACGTACGCCTTGGCGACCTCGGGGGCTCGCTCGCCCGCGCCCTGGATCGGCTTGGTGACGATCTCGATGAGCGGGATGCCGGCGCGGTTGTAGTCGAGCAGCGAGTGCGAGGCGCCGTGGATACGGCCCGTCGCGCCACCGACGTGCAGCGACTTGCCGGTGTCCTCCTCCATGTGGGCGCGCTCGATCTCCACACGGAAGATCTCGCCGTCCTCCAGCTGGACGTCGAGGTAGCCGTTGAAAGCGATCGGCTCGTCGTACTGGGAGGTCTGGAAGTTCTTCGGCATGTCCGGATAGAAGTAGTTCTTCCGGGCGAAGCGGCACCACTCGGCGATCTCGCAGTGCAGCGCGAGGCCGATCTTGATCGCGGACTCGACGCCGATCGCGTTGACGACCGGCAGCGCGCCGGGCATGCCCAGACAGGTCGGGCAGGCCTGCGAGTTGGGCTCGGCGCCCAGCTCGGTGGAGCAGCCGCAGAACATCTTGGTCTTGGTGCCGAGTTCGACATGGACTTCGAGGCCCATGACGGGGTCGTACGACGCCAGCGCGTCCTCGTACGACACCAGGTCAGTCGTGGCAGTCACGGTGAAACTTTCCCTCTCAGCCCAGCAGGACGTCGTCGTCGCCCAGGCGCTTGAGCTCCCGGTAGAGGATGGCGAGGCCGGTGACGATGGCGGCGGCGGATACGGTCGCGTCGATCAGCCTCAGCGTGTCCCCGTCACTGCGGGCCAGCTTGATCTGCTTGGCGACGCTGATCGCGCCGAACGCGGTGCTGCCGAGCGACACGTACAGCCCGGTCTTCGACTTCTTGAAGTTCTTTGCCTTCTTGGCCATGGCGGTCACAGCGACGGAGCCTCCTCGATCAACGGGTGGCCCCAGCGTTCCACGAACGCGGCCTCTACGGCGGCTCCCACCTTGTACAGGCGGTCGTCCTTGAGGGCCGGCGCGATGATCTGGAGGCCGACGGGCAGGTTGTCCTCGGGTGCGAGGCCGCAGGGCAGCGACATCGCGGCGTTGCCCGCGAGGTTGGTCGGGATGGTGCACAGGTCCGCGAGGTACATCGCCATCGGGTCGTCGGCGCGCTCGCCGATCGGGAAGGCGGTGGTCGGCGTCGTCGGCGAGACGATCACGTCGACCTGCTCGAACGCCTTCTCGAAGTCCCGCGTGATGAGCGTACGGACCTTCTGGGCGCTGCCGTAGTACGCGTCGTAGTAGCCGGAGCTGAGGGCGTACGTGCCGAGCATGATGCGGCGCTTGACCTCGTCGCCGAAGCCCGCCTCACGGGTGAGGGCGGTGACCTCCTCGGCGGAGTGCGTGCCGTCGTCACCGATGCGCAGGCCGTAGCGCAGACCGTCGAAGCGGGCGAGGTTGCTCGAACACTCGGACGGGGCGATGAGGTAGTACGCCGACAGGGCCAGGTCGAAGGACGGGCAGTCCAGCTCGACGATCTCGGCGCCCAGTTCCTTCAGGAGCGCGACCGACTCGTCGAAGCGCTGCACGACACCGGCCTGGTAGCCCTCGCCGCGGAACTGCTTGACGACGCCGACGCGCATACCGTCCACGCTGCCGTTGCGGGCGGCCTCGACGACGGCCGGGACCGGCTCGTCGATGGAGGTCGAGTCCATCGGGTCGTGTCCGGCGATCACCTCGTGCAGCAGGGCCGCGTCGAGCACGGTACGGGCGCAGGGCCCGCCCTGGTCGAGGCTGCTGCTGAAGGCCACCATGCCGTACCGGGACACCCCGCCGTACGTCGGCTTCACGCCGACCGTGCCGGTGACGGCGGCGGGCTGGCGGATGGAACCGCCGGTGTCCGTGCCGATCGCGAGGGGCGCCTGGTAGGAGGCGAGGGCCGCGGACGAACCGCCGCCGGAGCCGCCGGGGATGCGCGACAGGTCCCACGGGTTGCCGGTCGGGCCGTACGCGCTGTTCTCGGTGGAGGACCCCATGGCGAACTCGTCCATGTTGGTCTTGCCGAGGATGACGACGTCGGCCGCCTTGAGCCGCGCGGTGACCGTGGCGTCGTAGGGCGGGATCCAGCCTTCGAGCATCTTGGACCCGACGGTGGTCGGAATGCCCTTGGTGGTGAAGATGTCCTTGAGGGCGAGGGGTACGCCGGCGAGCGGGCCGAGCTTCTCGCCCCTCTCCCGCTTCTCGTCGACCGCGCGGGCCTGGGCGAGCGCCCCTTCCCGGTCGACGTGCAGGAAGGCGTGCACCTTCTCGTCGACGGCGCCGATGCGCGCGAGGTGCGCCTCGGTGACCTCGACGGCGGTCAGTTCACCGGAGGCGATCGCGGCGGCGATCGCGGCGGCGGTGAGCTTGATGATGTTGACGTTGCTGTCCGTCATGGTGATTAGTCCTCCCCCAGGATCTGCGGCACCTTGAAACGCTGCTGCTCCTGGGCCGGGGCGCCGGAGAGCGCCTGCTCGGGGGTGAGCGACGGACGGACCTCGTCCGCGCGCATGACGTTCGTCAGCGGCAGCGGGTGGGAGGTCGGCGGTACGTCTTGGTCGGCGACCTCGCTGACGCGGGCGACCGCGCCGATGATGTCGTCGAGCTGGCCGGCGAAGTGGTCGAGCTCTTCGCCCTTCAGCTCCAGACGCGCCAGTCGGGCGAGGTGGGCGACCTCCTCGCGCGTGATGCCAGGCATGCAGCGATCCTCAGGGGTGAGTGCGTGTGGTGAGCCCCAATCCTATGGGGCCCGACCAGATCCCCGTACATCGGTTTCCCCCACCCCACCTCACACCCACGCCACACAGGCAACACACCCCACGCGGACGACACGGACCGCGGGCCGGCCGGACGGCCCCACGCGGCCCGCACGCCGGACGGACGAAACCGTGCGGGCCGCGCGCGACGGACGGCCGGGACCGGCCGTGCGGGCCGCGCGCGACGGACGGCCGGGACCGCGCCAGGCGTCGTGCCGGACGGGTGGGCCCACGTGGGCCGCGCGACGGACGGGTGGGCCCCACGTGGGCTTCACAACGGACGGCCGGGACCGCGCAGGCGTCGTACCGGACGGGCGCGGGACCGCGCTGGGCCTCACCACGGGCGGGCGCCGACGGCGGGCTGGGCCCACGGGACACGCCCACCCGTCGGGACGCCTGTCACGGGTGGGCGGGTGGGAAAAAAGGTCCTTGCTCGTCCGCCGCTGCCGCGGGCAACGCGGCAGCGGGCCGCTGCCACCCCCGGGATCCCCGCGCCAGCAACCACGCCGTGGCCTCCTCCGGAGGCATCGCCGCGGCGACCAGCCACCCCTGAACCGCGTCGCACCCGAGGTCGCGCAACCGCTCCCACGTCTCGTCGTCCTCGACGCCCTCCGCGACGACGAGCAGCCCGAGCGAGTGCGCGAGATCCACCGTGCAGCGCACGATCTCCGCGTCCTCCGTGTCCACCGCGAGCCGCGCCACGAAGGAGCGGTCGATCTTCAGCTCGCTGACCGGCAGCCGCCGCAGATGCACCAGCGACGAGTACCCGGTCCCGAAGTCGTCGAGGGACATCTTCACGCCGTGCGCGGTCAGCGCGGCGAGGGTGTCCGCGGCCCGCTGCGGATCCTCCAGCAGGACGTGTTCCGTGATCTCCAGCTGCAGCGCCCCCGCGGGGACCCCGTGCCGGGCGAGCCGCGCGGCCACCGATCCCGCGAAGCCGGGGGTGTGGACGTCCCGGGGCGACACGTTGACGGCGACCGGCACCCGAAGCCCCTGTGCCCGCCAGCGCGCGACCTGCGCGAGCGCCGCCTCCAGTACGTACTCGGTCAGGTGCGGCATCAGACCGGACGACTCGGCGATGGCTATGAACTCGTCCGGCGGCACCTTCCCGCGCTCGGGATGCACCCACCGTACGAGCGCTTCAAGTCCTGCGACCTGCCCGTCGAAGCGCACCTTCGGCTGGTAGTGCAGCTCGACGTCCCCCGCGTCGAGCGCCCGTCGCAGATCGCCCAGCAGTCCGAGCCGGTCGGGGGTGTTGGAGTCCCGCTTGGACTCGTAGACCTCCACCCCCGTGCGGTCCCGCTTCGCCTGGTACATCGCGACGTCCGCCCGCCGCAGCAGCCCCTCCGCGTCCAGCGCGTGGTCGGGGAAGACGGCGAGCCCGGCGCTGGCCTCCAGCACGAGCGTCAGCCCGTCGAGGTCGAGCGGCGACCCGAGCGCGGTCACGAGGCCGCGGGCTACCCGCGTCGCCGAGGTCGTCGAGTCGGCGACGGGCAGCAGCACGGCGAACTCGTCGCCGCCCAGCCGCGCGGCCTCCGCCCCGCGCGGCAGGGCGACCCGCAGCCGGTCCGCTATCTGCAACAGCAGCCGGTCCCCGGCGAGATGCCCGAGGGTGTCATTCACGGACCTGAAGCGGTCCAGGTCGATCAGCATCAGAGCGGAACGCGCACCGATCCGTTCGGCGTCGTCGAGCGCCCGCCAGGTCCGTTCGAGCAGCCACTGCCGGTTGGGCAGACCCGTGAGGGGATCACGCAGTTGCTCCTCGGCCCGCGCCCGCGCTATCCAGAGCGTGGAGTCGAGGGCGATGAGGGGCACGGCGAAGAGCGGCAGGAGCGCGGGAAGGGCGATGGCGACTACGCAGATCAGCGGAGCGATTCCGAGCAGTGCGACGGCCACGAGCCCCTGTCTGACGAGTGCCGTGCGGGCGACGGTCGGCAGTCCCGGCGTGCGAGGCGCGTGGAGGTACCAGAGCAGCGCGCGGCTCACGAGGAGATACGCCCCGGCCGCCAACACCACCTGAGGCACGGTGAAAACGGTCCAGTTCTCCGGTTTCCAGGGCGCCTCGACGGACGGCACCCGGCCGAACGCGGCCAGCACCAGCGCCCCCGCGCCGATGCCGAGGATGTCCACCGCGCCGTGCAGGATGCCCTGGCGCCAGCGGTGCCGGCGGGCTATCCCGACCAGCACGACGACGGTGAGGCTGACCATTCCGGCCGGCACCCAGCCGTACAGCAGCAGGACGGCGAGGGTGAGGGCCGCTCCGGAGCCCGTGCCGCCCCACCAGCGGGACCGACCCAGGGCGACCAGATGCCCGACGATGACACCGACCAGGACGGCCAGCGCCCAGCCGGCCGAGCCGGACGGGAAGAGCGAGTGGTGGCCGGTGAAGGCGCGGTAGAAACCCGCGCCCAGCACGGCCGCGGCGGCCACGACGACCGCCTTGGGCAGCGCGGGCCAGGTCAGCTGCCGGTCGGTCTCCTGGCCGGGCAGCTGGGAGTGGGAGCCGTGGACGGCGGTGAAGCGGCCCGAGCCGGGCCCGTCCGTACCGCTGTGCTGTCCGGTGCCGTACCCCGGTGAGCCCGGTGCCCCCGGCAGGCCGGACCGCTCCGCGGGCCGGGTGACGCCGAGGCCCGCCCCGAGCTCCCGGCTTCGCTCCAGCAAGGGGTGCCCCCACCGCCGCACGCCGGTCATCCAGCGTGGGCGCAGCCGTGAGTCCGGAGCGGCGCTCTCGGTCGGTTCCATTCCCGTCCCTCTCACGGCCGGCGGTGCCCACGCCACGCGGCCCGACGCACGATCAGTCCCTCAACGGCTCCGCGTCTGAAGAACCCTTCCCCCGACTCCTGAAGAGCATGGGGGTGCCCCAACCGCAGCTGGGCACGGCAGGCGCAGACCTCAACAGTAGGCCGCAGAAGGCTCCTAAGGGCAGCGGTCGTCTACGGTTGCCCGAATGCGACACGGCCGCCCCTATGCATCTGGTATGCGCCGAACGGGTGGTCTTCAACCGCTACCCCTCGATCGGAAGTGCCGCTTCCGCCGCCGCCTCCGGTCCCTGTTCGAGCAGAACGGCGAAACCGTCCTCGTTCAGGACCGGCACTTTGAGCTGCATGGCCTTGTCGTACTTCGATCCAGGATTGTCACCTACGACAACGAAAGCCGTCTTCTTCGAAACAGAACCGGTCACTTTCGCCCCACGGCTCTGCAGTGCCTCTTTCGCTCCGTCGCGGGTGTGACGTTCCAGCGTGCCGGTGACCACGACGGTCAGTCCCGCGAGCGGACGGGGCCCCTCGTCCTCGCCGGAGCCCTCCTCCTCCATGCGGACGCCGGCGGCCTTCCACTTGCGGAGGATCTCCTGGTGCCAGTCGACCGCGAACCATTCCTTGAGCGAGGTCGCGACGATGCCGCCGACACCGTCGACCGCCTGCAGCTCCTCCTCGGTCGCCGCCTGAATCCGGTCGATGGACCGGAATTCGCGGGCCAGCGCCTCGGCCGCGACCGGACCCACGTGCCGGATGGACAGCCCGGTGAGAACGCGGGCCAGCGGACGTTCCTTGGCCGCCGCGATGTTCTCCAGCATCGCCAGGGCGTTCTTGCGGGGTGCGCCCTCCTGGTTGGCGAAGACGGTCGCGATCTTCTCCTCGCCGGTCTCCGGGTCCCGCTTGGGCAGTCCGCTGTCCTGGTCGAGGACGTACGCCCTGATGGGCAGCAGTTGTTCGATGGTGAGGTCGAAGAGGTCGCCCTCGTCCCCCAGGGGCGGCTGAGCGGGCTCCAGCGGCTTGGTGAGCGCGGCGGCGGCCACGTAACCGAAGTTCTCGATGTCCAGGGACTTGCGGCCCCCGAGGTAGAAGAGGCGCTCGCGCAACTGGGCCGGGCAGGTGCGGCCGTTCGGGCAGCGCAGGTCGATGTCGCCCTCCTTGGCGGGCGCCAGCGGTGTGCCGCACTCGGGGCACTCGGCGGGCATCACGAACTCCCGCTCGCTGCCGTCGCGCAGGTCGACGACCGGTCCGAGGATCTCGGGGATGACGTCACCGGCCTTGCGCAGCACCACCGTGTCACCGATGAGGACGCCCTTGGCCTTGACCACGTCCTGGTTGTGCAGGGTCGCGAACTCGACCTCGGAACCGGCCACCGTGACGGGTTCCACCTGCGCGTACGGCGTGACGCGGCCCGTACGGCCCACGCCCACCCGGATGTTGACCAGTTTGGTGTTGACCTCCTCCGGCGCGTACTTCCACGCGATCGCCCAGCGCGGGGCGCGGGAGGTCGAGCCGAGGCGGCCCTGGAGGGGGATCTCGTCGAGCTTGACGACGACGCCGTCGATCTCGTGCTCCACGGAGTGGCGGTTCTCTCCGTAGAAGGCGATGAACTCCCGCACACCGTCGAGGTCGTCGACGACCTTGCCGTAGCGGGTCGTCGGCAGGCCCCACTCGCGCAGCAGCTCGTACGCGTGCGAGAGGCAGTCGATGTCGAAGCCCTCGCGCGCGCCGATGCCGTGCACCACCATGTGCAGCGGGCGGGTGGCCGTGACGCGGGGGTCCTTCTGGCGCAGTGAACCCGCCGCCGCGTTGCGCGGGTTGGCGAAGGGCTTGTCGCCCGCCTCCACCAGACGGGCGTTGAGCTCCTCGAACTTCTCCATCGGGAAGTAGACCTCGCCGCGGATCTCCACGAGGTCGGGGATGCGCTCGCCCTGCAGGCGGTCCGGGATCTCCGCGATCGTACGGACGTTGGGCGTGATGTCCTCGCCCGTGCGGCCGTCGCCGCGGGTCGCCGCGCGCGTGAGACGCCCGTGCTCGTACGTGAGGTTGACCGCGAGGCCGTCGACCTTCAGCTCGCACAGGAAGTGGTACGCGGACGCGCCGACGTCCTTGGCGACGCGGTCGGCCCAGGCGGCCAGCTCCTCGTCGTCGAAGGCGTTGTCCAGCGAGAGCATGCGCTCGCGGTGCTGGACGGCCGAGAACGTCGTGAAGTCGACCGCGTCCGCGCCCGACACCTTCTGGGTCGGCGAGTCCGGGGTCCGCAGCTCGGGATACTCGTCCTCCAGTGCCTCCAGGGCGCGCAGGAGTGTGTCGAATTCCGCGTCGCTGACGATCGGCGCGTCATTCTTGTAGTACCGGAAGCGGTGCTCCTCGATCTGCTCAGCGAGCTGCGCGTGCTTCTCCCGTGCCTCGCTGGGCGCGGGCTGCGCAGCCGAGGCGGTCTGTGCGTCCTTGTCGCCGGCCACCGTGTCGTCCTCCGTCACTCTGGGTTGTCCGCGAGGGATCTCGCCGCCCGGACGCAGTGGGCGAGCGCCCTGCGCGCGTACTCGGGGGAGGCGCCCGCGAGTCCGCACGACGGGGTGAGCGTGACCGCGTCCGTGAGAAGCCCCGGACTCAGCCCCAGCCTGCGCCACAGCGTCCTGACACCCATGACGCTACCGGCAGGGTCTGACAACGGACCGTCCGTGCCCGCCACGACACCGGCGAAGAGCCGGGTCCCCGCCTCCACCGCTTCCCCGATGACGTCGTCGTCACGCTCGGTGAGCAGCGAGAAGTCGAAGGAGACGGCGCTCGCTCCGGCCCTGCGCAGCAGCGCGAACGGCACGTCGGGGGCGCACGAGTGCACGACGGAGGGCCCGCCCTCCTGCACGCCGATGACCTCCCTCAGCGTCGCCTCGACGAGCTGGCGGTCCACGGCCCGGTGGGTGCGGTAGCCGCTCGCGGACCGCACCTGGCCGCGCAGGACGGCGATGAGCGAGGGTTCGTCGAGCTGCAGGACGATCTCGGCGCCGGGGACACGGCGGCGTACGTCGGCGAGGTGTTCGCGCAGGCCCTCGGCGAGCGATCCGGCGAGGTCGCGGCAGGCTCCGGGGTCGGAGAGCGCGACCTCGCCGTTGTGCAGCTCCAGGGCCGCCGCGAGCGTCCAGGGGCCGACGGCCTGCACCTTCAGCGGCCCTTCGTAGCCCTGGGTGAACTCCTCCAGGGCGTCGAGGTCCTCACCGAGCCAGGATCTGGCCCGCTTGGTGTCGCGGCCCGGCCGGTCCCCGAGCCGCCAGCCGCTGGGCTCCACGCGCGCGTACAGCTCGGAGAGCATCCCCGCGGTCCGGCCGATCATGTCCGCGCCGGGGCCGCGGGCGGGCAGTTCCGCCAGGTACGGCATGCCCGTCTCCGGGCCCTCGAAGGTCCCGGCCACGCTCTTGGCGGTCTCCCGGGCGTCCCCGCCCGGCATCGACCCGATGCCGGTGGCGGGGCCGGGCCTGAACTCGCTTTTTTCGCTCACCCGGGAAGCCTACGGAACGGGCGGGGGCCCGGGGCCCGCGGGAGGCAGCGTGCATGCCCGGGGCCGGTCAGCGGCCGGGGCGTACCGTCAGGTCGTTGACCTCGGCGTCCTTCGGCAGATCGAGCGCCATGACGATGGTCGTCGCGACGGAC
This sequence comes from Streptomyces sp. NPDC102514, assembly GCF_055584525.1. Lineage (NCBI taxonomy): Bacteria > Bacillati > Actinomycetota > Actinomycetes > Kitasatosporales > Streptomycetaceae > Streptomyces > Streptomyces sp. NPDC102514. The sequence goes on from NZ_JBVJLW010000012.1 coordinate 289,571, forward strand.
TCGGGGTCGATCCACTTCGAGGGGTCGTACTCCTTGCCCTCCTGCTGGTGCACCTTGGCCTGCATGGCGCTCGCGGTGCGCCCCGGATAGACGGAGGTGACCCGGACCCCGTTCGCGTGCTCCTCGTGCCGCAGGGAGTCCGCGAGGGCCTTCAGACCGTGCTTGGAGGCGGCGTACGCGGACCAGTCGGCGTACGCGTTGAGCCCGGAACCGGAGTTCACGAAGACCAAATGTCCCTGCGTGAGCCGCAGTTGGGGCAGGAAGTGGCGGGTCAGCTCGGCCGGCGAGATCAGATTGACGTCGAGCTGATGACGCCAGGTCTTCGGGGTGAGGTCACCGACCCTTCCGAGGTCGATGACACCCGCGATGTGCAGGAGCGAGTCCACCCGGTCGGGCAGCGTCTGGTGGGAGAACGCCCAGGACAGCCGGCCCGGGTCCGCGAGGTCGCCGACGAGCGTCCGGGCGCCGGGGAACTCGGCGGCCAGCTCCTTCGCGCGGCCCGCGTCGCGCGCGTGGAGCACGAGTTCGTCCCCGCGCGCGTGGAGGCGGCGGGCGACGGCCGCGCCGATGCCGGAGCCGGCTCCGGTGATCACATGAGTAGCCATGCCCGCCATGCTCGCAGCACGCGCGCTCACCGCGTGCCGCGGCTCTCCTCCAGGTAGGCGAGCGCTCCCACGGCCTCTTCCGCGAAGAACACCAGGTCGGTGAGCGGCACGGGCAGGAACCCCTCGGCCTCCATGCGCAGGAACTGCTCCTTCAACCCGTCGTAGAAGCCGGCGGTGTTGAGCAGCACGACCGGCTTGTCGGTGTGCCCGTGCTTCTTCAGCTCCAGGATCTCGGTGGCCTCGTCGAGGGTGCCCGTCCCGCCGACCATGATGACGACAGCGTCGGCATTCTCAAGAAGCAGCGCTTTTCGCTCCGCGAGATCCCGCGCGACGATCATCTCGTCGGCACCGGGGCGCGCCTTCGCCGACAGGAACTCCACGGAGACGCCCACGAGCCGCCCGCCCGCCTCCTGCACGCCGTCGGCGACGACCTTCATCAGCCCGACGTCGGAACCGCCCCACACGAGCGTGTGCCCGCCCTTGCCAAGCAGTTCGGCGAACTCGCGGGCGGGCCGGGTGTAGCGCTCGTCGAGCTCGGCGGCGGAGAGAAAGACACAAATGTTCATGCGCTCAATTTACGGGTCGCCCCAGGCGTCGAGAGAGCATCCGGGAAGGGGAAGAACGCGACGGCGCCGAACGCTGCACTCAATGAGAACGCCACCTCCGCGCCACCTCAGCGCGACCTCTACCGAGGAGTCGAACCGTGACCAAGGGCCATCGCATCACCGTCGAGCAGGGCACCGAGCACGTCCGGGCGGTCCACAACGGCAAGGTGCTCGCCGACAGCACCCGCCCCCTGGTGCTGCGCGAGACGGGCCTCCCGCCGCGCTACTACCTCCCTCCGGAGGACGTACACGTGGACCTGCTGACCCCGTCGGACACGTCCACCCACTGCCCCTTCAAGGGAGACGCGTCCTACTGGTCACTCCCCGACGCCCCGGACCTGGTCTGGGCCTACCCGGACCCGAAGCCGGAGGTCGCGGAGATCAAGGACCACTTCTGCTTCTACGAGGTGGAGACGGTCACGACGGCCTGACATCGGGCGTCGACACCGGTCCGTGCGGATCGAGGACCCTGGGCCCCGCACCGCGGTGACCGCCGATGCGGCGACGTCGGACCGCCGGTCGAGCACGGCCTCCGCCCCTGCGGAAGGAGTGGAGGCCGTGTCCAGTGCCGGTCAGGGGTCAGCGGTCAGCAGGAGCGGGCTCCCGTGTACACGTACCAGACGGGGTACCAGTTGGCGGACTTGAAGTCGCGTGAGGTCGTGGGTGCGGAGGCGGGAGCCGGGTAGCACGCGATCAGCTCACCAATCGCACCCCCGTCGAACGTCTCCGCGTCCACGCCGCCGGTCTGGTTGTTGATGATCCACTGGTAGCTGCTGTTGTAGTTGAAGTTGTGGACGGCGTAGGTCTTCTCCACGTACAGCCGGAAGACGTACCAGTAGTTCCTCGTGCTCGTCTGGTTCGAGAGAACGTAGAGACAGACGTAGGACCGGGCACACGGGGGCAGGTAGTCCCGCGACTCCTCACCGCGCGGCCGGTCCATCCACCTCCATGGGCCGTCGATGCCGTCGATCGACGGTTCACCGGCGGCGCTGATGTAAGGAGCACCACGGGAGTCGGGCTCGGCGGCAACGTTCGGGGCGACAGCGATCGCCGACAGCAGCATGGCCAACGCCGCGACGAAGATCGCGACAGACCTTGCTTTCACGCTTTCCTTCGCGCTTCCTATCGCGGTTCGCGCCAATTTGATCACCCTGTGACCCTCCTGTTCACAGCGAGTGGCCGTTATCGGACCGCTCGGGTCGGGATCAATGAATTACTCAACGAAGTGTGAACGAGGCACTCGCGATATCTCTATCGACTGGCTGCACACCGCTTTAGTGTCCGCGCACTGTTTCGCACTCCGTGGCACCGAACGACGTGATGACCGGCCGCCCCTGGCGCGGCACGCCCGGTCCCGGTCAGGAGTGATCGACTTTTACCCGGGTCGCCTTCCGCCTCCGCACCTCGGGCACGCCCGAACCACTCTTGAACAAGGCCGACGTCTGGACCAGCACGTACGGGTGCGCACCTCCAGCCCTCGACGCGCCAAACACCGCGGACGACGGCTTCGGAACGGCCAGACCGCACTGCCGGTTGGTCACCTGCCCTCTGCGCTGCCGCAGATGAAAGTGGCCTCGCCCAGATGGCTGGGCGTGAGACGGACCTGTGTGAGGTGCTCGGCGAGGGCGAGAGCGGCCGGAATTGCCAAATCCGTGTCAGGGTCGGAGCCGAAGTCGTCGGTCGTGATGGGCTCTTCCGGGAACTCGAAGCCGAGATTCCGGATGACATGCAGGAGGTCATCCGGGCGAGAGCCGTGGCGGTGACCGGCGTCACGAAGGTCGAACTGCAGGCGGCGGTCCGTGTCCTCGGCCCAGAGGAACGAGCCGTCACTGTTGGCGTTGCCGTTGTCGTAGTGGGAGATCCAACGGGTATCCACGGAAGCCTGCAGTGCCTTTTCTTCGTTGACGCCCTGCCAGCCGTTGGGCTCGACCATGAGCGTCCACCGGCCGATCAAGGTCATGCCGAACAGTGTCCGCACGGCGGTACCGGCGAACGGGGCGGAGACGTCGTAGGCGGCTTCGACCAGTTCCGAGATGCCGGTGCGTGCGGGTTCGGTTCGGCCTCCGAGTCGATGCAGCAGCTCCGCCGGAGGGACCTCGTGGACGAGGGTGATGCAGTAGGACTCCGCGAGATCCTGGAAACATTCCTCGAACCACATGTAGTCACTGGTAGTCGCACTCATACCGGTGATCCTTGTTCATACCACTGACAAGGCTTGAGTTGGCTCATGCACCAGAGGGATCGGAGCGTTCACTGCGGCCATTCCGCTCATGACGGTGAACACGAGGCTGGGACATGGCAAGCCGCTTGCCGAGTCCTTCCACTGGCCGTTGGCTGGGCAGTCCGCCACCCGCATGGAGTTCGGTCAACCCGTGGACGGTCAGCACGGCACGAAGCATGCGGTGAGCGCTCCCGGGGCGCCGCGCCAGGTCGTCCGAGCCTCTCTGTTCGAACCGTCGCACACGTCAGTGGCAAGTCCGGGACTGCAGCCGATTCCAGCAGAGATCCGCTGCGCGTCGGGCTAGCCCACAGCTCCGCGCCACAGCTCCGGTTCCGCATCCGCGAATCGACGCTCCAGGTCATCGAGATCGGTGAGGACGGCCCTCATCGCGTGCCGGAACGCCGCCCCGTGACCCGTCGTTCTGAGATGGACGAGTTCGTGGACCAGAATCAGATCGATCAGGGTGGGAGGCAGTTGCATGAGCGCCCAGTGCACGGCGATGTGTCTGTCGTCGCGGTCGCAGGAACCCCAGCGTGCACCCAGTTCGCACGCCACGACCTTCTGTGGATTCACTCCGGCTCGGTCCGCGAGCGCTTCCGCTCGTGCTGCCAGCCAGGACGTGCCTCTCGTGGTGTACCAGTCGGCAAGGCGGCGAACCCCGTCCTCGCGGGTGACGGGGCGGGGCAGTTCCAGCCAGCCCCGGTGCATACGCACCTTCCCGGCGGCTCCTGTGGGCAGTACTCGGAGCCGGTACCGGCGGCCGAGATAGGCGTAACTCGCGCCACTGACCAACTCCTTCACCGGCTGGCCGGGGCGTGGTCCGCGCCTGCGCACTTCGGCGGCGAGGCGGGGAAGCCGCGCGCGCACCGCTTCGGCGACAGAGTCCGGCTCGGCGTTCGCGGGGACGGCGAAAAGCACCGTCCCCTTCTCGTCGACCTCGATGCCCAGGGTCCGACGCCGTGGCCGGACGACCACCTGCCACCGCCACTCCGCGGGCAGCGGCAACGCGGCGAGCGCTGACTCGACAGTGATGCTCACGCGCTATTGGTATCACTGGCGACTGACATCGCCGGTCAGCGGTGCGGCAGCTGCGCGAACCGTCCGAAGGCGGTCACCGCAAGCCACCGGGGATCATCGAGGATCACCGCCACGCGCCCGGAAGTCGTCCTGTCGGGCCTCGGCGAGTCGTACCAGCTCTGCCGCCACCTCTGCGGTGTCCTCCCACTCCATTCCAAGATGCGTCTCCACCGAGCGGCGCAGGGTTCTGCGGGCGTCGATCCGCGTCGCGGACGAGGTCCTGAAGGACGGCATGCGCACCAGGTCCACGATCGTGCCGGTGATCACACGCACCGCGCCCTGCAAATCCACATCTTCTGGCAGAGGGAGCATCCCCGCCTCGTCCAGCGCCTTCGCGAGCGCCCGGCAGACGGGACCCTCGGTGAGCGGATCGAGTCCGGCCGCCCTGTCCGCGCTTCCGGCGCGGGCCTCCGCCTCGTTGACGTCGCCGACCAGTCTGGCGAGGTCGGCCGCCGCCTGTTCGCTGTCGTCGCGCATCTGCCGGACGATCGCGTCCAGACGCTCACTGAACCGGTCGTACGTCGCCCGGTCGCCGGCCAGGCGCGCGGTGATGCGGGTGCGCAGGGAGCTTTCCATGTACGCGATCCGCGCGCGGGCATCCGGGTTGGCGTTGACGTGTTCCATGAATCCGGGGTCACTCAGGTCGATGCGCGGGACCCGGAGTTCTGCCTCGTGGGCCAGCAGGTGCTGTGCGATGAGCTGCCGTACCTTGGCGCCGTAGCGGCGCGGGCTGAACTCGTCCCGTCCGTCGAGGTAGCGGCGGCGTACGAGGTACTGGACCTCTCCGAGCCGTCCCGCGAGCCGCTCGTACGGCAGGGCCGCCGGGCGCGGCAGGACCGCGCCGAGGGCCGAGAGGAAGTCCCGGACCACCTCGTCGAACTCACCCCGCACGATCGGGTCACGCAGTACGTCGAGGAGGTCCTCACGGCGGCTCTCGTCGTCGAGCGTGACGATGCCGTACGCGTCCCGGTCGGCGAATCCCTGGCCGTCGAGGAACCGGAACAGGGCGTCGTGCAGGTCGGTGAGGAGCCGGTCGGCAGCCGCGTCGGCCTGGAGCAGCAGACCGTCGCCCGTCGGCTGATCAGGCGGATAGTGGCCCTGCTCGTCGCGTTCGAGGTGGTCCACGTCGACCCGGTCGTACCCGTACACCTCACGCAGGTGCCGCTCGTCGTAGCCGCGCAGCATGCGGGCCAGTTCCGGGCCGACGCCCGCGTAGTCGACGACCAGGCCCCACGCCTTCCTCGGGTACGGGCGGTTGGTCCGTGCCACGGCCTGCAGCAGGTTCACGCCGCTGATGGCCCGGTCGAGGTAGAGGACCTGTTCCACGGGCGCGTCGAAGCCGGTGAGCAGCATGGCCTGGACGACGAGGAAGGCCAGCGGCTCCTCGCGTTCGTCCGCCGTCTCGCTCTCGCCGTTCTCCGCGTTCCCTCCGTCGGGTTCCGTGCCGCTCCCACCCGCATCACCCGTAGGCGGAACATGCCACTCATCTCCCTGACCCGGATCCTGGGCGAGGCCCTGCCCTGCCGGACCGTGCGGATCGGCGTCCCAGGAGGGGTCGTCCGCGGCTGCCATCGGGTCGCCGAGTCCTTGCAGGAAGCGTTCGATGTAGGCGTCCTGGCGTGACTTGAGCTTCCACCGGCGCCAGCTCTCGGGGTCACTGCCCGCCATGGTGGGCGACCGCTCCGAGATGACCACGGCGGCGTCGACGGAGCGCAGCAGGTCACGCTGCCGCTGGACGGTGAGGAGTTCGCGTGTCACCTCGTCGGCGTCCAGCGACGCGTTCGGATCGTGTACGAGGTCGGGGTCGAGGGCGTCGATCTTGGCGAGGAGCTGGTCACGGGCTTCGAGCAGGGCTTCGCGGTAGCGGACGGCGGCGAGCCTGGAGACGGCGACCACCTGGGCGCCGAAGCGGTCTGGCAGCGCGTTCACCGCCCAGTGCCTGAGCATGTGCGCCGCCTTCGCCGCGATGACGGTCGGCGCCTCCTGGATTTCCTTGCGGCGCGCGAACTTCCGCAGCACGCGACGCCGTTGATCGGGGTCACTCGGCACGCGTTCGTCGAAGCGTGCGTCGAGGGCCGCCTTCTCGATGACCTCCAGGGGTACGTCCCACGCCTCGTAGCGGACGGGGACGACCGAGCCGTCCCGCTCCGCGTCGCGCAGTGTGTACGTGTCGGCGAGGCCGCCGAAGATCGCCTCGGTGGTCCTGCGTGCCTCGTCAATGATGGGCGTACCGGTGAAGCCGATCAGGACGGCGTTCGGCAGCATGCTGCGCAGGCGGGCGTGCAGCCAGCTGTCCTGGCCCCGGTGGGCCTCGTCGACCAGGACGACGATCCGGGGGCTCTCGTTGGCGGGCACGTTGTGGATCCGTGCCGGCTCGTCGTCGGTCCCGAGGGTTTCCGCGCTGCCGTCGTCGGCACTGTCGTCCTTGCGCGCCTTCTGGAGCATGACGAGAACGACGTCGGGGACGTCCACGGCGAGTTGTGCGCGAGCATCCGACACCGACACGGCGCGGTGAACGGTCTCCTCGGCGGCGGCCAGGGACCGGCCGATCTGCCTTTCCAGATCCCGGCGGTCGGTGACGACGACGACCTTGTGGGTTCTGAGTTCGGCGTCGCTCCTGAGATGCCGGACGAGAAAGGCCATCGTGAGGCTCTTGCCGGAGCCCTGGGTGTGCCAGATGACGCCCCCGCGATGGTCGGCGGCATCGCCTCTCGCGATGGCGTTCTGGCGCTCCCGCAGCCTGCGCGTGAGAGAGGTGACCGCCCGGAACTGCTGGTAGCGGCCGATGACTTTGACCGTACGGCCGCCTTGTAGCCGCTCGGTGGTGAAGTCCCGCACCAAGGCGAGCAGATGAGCGGGCGTGAGCAGCCCGGTCACCAGCACGGCCATGTCGTTGCCGGACGCGGTCACGGGTGCCGGCGCGGTCGTACGCCACGGGGTGAAGTACTCGGGGTCGGCCGTGACCGTACCCAGCTCGGCGTGGTCCCGGTCGGTGGCGACGAGTACCTGCGCGAAGCGTGTGAGCTCGGCGACGGGAGCGGCGGCGTACACACCCGCGTACCCGACGACCTGCGCGACGGCCGCATCCAGGGCGGAGCGGCTGTCGGTGCCGGAGGTGAGCGGGGCCTTGCACTCCACGACGGCCCAGGGCAGACCGTTGACGAAGAGCACGAGGTCGGGGGTTACGGGGCCGCCGTCGAGGCGCTCGACCCGGAACTGGGAGACGGCCAGCCAGTCGTTCCCGCCCCGTCCGTCGCCCGCCCCGTCGCCGTGCTTGCCGTCCCAGTCGACGAGCCGTACGAATTCGGGGTCGCCCTCTTCCCACCCGATCAGCGTGCGGGCGTTGACGCCGTCACGCAGGAGCCGGGTCGCCTGGAGGTTTCCGGCGACACCGGGTTCCGCGCGGTCGTCCTGCCCCCTGGCGACCCCGCGTACGAGGGCGAGCAACGCGTCGAGCTGGGTGGCGTCAAGCCAGGGGCGGCCGTCCGCACCGGGGTTGATCCGGGAGACGGCCCTCTTGAAGCGCTCCGGACAGACGGTTTCCTCGAAGGACCGCCGTTGTGAGGCTGCAGGGTCAGTGGCGGGTGAGCCGGGTGCCGCCCCCTCCAGGTGCTCCCACCCGAGACTCACCAGTTGCTCGATCAGCGGCCGTTCGGTCTTCTCGTACTCCGGTAGCGCCCGCCCCACTGCCGAACTCCCGCCCGTCACCGCGTCGTCAACAACCGTCCCACCGCTCCCCCGCGAAGCGTGCGCGCAACTCTATCCACGAGAGGGTGGGCGCGGCGGGGACACAGTGACGGGAATCAGCCAGCGGTGCGGGGGCGCGGTTGCGGAGAAGAGGGGGCGGGCGCTCCGGTTCAGGCGGCGAGCGCAGGTGTCGGCGTGCCGTCCACAGGCGGAACGGGCAGGTTCAGCTCGAACCAGAGTGTCTTGCCGCCCGGACCCATCGGCTCACCTCCTATGGCGCAGCCACCCCACCGGTCGGCGACCGTACTCAGGATCAGCAGGCCGCGCCCGCCGTGGGCGTGCTCCTCGGGCCAGTCGGATGTTGCGCCTAGGGCGGCACTGGGCAGGGCGGGCAGATCGGGACTCATGTCCCAGACGCTGACTCGCAGTACGGGGTGCAGCCACTGGAGCCGGACGGAGGCGGGGCCCTTGGTGTGCTGAACGGAGTTGGTCGCGAGCTCCGAGGTCAACAGCTCGGCTCGGTCGACGAGTTCGGCGAGACCGTGGGCGGTGAGGACCGCTCGGAGTGTCACGCGGGCGATGCCTGGTCCTCGTGGGTCGCAGGGGAAGTGGACCTCGTAGTACCAGGGGGCGGTGAAGGGGAGGGGTGGGGGGTGGGCGAGCCCCGTGAGGGGGTCGAGTGCGGGGAGGAGGTGGGGGGTTGCGTGGGGTGGGGGTGGGGCGGGGCTCAGGTTTTTGGGGGTCGGGGATGTGGGCGACTGAGAAGCGGTCTGGGACGCGGTGGCGGTAGGGGGAGGGTGGTGGATCTGGTTCTCGTGCTGCGCTCGGGCGTGCTCGGTGCTCACGTGACACCTCCTGGGGTGTGGGGTCGTTGAGTCCAAGTGGACTTACTCCACCGGTTGTTCGACCGCTGTCACGATGGCTCTGCCACGCCGCGCCTGCCGTCCCGGGCGGGCAGGAGGGGGTGGTGCACTCTCGGTTCTAGCGGTGGAACTGGTGACTTGGGTCATACCGTAAGGCACAGCTGCGTCACACGTGAGTCAACTAATCCGAACGAGTGGTTGAGTTGTTGCATCACTAGAGAGTCACCAGCAAAATGGCCAAGCTCGCAGGCACGAGAGAGGACACATGGCTCCACGACACGCCCCTACCGCCCGCCATCGCCGACTGGCCACAGAGGTGCGCCGCATGCGTGAACAGGCGGGCATCTCCGCGCAACAAGCCGCTTCACTGCTCAACGCCGACCGGACGCTGGTCTCAAACATCGAGGCAGCCCGTACGGGTCTCAGCGAAGAACGCGTACGGCAACTGGCGAGCATCTACAGATGCCCAGAACCATCGCTGATTGACGCGCTCGCTTCCCTGATCGGGCCACGGCGACCCACTCACTGGTGGGATGAGTACCGAGGGAAGATCCCCGAGGGCCACCTGGAAGTGTCTGAGGTGGAATACTTTGCAAAGCGCATCCGCACAGCGCAGACCGTGCACCTACCGGGGCTGCTCCAGACCGAGGAGTACGCCCGCGCGATCTTCGAGCTGACAGTCCCCAAGCTCTCGCGACTCGAAGTAGAACTGCGCATCGCCCATCGGCTCGGGCGGCAGAAAATCCTCACTCAGAGCAACCCAACTCCATACGTCGGCATCATCCACGAAGCCGCTCTGCGTTTGAAGTTCGGCGGCCCGGGTGCCGCCCGAGCACAACTTGAATACCTGGCAGAAGCCTCCGAGCGTGACAACGTCACGCTCCTGGTCATCCCCTTCAGCCTGGGCGGCTTCCACGGAGCCGGACAGTCGGTCCTGTACGCGGAGGGCGTGGTACCGCAGTTGGACACAGTCCAACTGGATACAGAGTTGGGTTCCCACTTCGTGGATGCTCCAACTCCGCTGACGAACTATCGTTCCCTGTTGGAGCTGATGGAACAAGCAGCGTTGCCTGCGGACGATTCGCAGAGGCTCATCCGTTCCATCGCACACGAACAATGAGGAGACCGAACGTGAGCGAGTGGCAGCGTTCTTCATTTTCCGGCGGAGGCGGCAACAACTGCGTCGAAGTCGCCACCACCGACGACGGCGTGGCACTCCGCGAGAGCGACAACCCGACCGAGGTCCTTATAACGGGTCGAAATGCGCTGCTGTCGCTCATACGCGGAGTGAGCGCGGGCACCATACCGTCGGGCGAGTCAGGCTGCTGAGTCGTACGTTTGGTAGTGGCCGAGAAGGTCTTCGACAACTGCTTGCTGGATCGTTCTTACCTTCGCAATCTGATTTTCCATCGCCGCGATTCGAGTACGCACCGAGCGGATGGGGGCGAGGAGCCGTTTTTGCTCTTCAACCTCCGGCAGAGGAACCGGCATTGCCTTCACCTGGGTCGAGTTGATCGAAGCAAGATTTGTTGTCTGCTTTCCGACCATCTGGAAGTAAGCCCGCCCGGCGGGCGATGCCGCATAGAGCGCCAGAAAATCGGAGAGCATCCGATCACCGCAGCGGACACGGAAGACATGGTTCTGGTGTAGACAAGGTTCGATACGCCCGTCCCAGACGGCTCCCCGACCAAGCTTGTCGAGATCGCCGCCTTCCGTGAGGAGCAGGTCACCCTTCTGCAATGCGAACCGTTCACGTTGAGATCGGAGAATACGTACCCGCTTGACCTCATTGGTGTCGATACGGCCGTCCAGTACGTTGGCCACGCGCAGGTACGGCACCTCAATGGTCCCGTCACCGACTGGCTCTGATCCAAGAGTGACGCCGGCCGCGACAGTTGCCACATCTTCAAGGGGTACACGTTCCCAAGTCGTGCGGACCTCCCCCCTCAAGGCTTCGGCGGACAGCGCTCTTTCAGTAACCAAGAGCTTGACTCGTGCGCGCTCCAACCCTTCGATCCGCCGCTCAAACGCAGTATGCGCGTTGACGATACGACGTTGCCGAGCATGAGCGAACATCGGAAACGGAAGCTGTCCCAACAATTTGGAGTTTATTGTGTACAGCCCTGAACTTGTTGCACAGTGCGTCAGCCAGTAATTTTGCACCTGCACTGAATTGAGCCAGATGAGCGCAAATTTTGGCAACACTTTATCGAAACGCAAACGAAAAAGATGGTTCTGATACAAAAATCCAACGCACTCTTGCTCGATAATAGCACAGCGGCCGATCTGACCTGGGTCCGCATGCCCTTCAACCAAAAGAATGTCATCCCGACGCAGCTCGTATCGAGGTCGATCACTCGAATGAGTCTCGACGCTTGAAATATCGGAAACGTCAAGCCGACCCCGTCGGACATTTGCCACGCGGAGATAGCTAGCCGTTCGCTTTTGAGAGACACGGCTCCGATCTAGGGTAATTCCGGCTGCAATTGACTGAGCCGCAGCCGACAAGGGCTTAAATGGGATTTCCAAAGACCGCAACTCACTCTGCATAACCCAACTCCTCCAGCCACCCCGTCAACTCTGCCTGCGCCCCCGCGCTCTCCCGTTCCAGCTCGGCGAGCGAGACCGCATACTTCTCCGTCCACCGACGGAAAGCCGCCACCAGCTCGCGCCGGCCAACGGCAACTGCCGAGTCCAGCCGCGCCGACAGGCTCTCGTTCAGGATCGCCAGAACGACCTCACGCGTACGTTCCTCATCCGCCAGCGCCACCTCCGCCGCCGCAAGAAGCTGCGGCACGAAGCGGTCATCCAGTGCCTTGCGCTTCTTCGTAGCGGCGGCGCGCTCCTTCTTACGGGCCGCCAGCTCCCCCTTCAGACGCGCCAACTCCTCGGGGGAAACCGGCTCGACAACAACTTCAGCCGCCTCGCCGTCCCCGCTGTCCTCAGCGTCCTCCGGATCCTCCGCGCTCTCCGTGTCCGGCGGCGTCGCCGCCGCCAGCGCCTCCGTCGCCTCCTTGAACGCCGCGTCGGCCACCGCCGACGCGGACTCGGCCGCCGCGTACGCCGTCAGGAAGTCCGGCAGCAGCAGGCGTACGACGGGCCGGTCCATGGCCGTCCGGCGATCCGCCGCCGTCACCGTCGCGCGCCGGGCCGTCCCCGTGGAGCCGGCGGCCGGTGTCACGATCGCCTCCGTGGAGTCGACCCAGCCCTCCAGGACCCGCCTGAACCCGCCGTCACCCAGCGCCTTCATGTCGTACCGGGACTCCGTCCACCAGTCGGCGACGATGCCCGCCGTGCGGTAGCGGTCCAGCACACCCACGCTTCCGATGGCCCCTGCGAAGCCGTCGAGCAGGCCGGTCCGCAGGTGCATCAGCCGGCGAGGGCCGTCCTTGGCCAGCTGGACGAACAGCTCCTGACCATCGGCCCACCACGCCTTGTACGCCTCCCGCAGGGTCGTCTCCCGCTCGGCGGCCAGTACGGGAATGCGGGCCGCGCTCGTCTCCGGGCCCTCCGGCAGGAAGTCGTAGTACGCGGGGTCACCCTCGCGTGGAGCGAAGAGCGAAGTGGCGTCGACACCGTACGCGTCGAACAAGTCCTTCTTCGCGGCGACTTCGGCGACCGGGACACCGCCATACAGATGCGCGCGTACGTCGTGCGGCTCTGCCGGCGGGGAGTTGTCCACCCAGCGGCGGATGTTGAGGTTGGCCTCGGCGGCGAGCAGCACATCGCGGTCCACGAAGGCCGAGTAACCCGGCACCTCACGACCCGCCTGGAAGACGTCGACGATCTTCTCGACGTGCTCCGGGCCGAGTTCGTTCTGGTTGCGACCCGGTGTGAAGTCACGGTCCGCGTTGATGAAGAGGACCTTCTTCTCACGCTTCGGGGACTTGCGGTGCGGGCGGCGCAGGATCAGGATGCACGCTGGGACCCCGACCCCGTAGAAGAGGTTCGGGCCGATGCCGACGACCGCCTCCACGCAGTCGTCGTGCAGCAGCTCCATCCGAATGTCGCGTTCCTTGCCGCCCCGGAAGAGCACGCCGTGCGGCATGACGACCGCGACGACCCCCTTCTCCTCCACCACGCCCAGCATGTGCGAGGCGAACATCAGGTCCGCCTTCTTGCCCTTCTCCGGCGCCCAGCCCCACTTCATACGGGTACCGTGCCGCGCCTCGGCCGCTTCTACCGCCGGACGGTCGTAGAGCTGGGAGAACGGCGGATTCGAGAGGATCTTGGTGAAGGTGCGGAGCCGGCCGGTGGCGGGGTCGATGTGCAGCGGCTCGGTGAGAGTGTCGCCGTGCCGGAGGTCGAAGTCGCGGATGCCGTGCAGCACCATGTTCATGCTGGCCATCGACCAGGACTCGGGCCGCAGGTCCTGCCCGTTGACGCCCAGCTCCTCCGGTTTGCCGCCGTGCTCCTCCACGTACTCCTTGGCGGCGATGAGCATGCCGCCCGACCCCATGCACGGGTCGTAGACGGTCTCCGTGGGCTGCGGGTCGACCAGGCGGACCATCATGCGTACCACGGAGCGCGGTGTGTAGAACTCGCCGCCGCTCTGGCCCGCACTGTCGGCGAAGCGCTCCAGCAGGTACTCGTACGCGGCGCCCAGCATGTCGGGGAACTCGAAGTCGTCGTTGCGCAGCCGGTACACGCTGAAGTGCCGGATCAGGGAACGCAGTTCGGGAGTGGTGAAGCGGGAGCGGTTGCCGATCTGCGCGTTGAAGGTGATGTGGGACGTGACTCCGGCGAGAAGACTGTTGCCTCCCTCCAGAGCCGCCAGCGCCTCGTCGAGCCGCTCGCCGACGCGTTCGGTGAGTTCCGAGATGCCGGGCGCGAAGCCGTCGGGGAGTTCAGTGTCCCGGTGCGGGCCCGCCCACCAGCGGGCGCGCGGCGGCACGTAGTAGACGCGGTCGTACGAATCCGGGTCGTCCGCCCGCTTGCGGGCCCGTTCCTCGTCACCGGTGGACGCCAGTGCCTCCGCGTGCACCCGCTCGTACTCTGGCTGGAACTCGTCCGAGCAGCGTTTCAGGAACAGCATCCCGAAGATGTAGTCCCGGTAGTCGGAGGGCTCCATGCGCCCGCGCAGGATGTCGGCGGCGGCGAACAGATGCCGCTCCAGTTCGGGCAGGGTGAGTCGGGCCACGCGTCGTCCTTCGTGTGACGGAGATCCAGGGGCGCCCGGGGTTCCCGCCCGGAGCGCCCTGGAAGCCTAGACGTCCGGCGGACCGGGAGGAAACGAAACGCGAGCGCGCCACGAACACTCCCGGCCATCTCGACGACGGCGGCTCCGATCGGCTCCTCCGGTCAGGCCTCGGTGATCCCGAGACTGGCCAGGAGCCGCCACACATCGGTCGACGGGTCCCGGTCCAGCACCTGGCACCCAGGCGCATGCCCGGACCGGGCCGCCCAGCGCTCAGGGGGCTTGGGCGCCGGGGGTAGGGGAACCTCGTCGTCGTAACGCTGCCTGGGCGGAACGATCTTGGCCTGCGCGGCTTTGCACGCGCCGTGCTCGCACTGGGCCAGGAGGATCTTGGCGTTGGTGATCGCCTGGTCCGCCTTGTCCTTCAGGGCCTCGGCACGCGGCCCCTTGATGCTCTTGTCGTTGCGCTTGTCGAAGTTCTTGAACGCGGGATGGGCTTTTCGCAGCTTCTCGTGCACGACGTCGCTGCTGCCGCTCTGCGCGCTGCCGAAGGACTGGAAGTGCAGGAGCAGCCACAGGTCGAAGGAGGGGTGCGAGAAGCACAGCTCGACACCATTGGCGGCGGCCTCGGCGACGGCTTGCGGGATCTTGGTGTGCTGGTCCCGGTCGAAGAGCGCCCATGCCTCGTCCTCGGCGGCCCTGGCCTTGACGGCCTCCACCACTTCTTCGGGCTTGAGCCCGTTCTTCTTCTTGACCGTGTGGATGACGAACGGCTGCTGCCCGGTGCGTTCGCCGTTCCCGAAGCGGTCCTGGAGGTATCTCAGGTAGTCCGGCTCCGTCGACTCGCCTTCGCAGGCCACGTACAGGACACGCTGGCGACGCGTGGCAGAGGGTGACGCGGGCGGAGCCGCCGGCATCAGGGGCTTCTCCTCGCGCCGGTCACGCCTGCGCTTCCTGCGCTTTCCGCCGCTACCGCTCTCCTCCCAGCCTTGCTGCCCCCCGTGGCTGTGATGACTGTCCCTGTCCGTCCCGACGCTGTCGCCGTCGGGGTGCCCTCCGTGTGCCGTGCCCCGCCTGGTCACGCTGAAGCCTTCGCCTCCCGCTCGCGTTCCTTCTCCTGCTCCCGCCAGGACAGCTCACGAGCCATGTCACCCGCGCCGATCCGTGGGACGCCGCCGTACCTGCCTCGCAGATAGCCGCGTTCCAGGTTCTCCCCGGGGCCCGGGTCGACCTCCGTCAGGCGGTACAGCTCCGTCTCGCCCGACGCGCGCTTCGCGGTGAGCCACACCTGGTCGCGACCGAGGGGGCGCTCCAGGACCTCGCTGCCGAGCAGCGTCGCGTCGTGAGTGGTGAAGACCAGCTGTGCGTCACGTGGGTTCGCCTGCGGGTCCTGGAAGAGACGTACGACCTCGGCCGCGAGGGCGGGGTGGAGGCTTGAGTCCAGTTCGTCCACCAGCAGGACCGAGCCCTTGTCGAGCACGTGCAGCATCGGGCCGAGGAAGGCGAACCAGCTGTGCGTGCCGAGCGATTCCTCGCTCTCGAAGTCGAGCGGCGTCTCGTCGCCGGTCGAAGCGCGGTGGCGCAGGGCCACCTCACCCGTCTCCCGGTCGATGTCCACGCCCGTCAGACCGAGGTCGGCGATGGCCAGGAGCTGCGCCAGGCGCTCGGCGTACTCCTTCGGTTCGGAGTGCGTACGCGCCCTCGGTTCGGAGTGCGTTCGTGTCTTCGTTGCGGCGAGCGAGTCGGCGAGGAGGCGTCGGGTCCAGTTCGTCCGGGCGGCGACGTCCTGGCCCGGGGTCACCAGCCACATGTTGTCCAGGAACCACCGATGGATCGCGGAGAGCTGAGGGTCGTTCAGAGCGGCTGCCGTGGACAGGAACAGGGCGTTCGGGCGAGTGAAGCCGATCAGGTCGTCACGCTTCCCCCGGAAGCCCTCCGCGTCGAAGACGTACTCACCGCCGTCGTCCGGCGAGCGGCCCGCCTCCCGGTCGAACCACACGACCCGCTCCCCGTCCGGGTACGCGTACAGCCACTCCGCCTCGACCCGCTCGTCCGACAGCTCGTAGCCGTAGGTGTAACGGACCTTGCGCTTACCCAGCGCCAGATCGATCTCGAAGACCGACGTCTCCTCACGGGCCTCGGGATCCAGCTTGAACGGTTCGCGCGGCACCCCGGACAGCTTCGTCCACTCCGCGAACGACTCACGTACGGCCTTGCGCATGAGGTACATGGCGCTCAGGAGATTGGACTTCCCGGAAGCGTTGGCACCGAAGACACCGACGACAGGTTCGACCGACACCTCGTCGTCGCCCTGCCGCAGTCCGCTGCCCCGGGCGGCACCGTCGTCGTAGTCCTTGGTGCCGACCAACGACAGCTCGCACTCGTCACGGATCGACCGGTGGTTGGCCACCCTGAAGCGCAGCAGCACCGTCGACCTCCAGCGGGACGGGTGGGACACCCGTCGTTCATGTGCTCGTGTGCGGCCATCCGGAAAGGGCGGTATTGACCGTGCGGACGCTCCGCGGCAGCAGCCTATGACGACTACGGGCGCGCAGCCACCCCCGGACGATCACACGGACGCCGTCGCCGCCCTCTCCGTAGTAGCGATCGTCGCCGAGCCCACCACTCGCGTGTCGGCGTACAGGACGATCGCCTGGCCGGGGGCCACTCCGCGGACCGGGTCCGTGAAGGTGACCTCCAGGGTGCCGTCCACCAGTTCCGCGCGGACCTCCGTCTCGCCGCCGTGGGCGCGGAGCTGGGCCGTGTACGTGCCGGGGGCGGTCGGGGCCGCGCCGCACCAGCGGGGCTTGATGGCCGTGAGCGCCGAGACGTCCAGGGCGGCCACCGGGCCCACCGTCACCGTGTTGTTCACCGGTGAGATGTCCAGGACGTAGCGCGGCTTGCCGTCGGCCGCCGGCGTGCCGATGCGCAGGCCCTTGCGCTGGCCGATGGTGAAGCCGTACGCGCCCTCGTGGCTGCCGACCACCGCGCCCGACTCGTCGACGATGTCGCCCTCCGCCTTGCCCAGGCGCTTCGACAGGAAGCCCTGGGTGTCGCCGTCGGCGATGAAGCAGATGTCGTGCGAGTCAGGCTTCTTGGCGACCGCCAGGCCCCGGCGCTCGGCCTCCGCCCGGATCTCGTCCTTCGTGGTGAGCGTGTCGCCGAGCGGGAACATCGCGTGGGCGAGCTGGCGGTCGTCCAGGACGCCGAGCACGTACGACTGGTCCTTCGCCATGTCGGACGCCCGGTGCAGCTCGCGTGTGCCGTCCTCGTTCACCAGCACCTTCGCGTAGTGGCCCGTGCAGACCGCGTCGAAGCCGAGGGCGAGGGCCTTGTCCAGCAGGGCCGCGAACTTGATCTTCTCGTTGCAGCGCAGGCAGGGATTGGGGGTGCGGCCGGCCTCGTACTCCGCGACGAAGTCGTCGACCACGTCCTCGCGGAAACGCTCGGCCAGGTCCCAGACGTAGAACGGGATGCCGATGACGTCCGCGGCCCGGCGGGCGTCGCGCGAATCCTCGATCGTGCAACAGCCACGCGCGCCCGTGCGGAACGATTGCGGGTTCGCCGAGAGGGCGAGATGCACACCGGTCACGTCGTGCCCGGCTTCCGCGGCACGGGCGGCGGCGACGGCGGAATCCACGCCACCGGACATGGCGGCCAGTACGCGGAGGGGGCGGGGGCGCTGCGAGGTCTCAGTCATAACCCCTCAAGGGTACGGGTCCCCGGGAACCGGAGCCCGCGAGTATCCGTTGACGATCACATGGGGGAGACGACGAATGACTCGGACCGGGGCATCTCGCGCCGCGCGCTGTTCATCGGCGGGGCCGCGGCCGCCGTGGGCACCGCCGTGCTGGCCCGGGACGAGCTGGGGCGTCTGTGGTGGCGTACGCCCGGCGTGGAGAAGCCCCGCAAGGAGGGCGAGGTCGACTTCGGGGGCGCGCGCTGGGTCGCCGCGTCCTCGGCGAACTGGCGGCGCGCGGACCGGCCCGACGACTTCGGCATAGACCGCGTGATCATCCATGTCACGCAGGGCAGCTTCAAGAGCGCCGTGAAGGTCTTCCAGGACCCCGGCCACGGCGCCGCCGCGCACTACATCGTCGGCAAGGACGGCCGCATCACCCAGATGATCCGCGAGCTGGACGTGGCGTTCCACGCGGGCAACCGCGAGTTCAACGAGCGCAGCGTCGGCATCGAGCACGAGGGCTTCGTCGACCGGCCGGAGGACTTCACGGACGCCATGTACGAGGCGTCCGCCCGGCTCACCGCGCGCATATGTGCCCGGTACGACATCTCCATCGACCGCGAGCACATCATCGGGCACGTCGAGGTGCCGGGCACCGACCACACCGATCCCGGGCCGCACTGGGACTGGGGCCGGTACATACCGCTCGTCCGCGCGGCCGCCAAGCGCGACGCCGAGCGGACCGCCGGTCCGAGTACGAGTCCGACTACGAGTCCGAGTGGAAGCGCGAGTGCGAGCGCAGCGACGGCCGCCCCGGCCGCCGGGCGTGACGCGTAACGCGTGCCCCGGCAAGCAGCCCTGACGTAGCGGCCCCGGAGAAGCCACCCCGGAGTAGCGGCCACACCCTGTCCTGTACCTCGCGGAGACTCCTGTCCGGCGGTCACACCGGCCGCTCGTTCGCCCCTCAAGGAGTCTGCGCGTGTTCTCCGTATTCGCCGACATCAACTGGCTCGCCGTCGTCATCGCGGCCGTCGCGTCGATCGTGCTCGCCGGCCTCTGGTTCGCCGTCGTGATCGCCAAGCCGTACGCCGTCGCCCTCGGCCGCGAAGGCGCGCCCGCGCCGGCCCAGACCGCGGTCACCGCCGCCGGTCCGCTGGTGTGCCTGACGGTCACCGTCCTGACCAGCGCCGTGCTCGTCGAGGCCCTCGACATCACCGGCCTCGGCGACGCCGTGGTCTTCGGACTCCTCGTCGGTGTCGGGTACCTCGGCGCGATGACCTTCCAGATCGCCATCAACCCGAACTTCCCGCGCCCGCTCTACTACGGCGTCCTGAACGCGCCGTTCTTCGTCGTCACGAGCGTGCTCACCAGCGTCATCCTTGTCGCGATGCGCTGACAGAGGGGGCGGACACGGACTAACTGAGACCCGCCGTCCGGGCCCTCTCCACCGCCGGGCCGATCGCCTTGCCCACGGCCTCCACGTCCGCCTCCGTCGATGTGTGGCCGAGGGAGAAGCGGAGGGTGCCGCGGGCCAGGTCCGGGTCCGTGCCGGTGGCGAGGAGGACGTGGCTGGGCTGGGCCACGCCCGCGGTGCACGCAGAGCCCGTGGAGCATTCGATGCCCTGGGCGTCGAGCAGCAGGAGCAGCGAGTCGCCCTCGCAGCCGGGGAACGTGAAGTGGGCGTTCGCCGGGAGGCGGCCCCCTTCCGCCGGGTCGCCGCCGAGGATCGCGTCCGGTACGGCCGCGCGGACCGCGTCGACCAGGTCGTCGCGCAGCGAGCCGATCTCGCGGTCGAACCACTCCCGCTGTTCGGCGGCGGTCCGGCCGGCCACGGCGAACGCGGCGACGGCCGGTACGTCCAGGGTGCCGGAGCGCACATGCCGTTCCTGGCCGCCGCCGTGCAGGACCGGCACGGGGCTGTACTCGCGGCCGAGCAGCAGCGCCCCGATGCCGTACGGGCCACCGATCTTGTGTCCCGAGACGGTCATCGCGGCGAGTCCCGAGGCGCCGAAGTCGACGGGGACCTGGCCGAAGGCCTGGACGGCGTCCGCGTGCAAGGGGATCTCGAACTCCCCCGCCACGTCCGCGAGTTCGCGTACCGGCATGATCGTGCCGATCTCGTTGTTCGCCCACATGACGGTCGCGAGGGCGACGTCGTCGGGGTTGCGGGCGATGGCCTCGCGCAGGGCGTCGGGGTGGACGCGGCCGTACCGGTCGACCGGGAGGTACTCGACCGTGGCGCCCTCGTGCTCGCCGAGCCAGTGGACGGCGTCGAGGACGGCGTGGTGTTCGACGGGGCTGGCCAGGATCCGGGTGCGGGCCGGGTCGGCGTCGCGGCGGGACCAGTACAGGCCCTTCACGGCGAGGTTGTCGGCCTCGGTGCCTCCGGAGGTGAAGACCACCTCGCTGGGGCGGGCGCCCAGGGATTCCGCCAGGGTCTCCCGGGACTCCTCGACCGTGCGGCGGGCGCGGCGGCCGGCCGCGTGCAGGGAGGAGGCGTTGCCCGTGACGGCGAACTGGGCGGTCATTGCCAGGGCCGCCTCCGGAAGCATGGGGGTGGTCGCGGCGTGGTCGAGGTATGCCATGGTGAGCCCGAGTCTAGAGCCCGCTCTCGACCGACTTGGTCAGGTGGGGGCTGTTTGCGCCCGGCCCACGGCTCGTACCGGGCCCAACCGGGCTCGGTCGGGCTCAGAAACTCCAGGACAGCGTGTTGTCCGCCGACATGAAGGCGACCAGGACCACGAGGTCGGCGACGCCCAGGCCGAGGCCCAGGAAGGCGCGTCCGCGGCGGGTGGTGCCCCGGAGGAGGGCCGTCGCGGCCAGGATGATCGAGACCGGGCCGAGGACGACGTTCAGCGCGAGCAGGCCGACCAGGCCGAGGATGAAGGACGCGACGGCCATGCCGTCGGCGTCACGGGTCGCGCTCCGGCGCCGCGGGGCGGCGGTGGCGTTGGTGAGTTCCATGAGTCTGCTCCCAGCAGGCAGTCGTACGTGGACGGGGGCGTGATGGTCCGGCGGGGTGCCGGCCGGGCGGCGGTTCAGCCCGAGGTCTCGCGGCGGCGGCCGTGGCGCTCGCGGATCGCGAAGACCATCAGCCAGACGCCGATGACCACGGCGGCCACCACGGTGAAGGAGAGCGGTGCGTGGGCCACGGTGCCCATCACGACGCCCAGCAGCAGGAGGGCTGCGACGAGGAACAGCATGAGTCGCCTCTCGTGACGATTCGGTGAACGATTCGGTGAACGATTGTGGTAACAGTTGTTCACTGACTTCAGAGTCTAGCGCGCCGGACGACTTTCCCCCCACGGAGAACAGTTGTTTACTGCATGGCATGAGTCACAGTCTTGGCGTCCGGCAGGCCCAGAAGCAGAAGACCCGACAGGCGTTCCTGGACGCCGCGTTGGGCCTGTTGGCGGAGCAGAGCCTCAGCAGCCTGGGCCTGCGCGAGGTCACCCGTGCCGTCGGCGTCGCCCCGACCGCCTTCTACCGGCACTTCCACTCGACCGCCGACCTCGGAGTCGCGCTGGTCGAGGAGGCGCTGGGCAGCCTGCACCCGATGATCTCCGGCACGGTCTCCACGGCCGGCGACAGCGACGAGCGCATAGACCGTGCCGTCGCCCTGATCGCCCGTCATGTGCGGGCCTATCCGGCGCACATCCGGTTCATCGCCCGGGAGCGCAACGGCGGGGTGCAGAAGGTCCGGGCCGCGATCGCGGAGCAGATGGACCGGTTCGCCGACGAGGTGCGGGCCGAACTGGCCAAGCAGGCCGAGTCGGACGGCTGGAGCGACGACGATCTGCTGATGCTCGCCGGACTGTACGTCGACCAGATGCTGATGACCGCCAGCGCCTTCCTGGAGTCGGACCCGGACGACCCGGCCGAGGAGGAACGGGTGGCCCGGGTGGCGAGGCGCCGGATGCGGCTGATCAGCATCGGCCGCCGCCACTGGCTGGGCTGACGCCCGGCCCCGCGTCACACACAGGGCGCGTACGACGGTCTCGTACGCGCCCTGAGCCCTGCGTTCCCGTACCTCTGGCCCCTACCTAGCCCTGCGCCTGCTGACTCTGCTGTGCCTGCCCCTGCTGCCCCTGGCCCTGCGGTCCGCCCCCACCCGGCCCGCAGCCACCGCCCTGGCCACCTCCCTGCCCGCCGGGGCCACCGCTCGGCGCGCCCGACGGCATTCCGGAGGGCGCGCCCGACGGAGCCTTCCCCGTGGCCGCGCCGGACGGTGCTCCCGATGGCACTCCTGAAGGCGTTCCCGAAGGCGCCCCGGACGGCATCCCCGTCGGGGCCCCGCTCGGCCGCCCCGACGCACCTCCGCCCGGCCCGCCCGACGGCGGCTGACAACTCGACTGGGCCGAGCCTCCGTTGCCGCTGTCCGACGAGGAGTCGCCCGAGCCGCAGGCCGTCAGCAGGAGTGGCGCGAGCGCCAGCAGGGCGACGGCGGGGACGTGACGTACACGCTTCATGAGAGCAACTCCGTTGGATGAAACCAATGAGATCAGTCTGAGAAACGCATGCAACCAACCGTCCATGGGCCCCGCTTGGGCCCGCGCTGTGCCCCGCCTGTGGTTAGGGCAAAGGACGCCCCAACTCCCCCGCCGGTGAAGCCTGCCGGTAGAGCTCCGTCACGGAGGCCGCCACCCGCGCCAGTTCCTCGCGCACCCCCGGCGGCGAAAGGACCTCCAGCCGGTCCCCGAAGGCGAGCAGCGGGCGCGCCTCCCCCACGACCCCGTACGCGAGCCGCGCCACGACCCACTCGCTCGTCCCGTCGTCCGCGGGCGGTTCGGTGAGTGTGCCGCCGTGCAGGCGCAGGAACAGGTCGAAGCGGTCGCGCCGCACCCGCACGGTCACGTCGATCCCGCCGGGCCGCTCCTCGACCTCGCGCCGCAACACCGCCCAGGCGTCGGCCAGTTCCACCCCGGGCCGCCGCCGCACCGGCGCGTCGGTGAGGCGGGCCGAGCGCACGCGGTCGGCGCGGAAGAGCCGGGGCCTGCCGCGCCGGTCGGCGACGAGGTACCAGACACCCGCCTTGGCGACGAGCCCGTACGGGTCCACGGTGTACGTACGCGGCTCGGTGTCGCCGCCGTGGCGGTAGCCCAGGCGCAGCCTGCGGTCGGCGAACACCGCGTCCTGGAGGGCTCCCAGCTCGACCGCGGCCCCGGCCCCCGGCCCGCCCTTCCAGCGCGTGGCGTCGACCAGGATGCGGCGGCTGGTCACCTCGGCGGCGGGCCGGTGCGGTTCGGGCAGCGCGGCCATCACCTTGCGCAGCGCGGAACCGAGGGCCGCGTCGAGGCCGAGCGCGGTGTGGGCGCCCCGCGCGGCCAGCACGAACAGGGCGCGCGACTCGTCGGCGGTGAGCCCGGTGACGTCCGTACGGAATCCGGCGAGCAGCTCGATCCCGCCGTGCCGCCCGCGTTCGGCGTAGACCGGGACGCCTGCGGCGGACAGCGCCTCGACGTCCCGGTAGATGGTCCGCACCGACACTTCGAGCCGCTCGGCGAGTTCGGGCGCGGGCACCCGGCCACGGGTCTGCAGCAGCAGAAGGATGGCCAGCAGCCGGTCGGACTTCACGCCCTCACTGTACGAAGACCGGGCCGGCTACGAAGATCGGCCGAGCCGCACCCGGGCCAGCTGGCGCGACTGGGCGACGAGCCGGTCCGCGCTGTCCCAGACCTCGGCGTCCTCCTCCAGGAAGCCGCCCGCGAGGTTGCGGGTGGTGATGGCGATCCGCAGGGGCCCCGGCGCCGGACGGCTGCGCACGTGCACGGTCAGCTCGACGGTGGGCACCCAGCCGGTGAGGCCGAGTTCGAAGGCGGTCGGCGGCAGCGCGTCCACCGCGAGGAGCAGCGACAGCGGGTCGGCGTCGCGGCCGTCGGCGAGGCCGAACCAGGCGCGCATCTCGCCCCGGCCGGACGGCGCTCCCAGGGCCCAGCCGAGCGTGCCCGGGTCGAGCTTGAGCATCAGCCGGTCGGCGATGGCGGAGCTGCCGGGGACGGGGGCGCCGCTGGGGCTGTCCGAGGCGCCGAAGCACTGGTCGATCGGTGGGATCGCGGGCGGCCTTGCGGTCGTACGGACGTCGTCGGGCAGGCCGTCGAGGTCCCCGTACGAGGCGAGGACGCGGATCCGCTCGACCTCGTGGCCCTCGTCGTCGTACTGGAAGAGGGACGCCTGGCCGGTGGAGAGGGTGCGGCCGGCGCGGACGATCTCGGTGCGCACGACCGCGGGGCCCGGCCGGGACGCCGTCAGGTAGTGCGCGGAGATCGTGAACGGGTCGGAGTGCGGCAGGGCGTCGGCGAGGGCGCGGCCCAGGACGGCGAGGAGGTAGCCGCCGTTGACGGCGCTGATGATCGTCCACCCGGCGGACAGGTCGATGTCGTAGACGCCGGGTTCGCGTCGGGTGACCGCGGTGTCGCGGTCGAACTCGCTGTCACCGATCCTGGCCCGCAGCGCGTGCGCGGAAGCTGCTTCTGGCATGGATGAACGGTACAACAGGTGATTACTAAGCGGTAGCTTTTCCTGTTTCGATCACATGAACTCGGACCGGCCCGCTCCGCCGCCCCTCCCCCCACACCCTCTGGCACCTCACTCCGGTACCTCCACCGCCGTCGAGCGCCGGTGCCATGCCCGGGGCGCGCGCCAGTGGTAGCGCATCGCGAGCAGCCGCAGCGCGAAGGCGGTGACGACCGCGAGCCCCGAGGTGAACGGGCTCAGCACGTCGTAGCGGATGCACAGGACGACCATCGTGGCGCCGACGATCGCGGGCACGGCGTACAGGTCGCGGTCCCAGCGCAGCAGCGACGGCACCTCGTTGGCGAGGACGTCCCGCAGCACACCGCCGCCGACGGCCGTGGCGAGGCCGAGGGTCGCGGAGGCGGTGAGGCCGAGCCCGTACTCGTACGCCTTCGTCGTGCCGGAGACGCAGAAGAGGCCGAGGCCGGCCGCGTCGAAGACGTTCACGCCGAGCTGGATCCGTTCCACCTCGGGGTGGA
Organism: Streptomyces sp. NPDC102514; assembly: GCF_055584525.1. Classification (NCBI taxonomy): domain Bacteria; kingdom Bacillati; phylum Actinomycetota; class Actinomycetes; order Kitasatosporales; family Streptomycetaceae; genus Streptomyces; species Streptomyces sp. NPDC102514. Next base: position 314,440 of record NZ_JBVJLW010000012.1, read on the forward strand.
GGAAGAACACAAGCAGGGTGGCGAGGAGCGGGGTGAGGAAGTATCCGAGGTCCGTGAAGGCCGCGGGCGGCACCGCGCCGATGATCAGGTCCCGGAACAGGCCGCCGCCCAGCGCGGTGACCTCCGCGAGGACGGCCATGCCGAAGACGTCGAAGTTCTTGCGCACGGCCAGCAGCGCACCGGAGATCGCGAAGAAGAAGATGCCGACGAGTTCGAGCGTGTGCTGGACGGAGGGAGTGAAGAGTTGCTGGAGCACCTCTGTATTCTCACCCAGCACTGAGCCCCCGCCTTACATTGCAAGGCGGGGGCTCGGTGTTACGTGCCTTACTTACGGCACTTGCTTCTCTTACTTCTCTTACTTCTCCTTGGCGGGAGCCTCGTCCTCGGGCTCGGCCACGGCCGGCGACACGGCCGGCGCCTCGGCCGGAGCGGCCGCGACCTCCGCCGCCACCGCGGCCGAGGTCGCCGCGGACTCCGCGAGCACCTCGTCGGCCACCAGCTCCGCCGCCTGCTTCGCGACGGTCAGCAGCACGGTGTCCTGCGGTGCCTGGTCCTCGAAGTTCTCCGGGTGGTGGCAGGCGACCTGCTGACCGGGCTTCAGCTCAAGGAGCGGCGGCTCGGTGGTCGTGCAGATCTGCGTGGCCTTCCAGCACCGGGTGTGGAAGCGGCAACCGCTCGGCGGCGAGATCGGCGAGGGCACGTCTCCCTGGAGCAGGATGCGCTCACTCTTGGCCGACTTGCGCCGCGGGTCCGGGATCGGCACGGCCGACATGAGCGCCTTGGTGTACGGGTGCATCGGCGCCTTGTACAGCGAGTCGCGGTCGGCCAGCTCGACGATCTTGCCGAGGTACATCACGGCGATACGGTCCGAGACATGGCGTACGACGGACAGGTCGTGCGCGATGATCACGTACGTGAGGCCGAGCTCCTGCTGGAGGTCGTCCAGCAGGTTCACCACCTGCGCCTGGATCGACACGTCGAGCGCGGAGACCGGCTCGTCCGCCACGACCATCTTCGGGTTGAGCGCGAGCGCGCGGGCGATGCCGATGCGCTGGCGCTGGCCGCCGGAGAACTCGTGCGGGTAGCGGTTGTAGTGCTCGGGGTTGAGTCCGACCACCGACAGCAGCCGCTGGACCTCCTTCTTGACACCGCCCTCGGGCGTGACGCCCTGGAGCTTGAAGGGGGCGCTGATGATCGTGCCGATGGTGTGGCGCGGGTTCAGCGACGAGTAGGGGTCCTGGAAGATCATCTGGACGTCACGGCGCATCGGACGCATCGCGCCGACACCGAGGTGCGTGATGTCCTTGCCCTCGAACTCGATCCGGCCCGCGGTCGGTTCGAGGAGCCGCGTGATCAGCCGGCCCATCGTCGACTTGCCGCAGCCGGACTCGCCCACGACGCCCAGGGTCTCACCGGACTTGACCTCGAAGTCGAGGCCGTCGACCGCCCGCACCGCGCCGACCTGCCGCTGCAGCAGGCCCTTGCGGATCGGGAAGTGCTTCTGCAGCCCGGTCACCTTCAGGAGCGTCTCACCGGGAGCGGCGTCCCTGGTGAGGGTCGCGCCGCCACTCTGCGCGGAAGGGGTCACAGGTTTGTCCTCGCTCACAGCTTGGGCGCAATCTCTTCGGTCCAGATCCGTTCCCGCTGCTCCTGCGTCATGTGGCAGGCGGCCCAGTGCTGACCGCCGACCTGGGCCAGCTCCGGGCGGACCGTGCGGGTGACGTTGTCCTTGGGGACGTCCGCGTACGAGCAGCGCGGGTTGAAGGCGCAGCCCGTCGGAAGGTTGATCAGCGAGGGCGGGGAGCCCTTGACCGGGATGAGCCGTTCGGTCTGCTCACGGTCGAGCCGCGGCATGGAACCCAGCAGACCCCAGGTGTAGGGGTGCTTGGGCTCGTAGAAGACCTTCTCGGCCGGCCCCCGCTCGATGCAGCGGCCGCCGTACATCACCAGGATGTCGTCGGAGAGTTCGGCGACGACGCCCAGGTCGTGGGTGATGACGATGACCGCGGAGCCGAACTCCTTCTGCAGGTCGCGGATGAGGTCGAGGATCTGCGCCTGGACGGTCACGTCCAGGGCGGTCGTCGGCTCGTCCGCGATCAGCAGTTCGGGGTTGTTGACCAGCGACATCGCGATCATCGCGCGCTGGCGCATACCGCCGGAGAACTCGTGCGGGTAGCTGTCGACCCGCTTGTCGGGCTGCGGGATGCCGACCCGGTCGAGCATCTCGACGGCCCGCTTGCGGGCCACCTTCTTGGTGACCTTGTGGTGGATCTGGTAGGCCTCCACGATCTGCTGACCGATCGTGTAGTACGGGTGCAGCGCGGACAGCGGGTCCTGGAAGATCATCGCCATCTCGCGGCCACGCAGCTTGCGCACGTGGTCGGGGTCGGCAGTGAGCAGTTCCGTGCCGTCCAGCCAGATCTCGCCGGAGATCTGCGCCTTGCGCTTGCCGTACTGACCGGTCGTGTGCAGGCCCATGATGCCGAGCGAGGTCACCGACTTGCCCGAACCCGACTCGCCCACGATGCCGAGGGTCTTGCCCTTCTCCAGCGAGAAGCTGAGCCCGTCGACGGACTTGACCAGTCCGTCGTCGGTCGGGAAGTGCACCTTGAGGTCGCGGACTTCGAGGAAGGCGGAGGGGGTGGGCGAGTCCTTGACGGGCTCCCCCACGGCGGCTCCGCTCTTGCTGAGTTCGGTCATGAGAGCCTCACTCGGGGGTCGATCACGGCGTACAGCAGGTCCACCAGCAGGTTCGCGATGATCACCGCGAGCGAGGTGATCAGCGTGACGCCCAGGATGACGGGCAGGTCCTTCTCGCCGATCGCCTTGAGGACGGCCTGGCCGAGGCCGGGAAGGCTGAAGGTGGTCTCGGTGAGGATCGCGCCACCGATCAGCGCACCGAGGTCCATGCCGAGCATGGTGAGGATCGGCGTCATGGTGGAACGCATCGCGTGCTTTCCGATGACGACGGGTTCGGTCAGGCCCTTGGCACGGGCCGTCCGGATGTAGTCCTCGCCCAGGACCTCCATCATGGTGGCTCTGGTGATGCGGGCGTACATCGCGGCGTACAGGAAGGCGAGGGTGATCCAGGGGAGGATCATGCCGCCGAGCCAGCCGGTGAAGCTCTCTTCGAGCGGGACGTAGCTGCCGTCGATCCAGCCGAGTCCGTAACTGAAGATCGCCAGCGACAGCATGCCGGTGAAGTAGATGGGGAGCGAGACGCCACCGAGGGCGATGATCATCGCGCCACGGTCCCAGAGGGAACCGCGCTTGAGCGCGGAGAGCACACCCGCCGCCACACCGAAGAGCAGCCACAGGAAGGCAGCACCGAGCGCGAGACCCAGGGTCACCGGGAAGCGGTCGGTGAGCACCGGCCAGATGGCCTGCTCGCTGCGGAAGGAGTAGCCGAAGCAGGGCGCCGCGCACTGCGTGACGTCGCCGCCACCCGAGTACGTACGGCCTACGAAGATGCCTTTGAAGAACTCCCAGACCTGGGCGAAGATCGGGTCTGCCAGACCGAGCTTCTGCCGCACGGCCTCGATGGCCGCAGGGTCCGCCTGCTTGCCGACGAACATCGTGGCCGGGTCCACGCCCGCCCAGCGGGGGACGAGGAAGAAGATGCAGAAGACCACCAGGATGATGATCACCAGCATCACTGCGGCGGCGAAGAGCCGCCTGATGAGGTATGCGAGCACTGCTCTCGGCCCGGCGGCGGGGCCGCGGGCCACCGGAGGTCTTCCGGTGGCCCGCGGGTCACGCCGCGCCGGCCTTCACCTGCCTTTCGTGCCGTATGGCGGGTGCGCCGGTCGGTGTTACTTCTTCAGGCCGAGGTTGACGAAGTCGTACTGACCGCTGTAACCGTCGGTGGTGTAGACGTTCGCGAGACGGTTCGAACGCCAGTTGATGAACTTCTCGAAGACGAAGGGCAGGTAGTAACCGCCCTCCATGACCTTGTGGTTGATCTCCGTGGAGATCGCGGCCTTCTTCGTGGAGTCGAGCTCCTTGGTGTAGCTGTCGAAGAGTCCGTCGATCGTCTTGTCCTTGATCAGGGCGAAGTTGTTGTTGCCGCTCTCAAGGATGTAGTCGCCGCTCCACAGGGGCAGGCCGTAACCCTGGACGCTGGGGAAGTCCGGGCCCCAGCCCATGATGATGATGCCGTAGCCCTTCTTCTTGACGTTCGAGGGGCTACCGATGATGCCGGTGGTCTGGGCACCGTCGAACTGCTCGATGTCGACGGTGATGCCGACCTTCTTCAGCGACGCCTGGAGGGACTCGGCGGTCGCCACCTCGACGGGCTTGTTGTTGCGGACCGCGATGGTGGTCTTGAAGCCGTTCGGCTTACCGCAGGCCTTGAGCTCTTCCTTGGCCTTGGCGGCGTTGCCGTTCTTGTTCGTCGTCGCCGACTCGAACGGGTCGTACTTCTGGCCCTCGGAGCCCGGGACCGACGGCGGCAGCATGTTGGTACCGATGTCACCACCGGCGACCGGGCCGCCACGAGCGGTCTGGAGCGACTCGTGGTCGGCACCGTAGATCACGGCCTTGCGGCAGTGCTCGTTGTCGAACGGCTTGACGCTCTGCGGGAAGACCGCGTAGCGGATGTAGCCGGAGACCGGGTTGTCCAGGTTGCCCTTGTGCTCCTTCAGGGCGGTGGTGCGGCCCTGCGGGGAGAGACCGGTCTGGCCGATGTCCAGGTCGTAGTCGCCCTTGATCAGACGCTGGTCCATGTCATTGGCGTTGGTGAAGAAGTCGACCGTGATCTTGTCCGGGTACGCCTTGCGGATCGGGTCCGAGGACTCTTTCCACTCGGTGTTGCGGACGAGCACGATGCCCTTGCTCGGCGTGTACGACTGGAACTTGTACGGGCCGGACGAGAACGGCTTCAGGCCGTACTTGGACTTGGTGTCCTTGTCCTGGCGGACCGGGGAGGCCGAGGTCAGCGCGAGCATCTCCTCGAAGTCCGAGTTCGCCTCGGGCAGCTTGAAGATGATCGTCTTGTCGTCGGGCGTCTCGATCGCCTTCAGGCCGAGCTTGTCCGCGGACTTGTCCTTGTACGGGCCCTTGTACTCCTTCTTCGGGTCCAGGACCTGCTGAAGGTAGATCGGACCGCCGGAGAGCACGTCCTGCGCCCACGCGCGCTCGATGCCGTACTTGACGTCCTTGGAGGTGATGGGCTTGCCATCTTCCCAGGTCGACCCGTCACGCAGCGTGTACGTGTAGGTCTTGCCGTCGTCCGAGACCTTCGCGGGAGCGGTGGCGAGGTCCGCCTCGACCTTGGCACCGTCGGCGCCCGGCTTGGTCGCGTTGGTGACCAGCTGGCGGCTGTAGTACCGCGAGAAGTTCCACATGAAGCCGTAGTAACCGCGGGTGGTGTCCCACGAGTCGGCATCCTGGGCGCCCGCGAACTTGAGCGTGCCCCCCTTCTTGGCGAGGGAGGCCTGGGCGACCTTGTTGTTCGCGGCGTCGAAGCCGGCCGCGCCGGTCTTCGAACCGCCCCCGTCGTCGTCGTTGCCGCCGCCGCACGCCGCCGTGGACAGCAGTGCAGCGACCACGGCTGCGGCGGCCACGGCCTGCTTGCGCCGCCCTGTGGTGCGTTGGGTACTCACTCGGATCCTCCGATATGTAGCGGCCCGTCGACAGATGACGGGCCCTTGGGGGTACGGCAGTTCAGCGGGAGCCCTTCGGGTCGAGCGCGTCACGCACGCCGTCACCGAAGAGGTTGAAGGAGAGCACCGTGATGAAGATCGCCACACCGGGGATCACCATGTACATGGGATCCGACTCGTAGTAGTCGATCGCGGCGGAGAGCATCTGCCCCCACGAGGCGGTCGGCGGCTTGACGCCGACGCCCAGGAAGCTGAGCGCCGCCTCGGTGAGGATGTTGGTCGGGATCATCATCGTCGTGTACACGATGATCGGAGCGACCAGGTTGGGCAGCAGCTCCTTGAACAGGATGTAGAACCGTCCGGCTCCGAGGCTGCGCGCGGCTTCGACGTACTCGCGTTCGCGCAGCGAGAGCGTCTGGCCGCGGACCACGCGGCCGACGTAGGGCCAGCCGAAGAAGCCGATCACCAGGATCATCACGAACAGGCGCACGCCCGTGCCGGTCAGACCCAGCATCTCGTTCGGCATGACCGAGACCAGCGCGATGATGAAGAGCAGCTGCGGGAAGGCCAGCAGGCCGTCCATCACGCGGCTGACGGTCGCGTCGACCCAGCCGCCGAAGTAGCCGGCGAGAACGCCGAGGACCGTGCCGAGCACCACGGCGACCAGAGCCGACAGGAAGCCGACCAGCAGGGAGATCCGGGCTCCGTAGACGATCCGGGCGAAGATGTCGCGGCCGCTGACGGGTTCGACACCGAAGAGGTGGTCCCCGCTGATGCCGCCGTAGGACCCCTTGGGGGTCGAGAAGAGCGGGTCGATCAGGTCCTCGTGGTGCGTTTCGGGGTCCTGTCCGACCAGGTTCGCGATCACGGGCGCGAGCAGGGCGATCAGGATCAGCAGAAGCACGACCGTGCCGCCCGCGAGGGCCAGCTTGTCGCGCTTCAGGCGCTCCCAGGCGATGCGGCCGAGGGAACGTCCTTGTACCGCCTTCGCCTCGGCGGAGCCGGCAACGAGCGCCGCCTCTTCGGCCGCGCTCGGCACGGCTTCGGCCGTCGGCTCGTGCAATGGTGCCGTCATCGTGGCAGGGACCCCTCTCAACCGGCGGTAGCCGGCCCACGCTTGCCGCTGTAGCGGCGTGATCAGTCCGTCGTACACATCAGGAGGTTTAAACCTCCTGGACCGGGAGTCTTCAACGCCTCGGTGATCTGAAGCCAGACCTGAAGGCGAATGGATGCGCAACCGTGATGCCGTCAGGAGGGTTCCGTTATCCGAACGCCGGGTAACGGGGGTCGGACACATGACACTTGGGGCGAAAGGTGCCTCGCAACCCATTTACCCGCGTAGATAGGGACATTCCGCCCAGCGGCGGTACGGGTGTGGGAGCAGATGCTCCACTGGGTGGACTCCGCCCGACGGATCACGACCATCCGGCTGGATGGACCGTGTCCCTCCAGATCATCTCAGTACGTGCCGGGGAATCCGTAACCGCCCGCCGCCGGTGCCTGGACGGGAGCCGCGTGCGCCTCCCGGTCGTAGAACGGCCGCGCGTTGGCGCGCAGCCACAGAGCCACCGGGTCGTACGCGTCCGACATCGCGACGGTCGACACCGGCAGCCCGTCCGGCACCGCGCCGATCGACTGCTGCATCATCGCCCGCACCGAGTCCACGGCCGGCGGGCTGGTGTCGTACACATCGAGACCGATGGCGAGGTACGGGGCGCCGAGCGCGGGCTGCACCCAGGCGCGGCGCAGCGAGCGGACGGCGGCCGTCCGGTGCGCGTTCTGGGTGAGCAGGGCGTAGAACTGCGGGATCTCGATGGCCGGTTCGGACAGTCGCAGCGGGCCCGCGGGCTGCCGCTCCAGGCCGGTGGCGATGCGCCGCAGATCGAGCCAGGGGATGCCGACGCCGCCGCCCGGCGCGTGCGGGTTCAGCCAGAGGCCGTAGTGGTCGGGGTACAGGGTGCGGGCGACGTCGAGCCCGTCGACCACCTCGTACGAACGGTTCCAGCCGCTGGCCGACAACTCCTGGGCGGAGGTCACACAGGGGGCGTAGCCGAAGCCGTCGACCTCCATGTTCCCGTACTGGGCGTCGGGCGAGCCCGCCTGACCGTGCCAGAGCAGCATCCACACCTGGCCGGACGGCGGGGTCGCCAGTGCGCGCAGAAGCGCCTCGTAGGCGTCGTAACGCCCGGGCGTCACTTGGCGCAGCATGTGCTCGACCTGCCCGGCCGCGGCCGTGCCCGACGCGCTCACCTTCTACCGCCCCTTCGCGACATCACTGACATACCGGTCCCGTTCGATGAGGTGTCCCGTTCACTTGAACATCGCACCACTCCGACCGAGCCATGAAACCAGCTTATGCGGCGATCCCGACAGCACCGTTGCGCTCCGCCGGGTTTGGTGATTTGAGCTCGGGACTCTCTGTGCGCTGTCGGGTGCGGGCCGTGTGGCTGGCCGCGCCGTTCCCCGCGCCCCTTTTCGGGGCGCGCCCTGCGGGCGGCCCCGAAACACCCCGCCTCAGAACGCCCGGCTGTAGAACGGGCGGACCTTCTCCCTCAGCCAGTCGCCCACCGGGTCCTGGGCCACGTCCAGGAAGACCAGGCTCACCGGGTGGGGCAGGGGGACCCTGCCCAGGGCGCGGCCCAGGGCGTCCAGCGGGAGCGTGCGCGCGTTCTCGTCCCAGTGGGTCGCCTCCACGCCGACGAACATCATGGTGTCGCCGCCCTCGATGCTCGCCAGACAGCGCCGGGCGCTCGCCACCACGCCGGTCGCGTCGAACTCCGCCGAGGCCGCGGCCAGGAAGTCCACCGGGTCGTCCTGCCAGTCGGGCTGGAACAGCCGGACCCGGCCGCCGCTCGCGGGCCCGTCCAGTTCGGTCCGGCCGGCCCGGCACAGCTCGGCGACGGCGAGCGGGGGCACCGGCATCCCGACCGTGCCGTCCGGGTTCAGCGCGATGCCCACCTGGGGCGGCAGCCCGCGCGCGAACTCCACGGCGGGCGCCACGGTGTACGCCATGCGGTCGCCGACGACCTGGCGGAACTGCTGCTCCGAGGTGAAGACCGGCACGTACGCCTGTCCGCCGAGCTCGATCGTGGGCAGGGCGAGCGGGCCGCTGTGCGGGCCGCCGCCCTCGGGCAGCGGCACCCAGACGAAGCCGCGCCCGAGGGTCTCCACGACCCGGGCCCCCGTCGAGGGGGACGGAGGGAGCCCCAGGGAGGCGGCGAGCACCTCCTCCACCTCGTTGCCGGGCCAGCCCATGTGGGGGTGCGCGTGTGCCGGAATGTCCTGTGCCGGGAAGTCCATCTCTACCGCCTGCTCCAACCGCCGTGTGCGATGGCCGAGGTTAGTCGTCCTCAGTCGCCGAAATCGATGCGGCGCAGCACGTCCGCCGCGGCACGGTCGACGAGCACCGCGGAACCGCAGCCGTCGGGGAGGTCGCCCTTCTCCACCGAGCGCAGCAGCCGGGCGACCGCGCCGCGGTGGCGCGCGAACGCGTACCGCGAGACGCCCCGGCCGCGTTCGCGCTGGCCGTCGAGGGCCGTGCCGGGGTCGACGTCGAGGAGCAGCAGGTGCAGGGTGCCGCCGCGACGGCGGGCGTCCCGGGCGAGCCAGTCACGCACCCAGGCCTGCGTACCGCAGTCGTGGACGACGACGCCCTCCCCGGAGCGCAGGGCCCGGCGCAGGCCCGCGTAGTGCGCGGCGCGGACGAGGGGCCGGTAGACCGCGTACGGCAGGAAACGGGCCAGGCGCTCGTCCCAGCGGTCGCGGGTGTCCTGGGAGTCGATGAGGCGGCCGGTCACCGCCCGGCGCATCAGGGTCGATTTGCCGCTGCCCGGCAGGCCCGTGACCACCACCAGATCGGCCGCCCCGAAGCGCAGACCGTGCGGGCTGTGGCCCGAGCGCGCCCGCAGGTCGCGGACGACGGGGGTCACCAGCGGGTCGCACGCCTCCCTGGCCGGCGCAGGTGGCTGCTTGGGCAGCGCGATGCCCGAACTGGTCGCGTACGCCGTGGTCCTGTTCACCCTGATCGTCCTCCCCATGGGGTCGGCAGACCCATCTCCGTCGAGTGTAAAGAGAAGGTAATGCGCTGGTCCCCCTGTTTCTGTTCTTGTCCTGCCACAGCCCCGTCACAGATCACTGTGAACACCCTGGCCACCCCGTCCTGACCCCGCGCGGCCCCCTGCCGGAGCCGGGGGCGTGCAATGATGTGCCCGCCAACTGCATACCGGCCGCTTGAATCCGCGCGGGAGAGTTCCGGGAAACACGTACACGCAGGTGTACGAGTGCCCGGGCGCCGAAGGAGCAAGTCCCTCCCTTGAATCTCTCAGGCCCCCGATACCGCACGGACGAGGCACATCTGAAAAGCGGGCCGCCCCTGACCGTCAGGGCGTAGGCCCCACCCAAGGTGCAAGTCAGTGACCCCCGTGTTCGGCGGCGGGTCACGGCGAACCTCTCAGGTTCCGATGACAGATGGGGAGGAACGACCTCGCCGTCATGCCTTGGGAGCCCCGCCGATGAGCAGCAACACCCCCGTCGAACCCCGCCGCACCGCCCTCGATGCCCTGCACCGCTCGCTGGGCGCGACCATGACCGACTTCGCGGGCTGGGACATGCCCCTGCGGTACGGCTCCGAGCGCGACGAGCACGTCGCCGTCCGGACCCGGGCCGGGCTCTTCGACCTCTCGCACATGGGCGAGATCACCGTGAGCGGACCGCAGGCCGCCGCGCTGCTGGACTTCGCGCTGGTCGGCAACATCGGCGGCGTGAAGACCGGCCGGGCCCGCTACACGATGATCTGCCGGGCCGACGGCGGCATCCTCGACGACCTGATCGTCTACCGCCTCGCCGACACCGAGTACATGGTCGTGGCCAACGCCTCCAACGCCCAGGTGGTCCTGGACGCCCTCACGGAGCGCGCCGAGGGCTTCGACGCCGAGGTCCGCGACGACCGGGACGCGTACGCGCTGCTCGCGATCCAGGGCCCCGAGTCCCCCGGCATCCTGAAGTCCCTCACCGACGCCGACCTGGACGGCCTGAAGTACTACGCGGGCCTGCCCGGCACGGTCGCGGGCGTCCCCGCGCTGATCGCGCGCACCGGCTACACCGGCGAGGACGGCTTCGAGCTGTTCGTGGCCCCGGCCGACGCCGGGAAGCTGTGGCAGGCGCTGACCGACGCGGGAGCCGCGGCCGGACTCGCCCCCTGCGGGCTCTCCTGCCGGGACACCCTGCGCCTGGAGGCCGGCATGCCGCTGTACGGGCATGAGCTGAGCACCTCGCTCACGCCGTTCGACGCGGGGCTCGGCCGGGTCGTGAAGTTCGAGAAGGAGGGCGACTTCGTGGGCCGCGAGGCGCTGTCCGAGGCCGCCGCCCGCGCCGAGTCGACGCCCCCGCGCGTCCTGGTCGGCCTGGCCGCCGAGGGCCGCCGCGTCCCGCGCGCCGGCTACCCCGTCGTCGCCGGCGGCAAGGTCATCGGCGAGGTCACCTCCGGCGCGCCCTCCCCGACGCTCGGCAGGCCGATCGCGATGGCGTACGTCGACGCGGAGCACTCCGCGCCCGGCACCGCCGGTGTCGGCGTGGACATCCGGGGCAGCCACGAACCGTACGAGGTCGTGGCACTGCCGTTCTACAAGCGCCAGAAGTGACACTGGTCCGCACGCACCGCACGTGACGCCGGTCCGCAGGCGCCACACGTGATCCTGGGCACATCCGCCCAGCTCACCCGTACTCCCCCTGCATCAGCACTCACCCGCGTACAGGAGAATTCAGGCCATGAGCAACCCCCAAGAGCTGCGCTACAGCAAGGAGCACGAGTGGCTGTCGGGCGCCGAGGACGGCGTCTCGACGGTCGGCATCACGGAGCACGCGGCCAACGCGCTCGGCGACGTGGTGTACGTCCAGCTCCCCGAGGTCGGTGCCGCGGTGACCGCGGGCGAGACCTGCGGCGAGCTGGAGTCGACCAAGTCGGTGAGCGACCTGTACTCACCCGTCACCGGTGAGATCACCGAGATCAACCAGGATGTCGTGGACGACCCCGCGCTGGTGAACACCGCTCCCTTCGAGGGTGGCTGGCTCTTCAAGGTACGGGTGACGGACGAGCCGAAGGACCTGCTCTCCGCCGCCGAGTACACCGAATTCTCCGGCTCCTGATTCCGGCTCCTCGCTAAGGACCCCAGACCGATGTCGCTTCTGAACACGCCCCTGCACGAACTCGACCCGGACGTCGCCGCCGCCCTCGACGCCGAGCTGAACCGTCAGCAGTCCACCCTTGAGATGATCGCCTCGGAGAACTTCGCCCCGGTCGCGGTCATGGAGGCCCAGGGCTCGGTCCTCACCAACAAGTACGCCGAGGGCTACCCCGGCCGCCGCTACTACGGCGGCTGCGAGCACGTCGACGTCGCCGAACAGATCGCGATCGACCGGGTCAAGGAGCTGTTCGGCGCCGAGTACGCCAACGTGCAGCCGCACTCGGGCGCCTCCGCCAACCAGGCCGCGCTCTTCGCGCTGGCCCAGCCCGGCGACACCATCCTCGGCCTGGACCTCGCCCACGGCGGTCACCTGACCCACGGGATGCGGCTGAACTTCTCCGGCAAGCAGTTCAACGTGGTCGCGTACCACGTGGACGGCGCCGGCCTGGTCGACATGGCCGAGGTCGAGCGGCTCGCCAAGGGGAACCGCCCCAAGGTGATCATCGCGGGCTGGTCGGCGTACCCCCGCCAGCTGGACTTCGCCGAGTTCCGCCGCATCGCGGACGAGGTCGAGGCCCACCTGTGGGTCGACATGGCGCACTTCGCGGGCCTCGTCGCGGCCGGCCTCCACCCGAACCCGGTGGAGTACGCGGACGTGGTCACCTCCACCACGCACAAGACGCTCGGCGGGCCCCGCGGCGGGATCATCCTCGCCAGGAAGGCCTTCGCGAAGAAGCTGAACTCGTCCGTCTTCCCGGGCTTCCAGGGCGGCCCCCTGGAGCACGTGATCGCGGCCAAGGCGGTCTCCTTCAAGGTCGCCGCCACGGAGGAGTTCAAGGAGCGCCAGCAGCGCACGATCGACGGCGCGCGCATCCTCGCCGAGCGGCTGACGGCGCCCGACGCCCGCGAGGCCGGGGTGAACGTGCTCTCCGGCGGCACGGACGTGCACCTGATCCTGGTCGACCTGCGCGAGTCCGAGCTGGATGGACAGCAGGCCGAGGACCGCCTCCACGAGGTCGGCATCACGGTCAACCGCAACGCCGTCCCGAACGACCCCCGGCCGCCGATGGTCACCTCGGGCCTGCGGATCGGTACGCCCGCGCTCGCGACCCGCGGCTTCACCGCCGAGGACTTCACCGAGGTCGCGGACGTCATCGCCGAGACCCTGAAGCCGGTCTTCGACGCGGCGGCGCTCAAGGCCCGGGTGACCGCCCTGGCCGAGAAGCACCCGCTGTACCCCGGTCTGGGCAAGTAGTTCCGTTTCGCGGGGTACCGCGCACACTGGAAGGTGCGCGCGGTACCCCGTTCCGTTCCGTTTGGTTCCGCCCCGTTCGACCCCGCTTCACCCCGCTTTGAGGAGTTCCCGTGGCCATCTCGGTCTTCGACCTGTTCTCGATCGGCATCGGCCCGTCCAGCTCCCACACGGTCGGCCCGATGCGCGCGGCACGCATGTTCGCGCACCGCCTGCGCAACGAGGACCTGCTGACCCCCGTGGTCGCGGTCCGCGCAGAGCTGTACGGCTCACTGGGCGCCACCGGCCACGGCCACGGCACCCCCAAGGCGGTGCTGCTCGGCCTGGAGGGCGCCTCCCCCCGCACGGTGGACGTCGAGGGCGCCGACGACCGGGTCGAGAAGATCAAGTCGTCGGGCCGCCTCGAGCTGCTCGGCGAGCACGAGATCGACTTCTCCTTCGACGACGACCTGGTGCTGCACCGCCGCAAGACACTGCCGTACCACGCGAACGGCATGACCCTGTGGGCGTACGACGCCTCGGGCGCCGAGGTGCTGTCGAAGACGTACTACTCGGTGGGCGGCGGGTTCGTCGTCGACGAGGACGCGGTCGGCGCGGACCGCATCGTGCTGGACGACACGGTCCTGAAGTACCCCTTCCGCACGGGCGACGAGCTGCTGCGGCTCACCCGGGAGACGGGCCTGTCCATCTCCGCGCTGATGCTGGAGAACGAGCGGGCCTGGCGCACCGAGGAGGAGATCCGCGAGGGGCTCCTCGCCATCTGGCGCGTCATGCAGGCGTGCGTCTCGCGCGGCATGTCCCGCGAGGGCATCCTGCCCGGCGGCCTGCGGGTGCGCCGCCGCGCGGCCATGTCGGCCCGCCAGCTGCGCGCCGAGGGCGACCCGCTGGCCCACGCCATGGAGTGGATCACCCTGTACGCGATGGCCGTGAACGAGGAGAACGCGGCGGGCGGCCGGGTCGTCACCGCCCCCACCAACGGCGCCGCGGGCATCATCCCGTCGGTCCTGCACTACTACGTGAACTTCGTCGCGGGCGCCTCCTCCACCGCCGAGGAGAAGGAGGACGGCGTCGTACGCTTCCTGCTCGCCGCCGGCGCTATCGGCATGCTCTTCAAGGAGAACGCCTCCATCTCCGGCGCCGAGGTCGGCTGCCAGGGCGAGGTCGGCTCGGCCTGCTCGATGGCGGCGGGCGCGCTCGCGGAGGTGCTCGGCGGATCTCCCGAACAGGTCGAGAACGCCGCCGAGATCGGCATGGAGCACAACCTGGGCCTCACCTGCGACCCGGTCGGCGGCCTCGTCCAGATCCCCTGCATCGAACGCAACGGCATGGCCGCGGTCAAGGCCGTCACGGCGGCGAAGATGGCCATGCGCGGCGACGGCTCCCACAAGGTGTCCCTCGACAAGGTCATCAAGACCATGAAGGAGACGGGCGCGGACATGTCCGTCAAGTACAAGGAGACGGCGCGGGGCGGGTTGGCTGTGAACATCATCGAGTGCTGAGGGAATGGGGCCTGACCGGCGCGTTCACCTCTTTCAGTGTTGTCGGCGCCTCCCCTGCCCATGCGGCGGAAAGCCCCCGAAACGCCCGTGAAAGTACACGAAAAATCCGATGAAGTCGGTGCCTGACCTGAAGGTTCGTGGCACCCTGGATCACTGTTCCGACCTGCACCGGCGAGTAGGTGCACCGGAGGCCGCGCATGTGGATCTGCCGACAGTGCGCTCACGGACTCCTCGCACCCTCGTGTGCGGCGAGTCCGCCCTGGCCCGGCATGACTGATCGTCGACATCCCCACAGCAGCACACGTCGCCGTCCCGCGCGGTTTATGACACCCCACGATTTCCTACCCGCCGGCCGTGGTGGCGCAGTGCGCCTCGAAGACCTTCACTCTCGGCGTCGAACAGTTTGACGCGGCCCCGGGAGGGCCACCCCCGTGTACAACGCAGCCCGCAGCGTCGTCAACGCGATGCGCCAGCGCAGCCGCATCGGCAAGGCCCTCCCCCTGTCCGCGCGCGGCCGCTACCTGCACCGAGACGGACGCAGCCGGTTTGGCGAACTCCAGAACATCGCGGGCGAGTTGGACGCCTTACCCATTATCCGTCCTGCCATAGAGGCAGTGCTCGCCTGATGGTGAACCCCGCGCGTGACACCACAGCCGGCCGCGTCTACAACAACCTGCGCAATCCGGCCCGCCGCAACAGTCGGTCCACGGACCAGATCAGAGCATTTACCACGGCTCGTTGCTCGCCTGCCACGTTGCACCGCACACAGACGTCCACGCTCCCTGCACCTTGGCGATGCGATGAACCGGCCTGCACAACTCCTCTGCGACACCATGGTCGCGCGACTTGTCGGAATCACGCACACGAGACGATGGCCCTCACTCGCGGGCTCCTCACTCACGCCCCTCCAGCCGACGAGCACAGCGGCACACACAACTAACAACTCTTCGAGGAGCCGAGCACTTTCACCCCAGGGTGTCGCGGCCGTCTTCAGATCCACGGCTGCGGGTAGCACAAGCATTCCCAGTGCGTCACGCCACGGGTCTCGTCGTCACGCCTGGTGATCACAGAGGATCTGTGCCCGCGAGGCGATCCGCCGCCCACCTCCGGTCAAGCCCCGGCACCGTAGATCACTCCGCATAATAACAAGAGTTTTGTTAATGTAGCTCCATGGTCAACACCCCCGACTCCGCTCCCGGCGAAGGTCCCGTCCGTCCGGTCTCCGTCTCCCTCCACGAAGGCACCATCGCGGCGCTCAAGGCACGCACCGGCAAGCGCGGCATGTCCGCCTACGTCGAAGCCCTAATCCAGCGCCAGTTGGAGCGCGACCGGCTGCGCGAACTCATCGAGGACGCCGAGGCCGAGCACGGACCGGTCGACCAGGCTGCGATCGATGCCAAGCGAGCGCTCCTGCGCGGCGACAGGGCCGGCTCGGCGGACGCCGCGTGAGCGGCACCCTCGTCCTGGACAGCGAAGGCCTGTCCAAGCTCGTACGCCGAACACTCGACCTCACCGAGTGGCTCGCCGCCGCCGAGGACGAGGACACCCGCGTCATCACCAGCTCCGTCACTCTCGTCGAAGCCCGTAACCCCAAGACCAACCAGGCCCGCTTCGACTACGCCGTCTCGCGCATCAACATCATCCCGCCCACCGAAGCCATCGCCCGCCACGCGAGCAAGCTGCTCGCCGCAGCCAATCTGCATGGCCACAAGTACGCCCTTGACGCCATCGTGGCCGCCACCGCACTTGCCTCACCCGCCCCCGTGACCGTCCTGACGTCAGACCCCGAAGACCTCCGCATGCTGTGTGGGCCCCGCATTGGCGTGATCAAAGTCTGATTGCCTCCACCGCACTTCCGAAAAGGGGATTTACGGCACGACTTACGCCCTCTCACCTCAGAGCCCACGCCCCCCGCAGGGCATCAACCCGAGTGATCCGTTTCATCCCGGAGGGTCGCGATCATGTAGTAAGTTCCCTCCTGGTTCGGGTGCTGCTGACGGGCAAGAAGGTACTCGTCGGTCTCAATGACTGAGGAGGAGCCGGTGGCTTTATCCGTTACGGCGCTGGCGGAATGTCGTCCGACGCTCGGCGTGGCGGAGGCGCAGTGACGTTCTACGGTGACGACGAGCAGCAGGCGGCGACGCTGCCTGATGACGGATTGGTGCGCCGGGTCAAAGCACTCGCGTGCACAGCACCGTTACAAGCACTCGATGTCCACAAGCACAAGGTGGAGTGGGCTGATGTCCGCGGCTACCAAATGGCGGAGATAGCACTGCACGTCATCGACCAGGTGACGATCGCCATGGACTTCGATTCCGGAGCGGATCCGGTGAGCGTAGTGAGTCAGGTCGCCCAATTCGCCGCGGTCCAGCAGCCACATCGAAGCGCCGACGAACATCTGGCGGTGGCCGAGTGGGTTCTCCACAAACTGATCAATGTCGGAACGGTGGATCGCGGATTCAGCTGGACATACGGCCGCATTGGCGACGACGGAGCCTATGGACGCCATGAGTTCGACTTCAAACTGATCGTCGAACGTGCGACCGAGGGAAAGATCCGCTTGCGGACCACGGACGAGGCCATCAACGTACTCGTCGGCGCGCTCGACACCGACGTGGAGTCGGCTCAGGTGGCTGCGGAACACAAACTGCGGAACCTGATCGAGCGAGGGCGCCTGGATGACGCCAAGGTCGCCGCGGAGCAGGCCCGGCACCGTACGGTGCAGTACGGGGAATCGCTGCGCCAGCAGTTGGACGCCACGCGCCGCGATGTGCGGACGGTGGACTGGGAGCACGAAGTGCCCAATCTTCTGAACGCCGCGCTCTCTCACATCGAGAACCGGTACGAGATGGAGAACCAGATCCTCTCGCACATCACCGAAAAGCGTGACGAAGCAGATAACTCGCGCCACAAGCAACGTGCGGCGGAGCTGGTCTTCATTGTCCGGGACTGCATCAGCCGTCACATGCAGTTGCAACAGCGTCTTCAAACCGCGGGTGACCTGTTCCGGAGCGAGCAGGACCGCCAAGAGTTCTCCGGACCGCCACAGCGCGCGGCTCTGGATCTCTTCGGCCAACTACTCGTTCCAGCACTCGGATTGACCGTCGCCGAAGCACTGCCCACTCTCATGGACTACTTCCGTGCGGCCGTGGCCCCCGCTGTACCGGACGCCGTGTGGCTGCCGTCGATCGTCTCGCGGCTATTCGAGTCGGGGCCACAGCCGGAGCCGTACGGTGCGGAGGTGCCCGACCCGGAACTGGGCGCCCCGACGGACGTGCTCGTTTTCACCGAGGAGCACCAGCGGACGGCCGACCAGCTCCTCGATATCCGTGACCGGCCCGAGTTGTTGAGCCTGCTGCTGGCGCGGGCACGCCGATCCGCAGGCCCAGAAGTGGCTCGGCTCGTCCTGCACAGGGCCGGCCACGCATTCAGTCCTCCGGTCGGAGACGCCGTACGTGCCGGTGCACAGCGCGTGCTTGTCGCCGTACCCACCGGTGAGGAGCTGGACGACAAGGATTTCGGCGGCGACGACCTGCTGCTGGCCTCGCTGCCCATCGACCACGCCCTCGAATCAGGCGGACCACGGAACTCGGACCGCCCCCTTTCCTCATCGCGGACGCCGGAGCAGGAGCTTTTCGCGTGACCCACGGATACACCCCTGACGACGCCGAGGCCGCCGCACGACTCGTTGCTTTCGCGCTACGTCCACGAGTGCTTCCCTCACGCGACAGCGACTACCTCGACCTGGCCCAGCGATACCGACGGGACGACGCTTTCCGGACACTGACCGACCGCATCGGTCGGGGGCTGGGGCTGAAGGCTCTGGGCAGCGACAGGGACACCGAGGCCGTGGTGCTCGCTGCACTCGACGGTTCCGTCTTCGAGACCAAGATGGATGACTACGCGAAGCGCGCGAAGTACCGGGGAGAGCGAGGCGACACCGAGAAGGTCCTGCACGGGATCATCCACCTCGCCATCGCCGCCCTGGCGTTCCCGCGCCCTGACGACCTTGCACAGGACGGATACATCGGCCGGATCAGCGTCAATCTCGTCGACGCCACAGTCCGGGACACCTGCCGCAAGCTACAGAAGAAGGCTGCCGAGGGTGGGGAGGAGACGGACACCCCCACCGAGGCGCCCGAGCTGGAGAAGGTATGGCACGCGTACTCCCGCCGTCCTGAGGCGTCTCGAACGAAGGACGAGCGCGCGGCTCCGAATTCCACCAAAGCGATGGTTGGCCGGGCCCTCAACTTCCTCACCGACAGTGGGTTCCTCACGATTGTCGGCGATCCACGTGAAGGCAATTACCGTACGACCCCCCGCTACCAACTCCAGGTACGGGAACTGGCAGCAACCAACGCCTTCAACGAACTACTCAAACTCAATGTGGTGCCCTTGATCCATTCATCCGGCACCCTGCGGGTCGTGGTCCCGACGCTGCGGGACACACAGGAGGAGCAAGGTGTATGAGCTCGCCCGGGTGCTGTTGCGCGCAGTGGGACCGGAGGCTGCCCGCTATGAAGACGTACTGCTGGACTTCAGCGGTGCGGGGGCCACGGTAACCGCACAGCCCACATTATTGTTCGGCGAAGAGGAGCGCGTGCAGCGGCCCTCTCCGGCCAGCGTGCTGCATCTGGAGAACGGCGGGGGGAAATCCGTTCTGATCAAACTGATCTTCTCCGTCATACTGCCGGGGCGGCGGGAGACTGTCGGCACGACCAGCACTCACGCGCTGGACAGCTTTGTTCTCGAGAATGACGTCTCGCACGTCGTGCTGGAATGGGTCCACGCGAAGAGTGGCCGGCACCTGGTGACCGGCAAAGTGTCCGCCTGGCGCAACGGCCGACCATCCCGCGACCGGCAGCAACTGGTGGAGCGCTGGTATCACTTCCGGCCGACGGAGACCGCCGGATTGCGGAACCTGCCGTTCGTCAGCGACGGCCGGTATCGCCCACTGCCGGAGTTCTGCGATGCGATGCTCGCCACCGCGGAAGCCGATCCAGCAATGGAGTACGCCTGTCTGCGGGTCCACAGGCAGTGGACCGACCGGCTGACGGACCTCGGTCTCGATCCCGAACTCTTCCGGTATCAGCGGGCCATGAACGCCGACGAGGGAGAAGCCGCCGATGTGTTCTCCTTTGCCAGCGACAGCGCGTTCGTCAACTTCCTACTCGGTGTGGTGCTGCCGACCGAGCCGCCGAAGGATCTTGCGAACGTCCTCAACGCATACGCCGACAAACTCTCGGTGCGTGGCGATCTCGAACTGGAGAAGGAATTTGTCCAAGGCGCCCTGAAATCTCTGGGGCCCCTTGCGCAGGCCCGTCAGATCGGACTGGCAGCGATCGCGCGCAGAGAGGAGGCGCACGAACGGCTCGACGAAATCCTGCGGCTGATCCGCATCCGATCCATACGCGAAAACGAACGCGCTGATCAGCATCAAGCAGAGAGCCAGCAGCTGAGGGACGACCTGCGCCGGGAAGAGGACCGGTATCAGCACATCATCGAGATCATCGCCGAACTACGTCGGCTGGTTGCCCGTATGCGGTTCGACGAGGCATTGGCGGAGGAGGAACACCACCGGCGTCAGTTCCGGCGGGCACAGCTTGTCGAGAAGGCCTGGGGAGTCGTCCCCACAGTGTTGCGGCACCAGGACGCTGTCACAGAGGAGCTGCGGCTCAGCAAGGTGATCGCGGCCACCCATGAGGCGGCTCGTCCGGCACTCGAAGCCCGTGACTCGGCGGCTGGGGCGCTGCGACAGTCCCTGATCCAACTGCGTGACCGAGCCAGGCAAGAGTCGACCGACGCCGAAACGGCGGGCTCGGCACAGGACATCAACGCGGGGCACGCCCAGGCCGAACACAATGCCGCCATCACCCAGGCCGCCGTCCATTCGGCCTATGCCGGAGTTCACAAGAGCAACATCGAGGGCGTCAGGCAGGCAGTAGAGACCGCAGTCAGGGAAGGCCTCGTCCCCGACGGCATGCGGGTTCGCGAAGCCGCCGACACCACCAGGAAGAGGGCCGAAGAGGCAGCAGCCAGGATCGACGAACTGGACGCCGCGTTGACCCGGCTGGACACGGAACACGATCTGGCCCAAGTCGCCTGCCGCCATGCCCAACAGGTGCTGGCCACCGCCAGCGAATCCCACCGCCTGGCCGAACGCGACTACCGCGAGGCGCACGCTCGTACCGACGCGCTGGCTGCCCATCCCGAGTTCGCCGGGCTGATCGGCACCGATCCGGTGAACCTGGAGGCGGACTTCACCGCCCTGCTGAGCCGGCTGACCGACGCCCGTCAGGACGCGGAAAGCGCCGTAGGGACGTTGCAGGTAAAGATCGTCGGCGATGAGCGTGCCAGGACAGCGCTCGAGACCACCGAACTTCTACCGCCCTCAGTAGAAGCCGTTCAGGCGTGCCAGGCTCTGGAGGGGGCCGGAATCAAGGCTTGGACCGGTTGGGAGTACGTGGCCGCCATCAGCAGCGTGGACCGGCGTCGGCAGATCGTGCGTCAGGTACCGAGTCTAGTCACCGGCATCGTGGTGAACGAGGCCGAACGCTTTGACGCGGCGTGCGAAGTGCTGACCGCCAGCAAGCTGTGGCCCACCGAACACCTTGCCCTCGGCACCAAGAAACACCTGCATGCAACGCCGGCCGAACGGGAGAACGCCGAATACGTGGTGCCCGTACATCCTGCGCTGTACGACGAGCAGGCGGCGGTCGACGAACTGGCCCGGCTCAACCACCGCCACAGCCTCTATGCGCGCGAACTCGGTTCTCTGCAGGAGCGGTTGAATCTCTACATCACCTTGTCTGCCCGCCTGTCGGACTGGCGCCGGGAGTTCCCTCCGGGACGACTCGACGCCTTGCTCGGCGAAGTGAATCAGAAGAGCACGGAACTGGCAGCCGCTAGGGAACTGGTCGTAGCGCAGGACGCCGTGCGCGAACGACTTGCCTCTGAACGGCTGGCCGTAAAGGACGCCATTCCCCCCGAGCGAGACACCCACCGCAAGCTCGAACGAGCCGCGAACGCGCTCGCTGAGCTGGCCACTCGGGAAGCTCGCATACCCAGCTGGTTGGAGGCGGAGCGCACCGCTCAGGACGCCGCCGCCGAGCAACGGGAGGCGGCCCAGAACGCGGCGGTACGCAGCGAACAGTGCCGTTCCCAGGCAGCTGAGCATCGACGAGCCGCAGACGCGTTGAAAGGGACCGCGCAGCGCCTGATCGACGAGCTGGCGCAGCTGCCCGCAACCGACGCTGCGCCAGATCACGACGCCGTTCCCGGACAGCCGCTGGAGATCCTCCGCCGCGCCTACGTCTCCGCCTCCGACGAGTACCAACGGGTCAAGGTCGGCGACGACCTCCAGGCGAAGGCCACGCTGGCTCGTGACCGGGTCGACGCGGCCGAGAAGGAGATCAAGGAAATCGACCAACCGGTGCGGCAACGTGCCGTGGAACTGTTGGACGGGCCGGACGCCGCTGACCAAGCTTCCCGGGCGCTGGCGCGTGAGATGGCCGAGCGGGCCGTCGTCGCCATGGAGGACAGGCTCGCCGAACTGACTGCTGTGACCACCGCCCGGAAGGCGGATGCCCGTGTGTTCGTCGAGCCGGAGGAGGAAATCGACCTGGCGCCGTACGCCCGTCCCGGGCATCTCGGCGAGGGGTTGAAGGCCATTGCAGAAGCCGAGCGGAGCCGGGAGATGACCGACCGCATTCGGCAGGAATTGCGCTTCCACAGCGAACGCGCCGACAGGGAGGCCATCGAGGCCAAACGTCAGGCGGGCATATTCCGGGATCTGACGGACGTTCTCGGACCGGGATCGGGCCCCGAGCCGCACCCTGACTGTAAGGGGTTTGAGGGTGACATCAGCGCGGCACGCCACCGGCACGACAGCCTCAAGTCTGTGTATGACGAGACCAGTAAGGCCGCGGATACCGCCCAGCGAGACGAGCGCAAGCAGGCCGACCGGCTGGCGGGCCACGCCGCCGACAACCGCTTCGCTGCTCTGAACCTTCCCAGCCGCAGCATCATCCTGAGCACAGACCGCGCGCAACTGCCCAACATGGCCGAGCAGTGGGAGAGGGCGCTACGCCAGAGACTGCGCTCACTCGACGTCGACTTGGACTCGATCGACCGGCACCGCAGGCAGATCGTCCGGCAGATGAAGCAGCAAGTGGAGGAAGCGCTGCGCACCCTTCAACGAGCCGAGCGTTTTTCCCGGTTGCCCGAGGGACTGGCGGACTGGTCGGGAGAGCCCTTCCTTCGCATCGGTTTCACCGCGGCGAAGGATGACGCCTTGACCGACCGGCTCGCCGCCGTGGTCGATGAGGCATCCGCCGATGTGGTGGCCGGCCGGGCGATCAAGCGGGACGGGATGTCACTGCTGCTGCGGGGCGTGGCGTCAGCAGTGGGAAGCAAGGGCTTCAGAGTCCGGATCCTGAAGCCGGATGCTGTCCTGCGCAAACATTGGGTGCCGGTGTCCGAACTCAAGGACGTGTTCTCCGGCGGGCAGGTTCTGACCGCAGCGATCATTCTCTACTGCACCATGGCCGCACTGCGTTCGAACGAGCGAGGCCGAACGGGGCGCCGCCATTCTGGTGTCCTCTTTCTGGACAACCCGATTGGTCGAGCATCGGCTACCTACCTGCTGCGTCTCCAACAAGCAGTGGCGGCTGCCCTGGGGGTACAGCTCATTTACACCACCGGAATCTTCGACCTCACCGTCTTGGACAATTTCCCCTTGGTCGTTCGTATGCGAAATGACGCCGACCTGCGGACGCACCGCAAGTATCTGAGGGTGCAAGCAGAAATGGAGAGCCTGTTGGACGGCTCACTGTCTAACAGCCGGAACTCAGAAATCTCCACCGCTCGCTACTACAAGCACCCCACGGAAAAAGATGACGAAGGCTGAAGGCGCGGCACTCGACCGACTAGACCAGGAAATGCTTGAAGCCCTGCGCCTCAGAGCTTCAGCAGGCAAGAGGAGCTCCACCCAGAGACACAAGCTGACCATGTCCGACTTCAAGGTGACATTTCGGAAAGTATATCGAACATCTTCGGTCGATGCATTTGAATCCCGAGAAATCCTCAAGTGCCTCGAAAGACTCGAAAATCAAGGGGGGATCCGATCGATGGAGAAAACCGACAAAGAGCGACTCGAACTCCCCATGAATATTTGGGTGTATTCACCTCCGCCCCTGGTAGAACCCGAGGTGACCATGCCGCCACTCCACGAGAAGATGGGTCGAGTGGCACATGAGTGGAACCGAAAAGCCAAACAACTAACCGCCTATGTCGCAGTTAATGAATGGTTGATGAACGACCCAGACTCAACTCCCGTACCCCTGTGCGAGCGTGCGCTGGAGATCTTCGGAAAGCGAAAATTTACTGCCTACTTCCCAGAACCAGAGAAGGCGTTTCGAGAAATATCCTTCGGATGGCTTTTCTCCGATCAGCAATATATGCGCGACTTCCTGAACATCCTGAAATCCGAGCCGCCATTGCTCACCGAGGTCTATCTCGCCAAAGCGGGCGAGCGTGGATACGCCTCGATGGATCACGGTGAAATTCTGTTCGTAGTGGAGAACTACACCACATGCTGGTCCATCGCCGAGGCGCTGAAGACGATGGATCACGGCCTGGGCCACTTGGCCTGGGGGATTGGCAAATCGTTCGTCTCCTCGGTCCGCAGCATCCGTCCCGATCACGGGGTAGCGGCCATTCACTATTTCGGCGACCTCGACGCCAGTGGACTCGCAATTCCCGTACGCGCCAACGCTCAGGCACGAGCGGCAGGCCTGCCAGCGGTCGTCCCCGCAGCGAAGCTGTACGACGCCCTGTTCGAACTCGGCACCCCCCTTCCTGGCAAGGAGAAACCCGTACCCCGGGACCGGGCGGAGGAACTGGCCGCCTGGCTTTGCGAACGGCACCGCGAGCGAGCTGTCGAACTGCTCGTAAAGGGCGACCGCTTGGCTCAGGAATGGGTCGGCCTACGTCACCTCCGCACGGCCGACGCCTGGCACGCCGACGTGCGGTGAGAACCCTGGACCGGCTCGTTCGTTGCTCAGTTTCAAGGCGCCCGTACGGCGCGCCAAACCGCGACACATGTAAACGGACAGGGTCAAGAGGGGGCTGTTCAGATGCATGGCGCGGCGCTACCGAGACGTCCACAGGACTTCGTCGGCCGGGACTGTCTGCTGGACGAGGACATCCCTCGCGCGTTGAGCACACTCGGCGGCCGGCCGGTTGTACTCCGCAGCACCCTCGGCTCCGGAGCGACAGCAACTGCCGTCGAGTATCTGCACCGGGTACAACGGTGCTACGCGGACATCGAATGGATCGAATTCACCGACCCCGACACCGCAGCTCGTCTGATCACCCGTGCCCTGCACCGGTTCAGGAGCGTCGGCGGCCGCACCCTTCTTGCAATTGACGGAGTGAGCCATCCGCCCGATGTCGCCGGACTTCTACCCATCGAAGGCCCGGACACCCTACTGACGTCGGCTGCCGCCCCGCATCTCTGGCTCGGTGTGGCCGACGTACTGGAAGTCGCCGCACTAAGCCAGGGTGATGCGGTTCGACTTCTGCGCCGGTACCAACCGGGGCTGTCTCGGGATTCTGCCGCCCGTCTGGCTGACCGGTTGGACTACTGGCCCCCGGCGTTGGCATACGTGGGGTCGCAGCTGACCGAGGGAATGTCAGCTGAAAGCGTCCTCGCGATGCCTCACAGCACTCTGCTCCACCTGCTTGCCGAGAAGGGTGGCGGTTCTCCGGCGGGACGGATCAGCGCAGCGTTCCAGAGCCTGGCACCGACGTTCCGGTTCGCTCAGGATCTGTTGAGTGCCTTCGCGGTCATCGGGGCAAACGCCTTCCCAACTCGATGCCTGGGCCGCTCCCTCTGGTACTCCGTCGACGATGTCCCCCACCGCGGGGACGAGGTGCCTCACCGGGCCGTGTACGAGGCATTGGAGGAACTGGTCTTTCGCGGCTTGGTCACTCTCGATGCGAACGGCGGTGTCGAGGCGAAGAGCCTCGTACGCCTCATCGCCATGCATTCACTGGACGACCAGGACCGGCCACGCATCGATCGCCTCGTTGAGGCGCTGCTGGTCGCCTTCGAAGCAGGACTTCGGGGCCCCGATGGACGGGTACTGAGCGCGGCATCCGAAGAAGCGACTGAGTGCTTCCAGAACCTTGATCCCGCGCTGATCCGCACACCACAGGGGCGCTGCGCGATGCTTGGCCTCGTGGACGTCCTACTGCTTCGTCGACGGTTCGGTGATGCCCACCGTGGTCTCACCAGACTCCGGGACTCATGGGAACGGCAGCTGGACGACACAGAACCGAGTCTGGTCCAGGCAGACCGGTTACTGGCACGCGCTCACCACGGTAGCGGCAACCATTGGGCGGCATTGCTGAGCAGCATCAGGGCATTAGGGACACCGAGCTGGCGAAGTCTTCGCGATCGGCAGGTGCTGGCCGACTGCTTCGCGGTGACTCAGTATCTCAAAGAGATTGATATCAAGGCCGCATCTATCGTGGCGATGAATGTCAGGGAACATCAGGAGAGATGGCTCGGTGAAGCAGACCCCGACACCCTGCGTACCGACTCGTTCATTGCACGGACACTGCTCTCGCTCGGCTATTGCGTCAGGAGCGCTGAGCTTGGAGAGAAGATCTGGAGGATCCAGATTGAGGTACTGGGGGAGGAACACCGGGAAACTCTCGTGACGTTGCACCATCTTGCGCTGGCGCTGGCTGAGAGCGGTGTCGCAGCGCAGCAAGCGCTGGAGTACTTCGAGACGGCGATGACGCTCCGGCGCAAAACGCTTGGTGACGACCACGTCGAGACCGTGTCGTCGGTGCAGGCGTACATCGCTCAATCACACAGGCTGTACGACGGACCAGCGAGCGTGTAACGCCAGCAGACCGTTCATTGACAACCACTGCGGGCCTGATGTGCCCCGACGACGACCAAGACTAGCCGCGGATGCGTCACAGCCATGACCACGGTCCTCGAACAGCGCCCCTCAACCGAGACTGACCGTCCAATACCGCCGCAGGCAAGGCATTTGCCGTGGCGCCGGGTTACCGCTTCCCACCGGGCGCGAGGCACGAATGATCCGGGAGTGTCGTGTCTCGCTCGACTAGGAGATCCTGGTGCCCGGGGTGTGCTGCGTGGCCGCCCCGCTGTACGCCGTGAGCAGTGCTTCGATCGCCGCACTGTTCGCCGCGACGGGCCCTTCCACCGGTCCGAGCGCCTCGACGATGTCGCCCGCCGGACCAGCACGGCGATCAGCGCGAGCCTTTGAGCGGCGGCCTCCGGCCGGGACCGCCCGGGGCTGTCTCGCTGAACACCATCGAGCGCGGAGTCGGGGGCGCGTGCTCCGGCGCAACCTTCAAGGCAGTTGTGCGCGTGAGGGTAGTGCGGGCCAAGTGCGGGAACCTCAAAGGGGATTGCCCCCCACAGGCCCCAGGAAGCACGATCCGTGTTTCCGGCCACACCAGCACCAAGGAGTCACGCATGTTGCGCGGCATCGACGTAAGTGCCTACCAGTCGTCCTCGTACAGCACCGAGGGCCTGTCCTTCGTCTTCGTCAAGGCCACGGAAGGCCGGACGTACGTCAACCCGAAGCTGAGCGCGCAGACGAAGCGGGCCAGGGACGCCGGTTGTGTGGTGGGTTTCTACCACTTCCTGTGGCCCGGCAACCTCACGGCCCAGGCCGAGTACTTCGTCAGCAAGGCCCCGGAGAAGGCAGGCGACATCCTCGCCGTGGACTGGGAGACGACGGGCGAGGGAACCCACGCCAGCAACGCCGAGAAGGACCGCTTCATCCGCAAGGTGAGGGAGTTGCGACCGAACAACAGGGTCATCCTCTATTGCAACCGGAACTTCTGGCTGAACGTCGACGACACGTCCTACGCCGGTGACGGCCTCTGGATCGCGGACTACGTGACGGCGGGCGAGCCCCGCATCCAGGCCAAGTGGCGCTTCCACCAGTACACGGACGACCCGCTGGACAAGAACGTCGCCGATTTCTCCAGCAAGGCCGCCCTGCGAGAATGGGCCGAGGACGCCTGACGACGGGAGCTGCACGGCATGGGTGGAAGTGTCGCTGCGGTGAGCAGCAACGGTGTGTACTCGTTCACCAAGCCGAATCGCGAGAGCATCGTGCTGCTCGTGGGGCTCGGGGTCGAGGGTGATGTGCATGCCGGGGCGACCGTCAAGCATCGGTTCCGGATGCGGAAGGATCCCACGCAGCCGAATCTGCGGCAGGTGCACCTCATGCACGAGGAGCTGTTCGACGAGGTCCGGGGAGCCGGGTTCGAGGTCGCGGCCGGGGAGCTCGGCGAGAACGTCACCACCCGGGGCATCGATCTGCTCGGGCTGCCGGCCGGGACCCTGCTGCGGCTCGGGGACGAGGCCGTCGTGGAGGTCACCGGGCTGCGCAATCCCTGCGCGCAGATCGACACCTTCCAGAAGGGGCTCATGAAGCAGGTCGTGGGCCGGGGCGAGGACGGGAAGGCCCGGTTCCGGTCCGGGATCATGAGTGTGGTCGTCGCGGGCGGCCGGGTGCGGCCCGGGGACCCCGTGGAGGTCGAACTGCCGGCCGGGCCGCACCTGCCGCTGGAGATCGTCTGAGCGGGGGCGGAAAGGGTTACGCGGTGAAGTCCGGGGTGCGTTCCCTGGACGCCTCGGCCAGGGCCTTCGTCACCGCGTCCACGCCCTCCTGGAGGCCGTAGACGGGGGTGGCGGGCTGCTGGCGCCAGGAGTCGTCGAGGCCGCCCGCGTCCACGGTGTCGAAGCCGAGCTCGTCGATGAGGGCGCGTACGACCTGCTTGGCCGCCTCGTCGTCGGCCGCCACCGGGAGGGCGATGCGGTCGGGGGCGCCGGCCGGGCGGGGGCGGTCCAGGATGTCCTGCGCGTACGTGCCGTTGAAGGCCTTGACGACCGTGTGGCCGAGGTGCTGGGCCGTCCAGCGGGACTCCGTCAGCCCCTCGTCCAGGATCGCGGCGATCCGGCCGTCCCGCTGCGGGTAGTAGTTGCCGGTGTCGATGACGGTCACCCCGTCGGCCGCCTGGTCCAGCAGTCCGGACGGCAGGCCGGGGATCGCCTTCAGCGGGATCGTGACGACGACGATCTCGGCGCCCCGGGGAGCCTCCTCGACGCTGACGGGGGTGGCTCCGGTCTCCTCGGCGAGCGCGGTGAGCGTCTGCGGGCCGCGGGAGTTGGCGACGTACACGTCGTGCCCGAGTGCGGTGAGACGGCGGGTGAGGTTGCCGCCGATGTTCCCTGCTCCGATGATGCCGATCTTCATGGGGGACTCGCCCTTCGAGGGGGTGGGTGGCTCCTGGCGCGATATACCAACCCCGGTTCATACCGGGCTATTCCGAGCCCCACCCGGATGGACGAACACGGCAAAGGGGCGCCCACCGTGAACCGGTGGGCGCCCTTTTCGTTCGGGTCACTTGTTGACGTGGGCCCAGAACTCGTCGAACGAGAGCAGCTTGTCGCCGTTGAGGTCCTGGGCGGCGATGACGGCCTCGGCCACCGACTCCGTGACGTTCCAGTCCCCGCCCTGGGCCAGGGCCTTCTTGAACTCGGCGGCGGTGATGTAGCCGTCCCCGTCCACGTCGATGCGCTCGAACGCCTTGCGTGCTTCCTCGATGTCCGCCACCGGACCCCGCCCCTTCGTGGTGCTTCACTGACGAGGTCAGATTAACGTTCCGCTCCGGCGCGCGACGCGGCGACCACCCAGGTGCGGTTGCATTCGCAGCCGCTCATGTTCTCGGCCCTGCCCGTCCCGTCACCGACTCAGGGGCTCCGCCCCCGACCCCCCACGGGCTGAGAGCATTTCAGCCCGTCCGGCGTTTGAGGACACAGTGACGGGACGGGTAGGGGCGGCGGGGGCGAAAAACCCCTACCGGTCAGCGACCCGCATCTCGAACCACGTCGTCTTGCCGCGCGGCAGCAGGTCGACCCCCCAGCGGTCGGAGAGCTTGTCCACCAGGAACAGGCCCCGGCCGCTGACGTCCATGTCCTGGACCGGCATCAGACAGGGCAACCCCCGCGAGGGATCGCGGACCTCGACCCGGATCCACCCGCGCCGGCGCCTCATCCGGAGCCCGAAGACCCGCGCCCCCGTATGCCGCACCGCGTTGCCCACGAGTTCCGACACCAGTAACACGGCGTCCTCGGTCATCTTCGGTGAGAGTCCCCACTGGCGGAGCACGACGACCTGGGTGAGCCGGCGCGCCGTGGCGGCGGACTCCGGCCGGGACGGCAGCGGTACCTCGGCCTCGGTTGGGTTGCCGAACAGTTCCAGCGCCTTCAGCGCGTGTTCGTCCTCGACAGCAGGCGACCAGCGCGCCGCGGTCGCACTCCCGTGCCGCCGCGGCTGTTCGATACCCTCCAGCCCCGCCATGCCCCCATCATGACCCCCGAAGGGGCCTCTCCGGGGGTGTTCCGGAGGAATACGCCCCCCGGAACCCATTGTTCCGCATCATCCGATTGACATATGCCATCGGCATCACAATGGCCCGGACACCCCGTCCGGCCTGCACGGACAGGGGCGTTCGGGGCAATCGCCCGTGCTCCCCCGCAAGGAAGCCTTAAGCCTGCCTTAAGGCTCGGATAAGCCGTCCCTCCGAGCCGGATCTCCACACGGACGGGTGATACATCGCGTCAACAGCAAGTGGACCGGCGGAAGTTTTCCAACAGCCGCCGTTTCAGAGGAACTTCGCCTTGCCCGGGCCCTCCTCGACGAAGCTCCGCATCCCCGACTCCCGGTCCTCCGTCGCGAACAGGCCCGCGAACCAGGTGCGTTCGACGGCGAGTCCGGTCTCGATGTCCGTCTCCAGGCCGACGTCGACGGACTCCTTGGCCGCGCGCAGCGCGAGCGCCGGTCCCTGCGCGAGTTTCGCGGCCCAGGCGTGCGCCTCGGTGTACACGTCGGCGGCCGGTACGACCTTGTCCACCAGGCCGAGCGTCAGGGCCTCGTCGGCCTTGACCATGCGGCCGGTGAAGATGAGGTCCTTCGCGCGGGAGGGGCCGATCAGCCGGGACAGGCGCTGGGTGCCGCCGGCGCCCGGGATCAGACCGAGGAGGATCTCCGGCTGGCCGAGCTTGGCGTTGTCCGCGGCGATCCTGTAGTCGGCGCACAGCGCCAGTTCGCAGCCGCCGCCGAGCGCGTAGCCGGTGACGGCGGCGACGACCGGCTTGGGGATGCGGGTGACGGCGGTGAAGGAGTCCTGGAGGGCCCGGGAGCGTACGACCATGGCCGCGTGGTCCATGGCCTGCATCTCCTTGATGTCCGCGCCCGCCGCGAACACCTTCTCGCCGCCGTAGAGGATCACCGCGCGCACGTCCTCGCGGCGGGTGGCCTCCTCGGCGAGTTCCCTGAGCCGGTCCTGGGTGGCGACGTCCAGCGCGTTCATGGGCGGACGGTCGAGGCGGATCGTGCCGACGCCCTCGGCGACTTCGAGATGCACAGTCATGAGGGCAGGTTAACGAAGGCTAACGGCAACGGCCCCGGTGTGCTCCGTCACATCACGGACGGGCACACCGGGGCCGTACGGTCTCGGGAGAGGGGGTGCCGCGGTCGACGGCGCTCCCCTCAGCGCGAGGTCAGGCCGTCCACTTCTCCCACGACATGTTCCAGCCGTTGAGGCCGTTGTCCGGGTCGATGATCCGGTCGTTGGAGTTCTTCACGACCACCACGTCGCCGACGATCGAGCGGTCGAAGAACCACGCGGCCGGGGCTCCCCGGTCACCGCCGCCGCGCTGGTCGCGCAGGCCGATGCAGCCGTGGCTGGCGTTGTAGTTGCCGAAGGCGTCGCCGCCCCAGTAGTTGCCGTGGATGAACGTGCCCGAGTTGGACAGGCGCATCGCGTCCGGCACGTCCTTGATGTCGTACTCGCCGCCGTAGCCGACCGTCTCGCCGTTCATGCGGGTCACCCGAAGGCGCTCGCTGATGACCATCTGGCCGTTCCAGGTCTCGTAACCCGCCTTGCCGGTCGTGACCGGGATGGTCTTGATGACCTTGCCGTCGCGCTTGACGGTCATCTTCTTGGTCTTGACGTCGACGGTGGAGACCTGGCTGCGGCCGATCGTGAACTTCACGGTCTTGGCCTGCTCGCCGTAGACGCCGGGCCGGCCCTCGACACCGTCGAGGTTCAGGGTGACGGTGACCTTCGTACCGGACTTCCAGTACTCCTCGGGGCGGAAGTCGAGGCGGTCGTTGCCGAACCAGTGGCCCTCGACGTCGACCGCGGGCTCGGTCTTTATCTTGATCGCCTTCTCGATGTCCTCCGGGTGCGTGATGCCCCGGGTGAAGCGCACCGAGAAGGGCATTCCGACGCCGACCTTGGAACCGTCCTCCGGCGTGAAGATGCCGACGAACGTGTTCTTCGGGGTCAGCGTGGTGAACGCGGACTCCTCGGCGGCCTCACGGCCCTCGGAGTCCTTCGCCACCGCGTGGACCTTGTACTTGGTCGAGGCCGCGAGGTGGGCGGCGGGCGTCCAGCTGGCGCCGCCGCCGGTGATCTTCCCCTCGACCGGGTTGCCCTTGGTGTCCTCGACCTTCACCTCGGTCAGCTTGCCCTTGGCCGCCGTCACCTTCAGTGCGCCGCTGGTCCTGACGGCGTCGGCGCCGTCCTTCGGCGCGATGGTCACGACCGCCTGCGAGACCTTGGTGTCCGCCTGGCTGGAATCCTTGCCCTTGTCCTTGTCCCCGCCGGACCCGGAGTCCGAGTCCCCTCCTCCGCCGCACGCGGTCACGAGAAGCAGCAGCACCCCCAGCACAAGTGCCAGGGCTCCCTTGCCGCTTCGTGTCCGCGCGCCAACCGACGCCCCCGATATCGGTCGCCCGTTCAAGTTCGTTCTCCCCTCGCACGGCCTGTTCAGGCCCGTACTACGACGGCGCGTCCCGCGCACGCATCGCGCTAATTAATCACACTGCCAGGAGAGATGACCTCCCGGGAATGTCACCGTTCAGTCCCAACTGCTGGAGCCGGGAGCGCGATGGGGGCCCATCCTGTGCGTACCCCTATGTCGGGCTACTTCACCGCTGAGCCCGCTTTCCAGGCTTTCCAGCCCATGTTCCACCCACCGAGGCCGTTGTCGGGAGCGACCTTCTTGTCATTGCTGCGGACGACCTCGACGACGTCACCGATGAGACTGCGGTCGAAGAACCAGCCCGCCGGGGTCGCGGAGCTGCCGCCCTTCACATCGCGCAGTCCCACGCAGCCGTGGCTGACATTGGCCGTGCCGAACACGCCCTTGGCCCAGTAGTTGCCGTGCAGGAAGGTGCCGGAGGAGGTGAGGCGCACGGCGTGCGGGACGTCCGGGATGTCGTACTCGCCCTTGCCGTCGGCCCGTTTGAAGCCGACGGTGGCCCCGTTCATCCGGGTCACCTCCAGCATCTCGGTGATCACCATTTTCCCGTTGTACGTGGTGTTGCCGGGGGCACCCGCGGTGATCGGCACCGTGGAGAGGAGTTCGCCGTCGCGGCTCACCTTCATGGTGTGGGCGGCGGCGTCGACGACGCTGGTCTGGCTGCGGCCGACCGTGAAGGAGAAGGTCTTGTACTGCAGCCCGTACACGCCGGTGGCCGCCTCGACGTCCCGCAGCCGCAGGTCGACGGTGACCTTGGTGCCGGGCTTCCAGTAGGTCTCGGGCCGGAAGTCGAGACGGTCCTCGCCGAACCAGTGCGGGGCGATCTCCGTCTTCGGCACGGAGGTCACGCGGATCGCGCGCTCGACGGCCGCCCGGTTCTCGATCTCGCGGTTGAACTCCAGGGACACGATCATGCCGGTGCCGACCGTCGAGCGGTTCTCCGGCATGACGTATCCGATGAACCGCTCGTCGGGGACGTACGTCGTGAACGTGACGTGCCGGGCCACCCGCCGGCCGTGGGCGTCGAGCGCGACCGCGTCCACCGTGTACTTGGCGGCCAGCGCGAGCTTCGGGTCGTCGGGCCGCCAGGTCGCGCCGTCCCGGCCGATCGAGCCGGGCACCGGGAACTCCTGCGCGTCCTGGGACTTCACGACCTTCACGGACTCCAGGCGCCCGGCCGGCACCCGTACCTTCAAGCCCTCCTCGGGCTGTACGGCCTTGCTGCCGTCGTCCGGCGAGACCCGGATCGCCTCCTCGGGCGAGCGGGGCTTGCCCAGCATCTCGTCCACCCCGTGCGAGGTGCATCCCGCGGCGGCGGCCAGCAGGGCCGCCCATGTCAGTACGGCGGCCAGCGCGGCCCCTGAGCGCCCCGGGCGCGTCTGTGCGTGCATCACGTGGGACCCAACGACGGAGCGGGCCCCGGGGAAGTGGGTCCGTTCGGCGGGTGCCGGGCGGCGCCGGGCACCGCACGTTCCGCGCCTCGCATTCCGTGCCGCGCATCCGGCGCCTCGCATTCCGTGCCTCTGTTCGGCCTCCGCCTCAGGAAACGTGAGTCCGAGCCCCGCTCTGGGCAGAACAGTGGGGAGGACGACGCGACAGGAGACCGCGGCCGGGACGCCGCGGTCCTCCTCGTGCCGCTCCGACCGAGCCGCGGGAGGGCCCAGGGTGTCGAGCGCAGCCGAGCAGGAGGCAGTGCGGGAGCCGGTGCAGGAGGGGCGCGCCCTCGGCGGAGGGCTGCCCGCACAGGCCGCCCCCGCGGTGAACGGCACGGCGCTCACGGCGCCGGGTGTCTCCGTGTGGCCGGGTGCGCCGACCCCGCTCGGGGCGCGCTTCCGGACCGGGCCCGACGGGGTCTCGGGCACCAACTTCGCGCTGTGGGCGGGCGGGGCCGAGTCGGTCGAGCTCTGTCTCTTCGGCTCGCCCGGCGAAGGGAGCGGGGGCGGCGGGGGCGACGAGATCCGGGTTCCCCTCACCGAACTGACCCATGAGATCTGGCACGGCTTCGTGCCCGGGGTGCGGCCGGGGCAGCGGTACGGCTTCCGGGTGCACGGCCGCTGGGACCCGTGGACCGGCGCCCGCTGGAACCCCGCGAAACTGCTCCTCGACCCGTACGCCCGCGCCGTGGACGGCGCCGGACGCGACGAGTTCGGGAGTCTGCCGCCCGAGGTGTACGGGCATGTGCGCGACTGGCCGCAGCAGCACGTGGCGGACACCGTGCGCGACGACCGGGACTCGGCCCCGTACGTC
Organism: Streptomyces sp. NPDC102514; assembly: GCF_055584525.1. NCBI lineage: Bacteria > Bacillati > Actinomycetota > Actinomycetes > Kitasatosporales > Streptomycetaceae > Streptomyces > Streptomyces sp. NPDC102514. The sequence goes on from NZ_JBVJLW010000012.1 coordinate 349,116, forward strand.
CCCAAGGGGGTCGTCGTGCACGACGACACACCCGGTGACGAGTGGGCCGACGACCGCCGTCCGAAGACGCCGTGGGCGGACTCCGTCATCTACGAGATGCACGTCAAGGGCTTCACCAAGCTGCACCCGGGCATCCCGGAGGAACTGCGGGGCACGTACGCGGGACTGGCGCACCCGGCGGCGATCGAGCACCTGGTGGCGCTCGGCGTGACGGCCGTGGAACTGCTGCCGGTGCACCAGTTCGCGCACGAGGACCATCTGCTGCGCCGGGGCATGAAGAACTACTGGGGCTACAACTCGATCGGCTACTTCGCCCCGCACGCCGGATACGCGGCCTCCGGGACCAACGGCCAGCAGGTCGGCGAGTTCAAGCGCATGGTCCGCGCGCTGCACGCCGCCGGGATAGAAGTCATCCTCGACGTGGTCTACAACCACACTGCGGAGGCGAGCGAGCTGGGGCCCACGCTGTCGCTGCGCGGGATCGACAACCGCGGCTACTACCGGCTGCAGGACGACGCCCGGCGGTACGCGGACTACACGGGCTGCGGCAACACCCTGCACGTCGTCCAGCCGCACGTGCTGCGGCTGATCACGGACTCGCTGCGCTACTGGGTGACGGAGATGGGCGTCGACGGCTTCCGCTTCGACCTCGCGGCGGCTCTTGCCCGGTCGATGCACGACGTCGACATGCTGTCCCCGTTCCTGGCCGTCATCGCGCAGGACCCGGTGCTGCGCCGCGTGAAGCTGATCGCCGAGCCGTGGGACGTCGGCTCCGGCGGCTACCAGGTGGGCGCCTTCCCACCCCTGTGGACGGAGTGGAACGACCGCTACCGCAACGCCGTACGGGACTTCTGGCGGGGCGCGCTGCCGGACGTACGCGACCTCGGGTACCGGCTCTCGGGCTCCAGCGACCTGTACGCGTGGGGCGGACGGCGGCCCTACGCCTCGGTGAACTTCGTGACCGCCCACGACGGCTTCACCCTGCGGGACATGGTGTCGTACGAGCGCAAGCACAACGAGGCCAACGGCGAGGGCAACAGGGACGGCACCGACGACAACCGGGCCTGGAACTGCGGCACCGAGGGAGAGACCGAGGACGCCCGGATCCGTGGTCTGCGGCGCCGCCAGCTCCGTAACCTGCTGACCACGCTGCTGCTCTCCACGGGTGTCCCGATGCTGGTCGCGGGCGACGAACTGGGGCGCACCCAGGGCGGCAACAACAACGCGTACTGCCAGGACAACGAGATCAGCTGGCTCGACTGGAGCCTGCTGGACGACCCCGGCTGGCGGGCCCTGTTCGATCTGACGTCCCGGCTGATCGCGCTGCGCCACGCGCATCCCGTGCTGCGGCGGCGCGCCTTCTTCTCCGGGCGGGCGCACTCGGCCGACGGGCTGCGGGACCTGGCGTGGTTCACGGCGCACGGCACGGAGATGACGGAACGGGACTGGTACGCGCCCGCCGGCACCCTGGGGATGTTCCTGTCCGGGCGGGACATCCCGGGGCGGGACGCGCGGGGTGTGCCCGTCACGGACGACAGCTTCCTCGCGGTGCTACATGCGGGCGACAGACCCGCGGGCTTCGTCCTGCCGGGGCCGCCGTGGGCCCGGTCGTACGAGGTCGTCGTCGACACCTCGCGGGAGGAGCAGTCGGCCGCGCCGGGCGTGCTGCACCGGGCGGGCGCGACGATCACCGTGCCGGCGCGGGCGGTACTGCTGCTGCGGGTGGCGGACTGAGGGGGCGCCCGCCGCAGGGTCCGCGACCGGCCAAAACTCGCTGGGTGTTGTCAGTGCCGAAACGTAGGCTCGCTGCTGATGCCCACCACACCTGCGCCCGCCGAGGGAACCGACGAGACCCAGCCCGCCGAGAGCCGTTCCGCCGTCCGCAGCCTGCTGCGGCTGTGGCCGTACGTGAAGCCCGTGCGCGGACGGCTGGCCGTCGCGGCCGTCGTCGCGGTCGTCGCCTCCTGTACGGGTCTGGTGATCCCGCTCGTCCTGAAGTGGATCGTGGACGGGCCGGTGGCCGACCGGGACACGGGCGGGGTGTGGCTCGGCGCGCTGTACCTGCTGCTGCTCGGGGTCGCGGAGGCGGTGCTCTTCGGACTCCGGCGGTGGCTGGTCGCCCGGCCGCTCGCCGGGGTCGAGGCGGCGATGCGGGCCGGTCTGTACCGGCATCTGCAGCGGCTGCCCATCGCCTTCCACGACCGCTGGCCGTCGGGGCAGCTGCTGTCGCGGGGGACGACGGATCTGATGCTGCTGCGGATGTTCCTCGCGTTCCCCCTGACGTTCCTGCTGGTCAACTCGGTGACGATCCTCGTGGGCGTCCTGATCATGCTGGCCCAGGACTGGACGCTGGGACTGGTCCTGCTCGCACCCGCCGTACCGGTGATGATCGTCTGCTGGCTGTTCGAGAAGCGGTACTCGCGGGTGGCGCGGCAGGCGCAGGACCAGGTCGGCGACCTGACGACGCTCGTCGAGGAGAGCGTGCTCGGCATCCGGATCATCAAGGGGTTCGGCCGCCACCGCAGCCAGGCGCTCGCCTTCCGTGACCTGTCCCGGACCCTGCGCGGCACGGAACTGGCCAAGGCGCGGCTGCTCGCGGGGATCTTCGCCGCGATCACGACCCTGCCCGAACTCGCCATCGGCGCGGCCCTGGTGCTCGGCACGGTGCAGGTGGCCGACGGCTCCCTGTCGGCCGGCACGCTGGTCGCGTTCCTCTCCACGGCCCTCGCCCTGCGGTGGCCCGTCGAGTCGATCGGCTTCCTGCTGGCCATGAGCCAGGAGGCGGCGACGGCCACGGAACGCTACTTCGAGGTCATGGACGCGCCTCCGGAGTCGGACACCGCGCCGGCGTCCGGGGCGGGACAGACGTCCGGGGCGGCACAGGCGTCCGGGGCCGGGGCGGGGCTCCGGTTCGACGGGGTGCGGTTCCGGTATCCCGATGCCGAGTCCGACAGCGTTCCCGTCCTCGACGGGATCGATCTGCACATCCGGCCCGGCGAGACCATGGCCCTCGTGGGCGGGACGGGGTCCGGCAAGACCACGCTCACCGCGCTCGTGCCCCGGCTGCACGAGGTCACCGCGGGACGGATCACGCTGGACGGCGTGGACATCACCGCGATGCCCAGGGAGGAACTGCGCGCCCTCGTCGCCGTCGCCTTCGAGGAGCCCACCCTCTTCTCCGCGGGAGTGGGAGAGAACGTCCTCATGGGCGCCGCGGACACCGCGGGCGAGGCCGATCTCGCCCGCGCCCTGGCCGTCGCGCAGGCCGACTTCGTCCACGCGCTGCCCCACGGCACGGACACCCAGGTCGGCGAGCAGGGCCTCAGCCTCTCCGGCGGCCAGCGCCAGCGCCTGGCCCTGGCGCGCGCGGTCGTCGGCAGCCCCCGCTTCCTCGTCCTGGACGATCCGCTGTCCGCCCTGGACGTCCACACGGAGGCCCTGGTCGAAGCGGCCCTGCGGCGCGTCCTCGCCGGGACGACCGCCCTGGTCGTGGCCCACCGCCCGTCCACGGTCCTGCTCGCCGACCGCGTGGCCCTGCTCTCCGGCGGCCGTATCACCGCCGTGGGCACCCATCCCGAACTGCTGCGTACGAGCGCGGAGTACGCCTGGCTGATGTCGGGAAGGACAGAGACGACCGAGAGGGAGAACCGATGACGGCGCCCACGACCACCGCGCCGACAGACGACAGCAGAGACCGTCCGGCGGACCCGCCGCCCAAGGACGGCGATCCCTTCGACCGTGACGCCCTGCCCGCTCCCCCGCGCGCCACGGCCACCCTCCTGCGCTCCCTGCTCGCGCCCATGCGGGCCCGCGTCGTCCTCGCGGCGGTCCTCCTGCTGCTCCAGCAGGCGGCGGTGCAGGCGGGCCCGATGCTCGTGGCGTACGCGATCGACCGCGCCGTACCGGCCTTCCGCGCCGACGACCACGGCCCGCTGATCGCGGTGGCGGCGGTGTACGCGCTGTGCTCGGTGGCGGCCGGCGCCCTCCAGTACGGCTTCGTCCGTGTCTCGGCCCGCGTCAACCAGGACGTCCTGCTGGATCTGCGCGGCAGGATCTTCCGGCACGCGCAGGCGCTCAGCGTCGACTTCCACGAGCGCTACACCTCGGGCCGGCTCATCTCGCGCTCCACGACGGACGTCGAGTCGCTGCGCGAACTGCTCAGCGAGGGCCTCCAGGAACTCATCACGGTCATCCTGTCGTTCGTCTACATCTCCACGATGCTGCTCTGGCTGGACCTGGGCCTCGGCGCGGTCGCGGTCGCGTCGTTCGTCCCGCTGTTCCTCCTCATCCGGCTCTACCGGCGCCGCGCCGGGCGGATCTTCGCCGTCCGGTCGACCGCCATCGCCGCGGTCATCGTGAAGTTCGCGGAGACGATGAACGGCATCAGGCCGGTACGCGCCTTCCGCCGCGAGGCCGTCAACGACTCGGCGTTCCACGCGCTCAACAGCCGCCACGAGCGTGTCAACGGCGACGCCATCCTGGAGATGGCCCGCTATGTCGTCGGCTCCCGCCTGGTCGCCAACACGGCGGTCGCGGGGATCGTGCTGTGGGGCGCGTACCGGGTGGCGTCCGGGTCGCTCGCGCTGGGGGTGCTGGCCGCCGCGGTGCTCTACCTGCGGCGCCTGTACGACCCGATCGACCGGCTCGGCATGTTCCTCAACTCGTACCAGTCGGCGGCGGCCTCGATGGAGAAGATCGCGGGTCTGCTGGCCCAGGTCCCCTCGGTGCCGGAACCCTCGCAGCCGCGTGAGCTGCCTCCGCTCGCCTCCGAACTGCCGGGCCGGGAGGTCGTGTTCGACGACGTGCGGTTCGCGTACCGGACGGGCGGCGAGGTGCTGCCGGCCTTCTCGCTGACGCTCCCGGCGGGCCAGACCGTCGCCGTGGTCGGCTCCACGGGCGCGGGCAAGTCGACGCTCGCCAAGCTCCTGGCCCGCTTCTACGACCCCACGACCGGCCGTGTCCTGCTCGACGGCGTGGATCTGCGCGAGCTGTCCGTGCCCGAACTGCGGCGCGGTGTGGTGATGGTGACGCAGGAGGCCTTCCTGTTCTCCGGCACGGTCGCCGAGAACATCGCCATCGGCCGCCCCGACGCGTCCCGCGAGGAAATCGAGCGGGCCGCGAAGGCCATCGGCGCCCACGACTTCATCAGCTCCCTGCCGGACGGCTACGACACGGACGTACGCAAGAGGGGCGGGCGCATCTCGGCCGGTCAGCGCCAACTGGTGGCGTTCGCGCGGGCGTTGCTGGCCGACCCGGCGGTCCTGATCCTCGACGAGGCGACCAGTTCGCTGGACGTGCCGGGCGAACGGGCCGTCCAGCGGGCCATGCACACGGTCCTGCGCGGCCGTACGGCGGTGGTCATCGCCCACCGGCTCTCGACGGTCGAGATCGCCGACCGGGTCCTCGTCATGGAGCACGGCCGCATCGTCGAGGACGGCAGCCCCGACCGGCTCGTCACGGACACGGGCCGGTTCGCGGACCTGCACCGGGCCTGGCGGGACAGCCTGGTGGAGGAGCACGCCGAGTGACCCCGAAGCGGATGGGCCCGAAGCGGATGGGCCCGGAGAGGACGGTCCCCGAGCGGATGGGCCGGCCGGAGCGCTTCGCGTACGAGGATCCCGGCGTCCCCGACCTGCGTGGCGGCGGCCGGTACCTGTGGTGGCTGGTCGCCCGGCAGCCGGGGCGGTCGGCGGCGGGCGCGGTGCTGGCCACCGTCTGGCTGGTGCTCATCGCGCTGACGCCTTATCTGCTGTCCCGGGCCATCGACGACGGGCTGGAGCCGGGTGACCTCGCCGTACTGGCCGGCTGGTGCGCCGCGCTGCTGGGCCTCGGGGTGTTCAACGCCCTGGTGGGCCTCCTGCGCCACCGCACGATGACCAAGGTCCGGATGGACGCCAACTTCCGTACGGTGAAGCTCGTCGTGGGGCAGGCGACCCGGCTGGGCGCCGGGCTGTCCCGGCAGACGGGGGCCGGAGAGGTCGTCACGATCGGCGTCGGCGACGTGCTGACGATCAGCGGGGCCCTGACCGTCGTGGGGCCCGGCGTGGGCTCGGTCGTCGCCTATGTCGTCGTGGCCGGGCTGCTGCTGTCGGTCTCGGCGCCGCTGGCCGCGGTGGTCCTGACCGGCATCCCGGTGATCGTCGTACTCGTCGGCCCCCTGATGGGACGGCTGCGGGGCGTGGAGACGGAGTACCGCGAGCTGCAGGGCACGCTGACCGCGCGGATCGGGGACCTCGCGGGCGGGCTGCGGGTGCTCAACGGCCTCGGCGGCAAGGGACTGTTCGCGGACGCCTTCCGCCGGGACTCGCACCTGCTGCGCGAACAGGGGTACCGGGTCGGGTCCGTGACCAGCTGGCTCCAGGCGCTCGGGGTGGGGCTGCCGACCATGTTCCTGGCCGTGGTGACGTGGCTGGCGGCCCGGCTCGCCGCGCAGGGCTCGCTCACCGTCGGCGAGCTGGTGTCCGTGTACGGCTATGCGGCGGTCCTGGTGGGCCCGGTGGCGTTCTTCGTCGAGTGCGGCTACCAGATCAGCCGGGGCGTGGTCGCCGGCCGGCGCGTCGTACGCTTCCTCGCCCTGGAGCCGCTGATGGCGGACGACTTCCCGGCGGACCCGGCAGAGGACCCCGCCACGAACGGCCCTGCGGACGCCCCCGCGGAGCCCTCGGTGCTGCACGATCCGCGGTCCGGCGTCCGGGTGGTGCCGGGCGCGCTGACCGCCCTGGCCGGCGCCCGTCCGGCGGAGTCCGCCGCCGTGGTCGACCGGCTCGGCCGGTACACCGGGTCGGCGGCCACCTGGGGCGGCGTACGGCTCGACGCGATCGCCCTGCCGCGGATACGGGAGCGGATCCTGGTCGCCGACAACGAGGCCGACCTGTTCGCGGGCACCCTGCGCGAGCTGCTCTCCGGCCGCCTGGACCGGGCCGGCACGGACGACACGGACAGCACGGACAGCACGGACCTCGACGCGGCCGTCGGCAGAGCCGTGCACGCGGCCGTCGCGGACGACATCGTGCTCGGGCTGCCGGACGGGCTCGACTCGGCCGTCGACGCGCAGGGCCGCAGCCTCTCCGGGGGCCAGCGACAGCGCGTACGCCTCGCGCGGGCCCTGCTCGCCGACCCCGAGGTGCTGCTCGCGGTCGAGCCCACCTCGGCGCTCGACGCGCACACCGAGGCCGCGGTCGCCGCCCGGCTGCGCGCGGCGCGCACCGGCCGCACGACCCTCGTCACCAGCACCTCGCCCCTGGTGCTCGACCAGGTGGACACCGTGTACTACCTGGTCGACGGCGAGGTCGCGGCCGTCGGCGGACACCGCGAACTCCTCGACAGCGAACCGGGATACCGGGCGCTGGTGGCCCGCGACGCGGACCCGGACGGCGCGGCGGCCGGGCAGACCGGCGGGCGCGACGTGGAGGAGCCGGAAGGGGCCGTGCGATGAGCACGCAGTTGCCGGTCGCCGGACCGGCCGACGTGCGCGCCGCCGCGGCCCGGCTGATCCGCGCGGACGGCCGCGCCTTCACCGCCGTACTCGTCCTGAACGCACTGGCCGCCGCTGCCGGTCTGGCCGGGCCGTGGCTGCTCGGCCGCATCATCGACGAGGTCAGGGCCGGTGCCGGGGTCGCCGCCGTGGACCGGCTGGCGCTCGTCATCCTGGTGTGCGCGCCCGCCCAGTTGCTGCTGGCGCGGGCCGCCCGGTTCGTCGGGCACCGGTTCGGGGAGCGGACGCTGGCGCGGGTGCGCGAGGAGTTCGTCGACCGGGCGCTGGCCCTGCCCGCGTCCGTGGTGGAACGGGCGGGCACCGGCGATCTGACGGCCCGCGGCACCGCCGATGTCGCCGCGGTGGGCACGACCCTGCGGGACGCGGGGCCCGAACTGCTGATCTCCTCGGTGCAGGCGCTGTTCCTCATCGGCGCGGTCTTCCTGCTGGATCCGCTGCTGGGCGTCTGCGCGGTGCTCGCCCAGGCCGGTATCTGGTTCGCCCTGCGCTGGTATCTGCGCCGGGCCCGCCCCGCCTACCTCGCCGAGGGCGCCGCCACCTCGGAGGTCGCCGAGATCGTCTCGGCCACCACGTCCGGCGCGCGCACGGTCGAGGCGTTCGGGCTGCAGCGGCGGCGCGTCACCGCGAGCCGGGACGCGCTCGACGTGTCCCGGCGCACCCGTATGCGCACGCTGAACCTGCGGTCCGTGTTCTTCACGACCGTGGAGATCTCGAACGTCCTGCCGGTGGCCGTCGTCCTGATGGTGGGCGGGGCCCTGCACGCGCGGGGCGCGATGAGCGTGGGCGCCGTGGTCGCGGCGGCCCTGTATCTGCGCCAGCTGGAGTCGCCGCTCGACACGATCCTGATGCGGGTGGAGCAACTGCAGAGCAGCGGCGCCTCGTTCGCACGGGTGGAGGGCCTGGGCCGGGCCCCGCTGACCGCCCCCGCGGGCCCGGGGCCGGCGCCGGGACCGCCGTCGAGGTCCCCCGCCCCGGTCCCGGTGGACGACCTGATCGACGTACGGGGGGTGCGGTACGCGTACGACCGCGGCGGTGAGGTGCTGCGCGGGGTCGACCTGACCGTACGGCCCGGGGAGCGGCTGGCCGTCGTAGGGCCGTCGGGCGCCGGGAAGACGACCCTGTCCCGGCTGCTCGCGGGCATCGACGTGCCGGGCTCCGGCTCGGTGACGGTCGGCGGGGTGCCGATCGCGGAGCTGGACCCGGAGCAGCTGCGGCGGCAGGTCGTGCTCGTCACCCAGGAGCACCACGTGTTCCTGGGCACGGTCCGCGACAACCTGCTGATCGCCGATCCGGCCGCCGACGACGCCGCGTTGTGGGCGGCGCTCGCGGCGGTCGGCGCCGACGACTGGGTCCGGGACCTGCCGGACGGGCTCGGCACGGAGCTGGGCCCCGGCGGCCGTCCCCCGGGCGCCGGCCCCGCCGGGCCGCCGGGCGGGGCTCCGGTCGCGGACGGCTCGCGGGCCCAGCAACTGGCGCTGGCCCGGGTGGTGCTGGCCGACCCGCACACCCTGATCCTCGACGAGGCCACGGCGCTCCTCGACCCGGCCACCGCACGTCACACGGAGCGCGCGCTGGCCGCCGTGCTCGAAGGGCGCACCGTCATCGCCATCGCGCACCGCCTGCACACCGCGCACGACGCGGACCGGGTGGCCGTGATGGAGGACGGCCGACTGACCGAACTGGGCACACACGCGGACCTGGTGACGGCCGACGGCGCGTACGCGTCCCTGTGGCACTCGTGGCACGGCGAGCACCCGCGCCCCTCCTGAACCGTCATTCCCCCCTCCTTTCCTCTCGGGTCCACTGAGCGGAACCACGCTTGTGCGGGCCATCCGGCCTCCCGGAATATCTAACCTCGCGCTTTCACGAGGTGGGACGTCCGAGGCTTGATCAAATAAGCGGAGAGTGCTCCTGACCTGCAACGATGGGACTTGTCTAGGGTCC
>NZ_JBVJLW010000013.1:0-354116 GCF_055584525.1 Streptomyces sp. NPDC102514
CTGGCATTGATTTTTGGCACGCTGTTGAGTTCTCAAGGAACGGACGCTTCCTTTGTACTCACCCTCTCGGGCTTTCCTCCGGGCGCTTCCCTTCGTGTTTCCAACCTTACCAGATCCTTTTCCCGTTCCGTTTCCGGTCGGAATTTGTTTCCAGTGGCCAGTTGGAAGGCCTTTGCCTATTTGATTGCCTTGCGGCTCTCTTTCGGCGAGTCCGACTTTATCAGAAGTTTTCGACCGGCCTGACCGGCCGCTCAATTTCCGAATTATCGGGAGGTGCTCCACCGAAATTGAATTCCAGGGAGCTGACAGATGCTAACTGCCACCGCCGAGCTTGTCCAGCTCTAGGCAACTGTTCGAATCTACCTCCCCACACGTCCCGTGTCAACGGTTTTTGTGGGGCGAAGAGGAGACTAGCAGCCTGATCGGGGTGCCTGCACATCAGGCCGCGGTCGGCACCGAGGCGCTGCGCTCGGCCTCCTCGACGTCGCCCGTCTCGCCGGCCCGCACGGCCCGGCCGCCCAGGACCCAGACGTAGGCGAGGAAGAGCAGTTCGGCGGCTATCCCTATGCCGATGCGTGCCCAGGTGGGCAGACCGGAGGGGGTGACGAAGCCTTCGATGGCGCCGGAGACGAAGAGGACCAGGGCGAGGCCTATCGCCATGCCCAGGGCGGCACGCCCCTCCTCGGCGAGGGCCGCGCGGCGGGTGCGCGGGCCCGGGTCTATGACGGTCCAGCCCAGGCGCAGTCCGGTGCCGGCCGCCACGAAGACGGCGGTCAGCTCCAGGAGGCCGTGCGGGAGTATCAGCCCGAGGAAGGTGTCGAGGCGGCCCGCCGAGGACATCAGGCCGATGCCGACCCCCACGTTGAGCATGTTCTGGAAGAGGATCCAGATGACCGGCAGGCACAGGAAGGCGCCGAGTACCAGGCACATCGCGGCCGCCTGGGCGTTGTTCGTCCACACCTGGGCAGCGAACGACGCCGCGGGATGGCTGGAGTAGTACGTCTCGTACTGACCGCCGGGGCGGGTGAGCTCCCGTAGTTCGCTGGGGGCCGCGATCGAGGACTGGACTTCGGGGTGGGTGCCGATCCACCACCCCAGGAGGACGGCGAGCGCGGTGGAGAGGAGCGCGGTCGGGACCCACCAGTGGCGCGACCGGTAGACCGCCGCGGGGAAGCCGTGGGTGAGGAAGAGGGTGACGTCCCGCCAGGAGGCGCGGCGGGTGCCTGTCACGGCACTGCGCGCGCGGGCCACCAGTTGACTGAGCCGGCCGGTGAGCTGAGGGTCCGGGGCGCTGGACTGGATCAGGGAGAGATGGGTCGCCGTGCGCTGGTAGAGGGCGACGAGTTCGTCGGCCTCCGCTCCGGTGAGACGGCGCCGGCGTCGGAGGAGTGCGTCGAGCCGGTCCCACTCCGCCCGGTGGGCGGACACGAAGACATCGAGGTCCATCGGTTTGCCTGCTCCTCGGCTGCTCGTCCTGCGCTCGTCGTGTGGTCAGCTTGTCGCACTGCGGCGCGATGTGCCTCAGCTTGGCAGACTGGCTGTTCTCAGGGCAGTTCGGGGAAGGACGGCGGGCGTGAGTGAGCTTGTGACGGGCGAGGCGGTGGCGCTGGAGTTGCGCCCCGCGAAGCTGCCGAGCCGGGTGTTGGCCGTGGTGCTCGACCTGGCGGTGGCGGTGACCGCCTATGTGGTCGTGATGATCGCCCTGGCCCTGGCGACGGCCTCGCTCGACGAGGCGGCACAGATGGCCCTGGCGATCGCCGCGTTCCTTCTGCTGCTGGTGGGCGGGCCGATCGCCGTGGAGACGCTCAGTCATGGGCGCTCGCTGGGGAAGATGGCGTGCGGACTGCGTGTGGTGCGGGACGACGGCGGGCCCATCCGGTTCCGGCACGCGCTGGTGCGTGGGGCGGTCGGTGTGGTCGAGATCCTGATGACGTTCGGGGTCGTGGCGTGCATCGCGTCGCTCGTGTCGGCGCGGGGGCGGCGGCTCGGTGACGTGTTCGCCGGAACCCTCGTCGTACGGGAACGGATTCCAACGGGCCGTACGTCCTTTGTGCCTCCCCCGCCGCCCTGGCTGTCGGGGCGGTTCTCCGAACTTGATCTGTCCGGGGTTCCGGACGGGCTGTGGCTGGCCGTCCGGCAGTACCTGACGCGGATGCAGCAGCTGGACCCGCAGGTCGGGTGGGCGATGGCTGAGCGGCTCGCGAAGGATGTCGCCGAGCGCACCGGGACTCCGGCACCGCCCGGTGTTCCGCCGGCGGCGTTCCTGGCGGCCGTGATGCAGGAGCGCCAGGCACGGGAGGCACGACGGGCGTTCGGTGGCGGCGCCGGTGCCGGGGCTGCCGGTGGCGGCTTCGTCGGCGGCCAGGCCGGGCCGATGCCCGGGGTACCGGGATGGGGCGCATCGAACATGCCGTACGGCACAGCGCACGCCGGTCCATATGGGACGGCGCATGGCTCGGGATACAGCCCGGGATACGGAGCGAGTCAGCCCCAGGCGCCGGTCGGGAGCCCGGTGCAGGGTGCGGTGGGAAGTTCGACGCAGGGCCCTGCCCAGGACGCCGTCCGCCCGCCCGCTCCCTATCTCCCGCCTGCTCCTGCTCCCCGTCTCCCGGCGGCTCCCCCTCCCCCGGCGCCCGCCGAGGCCCCCGCGAACGCCTGGGCTCAGCCCGCGCCGCAGGAGGCGGACGCTGAGCGACCCGCCACCGGGTTCGCCCCGCCCGCCTGATCGGCGGGCTCGTCCGGCACCGGGGTCAGGCGAAGACCGACGGCGGTGATTCGAGGTCTTCGAGCTCGATGCCGGGGGCCGAGAGCACCACGTCGCCCGACAGGTGCACAGCGTGCTGTTCACCGGTGTCCAGCGCTGTGACCTGGTATTCCTCCACTGTCAGAGGGCCGTTGTCAGTGGCGTGTGCTTCTCTCGTGATCAGGGCCCAGGACTGGTCGAGGGTGCGCGGGGCGAGGACCGGGTCCGTGAAGGCGACGAGGCGTACACGCGTGGCGGAGGCATCGGGGGTGAGGCGCAGCAGACGTGCGGTGGCGACGAGGAAGGCGGGGGACGAACCGGTGCAGGCGTGGGCGCGGACATTGCCTTCGGTGGCGTGATCTCCCGTGGGGTCGGTGCGGACCCAGGTGACACCGTCGAGGGCGGCGGCGCGGACCTGCCAGCCCGACGCGTGGAGTTCGAGGCGGATGGGGCGGCCGTGGTCGTCGAGGGCGAGGTCGACGGAACCGGCGGGGGTGCCTTGTCGCACGGCTCCCTCGGGCCCGGTGCCGGAAGGGGTGGGTCCGGAAGGGGTCGTCAGTTGGGATACGTAGCGCCAGCCGGAGGGGCCGGGCGCGCAGTGGAACCGTTCTTCGGCGAGAGGGGTGTGGTCGTGCGGGTCATGGAGCGAATATCGGCCGCGGGGCATGGTGGCTCGGGTCCTCGTAGGGGGCAGGCCCCCGCCGGTGAGGGCGAGGGCCTGCTGACAACCGTTGTGTGAGTTCCGGGCTGTGTGAGCGCCGGGCTCAGTAGCGGTAGTGGTCCGACTTGTACGGGCCCTCGACCTCGACACCGATGTACGAGGCCTGCTCGGGGCGGAGCGTCGTGAGCTTCACGCCGAGCGCGTCCAGGTGGAGGCGGGCGACCTTCTCGTCGAGGTGCTTGGGCAGCACGTAGACGTCGGTCGGGTACTCCTCGGGCTTGGTGAACAGCTCGATCTGGGCCAGCGTCTGGTCCGCGAACGAGTTGGACATCACGAACGACGGGTGGCCGGTCGCGTTGCCCAGGTTCAGCAGGCGGCCCTCGGAGAGGACGATGAGCACCTTGCCGTCGGGGAACTTCCAGGTGTGGACCTGGGGCTTGACCTCGTCCTTGACGATGCCGGGGATCTGCGCCAGGCCGGCCATGTCGATCTCGTTGTCGAAGTGGCCGATGTTGCCCACGATCGCCTGGTGCTTCATCTTGGCCATGTCCGCGGCCATGATGATGTCCTTGTTGCCGGTCGTGGTGACGAAGATGTCGGCCTTGTCGACGACCTCGTCGAGGGTGGTGACCTGGAAGCCGTCCATCGCCGCCTGCAGTGCGCAGATCGGGTCGATCTCGGTGACGATCACGCGGGCGCCCTGACCGCGCAGGGACTCCGCGCAGCCCTTGCCCACGTCGCCGTAGCCGAGGACGACCGCGGTCTTGCCGCCGATGAGGACGTCGGTGGCGCGGTTGATGCCGTCGATCAGGGAGTGGCGGCAGCCGTACTTGTTGTCGAACTTCGACTTGGTGACGGCGTCGTTCACGTTGATCGCCGGGAACAGGAGGGTGCCGTCGCGGTGCATCTCGTAGAGACGGTGGACGCCGGTCGTGGTCTCCTCGGTCACGCCGCGGATCTCCGAGGCGAGCTGGGTCCACTTCTGCGAGCCGCCGGAGATCGTGCGGTTGAGGAGTTCCAGGACGACCCGGTGCTCTTCGTTCTCGGCGGTGTCGGCGGAGGGGACCTTGCCGTCCTTCTCGTACTGGACGCCGTTGTGGACGAGCATCGTGGCGTCGCCGCCGTCGTCCAGGATCATGTTCGGGCCGCCGGTGGGGGTGTTCGGCCAGGTCAGCGCCTGCTCCGTGCACCACCAGTACTCCTCCAGGGTCTCGCCCTTCCAGGCGAAGACCGGGATGCCCTGGGGGTTGTCGGGCGTGCCGTTCGGGCCGACCGCGATGGCGGCGGCCGCGTGGTCCTGGGTGGAGAAGATGTTGCAGGAGGCCCAGCGGACCTCGGCGCCCAGGGCGGCCAGGGTCTCGATGAGTACGGCGGTCTGCACGGTCATGTGCAGGGAGCCGGTGACGCGGGCGCCGGCGAGAGGCTGCGCCTCGGCGTACTCCTTGCGGATCGACATCAGGCCGGGCATCTCGTGCTCGGCGAGGGTGATCTCCTTGCGACCGAAGTCGGCCAGGGAAAGGTCCGCGACCTTGAAGTCCTGTCGGTTGGCGACAGTGGTCATACGAGCTGCTCCTCGGGTTGGGGCGAGGTCGGTTTCGGCTGGTCTGCGCGGCGGCGGGCACGGTGAGCGCCCCACGGGGCACACGAATGCCCGGTGCCTTGCGCAGCGCAGTCCGTCGGAGGCCCTCTCTCCCTCGGCCGGCCCGTGGGGCCGCCCGACCGCCATCAGCAGCGACGTCTGGCTCGGTTACGAATCTACACCGATCGGCGCAGTGGGCCCCAGTCCGCCTGCGAACAGATCAAGCGGATTTCGAGCGTCCGGCAGGTCGGGGACAGAGGTAACAGCCCTGGACAACAAGGGACTTTTGAACTTTTGGTCCCGTCCGGGGGTCTGTTGCAGGATGCCGGAGATCGGGAACATGTGCGCGACCTCGCGACCTCGCGGAGCGCGAACCCCCACCACGAAAGATCGCGCCCGCGGAACCCCGACGAGAGACCGCAGACCGCGACGACAGACCGCGATCCCCCATGACGAAGGCGTTAGGAGATCCACGTGACCAGTCCGGCCGGAATTCCCCCCACGGGCGGCGGCACCGGAGAGCAGCAGCGACTGAGGCTGCTCGCGGTGACCGCGTGCCCCACCGGCATAGCCCACACCTATATGGCGGCCGAGAAGCTCTCGCAGGCGGCGGAGCGGCTCGGTATCGACATGAAGGTGGAGACCCAGGGCTCGATCGGGTCCGAGAACGTACTCACTGACAACGATGTCAGCACCGCGGACGGCGTGATCGTCGCGGCCGACAAGGACGTGGACCTGAGCCGGTTCGCCGGGAAGCGGATCGTGAAGGTAGGGGTCGCCGAGGGGATCCACCATCCCGAGCGGCTCATCGAGCAGGTGCGGACGGCGCCGGTCCACGGCGGCGGCGCGAAGGCCGGTACGGGAGCCGCAGCGAACGGGTCCGCCGGCCACGTCAGCCTCGGCAGCGGGGGCAAGGAGCGCGGGATCGCGTACAAGGCGCTGATGAACGGTGTCAGTTACATGATCCCGTTCGTCGTGGTCGGCGGGCTGCTGATCGCGATCTCGCTCTCGCTCGGCGGGCACACCGATCCGTCCGGCGGGCTGGTCATCCCGAAGGGCTCCTTCTGGATGGACGTCAACAACATCGGCGTCATCGGGTTCCAGCTGATGGTGCCGATCCTGTCCGGCTATATCGCGTACGCGATCGGGGACCGGCCCGCGCTGGTGCCCGGGATGATCGGCGGGTGGATCGCCAACACGGGTTCGCTGTACGACT
This sequence comes from Streptomyces sp. NPDC102514, assembly GCF_055584525.1. NCBI lineage: Bacteria > Bacillati > Actinomycetota > Actinomycetes > Kitasatosporales > Streptomycetaceae > Streptomyces > Streptomyces sp. NPDC102514. The sequence continues at coordinate 6,200 of NZ_JBVJLW010000013.1, forward strand.
CCGAGGCGGGCGCGGGCTTCATCGGCGCGATCGTGACCGGGTTCCTGGCCGGTTATCTGGTGCTGTGGATCAAGAAGGTCGAGGTCCCGAAGTTCGTCCGGCCGATCATGCCGATCATCGTGATCCCGATCGTGGCGACGACGGCGCTCGGGCTGTTCTTCATCTACGTGATCGGCAAGCCCATCTCCTGGGTCTTCGAGCATCTGACGGACTGGCTCGGCGGGATGACCGGGACCAGTGCCGTGCTGCTCGGCGCGATCCTGGGGCTGATGATCGCGTTCGACATGGGCGGGCCGGTCAACAAGACGGCGTTCCTGTTCGGCGCGGGGCTCATCGCGACCGGCAACCTGGAGGTCATGGGCATGTGCGCCGCCGCGATCCCGGTGATGCCGCTCGGGCAGGGCGTCTCCACGCTGATCCGCCGGCGCCTCTACACGGAGCAGGAGCGCGAGACGGGTCTCGCCTCGCTGTTCATGGGGCTGTTCGGGATCTCCGAGGGTGCCATTCCGTTCGCGGCGGCCCGGCCCGCGCAGGTCATCCCCGCCAACATGCTGGGCGGTGCGGTGGCGGGCGCGGTCGCGGGTCTCGCCGGGGTCGAGGACGCGGTGCCGCACGGCGGGCCCATCGTGGCGGTGCTGGGCGCCGTGAGCGGCGTACCGATGTTCTTCGTCGCCGTGGCCCTCGGAACGGCGGTTACAGCGCTGACGACGGTCGCGCTCATCGATCTCGGCGAGCGGAGGCGCAAGGAGCAGTCGCCGGCGGGGGCACCGGACGCGGCCGGGGGTTCGGCGGCGCGGCAGCACGAGTTCGCGCTCGCCGGGGCGGGTGCGGGAGTCGGCACCGGCACCGGAACGGCAGTGGCCCCGTCGGTCGCGGCGGACACCGCCGCAAGCGGGGGTGCGGAACCGGCCTCCGACGGCGATGTCCTCTCCGGCTACCTCACCGCCCGGACCGTGAAGGTGCGGCTCGACGCCGGTGACAAGGAGGCCGCGATCCGCGAGATGGCCGGGCTGCTGGCTGCCACCGGGAAGGTCGCCGATGTCGAGGAGCTGGTGGCGACGGCCCTGCGGCGCGAGGAGCAGGGCACGACCGGGCTCGGCGAGGAGATCGCGATCCCGCATGCCAAGACCGATGCGGTGACCGGGCCCGTCGTGGGGTTCGCGCGGTCGGCGGAGGGTGTCGAGTGGGGTTCGCTCGACGGTACGAAGGCCAGGCTGATCTTCATGATCTCCGTACCGGAGGCCGCCGCGGGCGACGAGCATCTGCGGATTCTGGCGCTGCTGTCGCGGAAGCTGGTGGACGCGGAGTTCCGTGAGCGGCTGCTGGCGGCTCCCGACGGGACGGCCGTTCTCGACGTGCTGCGCGAGATCCGGTAGCCACAGCCGTACATCACCCACGGCCGTACATGACCGGCCGTACGTGACTGGGGCCCGCCGGATGATTCAGCGGGCCCCAGTCACGTGTCCGACTGTCGGTCGTACGGAGATCAGTGTTCGGCGGTCGGTGACGGGCCGCCCGGTGTGGCCTCCGGGTCGGGGCCCTTCACGGCCTCGGACTCGTTGAAGATGTCGGGTTCGAGGTAGATGACGCGGGCGATCGGGACGGCCTCGCGGATACGGGACTCGGCGGCGTTGATCGCCGAGGCGACCTCGGCGGCGGTGTCGTCGTGCTCCACGGCGATCTTGGCGGCGACCAGCAGTTCCTCGGGGCCGAGGTGGAGCGTGCGCATGTGGATGATGCCGGTGACCGTGTCGCCGTCGACGATCGCGGCCTCGATCTTGTGGACCGCCTCGATGCCGGCGGCCTCGCCCAGGAGCAGCGACTTGGTCTCGACGGCCAGGACGATCGCGATGACGATGAGCAGGATGCCGATGCAGAGGGTGCCGATGCCGTCCCAGACGCCGTCACCGGTGGCGAGGGCGATGCCGACACCGCCGAGCGCGAGGACCAGACCGACCAGCGCGCCCAGGTCCTCCAGGAGGACGACCGGCAGCTCGGGCGCCTTGGCGTGGCGTACGAAGTCCTTCCAGGACTGCTTGCCGCGCGTGTGGTTGGACTCCTTGATGGCCGTCCGGAAGGAGAACGACTCGGCGATGATCGCGAAGACGAGGACGCCCACCGGCCAGTACCAGTGCTCGATCTCGTGCGGGTGCTTGATCTTCTCGTAGCCCTCGTAGATCGCGAACATGCCGCCGACCGAGAACAGGACGATCGAGACGAGGAAGGCGTAGATGTAGCGCTCGCGGCCGTAGCCGAAGGGGTGTTGCGGGGTCGCCTCGCGCTTGGCCTTCTTGCCGCCGAGGAGCAGCAGTCCCTGGTTGCCGGAGTCAGCGAGCGAGTGCACGGACTCGGCGAGCATCGACGACGAACCACTGAAGAGGAACGCCACGAACTTCGCTACCGCGATCGCGAGGTTGGCGGCGAGTGCCGCCACGATCGCCTTGGTGCCGCCTGACGCGCTCATGTGCTCCCGATGTCCCTTCGTCCGCCACTCGACTGCCGCTCGACTGGCACTCGTCTGTCACCCGGCTGCCCCGGCCGGCCGCCGTCAGGCCGCCGTCCCGCGCTTTGCCTGCCCTTTGCGGTGGGCCATTGTTGCAGCCCGGACCGGCCCCGGAACGCCGGGCCGCCGCAGTGAGGCCCGGTGATTCCCTCAGACGACGACCGTGGCCCGGAAAATCGTCCCGCTTCCGGAGACTTCCGCCTTTTCGTCCGCGGGTACGAACACGGATCCGCCGGGGACGAGCGTGACGTCGCCCGTCCGTACGGAGCCCGCGGTGCACAGCAGGATCTGCGGGGTGCCGCGGGTGAGGTCGCGGTCGGGTCCGCCCGCCGGGAGGACGTACCGGGAGAGGCGGAACTCGTCGATGGGGGTCTCGTAGACCTCCTCGCCGTCCGGGGAGGCCTCGGGGCGCAGGACGCCCGCGTCGCCCGCCTCGAAGCGGACGATGCGCAGGAGTTCGGGGACGTCGACGTGCTTGGGGGTGAGTCCGCAGCGCAGCACGTTGTCGGAGTTGGCCATGATCTCGACGCCGAGGCCGTTCAGGTACGCGTGCGGCACACCGGCGCCGAGGAACAGGGCCTCACCGGGCTGCAGTTGTACGTAATTGAGGAGCATCGCGGCGATGACACCCGGGTCGCCGGGGTAGTGGTGCGCGATCGAGGCGTACGGGGCGTGGGCGCCGCCGAGCCGGGCGCAGGCCGCGGCGGCTTCGGTGACCGTGGTGGCCATCAGCTCGGGATCGGCAGTAAGTACTGCGGTCAGCACCTCGCGCAGCGCTGCCTCTTCGGGGTGCGCGTGCAGCAGGTCGACGTACGGCTTGAGGGAGTCGACCTCCAGGGCCGACAGCAGTCCGGCGGCCTCCAGCGGGGTGCGGAAGCCGCACAGGCCGTCGAACTCCGTGAGCGCGCAGATCAGTTCGGGCTTGTGGTTGGCGTCCTTGTAGTTGCGGTGCGGCGCGTCGATCGGGACACCGCGGCGCTCCTCGTCCTCGTACCCCTCCTTGGCCTGCGTCAGGTCGGGGTGCACCTGGAGCGAGAGGGGGGCGCCCGCGGCAAGGATCTTGAGCAGGAAGGGGAGGCGCGGGCCGAACTTCGCTACCGCCCCGGTGCCCAGTTCACGCTCGGGGGCCGCGGCGATCACCTCGGTGAGGGGGCCGCGGGGGGTGCGTGAGGGCGCGCCCGGGTGGGCGCCCATCCACATCTCCGCCTGCGGTTCGCCGGTCGGCTCGGTGCCGAGGAGCCGCGGGATGGCCGTGGTGGAACCCCAGGCGTAGGGGCGGACGGTGTTGTCGAGGCGGTCCATGCTCTGTCTTCTTCTCCGTACGTGCGCTGGTACGCGTGCTCCGGTCAGGAGGCGTGGCTCAAAGTTCGGAAGGCGTGGCTCAAGGTTCAGGAGGTGTGGCTCAAGGTCAGGCCGTCGAGGCGAGCGCCAGGTAAACGGCGGCGAAATCCGTGACGGCGATCAGTTCGGCGAGTGTTTCCAGGTCGCCGCCCTCCTCCGGTTCGAGTTCGCTGATCGCCGTGTCGTGGCTGAGGGCCAGCTCGCGGGCGGCCGGGGCGGCGGTGCGGCCGCCGGCCGGGCGGTCGCGCAGCAGGACCACGCGCGCGTGGACGACCTGCGCCTCCTCGACGCGGTCGCGGAAGAAGTCGTCGGGGTCCGCGCCCGCCGCCAGGGTGCCCGCGAGGAGGACGCTGTGCGCGGCCAGTGCCTCGGGCAGCTCGGCGGTGAGGGCGGGGCGCCCCGCGAGTTCGGCCAGGGCACCGACGAAGCGGCGGCCCGCGGGGCCCGCGGAATCGCCCTCGGTCCAGATCACCGGGAGTGCCTCGGCGAGTTCGGACGCGAGCGTCTTGGCGGGGTTGCTGTACGTCGCGATGGCCGGGCCGCAGCGCTCCGCCACCTGGTCGAGACGGTCGGCGACCTTCTCCAGGGCGTCGGGCGGCGCGGACAGCAGGCCGGTGCGGTCGAGCAGGGCGAGCAGCGGGGTGAGCAGCGCCCAGAGGGACCCCGGGGCCGAGGCGGTGGTGGGGGCCTGCGGCTCGTAGGGGGCGGTCGCCATCGGTACGGAGAGGCCGTGGGCGACCGCGACCGCCTCGGTGAGCGGGGTGCGGGGCGGGCAGACGGCGACGACGGTGAGGCCGCGCCGGTAGGCCTGCTCGACGAGGAGCGAGAGGCCGGGTTCGCTGCCGTCCGGGGTGGCGACCAGGAGAAGGTCCACGGGGCCCGCCCAGCCGGGGAGTTCCCAGATCAGGGCGCCCGCGGCGGGGGCCACTCCGCGGGGGGTGAGCCGGGTGACGGGGCAGGCGGCGCCGGCGAGCGAGCCGAGGAGGTCGGCCACGCAGGTGGCGGCGAGGCCGGGGCCCGCGGTCAGGATGGCGCGCGGGCGGCCGTCGGGCTTCAGCTCGGCGATGCCGGCCTCGGTGGCGTGCCGGACGGCGGTGCGTACGCGGGCGCCCGCCTCGGCCGCACCGCGGAGCAGGTCCCGCCGGTCCGCGCGGGCCAGCGCCTCCGGGTCGTCGAGGAGTGATTCGTCGAACATGGTGGCAGCCTCCGGACGCCGGGCGGGGTTGCTTCTGCGGGGTCGCTTCCGCGGGTCGCTTCTCTGTGACCGGCGGGGGTCTACGCGGGGCGGCGGGCCTCGTCGACGAGGAGGACCGGGATGCCGTCGCGGACGGGGTAGGCCAGGCCGCAGTCCTTGCCCGTGCAGATCAGCTCGGCCTCCTGCTCTTCGGAGGAGGCCTCCTTGAGGGGGGCGTGGCAGGCCGGGCAGGCGAGGATCTCCAGGAGGCCGGCTTCTAGCGGCATGTCGGGTCCCTTCGGGGGTGGGTTCGAGGTGGGCGGGTGGTGGGATGTGGCCTGGTCAGGGTACCGCTGCGTGGGGGTGGGCGCGGAGGGTCTTCGCCCCCGCCGCCCCTGCCCGTCCCGTCACGAACTCAGGGGCTCCGCCCCCGAACCCCCGGTCCTCAAACGCCGGACAGGCTGAAAGACAGCGGACGGGCTGGAAGTAGGGGCACAGCAGACACACGACGCCCTCAGCCCCTGATGATCGCCAGTACCTCGTCCCGCACCCGCGTCATCGTCTCCCCGTCCCGCGCCTCCGCGTTGAGGCGCAGCAGCGGTTCCGTGTTGGAGGGGCGGACGTTGAACCACCAGTCGGGCGCCGTGACGGTGAGGCCGTCGAGTTCGTCGAGGGTGATGTCCTCCTGGCCCTCGTACGCCGCCCGGACCGCGGCGAGGCGGGCCGTCTGGTCGTCGACCGTGGAGTTGATCTCGCCCGATCCGGCGTAGCGGTCGTACTGGGCGACGAGGGCGGACAGGGTGCCCTGTTGGCCGCCCAGGGCCGCCAGGACGTGGAGCGCGGCGAGCATGCCCGTGTCCGCGTTCCAGAAGTCCTTGAAGTAGTAGTGCGCGGAGTGCTCGCCGCCGAAGATCGCCCCGGACGCGGCCATCTCGGCCTTGATGAAGGAGTGGCCCACCCGGGTGCGTACCGGAGTGCCGCCGTGCTCGCGGACGACCTCCGGGACCGACCAGGAGGTGATCAGGTTGTGGATGACCGTGCCCTTGCCGCCGTTCCTGGCCAGCTCGCGGGCGGCGACCAGGGCCGTGATCGCGGACGGGGAGACCGGCTCGCCGCGCTCGTCGACGACGAAGCAGCGGTCGGCGTCGCCGTCGAAGGCGATGCCGAGGTCGGCCGCCTCCTCGCGGACGCGCTTCTGGAGGTCGACGATGTTCGCCGGGTCCAGCGGGTTCGCCTCGTGGTTCGGGAAGGTGCCGTCCAGCTCGAAGTACATGGGGACGAGGGTCAGGGGCAGGCCGGCGAAGACCGTCGGGACCGTGTGTCCGCCCATGCCGTTGCCCGCGTCCACCACGACCTTGAGGGGGCGGATCGAGGTCAGGTCGACGAGGCCGCGCAGGTGCGCCGCGTAGTCCTCCAGCGTGTCGCGCCCCGTGATCGTGCCGGGTGCCGCGTCCGGGGCGGCGGCTGCGGAGGTCGGGGCCTGTGAGGTCTGCTCCTGCGAGGTCCGGGCTTCCGCGTCGAGCCACGACTCGACCAGCTCGCGGATCTGCGTGAGGCCGGTGTCCTGGCCGACGGGGGCCGCGCCCGCCCGGCACATCTTGATGCCGTTGTACCGGGCCGGGTTGTGCGAGGCCGTGAACATCGCGCCCGCCAGGCCGAACGCCCCCGACGCGTAGTACAGCTGGTCCGTGGAGCAGAGCCCGATCTCGGTGACGTCGACGCCGCGTGCCGCCGCGCCGCGTGCGAAGGCCCGGGACAGACCGGGTGACGAGGGGCGCATGTCGTGACCGGTCACGATCGCGTCCGCTCCCGTCACCTGCACGAAGGCGGCACCGAACAGCTCGGCCAGCGTCTCGTCCCACTGGTCCGGGACCACCCCGCGTACGTCGTACGCCTTCACGAGCTGCGACAGATCAGCGGTCACGGCCAGCCTTCCTTGAGCCTTGGGTCCTCGACCGAGTACGCGACCCAGTCCTCTGCAGAGGTCCCAAAACTACCCGTACGCCCATGCGGTCCTCGGGCGGACCTACGGAAGCATCCATTCCAGGACCGGGGAGCTCTGTCCGACGACGATCAGGCACATGACCAGCAGAAGTCCGAGGCTCCACGGCAGCACCTTGCGCAGCAGGTCGCCCTCCCGGCCCGCGAGGCCGACCGCCGCGCAGGCGATGGTGAGGTTCTGCGGGGAGATCATCTTGCCCAGGACACCGCCCGAGCTGTTGGCGGCGGCGAGGAGTTCCGGGGACAGTCCCGACTCCCTCGCCGCGGTCACCTGGAGGGCGCCGAAGAGCGCGTTGGCCGAGGTGTCCGAACCGGAGACGGCCACGCCGAACCAGCCGAGGACGGGTGACAGGAAGGCGAGTCCGGCGCCGGCCGCCGCCACGAAGTGGCCGATCGTGGCCGCCTGTCCGGACAGGTTCATGACGTAGGCGAGCGCCAGCACGGAGGTGACGGTGAGGATCGCGAACCGCAACTCGTGCACGGTGGCCACCCATTCCTTGAGCGCCACGCGCGCGTGCACCCCGAGAACGGCCGCCGTGCACACGCCGGCGAGCAGCACCAGCGTGCCTCCGGTCGACACGATCGGCCAGGTGAAGACATTGCCGCCGACCGGGTCGCCGTCCGGGTTCACGACGTTCAGGAAGGGCCAGTCGAAGACCCGGGTCGCCTTCGCCAACTGGTCCTTGACGGGCGGGATCTGGGCGATGGAGAAGATCACGACGATCAGTGCGTACGGGGCGTACGCGCGCAGTACTTCCCGGCGCGGGTCCTCCTCGTCCAGGCCCTCGCTGCGGGTGCCCGTCAGGACGGCGGCCCGTACGGGTTCGGCGGCGGGCCTGCGCGCGTGCGGCACCGCCATCAGCGCGCCCGCGCCGGCCAAGGCGGCCCCGATGTCGGCGAGTTGCGCGGAGACGTAGTTGGAGGCGGCGAACTGGGCGACGGCGAAGGCGACTCCGCAGGCCAGCGCGGGTACCCAGGTCTCGCGCAGGCCGCGTCGGCCGTCCACCAGGAAGACCAGCACCAGGGGCACCACCAGGGCGAGCAGCGGGGTCTGGCGGCCCACCACGGAGGCGACGGTGTCCAGCGGCAGGTCGGTGACCTGGGCGAGCGTCACGACCGGTGTGCCCATCGCCCCGAAGGCGACCGGCGCGGTGTTGGCGACCAGCGCGACCACCGCGGCGCGGACGGGGTCGAAGCCGAGCGCGACGAGCATCACGGAGCAGATCGCGACGGGCGCGCCGAAGCCCGCGAGGGCCTCCAGGAGCGCGCCGAAGCAGAACGCGACGACGAGCGCCTGGATGCGCGGGTCGTCGGAGAGCCTTCCGAAGGAGCGGCGCAGGATGTCGAAGTGCCGGGTACGGACGGTCATCCGGTAGACCCAGAGGGCGTTGACGACGATCCACAGGATGGGGAAGAGGCCGAACACCGCTCCCTGGGCGGCGCTGGAGAGGGTCTGACCCACGGGCATGCCGTACGCGAGCGTGGCGACCAGGGCCGCTGCCGCGAGACCGATGAGGCCGGCCAGGTGCGCCTTCATGCGGACCCCGCCCAGCAGGACGAGGACGAGGACGAGGGGCAGGGTCGCGACGAGCGCGGACAGACCGAGCGAGTCGGCCAAGGGCTCAAGTTCCTGGACGTACACGGAGCCTCCCCCGATTCCGCTATGCGGAAATCAATTTCTCATGGGCCGGGGAAAATGGTCGTGTCCGCGACAAGCGCACGTCAATGGTCGTGCGTCACTGAGCGAAACGTGCACCGAATGCACACCGGGCACAGGGGACACCGGGGACCCAGGGGAAGTCCCCCGCGAAGAGGGAGGGTTCAGGAGTCCGGCGAGCGCAGGACCCGGAGGTGGCCGCGGCGGGCGACCTCCATCGGATCGGCGCCCCGGGCGTTGCTGCCGCCCGCGCGGGTGGGCCGCTCCTGCGGGCGGGCCGCCTCGCGGACCGCGTTGGCGAGCGCCTCCAGGTCGTCACCGCTGGGGCGCGAGGGGGCGGAGGCGTCGGCGAGCCGGACGACCTCCCAGCCACGCGGCGCGGTGAGGCGCTCGGAGTGCTCGGCGCACAGGTCGTAGCAGTGGGGTTCGGCGTAGGTGGCGAGCGGGCCGAGGACCGCGGTCGAGTCGGCGTAGACGTACGTCAGCGTCGCTACGGCGGGACGGCCGCAAGCGGTGCGCGAACAGCGACGTACAGGGCTCACGATGTTGGACGGTACCGCACTCTTGAGCGGGCCGCGACGACTCCTCCCCGGCCCACTCCCCCGTGTCGCGCTGTGACGCCTGACACAGGAGGTGTCCGGCGAGCCTGTTCGACCTGCTGGTACGGGTGTTGACGAGGTGTCGGACGGACCCGCGAGTGGTCACGAGACCGCTCAAAAGCTGTCGATCTCCGCACAATATGCGGTCCTGGAGAATACGGAATCCAGCCCGGGCTTGGCTGGAATGCTCAGCCTGCGACCTGCTCCTGCGACCTCCCGGACGCGGGGCCCCGGAGGCGTACGGGGCGGCGGTCCGTGGCCGAGGTCGGGGCGCGTGCCGTGTGCGGGCGGCGGCAGGGCGCGGGGACTACTCTTCGTCAGTGATGGACAACCCCGTACCGCCCCCTCCCGCCGAACCCAGGCCCCGTCGTCGTGATCGACACGGGCGCGGGATGCGTGGGCCCGTGGCGCCGCCGCAGGTGCCCCTCTCGGCCAGTCGCGCCGAGGTGTTCGCGGATCTGGTCCAGGACTCCGTGGAGCGGCTGGAGCGGCGGTGGCCGCAGCTCTCCGACATCGAGTTCATGGTGCTGGAGGTGCCCCGGTTCGATCCGGCGGGTGACGAGGGCTGGGGCGACGAGGCCGTGCCCCTGGGCGGTACGACTCCGGCGCACGAGGGCCGGCCCGCCCGGGTCATCGTCTACCGGCGCCCCGTGGAGATCCGTACCAAGAGCCGCGACGAGCGGGCCGCGCTGGTGCACGAGGTCGTGGTGGAACAGGTCGCCGAGGTGCTGGGCCTGACACCGGAGACCGTCGACCCCCGCTACGGCGAGGACTGAGCCCGGACGGTCCGGTCCGGGCTCCTCCCCCGGGCGTCGCCCTACTTCTGCAGCACCGAGAGGTCCTGCTCGGCTTCCGGCACCTTCACCGTCCCCCGGTCGTCCGGGAGGGTCTGCACGGTGAACATCGGCACGTCCCCCTCGGCCGCTTCGAGCATGCGCGACGCGTGGACGGGCCCGCCGGACAGCGGCTCCACCGTGAGCGCGTAGGTGCCCTTGAGGCCGGCGGGCACGGGCGGCTCGACGTTCTGCGTGGTGCCGGCCTTGACCGTGTACGTCTTCGAGGCGGCCGTCCCTCCCTCGCTGCCCGCGGAGGCCGTGACCTTGACCTTCGCGCCGCGTCCCGGGGCGACCAGGGAGAGCGTGGAGCCCTTGGCACGGTTGTCGGCGGCCGTCGCCCGCGCGCCCACCGGGCCCGTGGCCGGGATGAACGCCGTCTCCTGGTTGTCGCCCTTGCCGCGTACGACCCTCAGGGCCGCGACGACGGGGGTGGCCTTCCCGGTCGGCGCCAGCAGCAGGGAACCCGCCTCGCCGCGCGTGACGTCGCCGAGGTCGACGGCGGCCGTCATACCGGCCTTCACGTGCAGCGTCTCGTGCCCGGCGGGGGTGATCGTGCCGGTCGGCGAGGCGAGCCGCACCTTCAGGTCGGCGTCGGCCTCACCGGGCGCGAACACGACCAGCCGTACGGAGGTGGCGTCCTTCGGGATGCCCGGCAGGACGAGGCTGTCCGCCGGAGCGGCCGAGGGGGCGAGCCAGTCGCCGCCGAGCGTGTCGTCCAGGGCCTGGACGGCGGCGGCCACCCGGCCGCTGCGGACCGTGACGTGCACGGTGAGGTTGGTCTCCGGCTTGTCGATGAGGGTCGACAGGAGCACCGACTCGCTGGAGTGCGGCGGGATCTTGATGCCCTCTCCGACCGTCGACTTCAGAACGCCGTCCTTGCCGTACAGCTCGATGTCGGCGACGGCGGCGGAGTCGTCGGGGTTGGTCAGGTGCGCGTAGTCCGTGCGCTCCTTGGCGGTGCTGGCGCCAGGGAACCAGAAGTCGGTGTCCGGCGCCGAGCAGCTGGTGCCGAGCAGGCCGCGGCCGGTGCCCGCCTCGACCTCGGTGGTCTGCTGGACGGCCCAGCCGGGTGCGAACCTGCCCTCGGCGGTGCCGACCAGCGCGGGCGACTCGGCGCCGGAGGCCTTGCCCGTGACCGGCTTGCCGGGCTCCTCGGGCGTCAGGACGGGCTTCTCCTTCTTGCCGTCCTTCTCACCGTCCTTCTTGTCGCCCTCTTCGCCGTCCTGCTGCTCGTCCTCGTCGGCGGCCCCGTCGGCCGACTGCGCGCCCGCGGCCACCAGCTCGGCCTTGCCGCCCGTACCGGTGCCCTTGGTGACGGGCGTGAAGGACGTGTACGCGGTCTCGGCGAGGTCCGAGGTGCTGGGAGCGGGACAGAGCAGGCTGGTGCGCTCCACGGGCAGCTGGGCGGCCGCCTTGGCCGTATCCTCCCCGGCGGCCTGCGGCTCGGACATCGAGGCGAAGCCGGTGACGGCGGCGAGCGCGGTCACGCCGGCGATCAGGGACACGGTGGTGCGGTTCACTGCTGGCTCCCGTCGGGGCGCTCACTGTCGGTGCCGTGCGGCGGTTGCTGTCGCTGTTGTTGCTGCTGCTGTTGCTGTTGTTGCTGGTCGTACGCGGGGTCGTAGCCCTGGCCGTACGTCTGCGCCGGGTCGTACCCCCCGTTCCCCGTGCCGTACGCCGCGTACGGGTCGTACTGGTCCGCCTGGTACGGGTCCGCCTGGTACTGCTGCTGCTGTTCGTAGGTGCCCGCGGGGTACTGCTGGGCGCCCTGGTACTGCTGCTGCTCGTAGCTGCCGTACTCGGCACCGTACGTCGTCGCGTCCCACTCGTCGTAGGACTGCTGCTGCGGGACCGGGGCGACCACGGGGGCCTCCCCCGGAGCGGGCGGGGCGCCGGGCGGGAACCCGTCGGGCTGCTCCGGTTGCTCGGCCTGGGTGCCCTGTTCGGCCTGCTCCGTCTGTTCGGCCTCCGCCTGGGCGCGCAGACGGCGGGCCCTGCGGCCCTCGCCGGACGCGGACTCGACGGGTACGACGTCCTCCTCGGGGAGGTCGTCGTCGACGTCGCGGCGGCGGCCCGGCAGTGCGAGCACCACGAGGACGAGGGCGAGCGCGCCCTGGGCCCACAGCCAGCCGGTGTGGCCGAACGGTGCCTCGAAGGTGACGTCGAGGCGGCCCCCGGTGGCGGGCAGTTCGAAGCCCTGGGCCCAGCCGTCGACCGTGGTCCTGGTGAGCGGCTTCCCGTCGAGGGTGGCCGTCCAGCCCTCGTCGGCGGTGTCCGCGAGACGCAGGACGCGGCCCTCGGCACCGGCGGAGATCTTGGTGTGCAGTTCGACGGGGCCCGCGGCGATGGGCTGCGGGTCGCCGGAAGCGGGCACGACGGCCGCGCGCGCGACCTGCCGGTCGACACGCCACAGGGCGCTGCCGTCCTGCTGGCTGAGCCGGCTCAGGCCCGGGGTGGCGTCCAGGACGCGGCCGACCTCGCGGGGCGCGCCGTCGCGCACCAGGACGTACCGCACGGCGAAGCCGCCGAGCTGGTCGGCCTGGTCGGCGCCGGAGCCCGCCACGAGGTTGGCGACGACCTTGTCGAGGATCTTGTTCTCGCCGTCCGCCGCGGCCAGTTCGGCGTCGCCGAGGCGGGCGCCGGAGCCGCGGACGAGGGTGTAGCCGACCTTGGACTCCGTGTCGCTGCCGAGGACGAGCGTGCGGGCCTGGTCGCGGGTGCCGCTCTCCTCGGCGACGAACGCGGGCACCTGGACGGGATCGCGTCGCTCCAGGGGACCGTCCGCGCCGCGGATCATCCAGCCGGCGGCGATGAGCAGGGGCCCGGCGGCCGAGGCGAAGGCGATGAGGACGGCGACCGGCTGACGCCAGCCGAAGCTCTGCTCGGCCACGCGCGAGCGTGCCCCGTCGGCGCCGAGCGCGGCGGCGGCGAGGAAGGCGAGGCCGTAGACGAGAGTGGCGGGTCCGGCCCAGGTGGAGCCGTTCGAGAGGGCGGCGAAGACGAGCGCCACCAGGGCGGCCGTCCAGGCGGCCCAGATGCCCAGTTGCCGTTCCGCGCGCATCAGGGCGGCCACGGCGGCGCACACGATGCCGATGAGCATCAGCCCGCTGACCGTGCCGGGTCCGCCGGGGCTCGCGCCCAGCAGGTCGAGCGCGGAGGCCGCCCCCGCCTCGTACTCCATGCCGGCCTCCTGGAAGAAGCCGAACGGGAGCAGGGTGAGCGACCAGGGGGCGAGGACCAGCAGCGGGGTGCCGAGCTGGACCAGGAAGCGCAGTCCGTAGGCGGCGATGTCACCGCGGCGCACGACCGCCAGGGCGACGCCGAGCACCAGCGCGATGGGCCACACGATCGGCGTGAACGCGGTGGCCAGCGTCAGCAGGAGCGCGTACGCCCAGGTGGCACGCCAGCTGCCGCGGCCGGACTCCGAGGCGAGACCGCTCGCCGCGATGCCCGCGCGTGCGATGAGGGGCAGCAGGACGGCGAGCACGGCCGTGCCGAGACGGCCGCCGGCGAGCGCGCCGGTGGCGGCGGGCAGGAAGGCGTACGCGACGGACGCCCAGGCGCGCAGCAGGCGCGACTCGACGAGCGGCCGGGAGACGAAGTAGGCGGCGAAACCGGCCAGCGGCACCGAGCCGATCAGCAGGACGGTGACCGCGAGTCCGGCGGAGCCGAACAGCACGCTCGCGAGCATGGCGACGAGCGCGAGGTAGGGCGGCGCGGACTGGGTGCCGCCGGCGCCGACGGGGTGCCAGCCGTCCAGGTAGCGCGCCCACAGCTCGGAGGAGTCCGCGGGGGCGGGCAGCAGCGCGCCGCCCGCGAGCGCACCGCCGCCGAGGAGTTCACGGCAGGCGATGAGGGTGAAGAAGAGGAGGACCACGAAGACCATCGGCCCGGGCTTGCGCGCGACGCGCTTGAGGCGGGCGAACTGCTCGACCTGGAGGAAGTCGGCGTCGTCGCCGCCCGGTCCGGACTCGACCGCGCTGCCGTGGCGTCCCGCCGCGTTCAGTTCGGGGTCGGAGCGGCCCACGAGGTTGCCCGCGGCCTGTTCGACGGTGGCCCGGACGGTGGCGCCGGGGGGCGGGAACAGCGCGCGCAGTTCGTCCTTGTCGACCTGCGGGGTGCCGCGCCTGCGGCGGCCCGCGATGATGCGCTCGGGGCGCAGCAGGGTGCCCAGGAGGCCGCGGATCTCGTCGACCGCCTGCCCGGGGACCTTGCCGACGAGGTAGGCGACCGTGCGCAGCAGGGTGCCGAGCACGAGCCGCACGAGGATCCAGGGAAGGACCGCGGTGCGGGCGTTGACGAGGAGGGTGTAGGCGGCGCCCGCCTTGTCGACCTTGTGCGGGGAGGCGGAGGTGCGGCCCACGCAGTCGACGGTGCGGCGCTCGCGGGAGGACGCCTCGGCGTGCCGTACGACCGCCTCGGGGGCGACCAGGACGCGGTGGCCCGCGGACTGGGCGCGCCAGCAGAGGTCGATGTCGTCACGCATCAGGGGCAGCCTGCGGTCGAAGCCGCCCAGCTCCTCGTAGACCTCGCGGCGGATCAGCATGCCCGCGGTGGAGACGGCCAGTACGGGGGTCACGTGGTCGTGCTGGCCCTGGTCCTGCTCGCGCCGGTCGAGGCCGGTCCAGCGGCGGCCGCTGTGGGCGATGGTCACGCCGACTTCGAGGAGCTGCCTGCGGTCGTACCAGCCGCGGAGCTTGGGGCCGATGACGGCGACGTCCTTGCCCAGTTCCCGTTCGTTCTCCACGACGCGCAGCAGCTGGGCCAGGGCGTCGGGTTCCGGGGCGCAGTCGTCGTGCAGGAGCCACAGCCACTGCTCGGGCTCGCCGTGCGGCAGCTCCGGCATGTCGTACGCGTCGTCGCGCCAGGTGCGGGTGACGGGGTCCCAGCCGCTGGGGCGCTTCAGGTACGGAAGTTCTTCCGGGGTCAGTACGCCCGCGATGCGGACGGCCTCCTCGACGGCCTGGCCGAAGCCCGTGCGCCGGGCGAGGTGGAGCACCCGGTCGGCGCCGAGGGCGTCGGTGACCAGCTGGGCGGAGGCGTCCGCGCTGCCGGTGTCGGCCGCCACGGCGTTCTGCACGGGGCGCTCCTGGCCGAGCAGCCCGGAGAGGGCGTCGGGCAGCCAGCGGGCGCCGTCGTGCGAGACGAGCACGGCGGTGACCACGTGCCTCGGGAACTCGGGCGGGCGACCGGGATCGGACACCATCGGGCCGGCCGGGTCGAACGCTGCGGGGGCAGTGTCGTACTGACCTGCCGAATGGCTGTGCACGGACATCGAGGTACGGGCCCCGGTTCGCTGGACTGCGGTGGACGCCTGTGTCCTTGAGGGGATCACGGGGCGTCTCGGACGGAGGCCCACACTAACGGCTGCACAACGGCGCGGCCCGCCGCCTGTGGACAAGCCACCCGCGACGGGCCGTGCGTTACGTATCACTACGTAGGGGTGTGCGCCGTTCGATCGGAACACGATCAGAGTTTGACCGAAGTGCGACCGGATGCGATCAGGTCACTTCTCGCCCCTGTCGAGTCACGGTCAGACGGCGGCCTTCTTCAGACGACGCCGCTCACGCTCGGACAGACCGCCCCAGATACCGAAGCGCTCGTCGTTGGCGAGGGCGTATTCAAGGCATTCCGAGCGGACCTCACAGGCGAGGCAGACCTTCTTCGCCTCGCGGGTGGAGCCGCCCTTCTCGGGGAAAAAGGACTCGGGGTCGGTCTGCGCGCAGAGCGCCCGCTCCTGCCAGCCGATCTCCTCTTCGGCCTCGTCGACCAGCAGTTCCTGAAACAGCTCGGTCATGTGCGCCCCTCGTCCGTCTCGCGTCCCCGTGATGCTGCCGCTACCGATTTCGGCTGAACGACACGAGTGAAATTACAATTGCGCTGCTCCGGCCCAGTCAAGCCGAGATCTGCTATTGGGCCCCTTATTCACTCTGCGGAACCAAGGCTATGCGGAAAGTGTTCAAATCGGCATAAACCCTGACAGCCGAAAGGGAGCCAGTGGGACGCCGTCTCCGCACATGACTTGTACAGAGGAAGACGCCCAGGAGTTCGATCTCGTTCCGACACGATCGACGAAGCGAACCGGATCACATGTGGATCACTGGGATCGCACAGGGATCGTGGGGTCGCGCCGAGGTTCGTGCGCCCGGTTGTGCGCCATGTGTCCCGGCAACCTCCTGCACAAACCTTTCACCTCCGAGGTGGCCCGGAAGAGGTGAAAGATCTCCCACATATCGGACGTCAAGTTGACAGTGCGGGTGTGAACCGGTGTGCTGGTGGGCATGCTCGCGAACTTGGCACTCACCTCGACCCGCACCGCCGGGTCCCTCGGTGCTGTCCACGCTCGCTGTAGCTGTTGCTGTCGCAGCTGTTGAGCTCACCGCGCTCCCGCTGCCGCCGAGTCCACTGAGACCGGCCGCTGGTCCCTCCCGCCCGTACCAGGGCCCGCCCCCACCGGGGCACACCTCACGCCCGCGATCCGGGCGGCCGGTACGTGACACCCCAGACCTCCAGCACTCTCTTCCGCCGAGGAAACCACCGCACCCCATGAACAGCGACAGCGACCTCCAGATCGCCGGCGACATCCTCGAAGTACCGCACCTCCTCCAGCCGCCGCGCGAACACCCGTCCACCGTGGCCGAGTTCGTCGGCCTCGCCCGCTCCATCGCCGCCGACCGCTCCCAGTGGGAGCACCTCGTCCGCTACGACGCGGCCTCCCGCTGGTACCACCGGCTGCGCACCGGCCCCGGCTACGAGGTGTGGCTGCTGTCCTGGGTCCCCGGGCAGGGCAGCGGGCTGCACGACCACGGCCCCTCCTCCGGTGTGCTCACCGTCCTGGAGGGGGCGCTGACCGAGCGCACCGAGCGGGGCACGCGCGCGCTGACCGCGGGAAGCCAGCGGGTGTTCGCGCCCGGCTACGCGCACGAGGTCGTCAACGACTCGCTCGAACCGGCCATGAGCCTGCACGTCTACCACCCCGGGTTGACGGAGATGCCGATGCTCCCCCAGTCGCACCTGCGTTCGGCCGGGGGAACACCCAACGCCCGGTGCTCGATGGCCGAGGCCCTGTGACCGGCCGACACGTCGCGGTCGTCCGTGTCGCCGTCGTCGGTGGCGCCGTCGTCGGTGGCGGGGTCATCGGTGACGCGTTGTCGTAACCGGCTGACGCGTTGTCGTAGCCGCCTGCAAGACTGCATGCCATGCGCATTGTGGTTCTGGCAGGCGGCATCGGCGGTGCCCGGTTCCTGCGTGGTCTCCAGCAGGCCGCGCCGGACGCGGACATCACCGTCATCGGCAACACCGGGGACGACATCCACCTCTTCGGGCTGAAGGTCTGCCCGGACCTCGACACGGTGATGTACACGCTCGGCGGCGGTATCAACGAGGAACAGGGCTGGGGGCGGGCCGACGAGACGTTCCACCTCAAGGAGGAGCTGGCGGCCTACGGTGCCGGGCCCTCCTGGTTCGGACTGGGCGACCGGGACTTCGCGACGCACATCGTGCGTACGCAGATGCTGAGCGCCGGATATCCGCTCAGCGCCGTCACCGAGGCGCTGTGCGACCGCTGGAAGCCGGGCGTCCGGCTGATCCCCATGTCCGACGACCGCGTCGAGACGCATGTGGCCGTCGAGATCGACGGCGAGCGCAAGGCCGTCCACTTCCAGGAGTACTGGGTACGGCTGCGGGCCTCCGTGGACGCGCACGCGGTGGTGCCCGTGGGAGCCGACCAGGCCAAGCCGGCGCCCGGGGTGCTGGAGGCCATCGCCTCCGCGGACGTCATCCTCTTCCCGCCGTCCAACCCCGTCGTGTCCGTCGGCACGATCCTCGCCGTGCCGGGCATCCGCGAGGCCATCGCCGAGGCCGGGGTCCCGGTGGTCGGCCTGTCCCCCATCGTCGGGGACGCGCCCGTGCGCGGCATGGCCGACAAGGTCCTGGCGGCCGTCGGCGTCGAGTCCAGCGCGGCGGCGGTCGCCGAGCACTACGGCTCGGGGCTCCTCGACGGCTGGCTGGTCGACACGGTGGACGCCGACGTCGTCGAGCGGGTCACCGGGGCGGGCATCCGGTGCCGTGCCGTCCCGCTGATGATGACCGACCTCGACGCGACGGCCGAGATGGCCCGCGAGGCACTGACTCTGGCCGAGGAGGTGCGGGGCGCTTGAGCGACGGCGACAAGATGTCCCGGGGTACGGGGGTGCCGGTGAGCGGGTTCCCGCCGGACGCGCCCGGCTACCGGGTGTGGGCGCTCCCAGGACTGCCCGAGGTACGGCCCGGGGACGACCTCGCCAAGCTGATCGCCAGTGCGGTCGCCGGTACCGGTGCCGCCGCCGGGCCGGGGCTCGTGGACGGGCCGGGGCTCGTGGACGGGGATGTGCTGCTGGTCACGTCCAAGATCGTGTCCAAGGCTGAGGGCCGCGTCGTGGAGGCGCTGGACCGCGAGGCCGCCATCGACGCCGAGACCGTACGGGTCGTGGCCCGGCGCGGACCGCTGCGCATCGTGGAGAACCGGCAGGGGCTCGTGATGGCCGCCGCCGGGGTCGACGCCTCCAACACCCCCGCCGGGACCGTACTGCTGCTGCCCGAGGACCCCGACGCCTCCGCCCGCACCATCCGGGACGGCCTGCGGGACGCGCTCGGTGTCGAGGTCGGCGTCCTCGTCACGGACACCTTCGGCAGGCCCTGGCGGACCGGGCTCACCGATGTCGCCATCGGGGCCGCCGGAGTGCGCGTGCTCGACGATCTGCGGGGCGGCACGGACGCGCACGGGAATCCGCTGGGCGCCACCGTCGTCGCCACCGCCGACGAGCTGGCCGCCGCCGGGGACCTGGTCAAGGGCAAGGCCGCCGGGCTGCCCGTCGCCGTCGTGCGCGGGCTGTCCCACGTGGTGGGCACGGACGGCGACGAGGACGAAGGGACCAGGGGCATGGTCCGGGGCGCGCGCGACGACATGTTCCGGCTCGGCACCTCCGAGGCCGTACGGGAGGCCGTCACCCAGCGGCGTACCGTACGGGCCTTCACCGACGAGCCCGTCGACCCCGGTGCCGTACGGCGTGCGGTGGCCGCGGCGGTGACCGCGCCCGCCCCGCATCACACCACACCGTGGCGATTCGTCCTCCTGGAGAGCGCCGATTCGCGGACGCGGCTGCTGGACGCCATGCGGGACGCCTGGATCGCCGACCTGGAACGGGATGGGAAGAGCGCGGAGTCCATCGCCAAGCGGGTGCGCCGCGGGGACGTGCTGCGCCGGGCCCCGTATCTCGTCGTGCCGTGTCTCGTCATGGACGGGTCCCACACGTACGGCGACGCCCGGCGCGACGGGGCCGAGCGGGAGATGTTCGTGGTCGCCACCGGCGCAGGGGTGCAGAACTTCCTGGTCGCGCTCGCCGGGGAGCGGCTCGGGTCCGCCTGGGTGTCGTCGACGATGTTCTGCCGGGACGTCGTCCGGGACGTGCTCGCGCTGCCGGAGAACTGGGATCCCATGGGGGCCGTCGCCGTCGGGCACGCGGCGGCGGAGCCGACGGCCCGGGCCGGGCGGGACGCGGGGGCGTTCATCGAGGTGCGGTGACCTTTGGACGACCTGGAGGCCGGTGACCGGCGCATAGCCTTGTGCGGGTATCCCTCGACCATCCCGAGCAGCTTCTTTACCGAAGGACCCATCCGTGGCCGGACGCTTCGAACAGCGGCCCACGCGTACGACCGTGCGCGGCGGGCATGTCGTGGTGCCCGGGTCCGTGCCCGAGCCACGGGCTGCGGCCGGCGGTGCCGGTGGCGGGCTGACGCGGGAATGGGTGCCGCCGTGGCCGCTCGATCTGGGGCTCGTGCTCGGGCCGTTGCGGCGGGGGCCCGCCGATCCCACCTTCCGTGCGACTCCGGACGGGTCCGTGTGGCGGGCCAGTCTCACCCCCGTCGGGCCCGGCACCCTGCGCGTGTCCCTGCGCGCGGGCGTGGTGCGCGGACAGGCGTGGGGGCCCGGGGCCGAGTGGCTGCTCGACCGGCTCCCCCTGCTGCTCGGGGAGGCCGACGATCCCGACGCGTTCGAGCCCCGGCACCGGCTGGTCGCGCTCACCCGGCATCGGCGGCCCGGGCTGCGGCTGACGCGTACCGGGCTGGTGCTGGAGTCGCTGATTCCGTCGGTGCTGGAGCAGAAGGTCACCACCGACGAGGCGTACCGGGCGTGGCGGCTGCTCGTGCGGAAGTACGGCGTGCCCGCGCCCGGGCCCGTGGAGGGGCGCATGTTCGTCATGCCCGAGCCGCGGGTCTGGTCGCTGATCCCCTCGTGGGAGTGGCACCGGGCCGGGGTCGACAACAAGCGGGCGTCGACGATTCTGCGGGCCGTGCGGGTGGCTCGGCGGATGGAGGAGGCCGTGGCCCTCGATCCGGTCGCCGCGCGGGAGCGGCTTGAGGTGGTGGCCGGGGTGGGGCCGTGGACCTCGGCGGAGGTGGTGCAGCGGAGTCATGGGGCGGCGGATGCGGTGACGGTCGGGGACCTTCATCTGCCGGGGATCGTGGGGTTTGCGTTGGCGGGGGATCGGGAGGCGGACGACTCCGTGATGTTGGGGTTGTTGGAGCCTTATGCGGGGCAGCGGCATCGGGCTGCTCGGTTGATCTTGTTGAGTGGGCGTACGCCGGCTCGGCGGCATCCGAAGATGCCCCGCGGGGACATCGGGCTGCTGTGAGGTCGGCGGGCTTTTTTCGCCCCCGCCGCCCCTACCCGTCCCGTCACTGCATGGGGGCTCCGCCCCCTCGCCCCCCTTCGCGCAGTTCCCCGCGCCCCTGAGGGGCTCAGGGGCGCGGGGAACTGCGCAGTCCTTTGGGTGCAGCTCTACTGGTCCGAGGAGAAGCGGAGGGAGGACTGGGGGATGTGGGCGTCGCACCAGACTCGGACGCCTGTCCGGAGTTCGTTGTCCGGGCCCACGATCGCTCCGTCGCCCACCACCACCCCCGTGAGGATCGAGCGGGCGCCCACCCGGGCGCGGGCGCCGATCAGGGAGTCCGTGACGACCGCGCCCGGCTCGACGACGGCGCCCGCCAGGATCGCGCTGCCGACGACGCGCGCCCCCTCCCCCACGGTCGCGCCGTGTCCGACGACCGTGCCGCCGGTGAGCTTGGCGTCCGGCGCGACGGTGGCCTCCGGCAGGACCAGGCGGTCTCCGCAGCGGCCCGGGACGGCCGGGGACGGCGCCCTGCCGAGGACCAGGTCGGCCGAGCCGCGGACGAAGGCCTGCGGAGTGCCCAGGTCCAGCCAGTACGTGGAGTCGACCATGCCCTGGAGGTGGGCCCCGGCGGCCAGCAGGTCCGGGAACGTCTCCCGTTCGACCGAGACGGGCCGGCCGACGGGGATCGAGTCGATGACCGACCGGCGGAAGACGTACGCGCCCGCGTTGATCTGGTCGGTGACGATCTCCTCGGGCGTCTGGGGCTTTTCGAGGAACGCCTGGACGCGGCCCGAGGCGTCGGTCGGGACCAGCCCGTACGCCCGCGGGTCCGTCACGCGGGTCAGGTGCAGCGAGACGTCCGCGCCCGAGGAGCGGTGGGTGTCGACCAGGGCCGGGATGTCCAGGCCGGTCAGGATGTCCCCGTTGAAGATCAGGACCGGGTCGTCGGGGGCCGATCTCAGCCGGGCGGCCACGTTGCGGATGGCGCCGCCGGTGCCGAGGGGTTCCTCCTCGGTGACGTACTCGATGTGGAGCCCCAGCGACGAGCCGTCGCCGAAGTAGGGCTGGAAGACCTCGGCCAGGTAGGACGTGGCGAGCACTATGTGCTCGACCCCGGCCGCTCTCGCCCGGGCCAGCTGGTGCGTGAGGAACGGTACGCCGGCCGCCGGGACCATCGGCTTCGGCGTGTGCACCGTGAGGGGGCGCAACCGGGTGCCCTTGCCGCCGACCAGGAGGATCGCTTCTGTCACCTGTCGTCTCTGCTTCCTGCTGGGGCCGGTGGAACGGTCATTCGACCGGCCGGTGTATGCAGACCGTTTCGATGGCTGTGGGGCGCCTCTGGGAGGGGGCCGTGGGGAGCCGCCGGGCGCGGGCGACCCGGCGTACCGGGCCGCACCGTTCCCGCCGGCCGGACGTCATCGTCCCTGGTAGCGGGCCGAAGTCGTCCGGGTCTTGCCGAGCTTCGCGTAGAGCCGGCCGCCCGGGCATTCGGTGGCGAATCCGTCCCGGTGACCGGAGATTACATTGAGTCGTACGTTCTTTCCTTTTCGGTACAGATTTCCGCCCCCCGACTTGAGGTAGGTCTTGCCGCGCGGGTTCGCCCCGTAGAGGCCGAGCTTCCATGCCGTGAGCTTCGCGACGGCCTTCACCGCGGCGGCGGGCGGGTTCGCGGTGCCGAAACTTCCGAGGACGGCGATCCCCATGCTCTTGCTGTTGAAACCGAGCGTGTGTGCGCCCATCACGGCCTTGGCCACGCCACCGGCCCTGCCCTCGTAGATGTTTCCGCACTTGTCGACGAGGAAGTTGTAGCCGATGTCGCGCCAGCCGCTGCTCTTCACGTGGTAGCGGTAGATACTGCGGATGACTGAAGGCGCTTGCGCACAGCGGTAGTTGTTGCCCGAGGCGCTGTGGTGGACGAAGACGGCCTTCACCCTCTTCGTGTAGCTGAAGTTCGACTCCCGCAGCCCTTCGTCGGCGCCCCAGCCCCGGCGGGTGACGATGCGCGGACGGGCGCCGATGTACGGCTTCGCGCGCTGGTTCGCGGCCCCGGCGACGACCGTGCCCGTCGCGTTCGCCGTGCCTGTCGTACCGGTCTGGTCCGTCTCCTCGCCGCGGGTCTCCAGCAGGTCTGCCCGGGTCTCCTTCTGGCTCAGGGCCGGGATCACGGTGGCGCCGATGGGTGCGAGCTCGGCGTTGACGGCGGAGGCCGCCGCCGCGGACTCGGCGGTCAGGGCTCCCGGAGGCGGGGCGTTCAGTTCGGGCCCCTGGGGCGGGGGTTCGGCGCCGGGGTCGACCAGTTCGACGTGCAGGCCCTTGGGGAGGGGCTCGGCGGTGACGGCTCTTCCGTCGGCGCCCGTCCGGCCGTCCGCCTCGCCCTGGACCCTGACCTCCACACCGTCCGAGTCGCCCACCCACAGGGGTGCCGTGGAGCCCCGAACCCGGCCGGAGGCGCGCTCCGCGGTGTCCGGGTCGGCCGCGTGCTCGTGGTTGTGGGTGTCGACGTCCTGCCAGGCGGACCACTTCGTGGTGCCGGTCGCGCGGGTACGGACCTGGACCCGGCCGTGGAGTTCGCTGTCCGGGTTGTCCCAGACGACACCCACGAGGGAGAAGTGGCGGACGTCCCGGCGGGCCAGGCCCTGGGCCGGGGCGGGCGCGAGCACGGGAGGCGGCAGGGTGCGGTCGCCCGAGGACGAGGAGGAGGGCGGGGGCGAGGGCGGGGTGCGGGGGGTGCTGGGCGTGAGAGGGGTGAGCGGGAGGGACTGGGTGCTGCCGGGAGTCGTGCCGCCGGCGGTCGAAGTG
The DNA here is from genome assembly GCF_055584525.1 of Streptomyces sp. NPDC102514. Classification (NCBI taxonomy): domain Bacteria; kingdom Bacillati; phylum Actinomycetota; class Actinomycetes; order Kitasatosporales; family Streptomycetaceae; genus Streptomyces; species Streptomyces sp. NPDC102514. The sequence goes on from NZ_JBVJLW010000013.1 coordinate 29,762, forward strand.
CCGGTGGACCGTCTCTCGGCCGCCGCGGGGGTCGTCGAGGGGGTGGCCGTGGCGTTCGAGGACAGGGCCAGCGGGAGGGCCAGGGCGGCCGCACAGGTGACGGCGATCGAGGAAGCTAGATGTGCGCGCATGCCCCTGATCCTGGACATAGTCAGACTTATCTGTCCATCCGGGATATGACGGACCGTCGGTCGCACTCCGCCGAACCGGTGTCCCCGTCTCCCCCGCCCGGGCAGCCGTCCGCGTACGCTTGCGTCCCGTGACCGCCATCGACCGCACCCCTGCCGACCTGCTGCGATCCGCGCTCGCCACGGATCCCGCGCGCCCCCTGGTGACCTTCTACGACGACGCCACCGGCGAACGGGTCGAACTGTCCGTGGCCACCTTCGCCAATTGGGTGGCCAAGACCGCCAATCTGCTCCAGGGCGAACTGGGCGCCGAGCCCGGCGAGCGGGTGGCGCTGCTGCTGCCCGCGCACTGGCAGACCGCGGTGTGGCTGCTCGCGTGTTCCTCTGTGGGGGTCGTGGCGCAGGTCGGGGGTGACGCGGGCGACGCCGACCATGTGGTCGCCGGGCCCGGGCAGTTCGAGGCCGGGCTCGCGTGTTCCGGGGAGCGGGTGGCACTGTCGCTCGCGCCGCTGGGGCGTCGCTTCGCGCAGGTGCCGGCCGGGTACGCGGACTACGCGGTCGAGGTGCCCGGGCAGGGGGACGTGTTCCGGCCGTACGGGCCCGTGGACCCGGAGTCCGCTGCGCTGGTGGTCGCGGGGGCGGAGTTTTCGGGGGCGGAGGTTGTCGAGCGGGCTCGGGGGGATGCGGGGGTGCTCGGGCTGGCGGGGCCCGGGGGGCGGGTGTTGTCCGGGTTGTCGTACGACACGTGGGAGGGGTTGAGCGCGGGGTTGTACGGCGCGTTGGCCGCCGGGGGGTCCGTGGTGTTGTGCCGTCATCTTGATCAGCTCGGGGAGGACGCGCTCGCGAAGCGGATCGAGAGCGAACGGGTCACGTCCACGGCCCGCTGAGGCGTTTCCTCGCCCCCGCCGCCCCTTCCCATTCCCGTCCACGCAGGGGGGCTCCGCCCCCTCGCCCCCCTTTGCGCAGTTCCCCGCGCCCCTAGGTACCTATAGGGGCGCGGGGAACTGCGCAATCCTTTGGGCCCGCCCCCATCCCCCGTTCGGCCCACTACCCGAGGCCCCCGCGCCCCAAGACCAGTCATGGTCGTAGAGGGCACGCACGGCCGGTGGGAGGAGGCGTACAGGGTGGTGAGCGGCACCGGAGGGACGCGTCGTGACGGGGCGGTCGGGCCCGGTGTGGGCTCCGCCGCCACGGGAACCGGCGTCGCCCGGCGCCGCAGACGATGGCTGCGGTGGACGGGCATCGGCGTCGCCGTGACCCTCGTCGGCGCCGCGGGAGCCGGCTGGGCGGTGTACGAGAAGCTGAACGCCAACATCACCTCGGACGACGACACGGCCGCCGAACTCGCCCGCTACGAGAAGGAACGGCCCACCGCGCTCGTACGCGCCGCGCAGAACATCCTGCTGATCGGCTCGGACTCGCGTTCCGGGGACGGGAACCGCAAGTACGGCAGGGACTCCGGCACCGAGCGCTCCGACACCACGATCCTGCTGCACCTCGCGGCGAACCGGCGCAGCGCGACCGCCGTCTCGCTCCCGCGCGACCTCATGGTCGACATACCGAGCTGCCTGCGGTCGGACGGCTCCCGCGGCGCACCCGTGTTCTCGATGTTCAACTACGCCTTCCAGAAGGGCGGTCCGGCCTGCACGATCCGTACCGTCGAGAAGCTGACCGGGGTGCGCGTGGACCATCACATGGTGGTGGACTTCCACGGGTTCAAGGACATGGTCGAGGCGGTCGACGGCGTCGAGGTGTGTCTGAAGGAGCCGATCGACGACCCCGCCGCGAAACTGCGGCTGCCCGCGGGCAAGGTGCGGCTCGACGGCGAGCAGGCCCTCGGCTATGTGCGGGCCCGCAAGACCATCGGCGACGGCAGCGACACCGACCGGATGGACCGCCAGCAGCGTTTCCTGGGCGCGCTCGTCAACAAGGTGCGCAGCAACGACGTACTGCTGAATCCCGCGAAGCTCTATCCCGTGCTGGACGCGGCGACGTCGTCCCTCACGACCGACCCCGGGCTGGCGAACCTGCGGGGGCTGTACGACCTGGTCCGCGGTATGCGCAACATCCCCACCGAACGGGTGCAATTCCTTACCGTGCCGAGGGAGTCGTACGCCCTCGACGCCAATCGCGACCAGCTGGTGGAACCCGAGGCGCAGAAGCTTTTCGAGCGGCTGCGCAGGGACGCGCCGCTGGAGGTCGCGAAGGAAGTTCCGGAGGATTCCGGTGCAAAGAGGAGTACACCCGAGCCGGTCGACGAGCCGGCCAGGCGCGGCTATTCGTACGACTTCGAGCGCTATCGGCCGGGTGACGGGGGCGAGGACGGGCACTTCGGGGCCGAGTCGGGTGCGGACGACGGCAAATCGGGCGGAAAGCGGGCCGACGGGACTTCGTCCACACCGAGCCCCGCGCCGACTTTCCGGGGAAACACCGCCGCCGAGGACGTGTGCGGTTAACGCCCGAACAGCCCTCCGAGTAAAGGGCAAACCAAGAGCGGGAACGTACGTTCAAGGAATTGGGCGGATTGCCCGGTTGTAGGGACGTGGAATTCGTCACCGTCGTCGCTCGTGGCTGATCCGGCCGGATAGTGTGAGCGATCCGGTGCACCCGGCCCGAGGCCTGTCCTGGGAGTCGCGCACTGGTTGGACCGACTGACCGAGCGTCTTTTTGAGGGGGAAAAGACGCCGCGTGGCCCCGACGGAGGACTCAAGCAACCGTGGACGCGCAAGGCCGTGGGCGGGCGGACGATATCGACCCCGCAGACCAGTGGGTACTCAACCCGAACACAGGCGACTACGAACTGCGACTGCAGAATTCCGCACCGCAGTCGGCGGTCCCAGGTCCCCGTTCCCGCAGAGCGGCGGGCGCCGCCGCGCCGCCGGCCGGGCGCACCGCTCCCGGCCGGGAGCGGAAGGGGACACCGGAGGAGGCGCCGGAGCCCGGCGTGCCCGGGCCGCGCAGACGCCGTGCGCCCGAGAGCCCGCCGCCGGCCGGCCGGCGCAAGGGCCGGCCCAAGAAGTCGCGGGGCAAGAAAATACTGCTCTGGACGGGCGGCACGATGGCCTTCCTGCTCGTCGGTACCAGTACCGCCGGGTACCTCTATTGGAAGCATCTAAACGGCAACATCACGTCCGTCTCCGACGACGGCGCGGGTACCGGCGGCTTCAGCAAGGACCGGGCGATCAACGTCCTCCTGGTGGGCACGGACAAGCGCACCGGTGACGGGAACGACGGCTACGGCGACTCGGACAGTCCCGGCCATGCCGACACCACGGTGTTGCTGCATGTCTCCAGGGACCGTACGAACGCCACCGCGATGAGCATCCCGCGTGACCTGATCACCGACATCCCGGACTGCCCGACGACGCAGGAGGACGGCTCCACCAAGGTCATCCCGGGCACGCTGAACACGCGCTTCAACGAGAGCCTGGGCCAGGAGGGCCGGACGCCGAGCTGCACGATGCGGACCGTCACCGCGCTCACCGGCGTCAAGATGGACCACTTCATGATCGCCGACTTCAACGCGGTCAAGACACTGACGACGGCGGTCGACGGCGTGGACGTGTGTCTCGCCAAGGACATCGACGACCCGGACTCCAAGCTCAAGCTGTCCAAGGGCGAGCACAGCATCCAGGGCGAGGAGGCACTCGCCTTCGTCCGTACCCGCCACTCGGTGGGCTTCGGCGGCGACCTCAGCCGGATCGAGATCCAGCAGCAGTTCCTCAGCTCCCTGATGCGCAAGCTGAAGTCGAACGACACGCTCACCAGCCCCACCAAGCTGCTCAAGCTGGCGGAGGCGGGCACCAAGGCGCTGACCGTCGACTCGAAGATCAGCAGCATCACCAAACTGCGCGACCTGGGCACCGAGTTGGGCAAGTTCCCCACCAAGAACCTGTCCTTCACCACCGTGCCGGTGGCCGACAACCCCACTGAGAAGGTCAAGGCCACGGTGGTCCTCCAGGAGGCCAAGGCCAAGGAGATGTTCGCCCTGATCAAGGACGACGTCTCGCTCACCGCGGTCAAGCAGGAGAAGAAGAAGGAGAAGGCCGCCGAGGCCGCCCGCCTCAAGGGCAGCAAGGCCGACCCCGCCGAGGTCCGTGTGCGGGTCCTCAACGGCGGCGCGGTCGCCGGTTCCGCGCAGGAGACCCTCAACTGGCTGCAGCTCGAAGAGGGCGTCACGAAGTCCGAGAACGCGGGCAACGCCGGGGCGACGCTGAAGAAGACAACCGTCGAGTACGCTCCCGACCAGGCCGATCAGGCACGCAGGCTCGCCGATCTCATGGGCCTGTCCGGATCGGCCATGAAGCCGGGCAAGAGCGTGACCAACTCCCAGGGTCTCCCTGCGATCACGCTGACCCTCGGTGAGGACTTCAAGGGGGCCGGGGTCTCTCTGACCACTCCGTCGACGGCGCCGGAGGACGTCGAGAAGTCCACGGCGGACAAGGTCGAGTGCGCCAAGTGACCTAACAGGTCCGTCCTACGTCTCACAGGGCGTAGGACGGACCTGTGTCAGGCGCAGGGTGGGGAGGCAGGAACATGGCGCAGAGCAGTGTGCGTGGGGAGGGGGCTCGTCCACGCGCCTCGCATGCGGAGGAAGGCGGTCGCGGTGACGGCTCCTCGCAGACGGGGGAAGCAGGTGGCGGCGGCACCGCGCAGGCGTCGCGGGTACCGCGGGCGCGGACCGCGACGGGCGGGAACGGCGACGACGGCGGGGACGGCGGCAGACGGGCGAGACGGCAGGGCGGCAAACCCCGGCGCATACTCCGGTGGTTCGCGCTGGTCCTCGCGGTGCTGATACTCGGGACGGCCGGCGCCGGATACCTCTACTACCGCCATCTGAACGGCAACATATCCAAGGGCAAGCGCAACAACGGTGAGTCCGACGTCAAGAAGACGGAGCCCAACGCGGCCGGTCAGACGCCGCTGAACATCCTGTTGCTCGGCTCCGACAGCCGCAACTCGAAAGAGAACGTGAAGCTCGGCGGCAGCAAGGACCAGGTGGGCAGCAAGCCGCTGGCCGACGTCCAGATGCTGGTGCACGTCTCCGCGGACCGCAAGAGCGCCTCCGTCGTGAGCATCCCGCGCGACACCCGGGTGAAGATCCCCGAGTGCGAGGACCCCGAGACCGGGGAGACGTACCCGGAGACGAACAACATCATCAACATGTCGCTGCAGCGCGGCGGGGCCGGCTGCACGCTGGCGACCTGGCAGAACCTCACCGGTGTCTACATCGACCACTGGATGATGGTCGACTTCGGCGGTGTGGTGAAGATGGCGGACGCCATCGGCGGTGTCGAGGTGTGCGTGGAGCAGAACGTGTGGGACCGTCCGCTGCCGGGCGTCCCGGGCGGTTCCGGTCTGAAGCTGAAGGCGGGCAGCCACAAGGTCAAGGGGAAGCAGGCCCTTCAGTGGCTGCGCACCCGGCACGCCTTCGAGAGCGACCTGGGCCGCGCCAAGGCCCAGCACATGTACATGAACTCGATGATCCGCACGCTGAAGGGCCAGAACGTCTTCACCGACAGCGGCAGGCTGATGGGTCTGGCCGAGGCGGCCACCGACTCCCTCGAGGTCTCCGAGGAGATCGGTACGGTCAAGAAGCTGTACGACCTGGGGATGAAGCTCAAGTCCGTGCCGATGGACCGGTTCACGATGACGACCATGCCCACGGTGCCGGACCCGCTGAACGCCAACCACCTGGTCCCCAAGCCCACGGACGCGGACAAGGTGTGGTCGATGATCCGCAGCGACGTCTCCTTCGACAAGGGCGGCAGGAGCGGCAAGGACGGAAAGGGCAAGAGCGGTGCGTCCGCGAGCCCGGCGGCGACCGGGCCTGCCGCCGCGCCCGCCGAGGGGCTGGCCGTCACGGTCGTCAACGGCACGGCGGGCGACGACAGCGAACTGGCGCCGGTGGGCAGCCGGGCCACGGCGATAGCGGGCGCCCTGCAGGGCAAGGGGTTCACCAAGGCCACCGCGAGCGCGCAGGCCGATCCCAGCTCGCGGACGCAGATCACGTACCCGAAGACCTCGGGGGCGCAGGGCCGGGCGAACGCGCTGTCCGTGGCCGAGGCCGTCGGTGTGCCGAGCGGTCAGGTACGCGCCACGGCCGACGCCGTCACCACCACGCTGACCGTCGGCAGTGACTGGCGGGAGGGCAACGCCTACCCGAAGCAGTCCACTCCGGACGCGGGTGACCTGCCCGAGAGCGCGGACGCCCTCAGCGGCTCCAAGGAGGACGCCTGCATGCCCGTGTACAAGCCGTACCGGTACTGAGTCCGGCGCCGGACCGGCGAGGGGCCACCAACCGGTGAGGGGCCGGAACCGCTGTCACGACGACAGTGGTTCCGGCCCCTCGGCCGTTCGGGCTCCCGGCGCTCAGGTCTCGCTCGGCACCGCGGGACGGCGGGACGCGATGACCTTCCTGGCCAGCGCCTTCGGGCTGGTGAGGAAGCCCCAGCCCCACGACATGTGCATGGTCGCCAGCGCCACCGGGATCCGCAGCCGCGCCTTCAGGGGCAGCCCCTTGCCCGCGGGCAGCGAGCCCAGCGCGATGGCGACGAGGTAGCCGAGGGGGACCAGGAAGCCCCAGGGGGTCACCGCCGCGCCCACCACGAGACCGAGGACGATCGCGACGACCGCCGTCGGCGGCGCCAGATAGCGCAGGTTGATCGAGCCGGAGTGGTAGCGGGCCACGACATGACGCCAACGGCCGTAGTCCTTGTACTGCTTGGCCAGGGCCTGCATCGAGGGGCGCGGACGGTACGAGACCCGCAGCTCGGGCGAGAACCAGATGAGGCCGCCCGCCTCCCTGATCCGGAAGTTCAGCTCCCAGTCCTGGGCGCGTATGAACTCCTCGTTGTAGCCGCCCTGTTGCTCCAGCGCCGCCCGCCGGAAGACGCCGAGGTAGACCGTGTCCGCGGGACCGGCCTGGCCTCCCGTGTGGAAGGCCGCGTTGCCCACGCCGATCTTCGAGGTCATGGCGGCGGCGACCGCGTGCTCCCAGTCGTTCTCGCCCTCGGCGTGCATGATGCCGCCGACGTTCTGCGCGCCGGTCTCCTCCAGGAGCCGTACGGCGGTCGCGATGTAGTTCGGCGAGAGCATGCCGTGCCCGTCGACGCGTACGACGACCGGGTGGCGGGACGCCTTGATCGCGGCGTTCAGTGCGGCGGGGGTGCGGCCGGTCGGGTTCGGGACCGTGTGCACCCGGGGGTCCTCGCGTACGAGTTCGGCCGCGATCTCCTCCGTACGGTCCGTCGAGGGACCGATGGCGATCACGACCTCCATCTCGCCCCCGTACTCCTGGGCGAGGATCGCTTGGACGGCTCCGCGCAGATGCCGTTCCTCATTGAGGACGGGCATGATCACGGACACGGCGGGAAGCTGCACGGCGGGTTCGGCGTTCATCGCGGATTACGTTACCGCGAACGGGGGACACCGACGCGCGCCGCCCGGCCCCTGCACCGGGCAGCAGATCGTATGGGCCTACGGTGCTCACGGACCCCCACACCCGGCCTACGCGGAGGTGTCCGCTTTGCCCACCCCGCCCAGCTCTCCCGCTCCTCCCCCGCGACAGCGTCCGGTACGGCAGCCCGTACGGGGCGGCCGGCCGCAGTGGGCCACGCGGGTGGCGACCGCGCTGTCCGTCGCGGTGCTCGCGGCGGCCGGCGTCGGACACGCGGTGGTCACCGGTCTCGACTCCGACATCCACCGGATCGACCCCTTCAAGGACATGAAGAACCGGCCCGCCCGCGGCCACGGCATGAACGTGCTCCTGGTCGGCACCGACGGACGGGACCGGATCACGGCGCGGGAGAAGGAGGAGTACCGGCTCGGCGGCGCCCCCTGCCACTGCACGGACACGGTCATGATCGTGCACGTCTCCGAGGACCGGCGGCGGGCCAGCGTGGTGAGCCTGCCCCGCGACTCGTACGCCGAGACGCCCCCGCACATCGACCGGACCACCGGCGACCGGCACAAGGCGCACCCGGTCAAGCTGAACGCCGCGTACGCGGAGGGCGGGCCGCAGCTGACCGTGCGCACCGTCGAGAAGATGACCGACGTCAAGATCGACCACTATCTGGAGGTCGACTTCATCAGCTTCATGAAGACCGTGGACGTGCTCGGCGGGGTGCGGATCTGCACGGTCCGGCCGCTGAAGGACACGGTCACCGGCCTCGACCTCGCGACCGGGACGCACGACCTCAACGGCGGACAGGCACTGCAGTACGTGCGTTCGCGGCACGTCGACGGAGCCTCCGACCTCGGCCGGATGCAGCGTCAGCAGCGGTTCCTGGCGGCGCTGATCGCACGGGCCACGTCGTCCGGGGTGCTGCTCAACCCGATCAGGTTCCGCGACGTGACACAGTCCGTGCTCGGCTCCGTGCGGGCGGACAAGGGCTTCGGAACCAACGAACTCATCGACCTGGGGCGGGCGATGCGGGGCTTCTCCCCGTCGTCCTCGGAGTTCACGACCGTCCCGATCGGACAGATGGGGTACGCCGTCAAGGGCATCGGCTCGACGCTGAAGTGGGACGCGAAGAAAGCGGGGCGGCTCTTCGCCACCCTGCGCGACGACAAGCCGCTCGCTCCGCACCGGGTGCGGTCCAAGGTGCTGAGCGTCGACGTGGCTCCGCAGCAGATCCGGGTGCAGGTGGAGAACGGGACCATGACCTCCGGGCTGGGGCTGCGGGTCGACAGCGGCCTTGCGGGGACGGGGTTCCGGACCACCCGGGCGCCGGTGAACGCGCAGGACCGGACGCTGCGGCGGACCGTCGTGCGGTACGACCCGCGCTGGGACCGGTCCGCGAAGTCGCTCGCGGCGGCGTTGCCCGGCAGTGAACTGCATGCCGTGACGGGGCAGGGGCCGTTGATGAAGGTGGTGGCGGGGGCGGACTTCTCGGGGGTCCGCAAGGTCCGTGCGGACGATCCGACGCAGGGGGAGTTCGACGCGGTCACCGGCGACCAGGTGATCTGCCCCCCGTCCTAGCGCCGCCGCCTGCGGCCCCGAGGGGGCGCGCCCAAAAGATCGCGCAGTTCCCCGCGCCCCTGAAGACGACACCTGCGGGTCCGCCGTGGCTGGCCGCGCAGTTCCCCGCGCCCCTCAAAAGCCAAAAGACTGCGCCGTTCCCCGCGCCCCTCATGCCAAAGACAAAAGATTGCGCAGTTCCCCGCGCCCCTGAGGGGGCGAGGGCGCAGCCGAGCCCTTAAGGGGCGCGGGGAACTGCGCGGCCGGCCACCGTGGACCCGCAGGTGCGAGACGGCCGGACGGTTTTCAGGGGCGCGGGGAACTGCGCAGTCTTTTGGGTGCGTCCGCGTGGGACGGGGCGTCAGTCCAAGCCCTCCGCTGCGCGGCGTTCGCGGAGGTCCAGGATCGCGCGGCGGCGAGCCAGCCGGTGCTGGCGCCGGATCTGCGCCTCCTGATACCGCCGCTCGTCCCGCTCGGTCTCCGGACACACAGGCGGCACCGGCCGCGGCTTCCCGTCGGAGTCCACCGCCGCGAACACGAGATACGCGGACCCCACCTGCTGCGGCGGCGTCGACTCGTTCCACCGCTCGGCGAGCACCCGGACGCCGACCTCCATGGACGTACGCCCGGTCCAGTTGACCTGTGCCTTCACATGGACCAGGTCACCTACGCGTACGGGTTCCAGGAACGCCATCTCGTCCATGGACGCGGTGACGGCGGGCCCACCCGAGTGCCGCCCCGCCACGGCCCCCGCCGCGTCGTCGACCAGTTTCATGATCACCCCACCGTGCACCGTCCCCAGCAGGTTGGTGTCGTTGTGGCTCATGATGTGGCTGAGCGTGGTCCGGGACGCCGAGGTCGGCTTGCCCGGAATATCGGATTCCGGGGTGGTGGCCTGGTCTGTCATGCCGCCCACCCTATGCCGGGGCGCGCAAGGGTCGCTTTGCATCAGCTTGGCAACAGCCCTGATCCGATTTTCCGAAGACCCTTGTATGCCACACCCTCGGGCACTGCACACTGGGTCGCATGAACGATTGGCCCCAGGGATGGTCCGGAAACAACGGCGGCGACCGCCAAGGCCGTGGCAGCGCGAGCGCCCAGCCCGAGGGTGCCCGCGTGATGCGACAGGTGCAGCGCGGCCCCGCAGGCGCCCCGCACTCCTCGGCGCCTCCTCACGGGGTCCCGCCGCAGCAGTCGTACACCGACGGTCACGGTGACAACGGCTACGACGGATACAACACGGGGCAGGTCTACGGGGGCGGCGGCGGTCCGCAGGGCCCCGGCCCCGACGGCCGGCCCGGCCGCCCCGCGCCGAACTGGCGCAAGCGGATCAAGTGGATCTCGATCTCCGTGGTCACCGTGCTCGTCGTGGTGACCGTGGGCACGTACTTCTGGGCCGACTCCAAGCTCAACCGGGACGTCGACCTGTCGAAGGTCATCGACCGTCCCGACGGGGGCGAGGGCACGAACTACCTGATCGTCGGCTCCGACAGCCGCGAGGGCATGTCCGCCGAGGAGAAGAAGAAGCTCCACACGGGCTCCGCCGACGGCAAGCGCACGGACTCGATGATGATCCTGCACGTCGGTGACAACGGGAACACGATGGTGTCGCTCCCCCGCGACTCGAACGTGACGATCCCCACCTTCAAGGGCTCCGAGTCCGGCAAGACGTTCCAGGGCACCGGCCGCCAGGTGAAGCTGAACGCGGCGTACGCGGAGGACGGCCCCGAGCTGCTCGTACGGACCGTCGAGGCCAACACGGGACTGCGCATCGACCACTACGCGGAGATCGGCTTCGCCGGCTTCGCCAAGATCGTCGACTCCGTCGGCGGCGTGGAGATCGAGATCCCCAAGGGCGGCATGAAGGACACCAAGTCCGGTGCCGACTTCGAGGCGGGCAAGCAGACCCTCAACGGCGAGCAGTCCCTGGCGTTCGTCCGGACCCGGTACGCGCTCGCGGGCAGCGACCTGGACCGTACGAAGAACCAGCAGAAGTTCCTCTCGGCGCTCGCCAACCAGACGGCGACCCCGTCCACGGTCCTGAACCCCTTCAAGCTGTACCCGACGCTCAGCTCCGGCCTCGACACCCTCACCGTCGACAAGGACATGTCGCTGTGGGACCTCGGCTCGATGTTCCTGGCCATGAAGGGCGTCACCAGCGGCGACGGCAAGTCCATGAACATGCCGATCTCGGGCAACACCGGAAACGGCAACCTCCAGTGGGACACCGCCAAGGTCAAGCAGCTGGTCGAGCAGCTGAAGAACGACGAGAAGGTCACGGTGACGAGCGACCGGTAGGCCACACCTGACACATGTACGAGGGCCCCGGCAGCCAGTGGCTGCCGGGGCCCTCGTACACGTCCTGGAGGCGGCCTACGGCAGGTTGCGGGCCATCACGATCCGCTGGACCTGGTTCGTGCCCTCGTAGATCTGCGTGATCTTGGCGTCGCGCATCATGCGCTCGACCGGGTAGTCACGGGTGTAGCCGTAGCCGCCGAGGAGCTGGACGGCGTCCGTGGTGACCTCCATGGCGACGTCGGAGGCGAAGCACTTGGCCGCCGCGCCCTGGAAGGTGAGGCCTCTTTCTCCACCGCCGGCGGAGACGCGCTCGGACTTGGCGGCGGCCGCGTACGTGAGCTGGCGGGCCGCCTCGATCTTCATGGCCATGTCGGCGAGCATGAACTGGATGCCCTGGAAGTCGGCGATCGGCTTGCCGAACTGCTTGCGCTCCTGGACGTACCCCTTGGCGTAGTCGAGCGCGCCCTGGGCGATGCCGAGCGCCTGCGCGGCGATCGTGATGCGGGTGTGGTCCAGGGTCTTCATCGCGGTGGCGAAGCCCGTGCCCTCCTCGCCGATCATGCGGTCGGCGGGGATGCGGACGTTGTCGAGGTAGACCTCGCGGGTCGGGCTGCCCTTGATGCCGAGCTTGCGCTCCGGCGCGCCGAAGGAGACGCCCTCGTCGGACTTCTCGACGACGAAGGCGGAAATGCCCTTCGAGCGCTTGGTGGGGTCGGTCACGGCCATCACCGTGTAGTACTCGGACTCGCCGGCGTTGGTGATCCAGCGCTTCACGCCGTCCAGGACGTAGAAGTCGCCGTCACGGACCGCCTTCGTCTTCATACCGGCCGCGTCGGAGCCCGCGTCCGGCTCGGAGAGGGCGTACGAGAACATCGCGTCGCCCTTGGCCAGCGGTGTCATGTACTTCTTCTTCAGGTCCTCGGAGCCCGAGAGGATGACGGGCAGCGAGCCGAGCTTGTTCACCGCGGGGATCAGGGACGAGGACGCGCAGACCCGCGCCACCTCCTCGATCACGATGACCGTGGCCAGCGCGTCCGCGCCGGTGCCGCCGTACGACTCCGGTACGTGCACGGCGTGCAGGTCGGCCGCGACCAGCGCGTCCAGGGCCTCCCGGGGGAAGCGGGCCTCCTCGTCCACCGCCGCGGCATGCGGCGCGATCTTCGCCTCGGCCAGTGAGCGGATCGCGTCCCGGAGCATGTCGTGCTCCTCGGACGGGCGGTACAGGTCGAAATCAGCCGATCCGGCCAAGGTCTCTCACGCTCCCAAAGATGCAGTGACGCCGAGCTAACTACCGTTAAGTAACCCAAATTTTATGCGCCCGCCCTCGTGAGTGATACGTGAGCTTGCCGACAGGGGGGATCTGCCCGGTGAAGGGCTCCGGCACGCCCCGACTATGCTCTGTCCGCGCACCTGACGGCTACCTCCTGGAGCACCCATGGCCCTCAAGATCACCGTGATCGGTACCGGCTATCTCGGCGCCACGCATGCCGCCGCCATGGCCGAGCTCGGTTTCGAGGTGCTGGGTCTGGACGTGGTGCCCGAGAAGATCGAGATGCTCCAGCGGGGCGAGGTCCCGATGTACGAGCCCGGTCTTGAGGAACTGCTGCGCAAGCATGTCGCCGGGATCGAGGGGTCCAGCGGGCGGCTGCGGTTCACCATGGACTTCGCCGAGGTCGCGGAGTTCGGCGACATCCACTTCGTCTGCGTGAACACCCCGCAGAAGCACGGCGAGTACGCCTGCGACATGTCGTACGTCGACGCCGCCTTCGCCTCGCTCGCCCCGCACCTCACCGGGCCCGCCCTGGTCGTCGGCAAGTCCACCGTGCCCGTCGGATCGGCCGACCGGCTGGCCCGCATACTCACCGAACTGGCACCCGCGGGCGAGGAGGTCGAACTGGCCTGGAACCCGGAGTTCCTGCGCGAGGGCTTCGCCGTCCAGGACACCCTGCACCCCGACCGGATCGTCGCCGGAATCCGCAGCGAGCGCGCCGAGAAGCTGCTGCGCGAGGTGTACGCGACACCGCTGTCCGAGGGCACGCCCTTCGTGGTGACCGACTTCCCGACCGCCGAACTGGTGAAGACCGCCGCGAACTCCTTCCTCGCCACCAAGATCTCGTTCATCAACGCGATGGCCGAGGTCTGCGAGGCCGGCGGCGGCGACGTCGTCAAGCTCGCCGAGGCGATCGGGCACGACGACCGGATCGGCAAGAAGTTCCTGCGCGCGGGCATCGGCTTCGGCGGCGGCTGCCTGCCCAAGGACATCCGCGCGTTCATGGCCCGCGCCGGCGAGCTGGGCGCCGACCAGGCGCTCACCTTCCTGCGCGAGATCGACTCCATCAACATGCGGCGCCGCGGCCAGATGGTGGAGATGACGCGGGAGGCGCTGGGCGGCAGCTCCTTCCTCGGCAAGCGGATCGCGGTGCTCGGCGCGACCTTCAAGCCCGACTCGGACGACGTCCGGGACTCCCCCGCGCTGAACGTCGCGGGCCAGATCCACCTCCAGGGCGGCCAGGTCACGGTCTACGACCCCAAGGGTATGGACAACGCCCGCCGCCTCTTCCCGACCCTCGGCTACGCGGAGACGGCCGTGGACGCCGTCCGCGGGGCGCACGCCGTCCTGCACCTCACCGAGTGGCGCGAGTTCCGCGAGCTGGACCCGGCGGCGCTGGGCGAGGTCGCCACGGACCGGGTCGTACTGGACGGCCGCAACGCGCTCGACCCGGCGGTGTGGCGGGCGGCGGGCTGGACGTACCGCGCGATGGGCCGTCCGACGGCCTGAGACCCCCGCGGCGGCTCCCTCCCGTTCTGCCTCCGCGCCCGCCGGGTCAGCCGTCGAGTTCGGCGATCCGTGCCATGGACGGCTCGCGGCGCTGCCGGGCGGCGCGGGAGGTGAAGTCCGCGGTACGCAGGACGCGTTGGACATTGCCCCAGGTGAGCAGGGCCAGATCGGTCTCGGACCAGCCGCGGCCGAGGAGTTCGGCGACCAGCCGCGGATAACCCGAGGCGTCGGAGAGGTCCTGCGGGTGCGCGGCCCCGGAGTCGTACGTCCCCGAGAGGCCCACACACTCGGGCCCCGCGAGATCCCGTACGTGGTCCAGGTGGTCGGCGACGTCCCGGACCGTCGGGCCGGTCTGCTCGGCGGTCAGCGGAACCAGGCACAGGCCGTCGTTGGCGCCGAGTTCGACGAGCACGTCGTCGGGGAGGTTCGACGGGTGCGGGCGCAGGGCGCGGGCCGCGGAGCGGGTGCACATCACCGGCGCCTTGGAGATGGTCAGGGCACGGCGGACGGTGGCGTCCGAGGCGCCTGAGAGGTCGGCGAGCACGCCGAGGCGGTTCATCTCGCGCACGACCTCCTCGCCGAACCGGGTCAGCCCGTTCTCGCCGGCCCAGGAGGCGCCCGAGAGGGTGAGGACGCGCAGGCCGAGGGCGTGCAGCGCCCGCAGGATGCCCAGCGAGTCGTCCAGTGCGGCGGCGCCCGCGGGGCCGAGCAGCACGGCGACCCGCCCGCAGTTCCTGGCATCCGTGACCTGGGCCGCGCTGTGGGCCATGCGCAGGCCCTCCGGATGCGCGGCGACCACGGTCTGCACGAGGTCGAGCTGTTCCAGCGTGGCGCCGACGGCCCGTTCGCCGGCGAGGCCTCCGGGCAGGTGCAGCGACCAGAACAACGCTCCCACGTGTCCCTCGCGGAGCCGGGGCACGTCCGTGTCGACCGCGCTCTCGCCCAGTTCGAGGTCGTACCAGGACAGGCGGCGCAGGGCCCAGGGGAGGCCGCTGTAGCCGTCCGCGACGGGGTGGGCGGCGAGGAGGGTGTGGGCGCGGGCCAGGGGGTCGGTACCGCGCTCGCTCTCCGCGCCGGGCCCTGGCTCGACGGCCGGGGGCTCGAACGCGCTCAGCGGCTCGGGGTGATCCAGGTCCAGTTCCCCGACCTCTGCGGTGGAGTGCAGTTCGTCCTGCAGATCAGCCATGTGAGGCTCCGGGGTCCGGTGGTGCCAACAGGTGGCTCCACCGTGCCACGCCCCGGGCCCACCTTCACGACAGAAGAGCCGTTCGGGCGACCCGGGGCCCGTCGGGGCCGCCTGCACCGTCCGTCTCGCGGGTGCGGCCCGGCGGGGGTTGCCCACGCGGTCCGTCTCGCGGGTGCGGGCACGCCGTGGCTGATCGCGCCGTTCCCCGCGCCCCTGAGGGGGAAGGGGGACCCGCCGTCTTGTGAGTGCGGGAGCGTCGTGGCTGATCGCGCCGTTCCCCGCGCCCCTGAGGGGGGAGGGGGACCGGGCGTCTTGTGAGTGCGGGTGCGTCGTGGCTGATCGCGCCGTTCCTCGCGCCCCTTAGGGGGCGAGGGCGCAGCCGAGCCCTTAGGGGCGCGGGGAACTGCGCGGGCAACCCCCACCGGCCGGCCACCCGACGTACACGGCAGACCCCCACCCCTTAAGGGGCGCGGGGAACTGCGCGGCAAGCCCCCACCGGGCCGCACCCGCAAGACGGCCCTGCTTCCCCAGGGGCGCGGGGAACTGCGCACTCGTGCGAGCCGGACCGGACGGGAGCCGTGGTCTCAGTGCGGCGGAGCGCACTCTTGCGCTCGGGTCAGCAGGAGCGTCCGTTCCCGCTCGTTGCCGGCGAGGCCAGCCGCCCGGGTGAACTCCCGCGCCGCTTCCTCCGTACGACCGAGCCGCACCAACAGGTCCCCCCGGACACTCGGCAGCAAGTGGTATTCGCGCAACGCAGGCTCCCCCACCAGCGCGTCCACCAGGACCAGCGCCGCCCCCGGCCCCTCGGCCATGGACACGGCGACGGCCCGGTTCAGTTCGACGACCGGCGACGGCACCCGCACGGCGAGCATCCCGTAGAGCGTGACGATCCGCCCCCAGTCGGTCTCGGCGTACGTGAGCGCGTGCGCGTGGCACGCGGCGATGGCGGCCTGCAGCACGTACGGCCCCGGCCCACCCCCGGAGGACACGGCCTCCGCCCGCGCCAGCGCGGCGAACCCGCGCCGGATGAGCACCCGGTTCCACCGCGCCCGGCTCTGGTCCTTGAGCAGCACGGGCTCCCCCGCGGGCCCGGTCCGCGCGGCCGACCGCGACGCCTGCAGTTCCAGCAGCGCGGCCAGCCCGTGCACTTCGGGTTCCTTGGGCATCAGCTCGGCGAGCACCCGCGCGAGCCGCAGCGCGTCCTCACAGAGCGCGGGCCGCAGCCAGTCGTCCCCGGCCGTGGCGGCGTACCCCTCGTTGAAGATCAGGTAGATGACCTCCAGTACGGAACCGAGCCGGGCCTCGCGTTCGGGCCCGTACGGCACCTCGAAGGGAACGCCCTTCGCGGCGAGCGTCCGCTTGGCGCGCACGATGCGCTGGGCGAGGGTCTTCTCGGGCGTGAGGAAGGCGCGGGCGATCTCGGCGGTGGTCAGCCCGCCGAGCAGCCGCAGGGTGAGGGCGATCCGGGCCTCGGCGGACAGGACGGGGTGGCAGGCGGTGAAGACGAGCCGCAGCAGATCGTCGTCGATGTCGTCGGGGTCGGCGGGCTCGTCGAGATGGCTCTGCGGCCCGGACATCTCCAGGTCGCGCCCCATCTCCACCAGCTTGCGGGCGTACCGCTCGCGCCGCCGTACGAGGTCGATCGCCCGGTGCTTGGCGGTGGCCATGAGCCAGGCCCCGGGGTTGCCCGGCACTCCGTCCCGGGGCCACTGTTCCAGTGCGGCGACCAGCGCGTCCTGCGCCAGTTCCTCCGCGATCCCGACGTCCCGCACGATGCGTGCGACCCCGGCGATGATGCGGGGCGACTCCATGCGGAAGACGGTTTCGATGGTGCGGTCAGGAGCCTGGGGGGAGGCCTGGCCGTGGGCGGGGGTGTCTGGTGTCACGGTCCACCATCAGACACCCCCGGACCCGTACGGCCAAGGCTCAGCCTTCGACGATCTCCCGCACCTCGCAGGTCACCGTCCAGTGGGCCTCGTGGATCTGCAGGAACCGCTTGGTCCATTCGACCGCCTCGGCCCGGTCCTTGGCCTGGAGCATCGCGTACCCGCCGACGACCTCTTTGGCCTCGGTGAACGGCCCGTCGGTGACGGACAGTTCGCCGCCCTCCCAGCGCACCCGTGTGCCCTGCGCGGTCGGCGTCAGCCCGGAGGTGTCCAGCAGTACGCCGGCCTTCGTCATCTCCTCGATCAGCTCACCCATGCGTTCCATGAGCGCGTCGCTCGGTCCCTCGGCGGGGGCGGTCTGCTCGTCGATACGGATCATGGACAGGTAGCGCGGCATGGTGACTCCCTGAGTCCTCGGCGCGGAGCCGGGGCCGGTCCCCGTCTCTCATCGCCTCTCACCCATGCGTCGAACGACCGGCACGGGGATCGACACACCCGCCGGACTTCTCAGAAATTTCTTCAACCGGCCTCGGCGACCTCAGCCACGTCCGGTCGCTCAAGTCGCTCAGGTCACTTCAGTGACTCCCACAGCTTCCCCGCCTCCGGCTCCTCCGCCACCACCCGGTTGGGGTTGGAGGGCGCGGGCACCACCGGCATCGTCACGGTCTCGGTGTACGTGGAGGAGAGGGATTTCAGGCTCTGGCCGAGGCTCATGAGTTCGGTGAGGGAGTTCAGCCCCGTGTCGGTGGTGAGGCTGCCGGTGAGGGCGTCGGCGACGCTGTACAGCCGGGTGGGGTTGGTGAGGAGGTTGCTGGTGGAGACCTGGTCGAGGAGCCCTTTCACCAGTTTCTGCTGGAGGCCGATGCGACCGAGGTCGCTGCCGTCGCCTATGCCGTGCCGGGTACGGGCCAGGGCCAGGGCGTCCGCGCCGTCGAGGTGGTGGGTGCCCGCCTCCAGTTCGAGGTGGCTGTCCTCGTCGGAGATGTCGTCGTCGGTCGTCACCGTGACCCCGCCGAGCGCGTCCACCAGATCGGCGAAGCCGGCGAAGTCGATCTCGATGTAGTGGTCCATGCGGACGTTCGTCAGGGTCTCCACGGTCTTGACCGCGCAGACGGGCCCGCCGAGCGAGTACGCGCTGTTGAACATCACGCCGTACGCCTCCGCCGTCGAGCCGCCCGACTCCAGCGGGCAGGAGGGGCGGGTGACGAGGGTGTCGCGCGGGATGCTCACGACGGTCGCCTCCGAGCGGCCCTCGTCGACATGGATGATCATCGCCGTGTCGGAGCGGGCGCCCTCGCTGCTGCCGCCGCCGAGCGCTTTGTTGCGCTTGCCGCTGCGCGAGTCCGAGCCGAGGACCAGGATGTTGAGCGCGCTGCTGGGCAGCGGGGTGGCGGA
Organism: Streptomyces sp. NPDC102514; assembly: GCF_055584525.1. NCBI lineage: Bacteria > Bacillati > Actinomycetota > Actinomycetes > Kitasatosporales > Streptomycetaceae > Streptomyces > Streptomyces sp. NPDC102514. The sequence continues at coordinate 48,396 of NZ_JBVJLW010000013.1, forward strand.
CTCGGGGCCCGTCGGGGTCGTCACGGCCCGCGCCGGCCGGTTGTCGCCGAGCGCGCTGTCGATGTCGACGCTCTTGATGTTGTGGTTCAGGTGCCAGTACACCCACGCGGCCCCGGCCATCGAGGCGACGAGTACGCAGCTGAGGGCGATGCCCGTCACCTTGAACAGCCGTGACCGGCCGGACCACCACGACCGTCCCCCGGCACCTGCGACGCCTGCGCCCTCACCGTTACCGCCGTCACCGCCGCCGTCGGGTATCGCGGCGTCCTCGCCCCCGGACCCGTCTTCTCCGCTCACGCCCACACTCCCGCTCACAGGAAGAACATAAGTCCGAATTATTTCAACAAGGAACCACTTCCCGGCTTTCCTTCGGAAACTCTCAGGTTTCGTTGAGTTTTCTCAGACACCGCCCGCGCCCGGGTCGGCGGGCACCCGGAAAGTCCTCGAAACTTTCGACGTGCCGATACCGCTCACGGCGACCGTGGCACGACCGTGGCGTCGATCACGCCGACGGCGGCGCCGTACTGCTCCTGACCACCAGGCTCGTCGCGAGCTCCACCCTCGTGGCGGTCGAGGGCCGCTCCGAGCGGCCGAGGTCCAGGACGAGCCGGGCCGCCGCCTCGGCCATCTCCGTGAGCGGCTGGCGCACGGTGGTGAGCGGCGGGCCGACCCAGCGGGCCACCGGCAGGTCGTCGAAGCCGACGATGCTGAGGTCCTCCGGCACCCGCAGGCCCAGCTCGCGGGCCGCCTCGTACAGGCCGAGGGCCTGGAGGTCGTTGCCCGCGAAGACGGCCGTCGGGCGGTCGGGGAGCTTGAGCAGTTCGAGCCCGGCGCGGTAGCCGCTGTCGTGGTGGAAGTCGCCGGTGCGCACGAGCGCCGGGTCGACCGGCAGCCCGGCCGTGTCGAGTGCCGCCCGGTACCCGTCGAGCCGGGCCCGGCTGCACATCATCCGCGAGGGCCCGCTGATCACGCCGATGCGTCGGTGGCCGAGGTCGGCCAGGTGCCGGGTCGCGGCGAGCCCGCCCTGCCAGTTGGTGGCGCCCACCGAGGGCACGTCGTCACCGGGGTCGCCGGCCGGGTCGACCACCACGAACGGGATGGAACGGCTGGTCAGCAGTGCCCGCTGGGACTCGTCGAGCCCGTTGAGGACGAGCACGACGCCGTGCGGGCGGCGGGCGGCGACCTGGTCGGCCCAGGTGCGCCCGGGGGTGAGCCGTCCCGCGCTCTCGGACAGGACGACGCTCAGCCCCTCGTCCCGCGCCACGTTCTCCACGCCCCGGATGACCTCCATCGCCCACGCGCTCTCCAGTTCGTGGAAGACGAGGTCGATGAGCGGCGACCGGGACGCCTCGGCCCGGCGGCGCCGGTAGCCGTGGTTGCGCAGCAGTTCCTCGACCCGGGTGCGGGTCGAGGGGGCCACATCGGCGCGGCCGTTGAGCACCTTCGAAACAGTCGGGGCCGAGACTCCCGCCTCGCGGGCGATCTCGGCGAGCGTCGCTGACTGGGCTACGGCGGGATTCGGGCGAGTCATGAACGGGATCGTATCCCTGCGCAACCTCTTGACGAAGACCTTCGACCGCCATACGTTCCCGGAACATTCGAAGTACCACCCGAAACATTCGTGCATGTTCGATGCGTATGCGTGCCGCGAGCGCGCTGGTGAGCGGACGAGCCGGACAAGAAGAGGTGCTGTCATGGAGTCGATCAGCGGGCGGTCCAACAGCGGGCGGCCCACGGGCGCGGGCCCGGGCGGAAGTGCGGGCGGCAGCAGCCTGAGCGGCCGCGCGTTCAGCAGGCGCTGGGTGCTGGGCGCCGGTGCCACCACCCTGCTCACCACCGGCCTCACCGCCTGCGGCTCCGACGACGGCCCCGGCGGGGGCGGCGGCACGATCGACGCCTTCGTGTACGGGGACGACGCGGTGAAGGTCCAGCAGACGGCCGTCGAACGCTTCAACAAGTCCGCCGCGAGCAAGTCGGCCAAGGGCACGGTGAAGCTGGTCAAGGTCCCGGGCGCGGACTACACCTCCAAGCTCCGTACGGCGATGGGTTCGCCGAGCGCCCCGGACGTCTTCTTCAACTGGGGCGGCGGCTCGATCAGGGCCTACCAGGAGGCGAAGCAGCTCGTCGACCTGACCGACACCATCGCGGGCGACCCGGTCCTGAAGTCGGGGTTCCTGCCCGCGGTGCTCGCGGCGGGCGCGCTCGGCGGCCGCAACTACGGGATACCGATGCGCGGCATGCAGCCGGTGATCCTCTTCTACAACAAGTCGGTCTTCGCCGAGCACAAGCTCCAGCCGCCCGCCACCTGGGCGGAGCTGAAGGACGTCAACGCCAAGCTGAAGGCCGCGAAGATCACCCCGTTCGCGCTCGGCGGGGCGGACACCTGGACCGAGCTGATGTGGCTGGAGTACCTGGTCGACCGGATCGGCGGCCCGGAGGTCTTCGCGAAGATCCAGGGCGGCGACGCGTCCGCCTGGGGCGACCCGGCCGTCCTCAAGGCCGCGGAGAGGGTGAAGGAACTCATCGACGACGGCGCGTTCGGGTCGAAGTTCAGCTCGGTGTCGTACGTCAACGGCGGCGCGCCCGCGGTCTTCGCCAAGGGCAAGGCGGCGATGCACCTGATGGGTTCGTGGGAGTACTCGACGCAGCTCGGCAAGTTCCCGTCGTTCGCGAAGAACGACCTGGGCTGGTGTCCGTTCCCCACGGTCGAGGGCGGCACCGGCGACATCCGCAACGTCGTCGGCAACCCCACCAACTACTGGTCGGTCAACTCCCGGGCGGGCAACAAGGACGCGGCGATCGCCTTCCTGAAGGACTGCGCCTCCGAGACGTACGCGAAGGCGCTGGTCGCCAACGGTGACATCCCGACGACCTCCAACGCGGCGAAGCTGCTGGACGCCTCGCCCAATCCGGAGTTCGCGAAGTTCCAGTACGAGATGGTCGAGAAGGCGCCGGCCTTCACGCTCTCCTGGGACCAGGCGGTCGACGCGGACATCGCGACCCCGATGCTCACCGAGATCAACAAGCTGTTCGTCGGGAAGTCCTCGCCGAGCGCGTTCGTGTCGGCGCTCAAGGAGCTGAAGTGAGCGCACCCACCCCCACCGAGGCCCCGGTGGGACGCCCGGTCGCCGAGCGCGGCGGGCCCGAGGTGCCCCGCGGGCCGCACAAGCGGTCCGGGGCCTCGACGGCCGGCCGGCCGCACGCCGTCTGGGCACTGCCCGGTGTGCTGTTCTTCGCGTTCTTCGCCGTGGTCCCGATGGGACTCGCCTTCTATCTCTCCTTCACCAGCTGGGACGGCCTGGGCGACCCGACGCCCGTCGGCCTCGACAACTGGCGGAAGCTGATCGACGACGACCGGATGGTCCAGTCGCTGTGGCTCACGGTCCTGCTGACGGCCGCGAGCTGGGTCTTCCAGACGGTGATCGCGCTGCTGCTCGGTGTCTGGGCGGCGGGCCGCCAGCGCAACCGGGCGGTGCTGTCCGCGATCTTCTTCGTCCCGTTCCTGCTGTCCTCGACGGCGATCGCGCTGCTCTTCTACGCCCTGCTCGACCCGAACTTCGGCATCATCCGGGAGAACATCCTCGGCTCGTCCGGCGGCGCGTTCCTGGCGATCGTGTTCGTCGGCGGCTGGCAGTTCATCCCCTTCCACACGCTGATCTACCAGGGCGGCGCCCGCCAGATACCCGAAGTCCTCTACCAGGCCGCGGCGATCGACGGGGCGGGCCGCTACCGCCAGTTCTTCTCGATCACGCTGCCGCAGCTGCGCCACACCGTCACGACGTCCACGGTCCTGATGGTCGTCGGCTCGCTCACGTACTTCGAGACCGTGCTGATCCTCACCAAGGGCGGTCCGGGCACGGACACCGCGATCCTGCCGTACCTGATGTACGAGGCGGGCTTCAAGAGCTACGACTTCGGTTACGCGAGCGCCATCGCGTCCTTCCTGGTGCTGGTCGCCACCGGCCTGTCCCTGATCCTCGTGCGGCTGACCGGCTTCGGCGGCATGCGCAGTACCCGCGAAGGGATGTGACGCAGTGTCACACGACACCTTGCCGCGTCCGCGTCCCGTGAAGACCGAGGAGCGCGACACGCGACCGTCCCCGTCCCGCCGCCGCCGGCACTGGACGAAGCGCGCCAACCCCGTCGCCGGGCTCGGCGCGGTCGTCTGGCTCGTGATCGTCGTCGTCCCGATCTACGCGATGCTGTCGGCCTCGCTCACCAGCCAGGACAAGGCACTCACCGGCAACCCGCTGACCCCGCCCACGAGTCCGACGCTCGACAACTACAACACCGTGCTGAACAGCGGCTTCGGTCATCTGTTGGCCAACACGGCGATCGTGGCCGTCGCGGTCGTCGCGATCGTCCTCGGCCTCTCGGTCCCGCTCGCGTACGTGGCCGTCCGCACCCGCGACCGCTGGTCGGGCCTGGCCTTCCGGCTGTTCCTGCTCGGCGTCGCGATCCCGGCCCAGGCGGTCGTGGTCCCCCTCTACCTCCTGATCGCCAAGCTCGACCTGTACGACAGCCTGCTCGCGGTCATCCTGCCGACGGCGGCCTTCGCGATGCCGGTCTCCGTCCTCGTCCTCGTGGGCACCCTGCGGGACGTCTCGGAGGAGCTGTACGAGGCGATGGCCCTGGACGGCGCCTCACCGCAGCGGATGCTGTTCCAGCTGGCGGTCCCGATGGCCAAGGGCGGTATCAGCACGGTCGTCATCTACGCGGCGCTGCAGGCCTGGAACGGCTTCCTCTTCCCACTGATCTTCACCCAGTCCGACGAACCGCGTGTCCTGACCCTCGGCCTCTTCAACTACGTCAGCCAGTTCGGCGTCAACATCCCCGCCCTGCTGGCCTCGGTCGTCCTCTCCGGCGTCCCGATCTTCGCCGTCTACCTGGTGGCCCGCCGCGCGCTGGTCGGCGGCCTGATGGGCGTGGGCGGAAAGTGAACCCACTCGACTCTGACAGGAGTTCCATGACCAACGCCCCGTGGCGTGATCCCGCGCTGCCCGCCGAGGCCCGGGTCGACGACCTGCTCGCCCGGATGACCCTGGAGGAGAAGACCGCCCAGCTGTACGGCGTGTGGGTGGGAGCCGCCACGGACGGCGACGGAGTGGCCCCGCACCAGGACGAGATGACCTCGGACTTCGACTGGGACGAGCTGATCACCCACGGTCTGGGCCAGCTCACCCGCTCGTTCGGTACGGCCCCCGTGGACCCCGCGCTGGGCGCGCAGGCACTGGCCCGCGCCCAGCGCAGGATCAGCGGGGCGGGCCGCTTCGGCATCCCGGCCGTGGCGCACGAGGAGTGCCTGGCGGGCTTCACGGCCTGGGGCGCCACCGCGTATCCGGTCCCGCTCGCCTGGGGTGCCTCGTTCGACGCGGCGCTGGTCGAGGAGATGGCCCACCGCATCGGCCGGGACCTCGCCTCCGTCGGCGTCCACCAGGGCCTCGCCCCGGTCCTGGACGTCGTACGGGACCCGCGGTGGGGCAGGGTCGAGGAGACGATCGGCGAGGACCCGTACCTCGTCGGCACGATCGGCGCGGCGTACGTCCGCGGGCTCGAGTCCGCCGGAATCGTCGCCACGCTCAAGCACTTCGCCGGGTACGCGTCCTCCGCGGGCGCCCGCAACCTCGCCCCCGTACGGGCCGGTGTGCGCGAGTTCGCCGACATCACGCTGCCGCCGTTCGAGTTCGCGCTGCGCGAGGGCGGGGCCCGTTCGGTGATGGCCGCGTACACGGACACGGACGGCGTGCCCGCGACCGCGGACCCGTACCTGCTGACCGAACTCCTGCGTGAGCAATGGGGGTTCACCGGCACGGTCGTCAGCGACTACTTCGGCATCGGCTTCCTGAAGACCCTGCACCGGGTCGCGGGCACCGAGGCCCAGGCCGCCCACGCGGCCCTCGCGGCGGGCGTGGACGTCGAACTGCCGACGGTCCACTGCAACGGCGACCCGCTGGCCGAGGCGGTACGGGCCGGTGACGTCCCCGAGTCCCTGGTGGACCGGGCGGCGGCGCGGGTGCTCCGCCAGAAGTGCGAACTGGGCCTGCTGGACGAGACCTGGTCCCCCGAGCCGACCGGCCCCGTCGACCTGGACTCGACCGCGAACCGCGTCCTGGCCCGCCGCCTGGCCGAGGAGTCCGTGGTCCTGCTCTCCAACCCGGAGGGCCTGCTCCCGCTGGCCCCCGACACCCGTATCTCCGTGGTGGGCCCGCGGGCTGCGGACGCCCTGGCGATGCTGGGCTGCTACTCGTTCCCGTCGCATGTGGGCGTCAACCACCCGGCCCTGCCGATGGGCGTCGAGATCCCCACGCTCCTGGAGTCCCTGCGCACGGAACTCCCCGACGCGAAGATCACGTTCACCGAGGGCTGCGACACGACCGACCCGGACACGTCCGGCTTCGAGGAGGCCGTCGCACGCTCCACGGAGGCGGACGTCTGCGTGGCGGTGCTCGGTGACCGGGCGGGCCTCTTCGGCCGGGGCACGTCGGGCGAGGGCTGCGACGTGGCGGACCTGCAACTACCGGGGGTCCAGGCGCAGTTGCTGGACGCCCTGACCGCCGCCGACACCCCCGTCGTCCTGATCCTGCTCACCGGCCGGCCGTACGCGCTGGGCCGCTGGCACGACCGGCTGGCCGCCACGGTCCAGGCGTTCTTCCCGGGCGAGGAGGGCGGCCCGGCGGTGGCGGGCGTCCTGTCGGGCCGGGTGAACCCCTCGGGCAGGCTCCCGGTCAGCGTCCCGCAGACCCCCGGCGGCCAGCCGTGGACCTACCTCCAGCCCCCGCTGGGCCTGGCGGGCGAGGTCAGCAACCTGGACCCGACCCCGCTCCACCCCTTCGGCCACGGCCTGGGCTACACGGACTTCACGTGGGAAAACACGGCCGACGCGCACGCGCAGACCACCACGGACGAGGGGCACGACGTCTCGGTCACGGTCCGCAACACGGGCGCGCGGGAGGGCACGGAGGTCGTCCAGCTGTACCTGCACGACCCGGTGGCGTCCGTGACCCGCCCCGACGTCCGCCTGATCGGCTACCACCGCCTGTCCCTGTCCCCCGGAGAGACCCGGCAGGTCACGTTCCACTTCCACCCGGACCTGTCGGCGTTCACGAACGGCAAGGGCCGACGCGTGGTCGAACCAGGCGCCCTGGAACTCCGCGTGTCCAGGTCCAGCACGGACGTGGTCCACACCACCCACCTGACCCTGACAGGCCCAGAACGCCAACCGGGCCCGACCCGCCAACTGACATGCAGGACAACGGCCCTCTAAGGGGCGCGGGGAACGGCGCAATCTTGTGTCTTCGGAGGGGCGCAGCCCCTGAAGGGGCGCGGGGAACTGCGCGACCAGCCCCCACCGGACCCGCACCCGAAGAACACACGCCGGAGGCAACCCCTACCCCTCGACGGACTCGAACCGCCACCGATGAACGGCCCGAGCAACCAACCCACCAGCCGGCTCCGGAAGCTCAGGAAGCGCGTCGTCATACGCGGCATCCCACCACGTGATGACAAGCACCCGCTCCCCCGGAGCCCGCAGGACCTCCCGCCGAAGGGGCCGCGCCGGGAGGTCCTGCTCCCGCACCCACGCGAGCAGTTCCTCGCCCCGCCCCTCGGCGGCCCGCGCCTCCCACATCAACGCGACGCTCATGAGTACAGATTGCCCTTGCTGACCTCATGCACATGATCGTGCGAGTGAGAGTGACCGTGCGCATGCCCCTGCGCGTGGGAACGCCCCGGCACATGCGGATCGGTCACGGGCAACGACGAATCCGCCGACAGATCCCAGTCGGAGGCGGCCCGCCCCCGAGCCACCATCTCCGCCCCTAGCGCGGCGACCATCGCCCCGTTGTCCGTGCACAGCTTCGGCCGCGGCACCCGCAGCGTGATCCCCGCGGCCTCGCACCGCTCCTGCGCGAGCGCCCGCAACCGCGAGTTCGCCGCGACGCCGCCACCGATCATCAGATGGTCGACGCCCTCGTCACGACAGGCCCGTACGGCCTTGCGGGTCAGCACGTCCACCACGGCCTCCTGGAAGGACGCGGACACGTCCCGCACGGGCACGTCCTCGCCGGCCGCCCGCTTCGCCTCGATCCACCGGGCCACGGCGGTCTTCAGCCCGGAGAAGGAGAAGTCGTACGCGGCGTCGCGCGGCCCGGTGAGCCCGCGCGGGAAGGAGATCGCGTTCGGGTCGCCCTCCTTCGCGTACCGGTCGATGACGGGCCCGCCCGGGAACCCGAGGTTGAGAACCCGGGCGATCTTGTCGAAGGCCTCGCCCGCCGCGTCGTCGATCGTCGCGCCCATCGGCCGTACGTCACTGGTGATGTCCGAGGACAGCAGCAGCGAGGAGTGGCCGCCGGAGACGAGGAGGGCCATCGTCGGCTCGGGCAGCGGCCCGTGCTCCAGCTGGTCCACACAGATGTGGGACGCCAGATGGTTCACCCCGTACAGCGGCTTCCCCAGCGCGTACGCGTACGCCTTCGCCGCCGAGACCCCGACGAGCAGCGCGCCCGCGAGTCCGGGACCGGCGGTGACGGAGATGCCGTCGAGGTCGCGCGCGCTGACCCCGGCCTCCTTCAGCGCCCGCTCGATGGTCGGCACCATCGCCTCCAGGTGCGCGCGGGAGGCGACCTCGGGCACGACCCCGCCGAAGCGCGCGTGCTCGTCGACGCTGGAGGCGATCGCGTCCGCGAGGAGGGTCGTCCCGCGGACGATGCCGACGCCGGTCTCGTCGCAGGAGGTCTCGATGCCGAGGACGAGAGGTTCGTCAGCCATTGATCTCGGTTCCTTGTACGGAAGTTGACGGGTCGTTGAGGCGCATCACGAGAGCGTCCACGTTCCCCGGCTGGTAGTAGCCGCGCCGGAAGCCGATCGCCTCGAAGCCGAAGCGCTCGTAGAGCTTCTGGGCGCGGATGTTGTCGACCCGGCATTCGAGCAGCACCTCGGCGCACTCGAAGGCGGTCGCGGCCCGCAGCAGTTCGGTCAGGAGCAGCGCGCCGAGCCCGGTGCCCCAGTGCTCGCGGGCGACGGCGATGGTCTGTACCTCACCGGCGTCACCGGCGGCGGCCAGACCCCCGTACCCGACGATCACCCCGCCGTCCTCCGCCACCACGTACCGCCGGGTCGCCTCGGGTCCCCGCGCGTGGGCGAGGTCGGACCAGAACATGCCCCGTGACCAGGCGTCCTCGGGGAAGAGGTCCTTCTCAAGATCCAGTACGGGCTCGATGTCCCACCAGCGCATCTCACGCAGCACCGCGGTCGTCACTTGGGTGTGACCACCTTGTAGTTCTTGGGCACCTGGGCGTCGGGCCGGCGCAGATAGAGGGGCCGGGGTGCTTCCAGTTCCTCGCCGGCCGCCAGCCGCTCGGCCGCCAGGGACGCGAGCGAGGCCGCCGACACGTGCTCGGGTTCGCGGGCGTCCCGGAAGGTGTCGGGGTAGAGCAGCGCGCCCGCGCCCACGGCGGGCAGTCCGCCGATGTCCAGTTCCCCGGGCCGGTCCACGGCGGGTTCGGTGAGCCGCGTACGGGAGTCGGCGTAGCGCGCCCAGTAGACCTCTTTGCGCCGGGCGTCGGTGGCGACGACGAAGGGTCCCTCGATCCCCGCCTCACCCCCGGCGGCGTACGCGAGGCCGTCGAGCGTGCACAGTCCGTACACGGGCACGCCGAGCGCGAGCCCGAACGTGTCGGCGGTCATCAGACCGACTCTGAGCCCGGTGTACGGGCCGGGGCCCACGCCGACGACGATGCCGGTGACGGCGTCGAGCCGCAGCCCGGCCTCGGTGAGCACCCGGTCGACGGCCGGCAGGAGCAGTTCCCCGTGCCGACGCGCGTCCACCTGGCTGTGGGCGGCGACGACGGACGTGCCGTCGTGCAGCGCGGCGGTGACGGCGGGGGTGGCGGTATCCAGAGCGAGCAAGAGCACGCGAACAGCCTACGGCGCCGGGACCCGGCGCACGGCCGCCTCAATCCGGCGGGTGGCTCCTGCTAACGTCACACCGTCACAACACGGACAAATACCGTATAAGATCGAAGATCGTACGAGAGGTGGGCACCCAGGTGATGCGGAGCAGCTCGGGAATCGTGGCCGTGCTCACCGCGGTGGCGCTCGCCGTGATCGGCTTCCTCACCTACCAGGCGTCGGCGTACGCACCGGCCGACCTGTCCACCCCGCGGGCCGCCGCGTCCTTGCCGGCCACGGCGTCGAAGGCCCCCCGGGACAAGAACCATCCGACGGCTCTGCCCGGCGACTCGGGCACCGGGCAGCGGGTCGTCTACTCGCTGGACGACGACCGGGTGTGGCTGGTCGACGAGGGCGACAAGGTCAGGCTCACGTTCCGGGTCAGCCCCGGTACGGTCGATCCGCTGCCCGCCCGGTACGTCGTCACGTCACGCTCCGGGACGATCGTCGGCTCCGACGGTGTGGCCGTGGAACACGTGGTCCGCTTCGCCGGCCTGGACGGCATCGCGATCGGCTTCAGCGCGGCGGTGGACGGCTCGGTGACACCCCCCGACCCCGCACGCAAACTGGGCGCGATCCGCGAGCCACGCGGCGCCGGAGCGGCAATGTGGGACTTCGCCACGATCGGCACGAGGGTCACAGTAATCAAGTAACCGATTCCCCCACCCGTATACCCACCCACCCGCCCAAGCCCCACCAGGGGCGCGGGGAACGGCGCAATCTTTCGCCCTTCAGGGCGCGAGGAACGGCGCGGTCCCCCGTCTTCAGGGGCGCGCGGAACGGCGCAGACTTTTGTCTTCAGGGGCGCGGGGAACTGCGCAATCTTTTCGGGGGCGCAGCCCCCAAGGGGCGCGGGGAACTGCGCGGCCAACCCCCACCGGCCCGCACCCGCAAACGACCCTAGGCCGCCCGCCGCTCATCCCGCCCAGCCGCCGCAGGCACAGGCGCAGGCGCAGGCACAGGCGCAGGCGGTGGTGGCGGCGGCACGGACACAGCCCGCACAAGCCCACCCACCGCAAGTAACTCCCCCACCGACACCGAGACCCCACCGGCCCCAGAAGGAACACGTTCCGACGCAGACGCAGACGCAGGCATCGCGGCCTCCTGAAGAGCTCCGGGAGCAAACATGGTTAGGTAGACCTAACCAACTCCTCCGCCCATGTGAACACGCCGAAGCCCTCCGCCGCAACATCTTCCCGACGCCCTGTCGGAATGTTGGGGCGAACGTACAAACCGAACCCCGCCCCAAGGACCTCAGAGCTTCAAGGCCTCAGACGGAGAGCACACCCAGATCCACAGACCCCCACCGCTCCCCCACCCCGGTCACGACGACATGCCGTACCTCGTCGGTCGTGTCCCCGACGGCCCGGTGGATCAGCAGATGCAGCCGGTCGTCCGTCAGCTCCTCGACCTTCCCCTCGCCCCACTCCACGACGATCACGGAGTCGGAGAGCGACACGTCGAGGTCGAGGTCCTCCATCTCGTCGAGCCCGCCGCCCAGGCGGTACGCGTCGACGTGGACGAGCGGCGGCCCACCCCCGAGCGGGGGATGCACGCGGGCGATCACGAACGTCGGCGAGGTGACCGCGCCGCGGACCCCGAGCCCCTCCCCGAGCCCGCGCGTCAGCGTCGTCTTGCCCGCGCCCAGTTCGCCGGTGAGCATCACGAGATCCCCGGCCCGCAGGAGCTCGGCGAGCCTGCGGCCCAACTCCTTCATCTGCTCGGGCGAGTTGACGACGATCTCTGCGGTCACGGCCTGCACGGCCGTCACGGCACCGGTTTCAGCCGGGTTGCGCGGTGCTGCTGGTGCTTCCATAGCCACCAACGGTAGCCCCTGCGGGCACGGCGCCCACGCGGGTCAGCAGGTCCGCGAGCCGGTCTATGACGACCTCCGGATGCTCCAGCATCACGAGGTGCCCGGCCTCCGGCACGAGCACCAGCTCGGCGTCCGGCAGCAGATCGGCGATGGACTCGCTGTGCTCGCTCGGCGTCACGAGGTCCTTGACCCCGGCGAGTACGAGCACGGGCAGATCGGCGAAGTACGCGAGCGCCTCGGTCTTGTCGTGGTCGGTGAAGGCCGGGTAGAACTCGGCGACCACGTCGATCGGCGTGGCCTCGATCAGCCGCTCCGCGAACCGCGCGACCGCCGGGTCGATGTCCCGGGACGCGAACGAGTACCGCTTGATGATGCCCGCGAACAGATCCGCGGTGGCCCGCCGCCCGCGCTCGACCAGTTCGGCCCGCTGCCCGAGCGCCTTCAGCACTCCGGGCAAAATCCGCCGCACCGCGTTGACGCCCGCGACGGGCAGCCCGAAGTTGACCTCGCCGAGCCGCCCGGACGACGTACCGACGAGCGCCACGCCGACGACGCGGTCGCGGATCAGGCCGGGGTACTGGTCGGCGAGGGCCATCATCGTCATGCCGCCCATCGAGTGGCCGACGAGCACGAGCGGTCCCTCGGGCGCCGCCGCGTCGATGACGGCCTTCAGGTCGCGGCCCAGCTGGTCGATGGTGACCGGCTGGTCGTCCCGGATCTGGGCCACGCCCCGCCCGGAGCGCCCGTGGCTGCGCTGGTCCCAGTGGACGGTCCGGACGACTCCGCGCAGCGCGGCCCGCTGGAAGTGCCAGGAGTCCTGGCTGAGGCAGTAGCCGTGGCTGAAGACGACGGTGACCGGGGCGGGTGCCTTGCGGCCGAAGAGCCGGCGGCGGCGCGGGGCGAGCGCGGTGTCGGTGTCCACCTCGTCGACCTCGTAGTACAGCTCGGTGCCGTCGTCCGCGGCGGCCTTGCCCGGCATGCCGCGCAACGCCCCGTACGGACCGGCCGAGTCGAGGGCGAGCCGCGCCTTCCTGCGCATGCCGCGGCCGACCGTGAGCCGCTCTATGGCGACTCCGGCGGCGGCGCCCGCGGCGACCACGCCTATCGCGGCGCCGGCGACGCCTGCCCTGCGCCAGTTCGCGGGCCCGGCCGCGGAGACCGCCGAGGCCGCGGCCGTGGCCGCTTCCACCGCTGCCTCCGCGCTGCTCTCGCTCACGAACCGCTCCTCTTCTTCGTCTTCTTCGTCTTCTACGGCTTCTACGTTTTTCGGGGGGCGTGCCGTGCTCCGCACTTATGCGGATACCCCGCTGGTTACTCGTTCACGTAGTCATTCACGTAGACGCGCGGTACGCGGGTTCCGATGCGGGTGACGATCTCGTACGCGATCGTGCCCGCGGCCCGCGCCCAGTCCTCGGCGGTCGGCTCGCCGTGGTCGCCGGGCCCGAAGAGGACCGCCCGCTCGCCGACCGGCGGTTCGTCCCCGCCGAGGTCGACCGCGAACTGGTCCATCGCGACCCGTCCCGCGACCGTCCGCCACTTGCCGCCGACCAGGACGGGCCCGGTGCCGGAGGCGTGGCGCGGGATGCCGTCCGCGTACCCGACGGGCACGAGGCCGAGGGTCGTGTCGCCGGCGGTGACGTAGTGGTGTCCGTAACTGACGCCGTGGCCCGCGGGCACGTGCTTGACCAGCGCGAGCGAGGCCCAGAGCGTCATGACGGGCCGCAGCCCGAGGTCTCCGGCGGTGCCCAGTTCGGGGCTGGGCGAGATGCCGTACGTGGCGATCCCGGTCCGTACGAGGTCGAAGTGGGACTCGGGAAGTGTGAGCGTGGCGGGCGAGTTGGCGATGTGCCGCACCTCCGGGCGCAGCCCCGCTCCCTCCGCCTGGGCGAGCATCTCGCGGAAGAGGGTGAGCTGGGCGGCGATGGAGGGGTGCCCCGGTTCGTCGGCGCAGGCGAAGTGCGACCACAGGCCGGTGACGGTGACCAGGCCCTCGGTCTCGGCCCGCCGCGCCTCCGCGACCAGTTCGGCCCAGTCGGCGGGCTGGCAGCCGTTGCGCCCGAGTCCGGTGTCGGCCTTGAGCTGGACGCGGGCGGTGCGGCCCGCGGCCCGTGCGGCCTCCGCGGCCTCGCGCAGGGCCCACAGCCCGCTGATCCCCAGGTCCAGGTCGGCCTCGACGGCTTCCCGCCAGGGCCCGCCCGGTGTCCACAGCCAGCACATGATCCGCCCCGGCAGCCCGGCCGCGCGCAGGGCGAGGGCTTCCTCCGGAGTGGCCGTGCCCAGCCAGGTCGCTCCCGCGTCCAGGGCCGCGCGGGCGCACGGCACGGCCCCGTGCCCGTACGCGTCGGACTTGACCACCGCCATGAGGGCGGCGGCCGGCGCCTGGGCGCGCAGGGTCCGCACATTGGCCCTCAGAGCGGCCAGGTCGATCTCGGCGCGGGCACGCGCGGGTGCTGTCTCAGTCATCGCCGACCAGTGTCTCAGAGGGGTCCGACACCACTTCCGGGTACCGGGTCCCGGGTATCGATTGGTGACCATCAGGTCTCAGGTACCGGGCTTGCGGCCCCACACGTACACGCGGTCGCCCGTGTAGAGCCTGCTCCACAGGGTGCGGGCGTCGGCGAGCCGCATGTTGACGCAGCCCCGCGATCCGGGCGGGCTGTACACGCTGCCGTAGATGGCGTGGAAGGCCTGGCCGCCGCTGAAGAACTGGCTGTACGGCATGGGGGTGTTGTACAGCGTCGACCAGTGGTTCTTGTGCTTCCAGTAGACCTTGAACCAGCCGGTCCTGGTCCGGTACCCGGCCTTGCCGCTGCGGACCGGCACGGGCCCGAACACCACCTTCTTGCCCTTCTGCACCCAGACCAGTTGCCGGCCGAGGTCGACACAGGCGACGCGACCGGCCCGTACGGGGCATCTGCCGGCCGCGTTCGGCGCCTTCGCGGCGGACAGGAGCTGCATCCGGCCCCAGGTCACGGGCCCGGCGAAACCGGTGTCGGGCCGGATGCCCTGCTTGTTCTGGAAGGCCCGCACGGCCCGGCAGTCCGCCGCCGACTGCTTGCCGTCCGCCTTCAGCCGCAGCCACCGTTCGACCTGCCGCTGGTGGGGCCCGGTCCGCCGGCTGCACGCCGTCACCCCGGCCTCCCGCGCGACGGCTTCGCTCAGCGGTACGTACTCGATGAGCGCGTCGCTCCCCTCGGCGGCGCGCGGCGGCTCGACGGCGTTCTCCGCGGCGGAGGGCGTGTAGACCTGCGGGGCGAGCACCTGGTCGGGGGTGTCCAACTGCCAGGGCTGGTACGGGCCCGGGTGCACGCCGGGCACGAGTTCGCTCTGCGGTGCGGGGGCGTCGGGAGCGCTGGGAGCACCGGGCGCGGGCTGGGGCGGGGGCGGGGCTGTGGGGGCGGCGGCGGCCCCCGGCCCGGACAGCACGGCGAAGAGGGTGACGAGGGCGACCAGGGCGGTGGGCTGCGCGGCGGCGGTTCTCTTGCGGATACGGGCCATGTGCTCAGCGAAACCCGGGAGGGTGCCGAGGTCCGGTCAGCCGCGCGGCAGGGTCGCCCGTTGTGGCGCACGCCCGCGTGTGCGCCCGCGCGCGTTCCGCTCAGTTCGTGGCGTCATCCGGTTCAGTTCGTGGCGTCATCCGGTAGCGATGTCCCGCCAGGCCTCGCGTACCGCCTCGGCGACGTCGTGCGCCCCCACGGGCGCGCCGTCCGCGGCGAGCCGCCCGGCCAGTCCGTGCAGGTACGCGCCCACGCTGCCGGCGTCCCGCGCGTCGAGCCCGGCGGCGAGCAGGGACCCGGTCAGCCCGGACAGCACGTCGCCGCTGCCCGCGGTGGCGAGCCAGCCGGTGCCGGTGGAGTTCACCCGCACGGGTCCGCCGCCGGGGGAGGCGACGAGGGTCGTTGACCCCTTCAGCAGCACGGTGGCCCCGTACCGCTCGGCAAGTTCCCGTACGGACGTCAGCCGGGCGCTCTCGACCTCCTCGCGCGGGACACCGAGCAGTGCGGCGGCCTCTCCGGCGTGCGGGGTGAGCAGGGTGGGTGCCCGGCGGGCCCGTACGGCGTCACGGTCGGCGAGGCGCAGACCGTCGGCGTCGACGAGTACGGGCACGTCCGACTTGAGCACGGCCGCGACGACGTCGGCGTCGTCACCGGCGCCGGGGCCGACGACCCATGCCTGGACGCGCCCGGCCTGCTCCGGCGAACCGGTGGACACGAGCGTCTCGGGGAACCGTGCGATGACGGCGTCGCCCGCGGGCCCGACGTACCGGACGGCTCCGGCGCCGCCGCGCAGGGCACCGGCGACGGCCAGTACGGCCGCGCCCGGATAGCGGGAGGATCCGGCGGCGATGCCCACGACGCCTCGCCGGTACTTGTCGCTCTCGGCGCCGGGTACGGGGAGCAGGGCGGCGACGTCGGCGTGCTGGAGCGCCTGCAGTTCGGCCTCGCCGGGCAGCGCGAGCCCGATGTCGACGAGGCGTACGGACCCGGCGTACCCCTTTGCCGGGTCCACGAGCAGCCCCGGCTTGTGGGTGCCGAAGGTGACGGTCAGATCGGCGCGTACGGCGGCTCCGCGGACCTCGCCGGTGTCGGCCTCGACGCCGCTGGGCAGGTCGACGGCGACGACGGCGGCGCGGATCTCGCCCAGCACGTCGAGGAGCTTCGCGGCGTCGGGGCGGAGACCGCCCTTGCCGCCGATCCCGACGATGCCGTCCAGGACGAGATCGGCGCGCCGGAGGGACTCCTCCGCGGCTTCCACCCCTTTGACCACGCTCCCGCCGGCGCGGCGCAGGGCGGCGAGGCCGCCGGGGTGGGTGCGGTCGGGGGCGAGCAGGACGGCGACGACGCCGGCGCCGCGCTTGGCGAGCCGGGCTCCGGCGTAGAGGGCGTCGCCCCCGTTGTCCCCGCTGCCGACGAGCAGCACGACGCGCCGGCCGTAGACGCGCCCCAGCACCTCGGCACACGCGGCGGTGAGCCCGGCCACGGCGCGCTGCATCAGTGCCCCGTCCGGCAGCCGCGCCATCAGCTCCTGCTCGGCGACCCGAACCGTCTCCACGCTGTAAGCGGTACGCATGTCGTCGAGTCTCCCCCACGGCGTGCCCTACGTCGTGCCCTTCGGCTGCGGACCGTGGGTGGCCGGTCGCGCAGTTCCCCGCGCCCCTGGGTGGGTGGGGGCGACCGTCCGTCGGGTTCGGGGGTGCGTCGGAACATGCGCCCGCAGCCGGAAACGCGGCGGGTCGCTCACCTGGGTGGGGGTGGGTGGGAGTCGTCGTACGCTGCGGTCACACGTCCCGCCGCACCCCCTGAGACCAGCGGGACAGCACGCAACCGCGCGCCGCTGTAAGTCATCTAGTCCGGTGAGTCTGCGAGTCTGCCGATCGGAAGGGCCGCCATGAGCGATGTGCTCGCGATTGCCGTCGCCACCACGGTCGTGGTGACGATCGCCGGTGCCGTGACCTATCGAATCGCCCGACTCGACCTCACCCCGACAGGAGCGCTACTGGCCACGGCCTGCGCCGCCGTGGCAGTGGGCACCGGCTGGCTACTGACCCTCTTCCACGCATTACTGGGCTTCACGGTGGGCCTGATCATCTACCTGGCAACACGCAACCGTCTGCCAGCCACACAAGCAATGCTCACAGCAGGGGCCGCCTACGCAGCAAGCACGGCCCTGTCAGTCGCGGCCCTGATGGTGGCCCTGAGCGGCATGTAGGGCAAGGTGGCCAGCGAGGGGCATTTAGGGGCGCGGGGACCGGCGCAATCTTGCTGTCTTTCGCCCTTCAGGGGCGCGGGGAACTGCGCGACCAGCCACGACGCACCCGCAGACGACGTACAACACCCCCGCGGAGCGGCTACCCCTCCGCGATCACCACCGCGGACGCCACCCCCGCGTCATGACTCAAAGAAACATGCCAAGACCGCACCCCCAACTCCGCCGCCCGCGCAGCAACCGTCCCGGTAACCCGAAGCCGAGGCTGCCCACTCTCCTCGACGTACACCTCGGCATCAGTCCACCGCAGCCCCCCCGGCGCACCAAGCGCCTTGGCCAGCGCCTCCTTCGCGGCGAAGCGAGCGGCAAGAGAGGCAACCCCCCGCCGCTCCCCACTGCCCAGCAGCAACTCGCTCTCCAGAAACAGCCGCTCGGCCATCCCCGGCGTCCGCTCCAACGACGTAGCGAACCGCTCGATCTCGGCCACATCAATACCGACCCCGATGATGCTCATCAGGGCACCCTATGGCCCGCCCGGCTACTGAAGACTCGGCTCCCCGGCAACCAGGTCGCCCTCGTGTGTCGCGGTGACAGCGCGGTCGAGCAAGCGGGTGAGCAGGTCCGCGTCGACGGAGACGTGGAGAGGCCGGAACAGGTGCTTGTCGTCACCGAAGTCGAGACCGCGGGTGTCCAGGACACGCAGGATCGCCGCAGCCCAGGCCGCGAGATATCCCTCGGCAAAACCTGCGGCCCACGGCGCAGGATGTTCAGTGGCGTCCGGCGCCGAGCCGGCGCGCAGCGCGGCCACCTCTTCGAGGGTCAGAACTCCGCGTTGTCTGAGATCCTCCAGCGAGTTCCGGAAGTCGCCTGCCACCTTCTCGGGGGGAACGCCCAAAGCGAGGGACCACGTCCTGAACTGGAAAAGGTTGAACAGCTCAGTCCCGGTGTCGTCCGCCTCAGCGTTCTCCGATTCGAAACCGTCCATCCGTCAGCCCTCTTCGTGAAGGCTCGACGGAGCCTCCAGGTCTTCGGCGAACAGATCCCCGGCCTGCTCGACCGTACGGGAACGCTGCAGCCAGGCATCCATTTGACCGAGGTCGATGCAGGTCGTGATGCGCTCACGCACGCTGTCCGGCACGGGGATGCCGCGCACCTCAAGCACGGACAGAATCCCCTTGGCCTCGCCCGCCGCCTCGCCTTCCGCTTTGCCTTCTGCCTTGCCTTCTGCCTTGCCTTCCAAGTAGGCCGTCTCACGGACGGTTCCCCGGCCCGGGAAGTAGCTGACGAACGTCATGTCTTTCCTCCATTGATCTCCGGCTGGGGTGTTCCCCAGGGTGATGTCCAGGAACTCGGCGAAGTACCCGGCGGTTACGGGGTCCGTCTGATGGAGTTCCTGAACGGCGCGGGCGATCGCCTTCAGTATGGCGCTGCCCTGTGGACCGCGGGCGTGTGCCACGGCTGAGAGCACGGCCAGTGCGAGGTTCTTCGACGCGGTCCTCGCGTCAGTGATCACCGGCAGGTTGTCCGGCCCGGCGACCAGCGGATACGTCCGCTGCGCGGTCCAGCCGCGCGTGCCGCAGTCGAAGGGGCCGACCGCCCATTTGGCCGTGGCCCTGTCCTGGCAGACCACCACGAGCAGCACAGGCAGCCCGAACTTCGACTGCAGGTATGCGACGTAGTACGCCCAACTCGCCTCCTTCTCCTTGTTCTTGCCTGACTGCGACTCGATCGCGAGCAGGAAGTCCTCGCCGTCGGACGGGCCGATACGCAGCACGGTGTCCACGCGTCGCTCCAGCGGGCGGGCCTCCGTGACGTCCGTGGTGACGGCGTCCACGGTCGCCTTTGCGGCGAACGGGACACCCAGCACGCCGAACACGGGACCCAGGATCTCGGGCCGCTCCTGGAAGATCCGGTGCATGCCCTCGTGAGCTGATGTGACCATGTGTACAACCTTGGTGGAGTAAAAGCCTGAAGATCCAGACAATTGATCTGCGTTCACTCATTCGAGCGGCGATGAAACGTTCACGCCGCCGTTCCCAGCTCGCACCACACGTACTTGCCGCGGTTGCCGTTCGCGGTCAGCGGATGCCAACCCCACTCGTCGGCGCAGGACTTGACGAGCGTCAGTCCGCGCCCCGCCTCCGAGAGGTCCAGCAAGTCGCCGACCGGGCAGGGTGGTTCCGGCGGGCCGGGGTCCGCGTCCCAGGCGCCGATCCGGAGTACGCCGGCCGACCAGCGCACACGGAGGGCGGCGGGGCCCTTGGTGTGGCGTACGGCGTTGCTCACCAGCTCCGCGGCGAGGAGTTCGGCCACGTCGACGTGGCGGATCAGGCCGTGCATGGTGAGGATCAGCCGGAGGGTACGGCGGCTGACCGTGACCGCTCTGAGGTCGTTGGGGATGTAGAGGGAGTACTCCCACGGCACGTCGTTCTCGATTCCAGGCATGCGTCAACTCCGGTTCGGTGAGGGGGTTTCGGAGATCTGCGGCCGATCACGGGCGGTGGGCATGCCTCAGCCGTCCCGGCAGGACGGAGTGGTGCGCTTCCGGAGCCCCGAAAGTGGCGCAGGGTGTGCGTCGCATCACCGAAAGTAGACCTTAGATTTAAGCTTTAGCAACTGGACCGCGTAATCTGACTCCGAACGAGTCACGACGGCAGGCGCGTTGAGTCAGGGAGCGGCCGATGAGTGCAAGGCGCGAACCAACAGCACGACAGATGCGCTTGGCGGTCGAGCTGCGCAGGCTCCGCGAGGCAGCAGGGCTCAGCGCCCGCGAGGCAGGAGCACTGCTCGGCGTGAACTCTGTCCAGATCAGCCAGATCGAGCTGGGCACTTCCGGCGTGAGCGAGAAACGGCTCCGCCGCCTCGCGTCGCACTACGCGTGCACGGACACGGAGTTCATCGACGCCCTGGTCCGCATGGCCACGGATCGGACACGCGGTTGGTGGGAGGAGTACCGGGGCCTGCTGCCCACGTCGTTCCTGGACCTGGCCGAGCTGGATCACCACGCCACGTTCATGTACGAGGTCGCGGTCCTGTACGTACCAGGCCTCCTCCAGACAGAGGGCTACGCGCGAGCGGTCTTTTCAGCACGCGTCCCGCAACTCGCGCACGAAGAGCTGGAGTTGCGCGTTCAACACCGGTTGAGGCGCCAACGGATCACCAAGCCCTACGAGTTGCTGATCCACGAGGCGGCCCTACGCATCAGAGTCAGTGACCGCGCCGCCTCCCGGACACAGCTCGCCAAACTCCTCGATCTTTCCGAGGCGGACAACGTCACCGTGCGCGTCATCCCCTTCGACCTCGACGATTTCGCCAGAGCCGCCAGCACGATGACGTACATGGGCGGAGACGTACCCAAGCTGGACACCGTGGTACGTGACGTACCCCACGGCTCAGCTTTCATCGATTCCGATGCGCAACTCAGTGCGTTCCGCATGCGCTTCCGTAAGGTGAAAGACGTGTCGCTCAGCCCCGAACGGTCTCGCGACTTCATCAATCGACTGGCAAAAGAGCTGTGAGGAACCCCGTGGACAACTGGCGGAAGTCGTCCTACTCGGGCCCAGACGACGGCAATAACTGCGTAGAGATAGCGAACTCATCCACCCAAGTCGCCGTCCGAGACTCAAAAACCCCGGCAAGGGGCACCCTCACCTTCCCGGCCGGAGTCTTCGTCCCCTTTCTCGACGCCCTCACCCAGCCCGTCCGGCGTTTGAGGACCGGGGGTTCGGGGGCCGGCCCCCGAGTCAGTGACGGGCAGGGTAGGGGCGGCGGGGACGAGGAAAAGCCGCCGGACCACGAGGGGCGCTATTCCACCGTCACCGACTTCGCCAAGTTGCGCGGCTGATCCACCTCGTTACCCCTGGCGGTAGCCAACTCGCAGGCGAAGACCTGGAGCGGCACCGTCGCGACCAGTGGCTGCAACAGCACCGGTGTCGCGGGGATCCGGATCAGGTGGTCCGCGTAGGGGACCACCGTCTCGTCGCCCTCCTCCGCGATCACGATCGTCCGCGCACCCCGTGCCCGGATCTCCTGGATGTTGGAGACGATCTTGTCGTGCAACACCGAGCGCCCCTTCGGCGACGGCACCACCACGACCACGGGCAGGTCGTCCTCGATCAGAGCGATCGGCCCGTGCTTCAGTTCACCCGCCGCGAAGCCCTCGGCGTGCATGTAGGCCAGTTCCTTCAGCTTCAGCGCGCCTTCCAGGGCGACCGGATAGCCGACGTGCCGGCCCAGGAACAGCACGGTGTTCTTCGAGGCCAGGGAGCGCGCCAACTCCCGTACCGGCTCCATCGTCTCCAGGACGCGTTCGACGTCCTCCGCGATGCGGGACAGGTCGCGTACGACGGCCCGGATCTCGTCGCCCCACTTCGTGCCGCGCACCTGGCCCAGGTACAGGGCGACCAGGTAGCAGGCGACGAGCTGCGTCAGGAACGCCTTCGTGGAGGCGACCGCCACCTCGGGCCCGGCGTGCGTGTAGAGGACCGCGTCCGACTCGCGCGGGATCGTCGAACCGTTCGTGTTGCAGACGGCCAGGACCTTCGCGCCCTGCTCCCGCGCGTGCCGCAGCGCCATCAGCGTGTCCATGGTCTCGCCGGACTGCGAAATGGCGATGACCAGCGTCCGCGCGTCCAGGATCGGGTCCCGGTACCGGAACTCGCTCGCCAGTTCCACCTCGCACGGCACCCGTGTCCAGTGCTCGATGGCGTACTTGGCGATGAGCCCGGCGTGGAAGGCGGTTCCGCAGGCCACCACGACGACCTTGTCGACCTCCCGCAGCGCGCTGGGCGCGATCCGCACCTCGTCGAGGGTCAGCGAACCGCTCGCGTCGATACGGCCGAGCAGCGTGTCGGCGACCGCCTTCGGCTGCTCGGCGATCTCCTTGAGCATGAAGTAGTCGTAGCCGCCCTTCTCGGCGGCGGACACGTCCCAGTCGACGTGGTAGGAGCGGGTCTCGGCCGGTGAGCCGTCGAACCCGGTGACGTGCACGCCGTCGCGCCGCAGTTCGACGACCTGGTCCTGACCCAGTTCGATCGCGGACCGGGTGTGCGCGATGAACGCGGCGACGTCCGAGGCAAGGAAGGCCTCGCCCTCCCCGACGCCCACGACGAGCGGCGAGTTCCGCCGGGCGCCGACCACCACGTCCGGCTCGTCGGCGTGCGCGGCCACCAGCGTGAAGGCCCCTTCGAGGCGCCGGCACACCAGCCGCATGGACTCGGCGAGGTCGGCGCACGCGGAGAACTCCTCGGCGAGCAGATGCGCGACGACCTCGGTGTCCGTCTCGGAGGAGAGCGCGTGCCCCCGCTCGGCCAGCTCGGCCCGCAGCTCCGCGAAGTTCTCGATGATGCCGTTGTGGACGACCGCGACCCGTCCCGCGTTGTCGAGATGCGGATGCGCGTTCGCGTCCGTCGGGCCGCCGTGCGTGGCCCAGCGCGTGTGTCCGATGCCGGTCGAACCGGCCGGCAACGGCCGTTCCACCAGCTCCTTCTCCAGGTTGGCGAGCTTGCCGGCCTTCTTCGCCGCCGCCATCCCGCCGTCGGCGAGCACCGCGATGCCCGCCGAGTCGTACCCCCGGTACTCCAGTCGCTTCAGTCCGGCGACCACCACATCGAGCGCCGACTGCGACCCCACGTATCCCACGATTCCGCACATGACGGCAGCCTAGGGGCCGATATGCGCCCGGCCGAGGCACCGCGTGCCCGATATCGGAAATTCCCGGGCCGCGAGCCGAGCCACGGGCCGAGCCGGGGGCCGGCTACCGCTCCCCGCGCTCGATGCGGTCGATCGCGTCCTGCACCATCCCGAGGTACTCGACCTCCTCGCAGCGCGGCTTGCTGCCCATCCGGTAGAGGTCGATGCAGTCGTAGAGGTACTCCCCCAGATCCTCGTCCGGCAGGTCGACGGCCAGTTCACTGCACACCTGGCCCGCCGTGTCGGCCGGACCGGGCCCGCCTCGGCGCCCGGCTCTTGTGCCCACCAGGCCACGCACTCGGAAACGTACGGTCATGACGACCATCCCCACCACCGGCGTCCCGGGAGGCGGCTCGCTCCCGGGTGGGCGGCACGCTATGCCCGTACGCCCCCGCCGGTCCAGGGTCCGGACGCGCTCGAACAAAGGCCCGGCGTGACGGACTCCACCCGACGGTTCGTTCAAACTCCCGTAACAATGGACTGTGATCTCATCGGTCTCCTCGTTGCCGCGGAGCGCCCACCGGCCCAGGCCGGAGGCGACTCCCTACGTCGACCTCACCCGTGCTCAGTGGAGCGCGCTGCGTGAGAAGACACCCCTTCCGCTGACCGCCGAGGAGGTGGAGAGACTGCGCGGTCTCGGCGATGTCATCGACCTCGACGAGGTACGGGACATCTATCTGCCGCTGTCCCGGCTCCTGAACCTCTACGTGGGCGCGACCGACGGCCTGCGCGGCGCCCTGAACACCTTCCTCGGTGAGAAGGGGTCGCAGTCCGGTACGCCGTTCGTAATAGGCGTGGCGGGTTCGGTCGCCGTCGGCAAGTCCACCGTCGCCCGCCTCCTCCAGGCCCTGCTGTCCCGCTGGCCGGAGCATCCACGGGTCGAACGGGTCACCACGGACGGCTTCCTGCTCCCCACGAAGGAGCTCCAGGCGCGCGGGCTGATGTCCAGGAAGGGCTTCCCCGAGTCGTACGACCGCCGGGCGCTGACCCGGTTCGTCGCCGACATCAAGGCGGGCAAGGACGAGGTGACGGCCCCCGTCTACTCCCACCTCATCTACGACATCGTCCCGGACGAGCGCCTCACCGTGCGCCGCCCGGACATCCTGATCGTCGAGGGCCTGAACGTCCTGCAGCCCGCCCTGCCCGGCAAGGACGGCCGCACCCGCGTCGGCCTCGCCGACTACTTCGACTTCAGCGTGTACGTGGACGCGCGGGAGGAGGACATCGAGCGCTGGTACCTGAACCGCTTCCGCCGGCTGCGCGAGACGGCGTTCCAGAACCCGTCCTCGTACTTCCGTAAGTACACCCAGGTCTCCGAGGAGGAGGCCCTCGACTACGCCCGCACGACCTGGCGAACAGTCAACAAGGTCAACCTCCTGGAAAACGTGGCCCCCACCCGGGGCAGAGCCACCCTGGTGGTCCGCAAGGGCCAGGACCACAAGGTCCAGAAGCTCAGCCTGCGCAAGCTCTGACCGCACCCGGTCACCGTCACCCGGCACAGCTACCCTGCCCCCATGCTGCACCTGCGCCTGATCACCCCGCCCGACCGGACCGAGGCGGTGATCCACCTGATCGAGAGGACCGTCGGCACGACCCATCTGGCGGTCGTGCCGGGTGCCGCCCGCAACCCCGTCGGCGACCTCGTGCTCGTCGATGTGGCACGCGAGGCGGGCGACGAACTGATCGGCGGGCTGCGCGAGCTGGAGATCGACACGGACGGTTCGATCGCCGTCGAGGACATCGACCTGTCGCTGTCGAAGCACGCGGACCAGGCGGAGGACGACGCACCCGGCGAGGGCGTCGACGCGGTCCTGTGGGAGCAGCTGACGGACGCGACGCACGAGGAGTCGACGCTCTCGGTCACCTACCTGGCCTTCATCACACTCGCCACGATGATCGCGGCCTGCGGTGTGGTCCTCGACAACGCGATCCTGATCGTGGGCGCGATGGCGGTGGGCCCGGAGTTCGGCCCGCTGGCGGGATTCAGCACGGCCGTGGTCCGGCGCCGGCCGCGCCTGGCGCTGCGCTCACTGACGGCCCTGCTCGTGGGCTTCGCGGTGGCGATGGCCGTGACCGTGCTGTTCAGCCTGCTGATGGACGGGCTGGGCCTGTTCACCGAGGACATGCTGGAGGGCGACCGGCCCAACACGGCCTTCGTCTACGCCCCCGACGCGTTCTCGTTCGTCGTGGCGGTCCTCGCGGGCATCGCCGGCACGCTCTCCCTGACCTCGGCCAAGTCGGGCCTCCTGGTGGGCGTGGCCATCTCCGTCACCACGGTCCCGGCCGCCGCCAACGCGGCGGTCGCCCTCAGCTACGGAGACACGTCCCAGACCGCCGGCTCCACGAACCAACTCCTCCTGAACCTGGCAGGCATCACCCTGGCAGGCACCCTGACCCTCCTGACCCAAAAATACCTCTGGTCAAAACAGAGGCGCTAAGGGCGCAATCTTTTAGGGGGCGCAGCCCTCAAGGGGCGCGGGGAACGGCGCAGTCTTTCGCCTTCAGGGGCGCGGGGAACGGCGCAATCTTTTAGGGGGCGCAGCCCCCAAGGGGCGCGGGGAACGGCGCGACCAGCCACAACGCACCCGCACCCCGCAACGCTCCCCGAGCCCCCACCCCGGGCCCGGGGCCCAGAACAAAACCCCCGGTTCAACCGAGCGCAGACTTCACCGCATCAGCAAGCCGCCCCGCCACAGACCGAGCCTGATCGATATCAGCAGCCTCGACCATCACCCGCACAAGCGGCTCGGTCCCGGAGGGCCGCAACAGCACCCGCCCGGTCGCGCCGAGCTCCCGCTCGGCCTCGGCCACGGCGGAAGCCAGCTCCGCGGACGTGGACACCCGCGACCGATCGACATCGGGCACATTGATCAGCACCTGCGGCAACCGCTCCATCACGGACGCGAGGTCCCGCAACGTACGCCCGGTCTGCGCGACCCGGGCCGCCAGCAGCAACCCCGTCAGCGTCCCGTCCCCGGTGGTCGCGTGATCCAGGATGATCACGTGCCCGGACTGCTCACCGCCGAGCGCGTAGTCGTGGCGCTTCATCTCCTCCAGCACGTACCGGTCACCGACCCCGGTCTGAACGAGGGACACACCTTCACGCTCCATGGCCAGCTTGAACCCGAGGTTCGACATGACCGTGGCGACCACGGTGTCGGACCGCAGCTCGGACCGCTCCCGCATCGCGAGGGCGAGCACGGCCAGGATCTGGTCCCCGTCGACCTCCGCACCGGTGTGGTCCACGGCGAGGCACCGGTCCGCGTCACCGTCGTGCGCGATGCCGAGATCGGCGCCGTGCTCGATGACGGCGGCCTTGAGCAGGCCGAGGTGGGTGGAGCCGCAGCCGTCGTTGATGTTGAGGCCGTCGGGTTCGGCGCCGATCGTGACGATCTCGGCGCCCGCGCGCGTGAAGACCTCGGGCGAGACCCGTGCGGCAGCGCCGTGCGCCTCGTCGAGGACGACCTTCAGACCGTCGAGGCGGTTCGGAACGGCGGCGAGGAGGTGGGCGACGTACTTCTCGAAGCCCTCCTCGTACGAGCGGACGCGCCCGACGCCGGAGCCGGTCGGCCGGTCCCAGGGAGCGCCGGTGCGGTGCTCCTCGTAGACGGACTCGATCCGGTCCTCCAGCTCGTCGGCGAGCTTGTGCCCGCCGCGGGCGAAGAACTTGACGCCGTTGTCCGGCATGGCGTTGTGGCTCGCGGAGAGCATCACACCGAGGTCGGCGCCGAGGGCGCCGGTGAGATACGCCACGGCGGGGGTCGGCAGGACGCCGACGAGCAGCACGTCCACTCCGGCGCTGGCGAGGCCGGCGACCACGGCGGCTTCCAGGAACTCCCCGGACGCACGCGGGTCCCGTCCGACCACCGCCGTCGGCCGGTGGCCTTCGAAGGTTCCCGCTTCGGCCAGTACGTGCGCCGCCGCCACGGAGAGGCCGAGCGTGAGCTCTGCCGTCAGATCCGCGTTGGCGACACCACGTACGCCGTCCGTCCCGAAGAGTCGTCCCACTGGTGTCCTCCGAACTTGCTCAGGCTCGATCAGTCTTGATCAGAATGTGCGACACGGCGTGCAACACGATGTGCTGCACGTGCGCCACGTACGGCCGCGTACGGCCACGTACGCCACCATGTGCGGCTCGGCCGAAGGTCCCGCCCCGGCCCGGCACACGTCAGGTATATCCCCCGGGCCTGTCTGTCTCCCACGCCTGTTCCAAGGCTGTGGCCGAAAGGCCGCGGCACGCGGCTGCGACACCCGACCGGGGCACGCGACACGTGCCCCACCGGGTACCCCACAGCCTCTGACCCACGAGCGGTGCCACAGGTTGTGCCACAGATCGTGATAAACGAACGCCCCGGCGACACAGAACGTGCCGCCGGGGCGAGTCGTGCAAACAGCGAGCGGGATTTAGCGCTTGCTGTACTGCGGGGCCTTACGGGCCTTCTTGAGACCGGCCTTCTTGCGCTCGACCGCACGGTCGTCACGCTTGAGGTAACCGGCCTTCTTGAGGGCGCCGCGGTTGTTGTCCACGTCGGCCTCGTTCAGCGCGCGGGCCACGCCGAGGCGCAGGGCACCGGCCTGACCGGAGACGCCGCCACCCGAGATACGGGCGACAACGTCGTAGCGGCCGTCGAGTTCGAGCACCTTGAAGGGCTCGTTGACTTCCTGCTGGTGCACCTTGTTCGGGAAGTAGTCCTCGAGCGTGCGCCCGTTGACCTTCCACTTGCCGGTGCCCGGGACGATCCGGACGCGGGCGATGGCGTTCTTGCGACGGCCCAGGCCGGCGGCCGGCTGCGGGTCGCCGAAGCGGCCCGCGAGCGACTCCGAGGTGTACTCGCCCTCGACTACGGGGGCCTCGGACTCGGTGGTGTAGCTCTCGACATCGACAGCCTCGGTCTCTTCGACCGGCTGCTCAACGGTGGTCTCGGCCACGATTCTCCTCAGATTCTGTTCAGTCTTAGGGGGGTGGTGGCCGGAACTACTGCGCGACCTGGGTGATCTCGAACGGCACCGGCTGCTGTGCAGCGTGCGGGTGCTGGTCGCCCGAGTAGACCTTCAGCTTCGAGAGCACCTGACGGCCCAGGGTGTTCTTGGGGATCATGCCCCGGATGGCCTTCTCGACGGCCTTCTCGGGGTTCTTCGCCAGCAGCTCGTCGTAACGGACGGAGCGCAGACCACCCGGGTAACCGGAGTGGCGGTACGCCAGCTTCTGGGTCTTCTTGTTGCCGGAGAGGTGCACCTTGTCGGCGTTGATGATGATGACGAAGTCACCAGCGTCGACGTGGGGGGCGTAAATCGGCTTGTGCTTGCCCCGCAGGATGTTCGCGGCAGTGGTGGCCAGACGACCCAGGACGACATCCTGGGCGTCGATGACGTACCACTGGCGAGTGATGTCGCCGGGCTTGGGGCTGAACGTACGCACGGTCATGCCTTCGCTTCTTCAGTGAGTGGGTCCTGACAATGGGCCACCACGGACGATGCACGACAGCCCTGGCGGACATCGGGACGCAACCGAGTCCTGCCGCTGGTCATCGGCCCGGTGGACCGGTGTAAGGGCCCCTCACGTGAGAATGAGCAAGCCAATACACATAACGAACCGCAAGAATACCTTCGGTGGCCCGTACGGGTCAAAACGCGTGCCGGAGGGCAGGCGCTCACCGGGTCCGAGACTACCCGAGGCCTCCGAGATGCCCCCTTGCTCTCATTTTGCTCTCATTCGGGCTTGACACATCAGTGCTTCGAGTGCTGCGGGAGAGGACCAGCGGATCCCTTGTCCCCTTGTCCCGTCTAAGATGCGGCCCATGAGCTTTGGGCAGGGGGGACCCCAGTGGGGTTCCGGGGGATCGGGTTCTCAGCCGCCGCAGTGGAGCAATCGGTCTCCCGACTGGGCGGCGCTGGCCGAGGCGTCCGAAACGCGTAACCGGCGTCGCAGGTGGATGCTGGTCGGCGGCGGCGCCCTGGCCACCATCGCCGTGGGCGCGGCCGTCGCGGTGGCCGTGGTGTCGGCGGACGGCAAGGACCAGGCCTCCAACAAACCGGCCTCCGAGCTGCCCGCCTCCGCGGACATCCCCTCGGACACCGCCGGGACCGGTCCGTCCTTCGAGGCGACCTCCGCGCCGCCGCCGCTGGACCCGAAGGACTTCATATCCGATGTGAAGAAGGACACCGCGACGCTCGCGCCGGACATCCTCTTCCCGGGCACCCAGCTGACGATGGGCGAGACGGTCTACAAGAAGGGCGCGATGGCGTCCACGAAGAACTGCGCGTCGGCGGCCCAGGGCACGCTCGGCCCGGTTCTCACCAAGAACGACTGCACCCGCCTCATGCGCGTCACGTACTCGAAGGACGGGGTGGCCGTCACCGTCGGTGTGGCCGTCTTCGACAACGAGGCGAAGGCGCTCAGGGCGAAGACCGACGCCGACAAGCAGAGCGTCGTCCAGTCCCTCACCGGTGAGGGCGTCCCCGTCTTCTGCCGCTCAGCGATCTGCCGCTCGACGACGAACTCGTACGGCCGCTACGCCTACTTCACGGTCGCCGGCTTCACCAACGCGAAGGACGTCACCGAGAAGGACGCCAAGGTCTTCACCACAGGCGACGACCTGGCCGAATTCACCTTCCGCCAAATCCGCCGCAGAGGCGAGGCCCAGGCTTCAGCAGCAGCCAACGGATAAGGGGCGCGGGGAACGGCGCAATCTTTTGCCTTTAGGGGGCCGCAGGCCCCCAAGGGGCGCGGGGAACTGCGCGACCGGCCCCCACGCACCCGCACCCGAAGCCCCCCCCGACCGAAGGTCAGTCCCTCTTAAGACGCAACTTGACCGGCACCAACGCCGACTCCAGCTGCGTTCGAAGAGTCATCTTCGAAACCCCTTCGGTCCGCTCCTCGAACCGAATGGGAATCTCCACCGCACTGTGCCCGGCCCGAACGGCCTTGTACTTCAGCTCGACCTGAAAGCTGTACCCCGCGCTGTCCAGCGAGTACAGATCCACGTCGTTCAACGCCCGCGCGGACCACAGATTGAACCCCGCGGTGACATCCCGGATCTTCGTGCCGAGCACGGTCCGCGCATACCGGTTCGCGAACCGCGACAACAGCACGCGATGCGCCCCCCAGTCCTCGTCGAGCGAACCCCCTTCGACGTACCGGCTCCCGATGACCAGCCCGACCTCCGAGGCCACGGCGGTGCCCAGCATGCGCGGCACGGCCTCCACGGGATGGCTGCCGTCGGCGTCCATCTGCACCACGTACTCCGCGCCCTCGTCGACCGCGGCGGTCATACCCGCCACGTACGCGCGCCCGAGCCCGTCCTTCTCGGTGCGGTGCAGCACGCTCATCCGGCGCCGCCCGTCCGCGTTGTACTTCTCCGCCAGCTCCTCGGCGATCCGGCCCGTACCGTCCGGACTGGAGTCGTCCACCACCTTCAAGTGCAGCCCGCTGAGCGGCAGTTGAAGCACCGCTTCGGCCATTCTCGGCAGATTGGCGGCCTCGTTGTACGTGGGCATCACGATCGTGACGCGCACGTCGTCGAATGTCTCGTACGTCATGTCCCTAACCCTCCCCACCCGGCGCGGGTCTACCCGGCGCCCGGAACTCCCAGCCCGCCGCGGCCCATGTGGCCATGTCGAGCGTCCCCCTGCCGTCCACGATCCGCGGACGGGAGACCAAGGTGCGGGCCCACTCGGGAGCGAGCTCGCGAAACTGCGGCCATTCGGTCAGATGCAACACAAGATCGGCTCCGCGCAGCGCCGGATGCACAGCAGCACGGCCCGGCTGATCCAGGCCTGCCGCCGGCTCGCCGCCCATGTCCCGGCCCGCCTCGGGCGGGACGGGGATGCGGTAGGAGGGCTCGGCGGGCGTCTCGACGGTGCGCAGCGCGTACGTCGGCCGGTCCTCGCGCTGCCGCTGACCGTGCTGCTGCGGGTACGCGGCCTGCGTGCCGTACCCATGAAGACGCAGGCGGGGGCGGGGCTCCTCAGCAGCATCCGCGGGTGTTCAGCAGCACGCGGCTCCCGGCAGGGTCCGTCGGTTGCGGGCCTCCTTGTTCCGCGCGGCGAGCAGCTCGTCGGCCGGATATCCGACCTCCTCGAGGGTCAGCCCGTGCGGCCGCACCACATGCACGGCGGAGTCCCGCACGCCCGCGGCCAGTACCTTCGCCGGCCAGTCGGCCCCGCGGTGCCCGTCACCCACGAAGAGCAGCGCCCCGATCAGCGACCGCACCATGTTGTGGCAGAAGGCGTCGGCCCGCACGGTGGCGGTGATCACACCGTCGTCCCCCCGTTCGAGCCGCAGCTCCTGGAGCGTACGGATGGTCGTCGCGCCCTCGCGCTTCTTGCAGTAGGCGGCGAAGTCGTACTCGCCGAGCAGCCCCCGGGCCGCCTCGTTCATGGCGTCGACGTCGAGCGGCCAGTCGTGCCACAGGACATGGCTGCGCAGCAGCGGGTCGACCCCGCCGGGGTTGTCGGTGACGCGGTACGCGTACCGCCGCCACATCGCCGAGAACCGCGCGTTGAACCCGCTCGGCGCCTCGGCCAGGGCCCACACCCGTACGTCCTTGGGCAGCCGTCCGGCCATCCGCTTGAGCAGCTTCTCCTGGTGCTCGGCCCACAGCTCCTCGGGCAGATCGACGTGCGCCACCTGCCCCCGGGCGTGCACGCCGGCATCGGTTCGCCCGGCCACGGTCAGGTCGTAGTTCGTCCCGCCCGACCGCGTGACGGTCCGCAGCGCGTCCTCGATCTCTCCCTGCACGGTCCTGCGGCCACTGGCCTGCTTGGCCCACCCGGAGAACTCGCTCCCGTCGTACGAGACGTCCATCCGGACCCGTACATGCCCGGCCGCCACTTCGTCACTCACCCAGAAATCCTCTCAGGAACACGAAAGCGGGCCCGCTCCAAAAAGGAACGGACCCACTCAAGCAAGCCC
The DNA here is from genome assembly GCF_055584525.1 of Streptomyces sp. NPDC102514. Lineage (NCBI taxonomy): Bacteria > Bacillati > Actinomycetota > Actinomycetes > Kitasatosporales > Streptomycetaceae > Streptomyces > Streptomyces sp. NPDC102514. The sequence goes on from NZ_JBVJLW010000013.1 coordinate 80,471, forward strand.
CCGAAGGGGCGCGGGGAACTGCGCGACCAGCCACGACGAAGCCGCAGCCGCCGACAAGCAGTCCCCCGCAGAACGCTTACGCGTCCTTGGACTCCTCGGCAGCCTCGTCACCCTTGGCCACGTCGACCTTGGCGTCCTCGACCGGAGTCTCCTCGGCCTTGGTCTCGACCTCGGCGTCCTTCGCGGAGCGCTTCGTCGCCGCCTCGGCCTCACCGGTGGCCTGCTGGGCCACGGTCAGGGCCTCCACCAGCTCGATGACCGCCATGGGCGCGTTGTCGCCACGACGGTTACCGATCTTGGTGATACGGGTGTAGCCACCCGGGCGGTTCTCGTAGCGCGGGCCGATCTCGGTGAAGAGCGTGTGCACGATGCTCTTGTCCGTGATGATCGACAGCACCTGACGGCGGTTGTGAAGGTCGCCCTTCTTCGCCTTGGTGACCAGACGCTCGGCGTACGGCCGCAGCCGGCGGGCCTTCGCCTCGGTGGTCGTGATCTTGCCGTGCTCGAAGAGCGACTTCGCGAGGTTCGCGAGGAGCAGCTTCTCGTGCGCGGCGCTGCCGCCCAGACGGGCACCCTTGGCAGGCTTCGGCATGGTGTTTCTCCTAGGTGTCTGCCCCGGCCGTATCAGGTACCGAGGTCAGTGTCCGAGCAGGCGATCGCCTGTCGAAGATCCGACCACCTCTTTCAAGGTGCCCGGAGGACCCGCGCCCCTGGCTTTTCGCCTTGGGGGCGCGGGGAACTGCGCGACCAGCCGAAGCCCGCCCGCAGCCACAACTCAACCGGTCCGGCGAAGCGATCTCGCGGGGCGGCTCAGTACTGCTCGGTCTCCACGAACCCGGCATCCGCGTCGTCGTCCGCACCGAAGGCGTCCGCGGCAGCGGTGGGGTCGAACCCGGGAGGCGAGTCCTTGAGCGCAAGACCCATGCCCGCAAGCTTGGCCTTGACCTCGTCGATGGACTTCGCACCGAAGTTACGGATGTCGAGCAGGTCCGCCTCGGAGCGGGCGACGAGCTCACCCACGGAGTGGATGCCCTCACGCTTGAGGCAGTTGTACGACCGAACGGTGAGCTCAAGCTCCTCGATCGGCAGGGCGAGATCAGCGGCGAGGGCGGCGTCCGTCGGGGACGGGCCCATGTCGATGCCCTCGGCGTCGATGTTGAGCTCGCGCGCCAGACCGAACAGCTCGACCAGGGTCTTACCGGCCGACGCCATGGCGTCACGGGGACGCATGGCCTGCTTGGTCTCGACGTCGACGATCAGCTTGTCGAAGTCGGTGCGCTGCTCGACACGAGTCGCCTCGACCTTGTACGTGACCTTGAGAACCGGCGAGTAGATCGAGTCGACCGGGATGCGCCCGATCTCCTGACCGACCTGCTTGTTCTGCACGGCGGAGACGTAGCCGCGACCGCGCTCGACGGTCAGCTCCATCTCCAGCTTGCCCTTGCCGTTGAGCGTGGCGAGGACGAGGTCGGGGTTGTGCACCTCGACACCGGCGGGCGGGGCGATGTCGGCGGCGGTGACGAGACCGGGTCCCTGCTTGCGCAGGTACATGACGACGGGCTCATCGTGCTCGCTGGAGACGACCAGCTGCTTGATGTTGAGGATGAGGTCGGTGACGTCCTCCTTGACACCCGGCACGGTGGTGAACTCGTGCAGGACGCCGTCGATCCGGATGCTGGTGACAGCGGCACCGGGGATCGAGGAGAGGAGCGTACGACGGAGGGAGTTGCCGAGGGTGTAGCCGAAGCCCGGCTCCAGCGGCTCGATCACGAACCGGGAGCGGAATTCGTCGACGACCTCTTCGGTCAGCGACGGGCGCTGAGCAATAAGCATGCTGCGATCCTTCAGTCATGGGCACCCACTATTTGATGCCCTGCTGGTACTGCAAGGGTACGGGCGGCACGCCTCCGAAGAGCCGTACCGCCCGAACCCAGGAAAAACTAAGACAACCGTGCGTCAGACGCGACGGCGCTTGGGCGGACGGCAGCCGTTGTGCGGCGTGGGCGTCACGTCCTGGATCGAGCCGACCTCGAGGCCGGTCGCCTGCAGCGAACGGATGGCGGTCTCACGACCGGAACCCGGACCCTTGACGAAGACATCGACCTTGCGCATGCCGTGCTCCTGCGCGCGACGGGCGGCCGACTCGGCGGCCATCTGCGCGGCGAAGGGAGTGGACTTGCGCGAGCCCTTGAAGCCGACGTGGCCGGCGGAGGCCCAGGAGATCACGTTGCCCGAGGGGTCCGTGATCGAGACGATGGTGTTGTTGAACGTGCTCTTGATGTGCGCGTGGCCGTGAGCGACGTTCTTCTTTTCCTTGCGGCGCACCTTCTTGGCAGCGCCCTGACGACCCTTGGGGGGCATCTATAACTCCTACGGGGAGGTGGTCGGTCCTACAGCGAAGACCGCTGATGAAGCGTTGTCCGCTGAGGACTACTTCTTGCCCGGCTTCTTCTTGCCGGCGATCGCGCGACGCGGGCCCTTGCGGGTACGAGCGTTCGTGCTGGTGCGCTGGCCGTGGACGGGCAGGCCACGACGGTGGCGCAGGCCCTGGTAGCAGCCGATCTCCACCTTGCGGCGGATGTCGGCCTGAACCTCACGGCGGAGGTCACCCTCGGTCTTGAAGTTGCCGTCCACGTACTCGCGGATCCGGACCAGCTCCTCCTCGGAGAGGTCACGGACGCGAGTGTTGGGGTTGACGCCGGTGTCGGCCAGCGTCTTCTGCGAGAGGGTTCGGCCGATGCCGAACACATAGGTGAGGGCAACCTCCACGCGCTTTTCGCGCGGGATGTCAACACCGGAAACGCGTGCCATTCAATGGCTCCAGTTGTCGTTCGGAGGTCTTCCACAGAACCGGCTCCCGCCCGCCGTCGTCTTCCGAGGTGAACACCTCGAAGATTCGGTACGAACCGGGTCCCCGGCCTCCGACCGGGGGTGTCGGATCACTGCGCACAGTGGATCCGGGCTCTGCGTATGAACATGTTCGTGCGTCGCGCGAAGTTCTGCGGGTGCAGAAGGTGCGGTCGTGCGTCAGCCCTGGCGCTGCTTGTGGCGCGGGTTTTCGCAAATGACCATGACCCGGCCGTGACGGCGGATCACCCTGCACTTGTCGCAGATCTTCTTGACGCTCGGCTTGACCTTCATGGTGAGGTTCTCCGGGTCAGTGCCATGACCTCGCGGAAGCGAGGCACAGGCAAGATCTACTTGTACCGGTAGACGATCCGGCCACGCGTCAGGTCGTACGGAGACAACTCCACCACGACCCTGTCGTCAGGGAGGATGCGGATGTAGTGCATACGCATCTTGCCGCTGATGTGTGCCAGAACCTGGTGGCCGTTCTGGAGCTCAACCTTGAACATGGCGTTCGGAAGAGACTCGACGACAGTGCCCTCGATCTCGATGGCACCTTGCTTCTTGGCCACGCTTCGCCCTTCGAATCGACTACCTTGATCGACTCCGCGCTTACCACATGCAGACATGCGGATGCACGAGAGCCGACGAGTCAGTCTACGCCAGGGCCCCCGGAAAGACGAATCGAGAAAGTCTGCCCCACGTTCAAGATCCCTAAGCAGAGACCCGCCCCAAGAGGGGCGCGCTTTCAGGGTCGCGGGGAACAGCGAAATCTTTTAGGGGCGCGGGGAACGGCGCAGTCTTCCGCCTTCGAAGGGGCGCAGCCCCTGAAGGGGCGCGGGGAACGGCGCGACCAGCCCCCACCGAACCCGCACCCGCCCCCCAAGGGGACCCGCCTCCCCGGAGGGCGCCCTACGCCAGAGGATCAGGCGCGGCAGTGATCCCGTACTCCGCAAGCTTCGCCTTACCCCCGTCAGGGGAGGTAAGGACAAGCGGCCCCGCATCGGTCAGAGCGACAGAGTGCTCCCAGTGGGACGACCACGTACCGTCCGTGGTGATGACGGTCCAGTCGTCCGCGAGCACCTCCGTCCGAGGCGTCCCCAGCGAAACCATCGGCTCGATGGCGAGGCAGAACCCGGCCACCAGCTTCGGCCCCTTCCCCCGCCGCCGCTCGACGTAGTTCAGCAGATGCGGGTCCATGTGCATCTCGGTCCCGATGCCGTGGCCGCCGTAGTCCTCGACGATCCCGTACTTGCCGCCACCGGGCTTCGGCTGGCGCCGGATGTACGTCTCGATCGCCCGGGACACGTCGACGAGCCGGTTCCCCAGCTTCATCGCCGCGATCCCCGCCCACATGGACTCCTCGGTCACCCGCGACAGCTCAAGGAGCTCCGGAGCGTGACCGGAGCCCACGAAGGCCGTGAACGCCGCGTCCCCGTGCCAGCCGTCGATGATCGCGCCGGCGTCGATCGAGATGATGTCCCCGTCCTTCAGGACGACGTCATCGGTCGGGATGCCATGGACGACGACCTCGTTGACCGAGGTGCAGATCGTGGCGGGGAAGCCCCCGTAGCCGAGGAAGTTCGACTTCGCGCCGTGCTCGTCGAGCACCTTGCGGGCGACCTGGTCGAGATCCCGGGTCGTGGCACCGGGTACCGCGGCTTCCCGCGTCGCACGGTGGACGGCGGCGACGACCAGGCCCGCCTCACGCATCTTGGCGATCTGCTCGGGGGTCTTGATCTGCACCATGGGGGCCCGCGCTCTCCGTCTTCTCTGCCTACTGGGTTACGTACACAACAGTACGGCCGCGGCGCCCAGGGAGGGCACCGCGGCCGAACCGGTCGGGACGACTACTTGTCGCCGTCGCCCCGGCTGTCGTTCTTGTCCTCGTCGCGCTGATCCTTGCCCTCGGACTGACCCTTGAGGGCGTCCATCGCACGCTTGGTGACCTCGTCCACCTTGCCGAGCGCCGAGATCGTCACCACGAGGCCCTGGGCCCCGTAATAGTCGATGATCGGCTCGGTCTGGGTGTGGTAGACCTCCAGGCGCTTGCGGACGGTCTCCTCGGTGTCGTCGTCGCGCTGGTACAGCTCGCCGCCGCAGACGTCACAGACGCCTTCCTTCTTCGGCGGGCTGTACGTCACGTGGAAGACGTGACTCGACTCGTTGCGGCAGATGCGGCGGCCGGCGATGCGCTTGACCACCTCGTCCTCGGGGACCTCCAGGTCGAGCACCCCGTCGAGTTCCACACCATCGGCCTTGAGGGCCTGGTCCAGCGCCTCGGCCTGCGAGACGTTCCGCGGGAAGCCGTCGAGCAGGAAGCCGTTCACGGCGTCCGGCTGCTCCATGCGGTCCTTGGCCATCGCGATGGTGACCTCGTCCGGTACGAGGTTGCCCTCGTCCATGTACGACTTCGCCAGTTTGCCCAGGTCGGTCTGCTGGCTGATGTTCGCACGGAAGAGGTCGCCCGTGGAGATGTGCGGGATCGACAGGTTCTTGGCGAGGAACGCGGCCTGCGTTCCCTTGCCCGCCCCGGGCGGCCCGACGAGGACGATTCGCATCAGCGGAGGAACCCTTCGTAATTGCGCTGCTGGAGCTGGCTCTCGATCTGCTTCACCGTCTCCAGACCGACACCCACGATGATCAGGATGCTGGTGCCACCGAACGGGAAGTTCTGGTTTGCCCCGAAACCAACCAACGCCATCGTCGGTACGAGAGCGATCAGGCCCAGATACAGCGAACCCGGCCAGGTGATCCGGTTGAGTACGTATCCCAGGTACTCAGCGGTCGGCCGACCGGCCCGGATGCCCGGGATGAAGCCACCATACTTCTTCATGTTGTCCGCGACTTCTTCGGGGTTGAAGGAGATGGCCACGTAGAAGAAGGCGAAGAAAACGATCAGCAGGAAGTAGGTGGCGATGTAGATCGGGTGGTCGCCCTTGGTCAGGTTCTGTTCGATCCAGGTCTTCCAGCCCGAGGTCCCACCTGCGAACTGAGCCACCAGCGCCGGGATGTAGAGCAGCGAGGAGGCAAAGATCACAGGGATGATGCCCGCCTGGTTCACCTTCAGCGGGATGTACGTGGACGTACCGCCGTAGGACCTGCGGCCGATCATCCGCTTCGCGTACTGGACCGGGATGCGGCGCTGGGCCTGCTCGACGAAGACCACGAGGCCGACCATGACGAGGCCGACCGCGATGACGGTGCCGAACTCGATCCAGCCGTCCGCCAGGTTGCCCTGCTGCTTGATGGCCCACAGTGCCGACGGGAACGTGGCGGCGATCGAGATGAACATGAGGATCGACATGCCGTTGCCGATGCCGCGGTCGGTGATGAGCTCACCGAGCCACATGACGACGGCCGTACCGGCGGTCATGGTGATGACCATCGTGATGGTGACGAAGATCGACTGGTCCGGCACGATCTGGTTGGCCACCGGGCAGCTGGTGAAGAGCGCGCCGCTGCGGGCGGTGGCCACGAGGCCGGTGCCCTGCAGGATGGCCAGCGCGACCGTCAGATAACGCGTGTACTGCGTGATCTTCGCCGTACCCGCCTGACCCTCCTTCTTGAGGGCTTCCAGGCGCGGGATCACCACGGTCAGCAGCTGCAGAATGATGCTCGCCGTGATGTACGGCATGATGCCCAGTGCGAAGATCGTGATCTGCAGCAGAGCGCCACCGCTGAACATGTTGACCAGACCGAACAGGCCCTGGTTCTGGCTCGCGTTGTCGATACAGATCTGGACGTTCTTGTAGTCGACACCGGGGATCGGGATGTGCGTACCCACCCGATAAACCACGATGATGCCGAGCGTGAAGAGCAGCTTCTTGCGCAGGTCGGGCGTCTTGAACGCCCGGGCGAACGCGGTGAGCACGGTGCCTCCTGCGACCCCCGCGCAAGTGCGCCAGAGGTGACGGTCTTGAGGTTCGACGAATAAGTAACGGACAGCTAACTAACAGTCAGAAGCCACCTGGAGTTCCCTGGCGGCACACCGGGCGAAAATTAGCAGCGCAGGCCACCTTACCGGCGACACCGCTCCCCTAGGAACGACCAACCGGGGATGCCCCTTTTGTGGGGCATCCCCGGTCGGGATCGCTCAAGTCATCGAATCGCCTGAAGAGATCAGATCAGCTCGGTGACGGTACCGCCGGCGGCGGTGATCTTCTCCTTGGCGGAGCCGGAGACGGCATCGACCGTCACCTGCAGTGCCACGGAGATCTCGCCCTGGCCGAGGACCTTGACGAGGCTGTTCTTGCGAACCGCACCGTTGGCGACGAGTCCCTCGACGGTGACCTCGCCACCCTCCGGGTACAGCGACGCCAGCTTGTCGAGGTTCACGACCTGGTACTCGGTCTTGAACGGGTTCCGGAAGCCCTTGAGCTTCGGAAGGCGCATGTGGAGGGGCATCTGGCCACCCTCGAAGCGCTCCGGAACCTGGTAACGGGCCTTCGTGCCCTTGGTACCACGACCGGCCGTCTTACCCTTGGACGCTTCACCACGACCGACTCGCGTCTTCGCGGTCTTGGCGCCCGGGGCGGGACGGAGGTTGTGGATCTTGAGCGGGTTGTTCTCCGCCATGATCAGTCGACCTCCTCAACCGTCACGAGGTGGCGGACGGTGTGAACCATTCCGCGGAACTCGGGGCGGTCCTCCTTGACGACCACATCGTTGATCCGCTTGAGACCAAGCGAACGAAGGGTGTCACGGTGGTTCTGCTTGCTGCCGATGAACGACTTCTTCTGCGTGATCTTGAGCTGGGCCATGATTACGCACCCGCTCCCGCACGTGCACGCAGGAGAGCCGCGGGGGCGACGTCCTCAAGGGGCAGACCGCGGCGGGCCGCGATCTCCTCGGGACGCTGCAGACCCTTGAGGGCCGCCACGGTCGCGTGCACGATGTTGATCGCGTTGGAAGAGCCCAGCGACTTCGACAGGATGTCGTGAACGCCGGCGCACTCCAGGACAGCACGCACCGGGCCACCGGCGATGACGCCGGTACCGGGGGAGGCAGGCTTGAGCAGGACGACGCCCGCGGCCTTCTCGCCCGTGATCGGGTGCGGGATGGTGCCCTGGATACGGGGGACCTTGAAGAAGTGCTTCTTGGCCTCTTCAACACCCTTGGCGATCGCGGCCGGCACCTCCTTGGCCTTGCCGTAACCGACACCCACGGTGCCGTCACCATCGCCCACTACGACCAGCGCAGTGAAGCTGAAGCGACGACCACCCTTCACAACCTTGGCGACACGGTTGATCGCGACGACACGCTCGACGTACGCGGTCTTCTCGGCAGCTGCGCCGCCGTCACGGCCCTTCCGGTCCCGCCGCTCGCCGCCACCGGCACCGCTTCCGCGGCGCTGGGGTCCAGCCATTGGAATTACCTCTCTCTGTTTCCGCTAGCTACGGAACAGGACTCAGAACTTGAGTCCGGCTTCGCGGGCGGCGTCCGCCAGAGCGGCAATGCGCCCGGCGTACTGGTTTCCACCACGGTCGAATACGACAGCCTCGACACCGGCGGCCTTGGCGCGCTCGGCGACCAGGGCGCCGACCGACTTGGCCTGCTCGGACTTGTCGTTCTCGCCGCCGCGGATGGTCGTGTCCAGGGTGGACGCCGACGCGAGGGTGTGACCCTTAACGTCGTCGATCACCTGGGCCACGATGTGGCGGTTCGAGCGCGTCACGACCAGGCGAGGCCGCTCAGCCGTACCGGAGATGTGCTTCCGGATGCGGATGTGACGTCGCTTGATGGCAGCACGCTTGTAAGCGTCGCCCTTAGCAATCTTGACACCGTATGCCATGGCTTACTTACCCGCCTTTCCGACCTTGCGCCGGACGACTTCGCCCTCGTACTTGACGCCCTTGGCCTTGTACGGGTCGGGCTTGCGCAGCTTGCGGATGTTGGCCGCAACCTCGCCGACCTTCTGCTTGTCGATTCCCTCGACCGAGAAGTGTGTCGGGTTCTCGACCTTGAAGGAGATGCCCTCGGGCGCCTCGATCGTGATCGAGTGGCTGTAGCCGAGCGAGAATTCCAGGTTGGAACCCTTCGCCAGGACGCGGTAACCGACACCGCTGATTTCGAGCTTCTTCACGTAACCCGTGGTCACGCCGGTGATCATGTTCGCCACCAGCGTGCGGGACAGGCCGTGGAGGGCCTTGTTCTGACGCTCGTCGTTCGGGCGGGTGACATTGAGAATGCCGTCCTCGCCCTTGGCGACCTCGATCGGCGCCGCGACGGTGTGGGAGAGAGAGCCCTTGGGGCCCTTCACCTGAACCGTACGGCCGTCGATGGTGACGTCCACGCCGGCGGGAACCGTGATGGGGAGCTTGCCAATACGCGACATAGCTGTTTCCTCCGTTCCCTTCCGCTACCAGACGTAGGCGAGAACTTCTCCGCCTACGCCCTTCTTGCCGGCCTGCTGTCCGGTGAGGAGACCGTGCGACGTGGAGATGATCGCCACGCCGAGGCCACCCAGCACCTTGGGCAGGGAGGTGGACTTCGCGTACACACGCAGACCCGGCTTCGAGATCCGCTTGATGCCCGCAATGGAGCGCTCGCGGTTCGGACCGAACTTCAGCTCGAGGACGAGCTTCTTGCCGACTTCGGCGTCCTCGACCTTCCAGCCGGTGATGAAGCCCTCCTGCTGGAGGATCTCCGCGATGTGCGACTTGATCTTGCTGTGGGGCATCGCGACATCGTCGTGGTACGCCGAGTTCGCGTTACGCAGACGAGTAAGCATGTCTGCGATGGGATCAGTCATGGTCATGAATTGGCCTTCGGCCTCTCTCGCCGGGGTTTCCTGTATGCGCCATCCCTCTCCCCACTCAGTGGCGGGACGGGTGCGGTGCGGGGACCTACGGCGTAGTAAGCGTTAACTAGTGGGCTGTACCCACATGCGTCCGGGCGGCAGACGCCCAACCCTCCTAGCCTAAGCCATGGAGGGGAGAGCCTCTGCCAACCCACTGCTTACCGAGAGCGTCCGGTCGTCCCAGTTATGGGGACTACCAGGAGCTCTTGGTCACGCCCGGGAGCTCTCCACGGTGAGCCATCTCACGAAGGCACACGCGGCAGAGACCGAACTTGCGGTACACGGAGTGCGGGCGGCCGCAGCGCTGGCAACGGGTGTAGCCACGCACACCGAACTTGGGCTTACGAGCAGCCTTGGCAATCAGAGCCTTCTTCGCCATCTCGCTTACGCCTCCTTGAAGGGGAAGCCGAGGTGACGGAGAAGGGCACGGCCTTCGGCGTCGTTGGTCGCCGTGGTGACCACGGTGATGTCCATACCCCGGACGCGGTCGATCTTGTCCTGGTCGATCTCGTGGAACATGACCTGCTCGGTGAGACCGAAGGTGTAGTTGCCACGACCGTCGAACTGCTTGGGAGACAGACCACGGAAGTCGCGGATGCGCGGAAGCGCGAGCGACAGGGTGCGGTCCAGGAACTCCCACATGCGGTCGCCACGAAGTGTGACGTGGGCACCGATCGGCTGACCCTCACGCAGCTTGAACTGCGCGATGGACTTGCGGGCCTTGGTGACGGCCGGCTTCTGACCGGTGATCGTGGTGAGGTCGCGGATGGCGCCCTCGATCAGCTTGGAGTCGCGGGCGGCGTCGCCCACACCCATGTTGACCACGATCTTGACGAGGCCCGGGGTCTGCATGACGTTCTCGTACGAGAACTCTTCCTGCAGCTTGCCCGCGATCTCCTCGCGGTACTTCGTCTTGAGACGCGGAATGGTGGTGGTAGCCATCAGATGTCCTCACCCGTCCGCTTGGCAACGCGGATCTTGTTGCCCTCGTCGTCGAAGCGGAAACCGACGCGCGTGACGACCTTGTTGCCGTCCTTCTCAACGACCAGCTGGACGTTGGAGACGTGGACGGGCGCCTCGGTCGTGACGATGCCACCGGCCTGCGAACCGCGAGCGGTGGGACCGGCCTTCGTGTGCTTCTTGACCCGGTTGACACCCTCGACCAGGACGCGCTCGTCGCGCGGGTAAGCGGCAATGACCTTGCCCTGCTTGCCCTTGTCCTTACCGGTGATGACCTGAACCAGGTCGCCCTTCTTGATCTTCATGCTTACAGCACCTCCGGCGCGAGCGAGATGATCTTCATGAACTTCTTCTCGCGCAGCTCACGGCCGACCGGGCCGAAGATACGGGTGCCGCGAGGGTCGCCGTCGTTCTTCAGAATGACGGCGGCGTTCTCGTCGAAGCGGATGTACGAGCCGTCGGGACGGCGACGCTCCTTGACGGTGCGAACGATGACCGCCTTGATGACGTCACCCTTCTTCACATTGCCGCCGGGGATCGCGTCCTTGACGGTGGCGACAATGACGTCACCGATGCCCGCGTAGCGGCGACCGGAGCCACCGAGCACACGGATGCAAAGGATTTCCTTCGCACCAGTGTTGTCGGCGACACGCAGTCGCGACTCCTGCTGGATCACGTCTATCTCCTGATTGTCTGCCGGTTCCCGGCAGGGGCTCCTTCACGGGAACCCCTGCCGAGCCTGGCGGAACCAACCTGCGGGAAACCCCTCAGGTACTTACTACTTGGCCTTCTCGAGGATCTCGACGATGCGCCAGCGCTTCGTCGCGGACAGCGGACGGGTCTCCATGATGACAACCCGGTCGCCGACGCCCGCGGCGTTCTGCTCGTCGTGCGCCTTGAGCTTGTTCGTACGGCGGATGACCTTGCCGTACAGCGCGTGCTTGACGCGGTCCTCGACAGCGACGACGACGGTCTTGTCCATCTTGTCGCTGACGACCAGACCCTCACGGGTCTTGCGGAAACCGCGGCTCGTCTTGGTCTCTTCGGTCACGTTGTTCTCGCTCATCAGGCGCTCTCCACCGTCTCGATGCCCAGCTCGCGCTCACGCATCAGGGTGTAGATCCGCGCGATGTCCTTGCGGACGGCCTTGAGCCGCCCGTGGTTTTCGAGCTGACCGGTCGCCGCCTGGAAGCGGAGGTTGAACAGCTCTTCCTTGGCTTCGCGAAGCTTCGCAAGAAGCTCCTCGTCACCCAGTTCGCGCAGCTCGGACGCCTTGGTACCGGCCGACATCACGCTTCACCTGCCTCGCGCTTGACGATCCGGCACTTCATCGGCAGCTTGTGGGCTGCGCGAGTGAGGGCCTCACGGGCGATCTTCTCGTTGGGGTAGGACAGCTCGAACATGACCCGGCCCGGGTGCACGTTCGCGACCCACCACTCGGGGGAACCCTTACCGGAACCCATGCGGGTCTCGGCGGGCTTCTTCGTCAGCGGACGGTCCGGGTAGATGTTGATCCAGACCTTGCCGCCACGCTTGATGTGGCGGGTCATCGCGATACGAGCCGCCTCGATCTGGCGGTTCGTGACGTACGCCGGCGTGAGGGCCTGAATGCCGTACTCGCCGAACGAAACCTGCGTACCGCCCTTGGCCTGACCGCGGCGCTTCGGGTGGTGCTGCTTGCGGTGCTTGACCCTACGAGGGATCAGCATTTCGGTCAGGCCTCCGTTCCGGTGCTCTCGGCCGGAGCGGCAGCGGCGGCGGGAGCGTCGGCCTTGGGGGCCTCGGCTGCCGGCGCGGACTGCTGCTGCGGCTTGCGGCCACGGCCGCCACGCTCGCCACCACGACCGCCACGGGCCGGGCGGTCGCCGCCGCCACCGGCTCCACCACGGGCCGGGCGGTTACCCGCACGGGCCGCGGCGTTCTCGGCGCGGACCTCGGCGATGTTCTTGACATCGCCCTTGTAGATCCAGACCTTCACGCCGATGCGGCCGAAGGTCGTCTTGGCCTCGAAGAAGCCGTAGTCGACGTTCGCGCGGAGCGTGTGCAGGGGCACACGGCCCTCGCGGTAGAACTCCGAGCGGGACATCTCGGCGCCGCCGAGACGGCCACCGCACTGGATCTTGATGCCCTTGGCGCCGGCCTTCATCGTGCCCTGCATGCTCTTGCGCATGGCACGACGGAAGGAGACGCGGGAGGACAACTGCTCGGCGACGGCCTGGGCCACCAGCTGAGCGTCCGTCTCCGGGCTCTTGACCTCAAGGATGTTCAGCTGGACCTGCTTGCCGGTCAGCTTCTCCAGGTCACCGCGGATGCGGTCGGCCTCGGCGCCGCGGCGGCCGATGACGATGCCCGGGCGCGCGGTGTGGATGTCCACACGGACGCGGTCACGGGTGCGCTCGATCTCCACCTTCGAGATGCCGGCGCGCTCCATGCCGGACGTCATCATCCGACGGATGGCGACATCTTCCTTGACGTAGTCCTTGTACAGCTTGTCGGCGTACCAGCGGGACTTGAAGTCCGTGGTGATGCCGAGCCGGAACCCATGCGGGTTAACCTTCTGGCCCATTACCGGGTTCCTTCCTTGCTGCTGACGACCACGGTGATGTGGCTGGTCCGCTTGCGGATCCGGTAGGCGCGGCCCTGGGCGCGCGGACGGAACCGCTTCAGGGTCGGACCCTCGTCGACGTACGCCTCGGAGATGACGAGGCTGTCGGCGTCGGTGTGGTCGTAGTTGTGTGCGGCGTTGGCGATGGCGCTGTCAAGCACCTTGCCGACGGGCACGCTCGCGGCCTGCGGGGCGAAACGCAGGACCGCCTGAGCCTCCGTGGCATCCATGCCACGGATAAGGTCCACCACACGGCGGGCCTTCATGGGCGTGACGCGGATGTACCGCGCCTGGGCCCTGGCTTCCATGGTTGTCCTTCCAGTGTCTGTCATGGTCGATTCCACCCCGCGTTAGCGGCGCTTCGACTTCCGGTCGTCCTTGACGTGACCCCGGAAGGTGCGCGTCGGCGAGAACTCGCCGAGCTTGTGGCCGACCATCGACTCGGTGACAAACACCGGAATGTGGGTCTTGCCGTTGTGCACCGCGATCGTGTGGCCGAGCATGGCCGGGATGATCATCGAGCGACGGGACCAGGTCTTGATGACGTTCTTGGAACCGGCTTCGTTCTGTACGTCCACCTTCTTGATCAGGTGGTCGTCGACGAAGGGCCCCTTCTTGAGACTGCGCGGCATCTAAACCCGCTCCTAGCGCTTCTTGTTCGTCTTGCGGCGGCGGACGATGTACTTGTTCGATGCCTTCTTCGGCGAACGAGTACGACCCTCCTTCTGACCCCACGGCGAGACCGGGTGACGTCCACCGGAGGTCTTGCCTTCACCACCACCGTGCGGGTGGTCAACCGGGTTCATCGCCACACCGCGAACGGTCGGGCGGACGCCCAGCCAGCGCTTGCGGCCGGCCTTGCCCCAGTTGATGTTCGACTGCTCGGCGTTGCCGACCTCGCCGACGGTGGCGCGGCAGCGCACGTCGACCAGGCGGATCTCTCCGGACGGCATGCGCAGGTGGGCCATCTGGCCCTCCTTCGCGAGCAGCTGCACGGAGGCACCGGCGGAGCGGGCGAACTTGGCACCGCCACCGGGACGGAGCTCGATCGCGTGGATCGTGGTACCGACCGGGATGTTGCGGAGGGCCAGGTTGTTGCCCGGCTTGATGTCGGCCCCGGGACCGTTCTCGACGCGGTCGCCCTGCGACAGGTTGCGGGGGGCGAGGATGTAGCGCTTCTCGCCGTCCGCGTAGTGAAGCAGCGCGATGCGCGCGGTGCGGTTGGGGTCGTACTCGATGTGCGCGACCTTCGCCGGCACGCCGTCCTTGTCGTGCCGACGGAAGTCGATGACGCGGTAGGCGCGCTTGTGTCCGCCACCCTGGTGGCGAACGGTCACACGACCGGCGTTGTTACGGCCGCCCTTGCTGTGCAGCGGGCGGACCAGCGACTTCTCCGGCGTGGACCGCGTGACCTCGACGAAGTCGGCGACGCTGGAGCCACGACGCCCCGGCGTAGTCGGCTTGTACTTGCGGATTCCCATTTCTCAGTCCTCGTCCGATATTCGGACCAGGGCGCTCCGTTAGGAGGCCTGGCCGAAGATGTCGATACGGTCGCCCTCAGCGAGGGTCACGATGGCGCGCTTGGTGTCAGCACGCTTGCCGAAGCCGCTCTTGGTCCGCTTGCGCTTCCCCTGGCGGTTGATCGTGTTGACCCCGGTGACCTTGACCGAGAAGACCGCCTGGACGGCCTGCTTGATCTGGGTCTTGTTGGCGCCCGGCGCGACGACGAAGGTGTACTTGCCCTCGTCGAGCAGCGCGTAGCTCTTCTCGGAGACGACCGGCTTGATGAGGACGTCACGGGGATCCGTGAAGCTCTTGCTCAGCGGCGTCTCAACGGTGTTCTTGCCCTCGGCCTCGTGGCGCTTCGCCTTGGCGATGCGCGCGGCCTTGGCGGCCTTGGCCGCCTTGGGGGCAATGCTCGGGTGACGCGTAGCCATCAGGCTTCGCTCCCTTCGGTGTCAGCGGCCTGGGGGCCAGACACGAAGGACTCGAAAGCGGCCTGGGTGAAGACCACGTCGTCCGAGACGAGAACGTCGTACGTGTTCAGCTGGCCCGGCTCCAGGATGTGGACCTGGGGCAGGTTGCGCGCGGAGAGCAGCGCGGCCTCGTCGGCACGGTCGATGACCAGGAGCAGGTTCTTGCGCTCCGAGATCTTGCCGAGCAGGACCTTCGCGGCCTTGGTGGAGGGGTTGTCGCCCTCGATCACGCCGGAGACGACGTGGATGCGAGCGTTGCGGGCCCGGTCGGTGAGGGCGTGGCGCAGGGCCGCGGCCTTCATCTTCTTCGGGGTCCGCTGCGAGTAGTCACGCGGCTGCGGGCCGTGGACGACGCCACCGCCGACGAACTGCGGGGCGCGGGTCGAGCCCTGGCGCGCACGGCCGGTGCCCTTCTGACGGTAGGGCTTCCTACCGCCACCACGAACCTCGGCGCGCGTCTTGGTCTTGTGCGTGCCCTGGCGGGCAGCGGCCAGCTGGGCGACTACGACCTGGTGAAGCAGCGGAATGCTGATCTTCTCGACGTCGAAGATCTCCGCAGGGAGCTCGACCGTCCCGGTCTTGTCGCCTGCCGGCGAAATGATGTCAACAGTGCTCATCGTTACCTCAGGCCCCCTTGGCCGCGGTGCGGACCAGGACGAGGCCGCCGTTCGGACCAGGAACCGCGCCCTTGATGAGGAGCAGGCCCTTCTCCGCGTCAACGGCGTGGACGGTCAGGTTCTGGGTGGTGACCCGCTCGTTGCCCATGCGACCCGCCATGCGGAGGCCCTTGAACACACGGCCCGGGGTGGCACAGCCACCGATGGAGCCCGGAGAGCGGTGCTTGCGCTGGACACCGTGGCCGGCGCCGAGGCCATGGAAGTTGTGACGCTTCATGACACCGGCGAAGCCCTTGCCCTTGCTCGTGCCGGTCACGTCCACCTTGATGCCGGACTCGAAGGTCTCGGCGGTGATCTCCTGGCCGAGGACGTACTCGCTGGCGTCAGCGGTACGGATCTCGACGAGGTGACGGCGGGGAGTGACGTCGGCCTTGGCGAAGTGACCCTTGAGGGGCTTGTTCACCTTGCGCGGGTCGATCTCGCCGAAGGCGATCTGGACCGACTCGTAGCCGTCGACGTCATTCGTACGGACCTGGGTCACGACGTTGGGGCTGGCCTTGACGACGGTGACCGGAACAACACGGTTGTTCTCGTCCCACACCTGCGTCATGCCGAGCTTCTCGCCGAGGATGCCCTTGATCTGCTTAACCATTCTCAGACCACATCCCTTAGAGCTTGATCTCGATGTCGACACCGGCCGGGAGGTCGAGTCGCATCAAAGAGTCAACGGTCTTGGGAGTCGGGTCGAGAATGTCGATCAGGCGCTTGTGCGTGCGCATCTCGAAGTGCTCGCGCGAGTCCTTGTACTTGTGCGGCGACTTGATGACGCAGTACACGTTCTTCTCAGTGGGCAGCGGCACCGGGCCCGCGACCGACGCACCAGTGCGCGTCACCGTCTCGACGATCTTCTTCGCCGAGGAATCGATGACCTCGTGGTCGTAGGCCTTGAGCCGGATGCGGATCTTCTGTCCCGCCATGGCTACTCAGTAGTCCTTTGTCTAGTGAAACGCTCTGCAACCCCGCGGGTTCGCGTCCTGTCTCCGACCCACGCGGTCGGGTGTGTCGCGTCCTCACCGCAGAGATATCCACAAACGGATTTCCCTACCAGGGACACGGCCCATCCCAAAGACGACCGCAGGACCGGGGGTGGAACACCCACCGGGTGCCTGGTCTGCACCCCGCTGACACTTCCCGGAAGATTCCCGTACGTCCGCTCCAGCGCTGCCCTGGGGCAGTTGGGGCGACGAGTACTGTGGGACTCGCTTCCGGTCCTCCCGGCGGGAGGCGCGCAGCATCGGCACTCAACCGAGCAACCCCGACAGTCTGCCATACGGGGCAGCGACCTGGCGAATCGAGCCGGAGAGGATACCCCCGGGGGGACGCGCGTCAAACTCTTCGGACGGACCGGCCCTGTCGGCGAGCCGCCGCAGGGCTTTCCGGGCACGACGTCCGGCTTCTCAGCCCCGCAGCTCGTCGCCTTCCAGCGCGTCGTAGTCGATCGGCCGGTACCCCGGGGCGTAGTCCCGCAGGAACGCGGCGGCCTCCGCCGGCAGGGGCGGGGTCGCGATCACCGCGTACTCCAGTACGCGCTTGGGGGCGAAGTACTTCCAGAACTCGTACTCCGGCTCCCCCGCCGCGAGACCCGGATACCGGCCCGTGACACCGAGGCTGTCCAGGAGTTCAGTAAGCGTGGCGTCGGCAAGGCCCGCCATCGGCTCCCCCGGGAGCACGATCCGCTCCACCCCGGGGTCGAGACGAGGCTGCTCCCCTCGCGCGATCTCCTCCATCTGCGGCCGGTCCAGCACGTACCAGGGCCCGGCGTGCTCCTGTACGAGCCAGCTGTCCCGGGTGTCGCTGCGGTGGACGGCGCATTCGTCGCCCCGGAAGATCTCCTCCACGTACCCGAGACCGGGCTGGACCAGGGTCTGGGCCCCGCCGGCCGCCTGGAACGTGATCTCCCTCCCGTGCCCTGTCGCGATCTGCGCGAACTCGGCGGCGAACTCCGCCCGGACGGCCGACGCCCGCAGGCAGGAGAAGTGCAGCGACCCGACGAGGAACGCGTGCTCCTCCCGCCAGGTCGCCCGCATGAGCCGGTACGAGGGAACATCGCTGGCCCACCCGGGGATGTGCAGGACGAACTCCCCGCAGAAGACACACGAGGCGTATTCACTACTCATTACGGCTTTCCCTTTCCGCGGCGCGGTTCATGCCAACGTATGCACATCGGTCATCCCATTTGCACGGGAACGATGAACCCCAACGGATTCACCGGACCACCCTCAGGGTACGTTCCCTGCGGCAGTTCACGGATCCCGTCACCGTCGAAGAACCGCAGGTTTCCGTCCCGGCTGACGACCACTTCCATATGATCCGACGCTTTGTACTCCAGGTCCCGCGACATACTGTTGGGCATTCCCTGCGCCTGTTCTATTCGGTTGGGCGGTCCGGGAATTCGGTCTTCCGGGTGCGTATGGGCAATGAAGTCGTAATCCTGGCCCCTGAGGTCCCGCGGAATGGAGCTGGTCCGCTCCGTCCCCCGGAAGAGACGCAGATCGCCCGCCGGGTTCTGGATGATGGCGTGCTCGACCCCGTGGAAGCTCTGGAGTTCGGAGAGATGGGAGACGTTCACCTCGCCGGGCCGGATGGGTATGTGGCCGTTCTCCAGCGCCCGGGTGAGTTGCCTGGCCTTCGGGGACAGTGCCCGGTAGGGGATCTGGCCACCCGGCATGCGGGCCGCGCCCTTGAAGGCGCCGCTCATGCCGCGCACGCCCTCGACCATGCCCTTCATCCCGGCCTTGATCCCGTTCAAGCTCCGGAGCCCCTTGAGTCCCTTGGCGAGCCCGCCGAGGGTGGTGAGCCCCTTCATCCCCGGAATGCAGTCAAGGGCGGCGAACGCCACATCCCAAAGAGACGCCTGCCCTTTCATATATTTATTGAGGGTGTCGGCCAGCACGATCAGCGCGGCGATCAGCACGATCGCACCGAGAATCGGCCCCCCGATAATCATCGCGATAATGCCCAGCACCGCCACGACGACCTTGCAGACCGCGACGATGGTGTCCCAGTTGTCGACGAACCAGTCACCGACTTCTTCGTACCACTTACGGTTCGGAATGCCGGCGTCGGAAGCGTCGTCCAGCTTGCGCTTCGCCTCCCCCGCGGCATCCTCACGCATCTGACGGGCGTCGGCGGCCATCTTCTTCGCCGCGTCCAGCGCACTCTGCGCGGAGGTCACATCCGACTGAGCGGCCGTGTGCGCGTCCTTCGCACTCTGCGCGTCACGGGTGGCGGCCCGCACCTTCGCCTCATCCGGCTTCTCGACATCCTTGCCGCCGGTCGGATCGTCCTTGTACTTGTCCGCTTCCTTGTTCGCCCGCGTCACCCACGAATCAGCCGACGACAACTTGGACTTGGCCGAGGACAGATCGGCCTGCGCGTCCCGCCCCTTGGCGAGGGCCTTGTCGGCCAGCGTCTGGGCGCGCTCGAGCTCGGGCCAGTACGCCGCCAGCGCATCCCCCGCCAGGTCGTACGACTTCTTCAGCTTCTTCAAGTTCTTCGGCACACCCGAGAACTCGTCCCGGAACACCTCGGCCGTCTTGCCCACCATCGTCAGGACGGCGTCTTCCTCCGCCATGCCCTTGACGAGCCGCAGCGCATCCTGCACGTCATCGGCGAAGTCATGCAGGCTCTTGGCAAGGGACTTCACCCGGACCGGATCCCCAGGCGTCGGATCCTTGTCCAGATCCAGCACATGCCAGTCCGTCGGCCGATACCCCGCCATCGCACAACCCCCGTCGCACCAGCCCCGTCAACCACACATACGCAGCAGCGAATTTACTAGGCACAGGCGTTCGGCGCGAAGAGTCCCTGAGGCGTTGCCGGAGATCAGTCCCAGGGCTCACGCGCGGGCCTGCGTTTCCACCACTCCGCGAGTTCGGCCTCGGGCTTCTCCTTCGCCGGGCGCACCCAGGGCCGCAGGGAGCCGTCCGGGTCCGGCACGCTCGCGGCTCGGAACCGTGCGTCCAGCCGCTCCAGCAGCCGGCCGAGCGCACCCGCACGCGCCTCCTCGGGCAGCCCTCGCATGACCTCGTCCAACGAGTCACGGGAGTCCAGGTCGTTGCTGTACGCGCTGACCGGATAGAAGTCCTCGCTCGACCAGCCGGGTTCCATCCGGCGCACCACGCGTTCCCAGGAGGCGAACCGCTCCGCCACCAAGTACACGGGAGCCGTGATCTTCTCCCGCAGCTCCGGCGCCACCCGCGACCGCTCCACCACCAGCCGCTCCGCGTCACATCGAGCGATCGCCGTGCGGACCGCCTCCGGCAGCTCGTCCCACACGGCCTTGCTCTCCGGCGCGGCCCGGAACACGTCGTACGCCGCACGCCTCTCGGCCCGCCGATGTCCCACGTCGCCATCCACCCAGCCCACCCCCTCAAGTCCTCCAGCTTGACCTGCCATGGGTGAAGGCGAAGTCGCGTCGGCCTCCGGGCTATGGCCCGCCCAGCATCGCGTCCTCGTCGAAGCCGAGCTCGTCCTCGATGCCCAACTCCTCCGCCGCATGCCATCTCAGTGGGTCCGGCCACTCCCCCTGGGCACTTCTGGCGATGCCTTCCAGAAAGCGCAGCGCTTCCGGGGTACCGATCCCGGCCAGCGCCTGCACGCCCTTGATGCACAGAGCGTAGAAGGGCCCGTCCGTGTCCTTGCGCTCCCGTACGAGAGAGCTGATCGGCTCCACGCCCTCGGGAGCCCGCAGCTCGCCGAGCATGTCGACCAGATCCTCCGAGTTCACGCCTGGTGCGCGCGAAGCGAGTATGGGTGCCAGGATCGTGGCGAGTCCCTCGGGGTGGAGGTGAACCGCGACACCCGCCTGCCGTTCGAACCGGCGCCAGTCCCCCGCTTCGGACGAGAGCCGCAGCCAGCCGAGGATACGGGCGCGTGCCTCCGGAACTGCGTCTTCGACTTCTACGGCTTTCCCTCGTCCCACATATCCCGAGCCGATGAGCGAATCCACTCGCTGCATCAGGGCGTCCTCTGCGGCCGCGTCACCTGACATTTACCCTGTTCCCTTTTCTCGTTCTTCGCTCGACTAGAGCAATTCGTGCGTCATTCTCAAGATATTTGAGTTGAATACATCGGCTGAATTTTCGCGGAGTCCAAAGTTCAGCCCACCTCGCTCCATCTTCACGTGGACGAAGTCAACGCTTTCTCCGATCTCGTCCAGGTGGATACCGAACGATTCACGGATGGCGGCGATATTGTCACCCGACCCTCTTCCTGCGGCAATGAGTGCATCCCTGGTTCCCGGCTGAACTTCATAACGCACCAGGTGTGTATATTTCTGGGCGTTTCTACCGCCACGCCTGGCGAATCGGTCCGCGATTCCGGTCACATAGTCAACCTCTTGTGTCACGAAGTTCTCACCTCGGGGGGTGATCGCTCCCCTGGGACCGAGCCTGGAGAACTCCTTCTCCGACATCACCCGGTAGAAGACTTCATACGGCGCCAGGCCCAGCGGATCCGTGGCCGTCCAGGGGTTGGGTACATAGGCCGTGGGATGCGGCGCCACACTCATCCCGAGAGGGTCAGGGGTGACGTAGCGTCCGCCGTCGGGGTCGTAGTAGCGGTGTTGGTTGTAGTGCAGTCCCGTCTCACTGTCGTGGTACTGCCCGGGGAAACGAAGCGGCGTGTACGTGGTGCTTGCCGCCGGCCACGCCGTACTGCCCCACAGTGTTGAGCGCGCCCGCCATGCGACGTCTCCGCTCTGGTCCACCAATTCCGTCGGGGTGCCGACCAGGTCGGTGATGATGGCGAAGAACCGGGAGTCGATCTCTTCCTGCGTTGCCGCGTCCAGCAGGCGTTCAGTCTGGGCGACCGGGTGCAGTCCGTCGTAGTCCCAGGTCAGAGCCACCGGGCGAGGCAGGTCCTCGCCAGTGGTCACCTGCTCGGCGAGCGTGCCACCGTCCCAGGTGAAGCGAGTCTCCTCCGTGACGGACCTGCTGTCCGCACTGAGCCGCTGCTTCGCGACCCGACGCCCGAAGACGTCATACCGATAGCGCCAGACGGCTCCGTCGGGCGTGGTCGCGGAGGTCAACCGGTCCTCGGCGTCCCACGTGTATCGCCACGTCTCGGGTCTGCGCGAGAGGCGGGTCCTGCGGCGAGCCACCATGCGGCCCGCCGCGTCGTACTCGTAGCGCACGTTCCCGGCAGAGGTCAGGCGAGTGCCCTCGTAGGAACGCCTTCCCTTGGCCTCCTTGCCCGGGTGGGTGTCGGGCCAGGAGGCATCGGCCTGGTTGCCGGCGCTGTCATACGCGTACGACTCCTGCCAGCTGCCCGCACTGACCGCGGTGACCCTGCCCCCGGCGTCCAGGGAGATGTGCCGACGCCCGTTCAACAGGTCGTCCAAGTCGGTGACATGTCCGTCGGTCCGGTAGGTGTACCGCCGACTCTGCAGCGGCCCTTGTGGCGTATTGGCCGTTTGCGCCATCAACGAGCCGGATGCGTCCCACTGACTGGTGACCGTCAAAAATTCGTCCACCGTACGGGAGGTCTCACGCCCGATGACGTCATGAGCAAAGTGAAGGGTGCACTCAGAAGCGGTCAAGGCGCTGCGTCGCCCCTGCACGTCATAGGCGTACGTCGACACCGCGCCCGTCGGAGTCACTCGCCGAGTCCGGCGACCGAGATCGTCGTACTCGAAAGCCAGCAGACGGTCGTCCGCGCGCTCACCGACGATTCGGCCCAGCTGGTCCCGCTCCAGACGTACCGAGGAATCCGGTCCCGCGGCTCGCAGCAGGCGCCCCATGGCATCCCGCTCATACCGCGTCACGGCACCATCGGCGTTCTTCGAAACCACCTGGCCCAGCACATCACGCCCATATGTGATCTTTTGCCCCAGAACATTCGTCCTGGCAACCACCTGACCGCTCTGGTCGTATTCGTACCGCATAGTCCGACCGTCGAAGTCGGTCTCCGCCGCAATGTGTCCGGCCGGTTCATAGCGGTATGTCCAGGTCAGTCCTTGTGGGTTCTTGACCTGGGTCAGGCGCAGGGAAGCGTCGTGTTCGTACTCGTACCGCCCGCCGTCCGGTCCTGTCCTGGCCGCGAGCAGGTCGAAGTGTGTGTATTCGTAAACGCTGACGCCTCCGCCAACATCCGTGTGCCGGAGGCAGTTGCCTTCCCCGTCGTACTCCCACGTCTGCTCGGCGCTGTTCGGGCCGAGCCACCGTGTGACCCGTCCTTCCGTCGACCACCAGAGACGGGCCTCGCTGCCGGCCGTGTCTCCGACCGCGCAGACACGACCGAAGGGGTCGTACCGGCGCCACTCATGTCCGCCCCATGGATCCGCGAGGGCAGTGACCAGGCCTGCCGCGTTGGTCTCGATCCGTGTTGTGTTCCCCGTGGGGTCGGTGACCGATGTCAGCCGACCGTCGTCGCCGTGGGTGTAGGTCACCGTGGCGCCGCCTGGCCCGGTGACAGCGACGCAGTTGCCCCTGTCGTCGTACCTCCGTCGCCACGTGCTCCCGTCGGCGTGGACCACCACGGTCGGGTTGCCGTGCGCGTCGTAGGTGAATCGGGCCGTAGCCTTGTCCGGATACGTGATGCTGAGGGGCTGGTCCAGCTCGTTGCGGGCGTAGTACGTGGAGCGACCGAGAGCGTCGGTGACGGACACCTCCTGATGTCGCTCGTCATACGTGGTGCGCGTGGTGTGCCCGAGCGGATCGACTTCGGCGATCACTTGGCTGTTGTCGTTGACGACGAATCGGGTGACGGCACCTTCGGCAGTCGTCAAAGTGGTGATACGGCAGTCGGACCAGGCCGAGTCTGTTCCGTCGTAGTCGAGAGTGATGGTGATGTGGCCGGCCTCACCCCCCTCGGCGATACAACGGTCACGGTCGTCGTAGGAGTACTCGTACCGACTGTCGTTGGTGTCGGTCCAGGACGTGACACGCAGCCTGTCGTCGTAGGTGAACCGCAGAGGACGACCGGACGAGTTGATCGTCTCGGTGAGATTGCCGTCGGTATAGCGGTAGCGCTTGAGTACTGCGTCCGAGCCGTCGTCGTTCCCGCCGTCGAGCATCAGGGCTGTGATGCGCCCCTCATCCACGGTGAGTCCGAGGTGGTAGCCGCCGGAGTGCCGAATGGCCTGTGGGGTGCCGTGCTCGTCATAGTCGAAGGTGATCGCATTACCGTTGCGGTCGACGAGGCGGGTGATCGGAGCGATGCCGTCCGTCGGCTCAGCGAAGTGGCGTGCGTGTCCGGTGATCGGATCGTCGACGCAGTAGCCGCCGTTCCCCAACCGTGTCAGGAGCCATCTGGGGCCCGACTCGGGGGTGACGGCGCCCCCGAACACAGTGGGAAGCGGATACGCGAGGAGCATTCCGTCCTCGGTGACCAGAACGATGCCGTCGTCGTCGACCTCCAGACGCTGGTCGAGGGTGGAAGCCCAGGTGGGCCCGAACCACCATCCCGCGCGATAATCGGAGGCGACCCTGCGAGTGAGGACAAGTGGCAGGGTGCCCGGCAGGTTCGCGTCTGTCTGCGGCAGGAACATCCCTCCGGTTGCCATGTCCACCGGGTCACTGCCCTTGATCCGGATGACGCTCTTCAGCCGGTTGTAAGCTCCCTTCGCTCCGTCGGCGAGGGCACCACGGGCTGACTTGCCCAGACCGCGCAGACCCAGGGCCATGCCCTTCAACCCGGCCTTCAGCCCGTTCAAACTCTTGAGCCCCTTGAGCCCCTTGGCGAGCCCACCAAGGGTGGTCAGCCCCTTCATCCCCGGAATGCAGTCAAGGGCGGCGAACGCCACATCCCACAGGGACGCCTGCCCCTTCATATATTTATTGAGCGTGTCCGCGAGAACGATCAGCGCGGCAATGAGCACGATCGCACCGAGAATCGGCCCCCCGATGATGAGGGCGATGATCCCGAGAACAGCGACGACCACTTTGCAGACGGTGACGATGGTGTCCCAGTTGTCGACGAACCAGTCACCGACCTCCTCGTACCACTTACGGTTCTGAATCCCCGCGTCGGAAGCATCATCGAGCTTGCGCTTGGCTTCCCCGGCGGCGTCCTCACGCATCTGACGCGCATCCGCGGCCATCTTCTTCGCCGCATCCAGCGCACTCTGCGCGGAGGTCACATCCGACTGAGCGGCCGTGTGCGCGTCCTTCGCGCTCTGGGCGTCACGGGTGGCGGCCCGCACCTTCGCCTCATCAGGCTTGTCGACGTCCTTGCCGCCGGTCGGATCGTCCTTGTACTTGTCCGCTTCCTTGTTCGCCCGCGTCACCCACGAATCAGCCGACGACAACTTGGACTTGGCGGACGACAGATCAGCCTGCGCGTCCCGCCCCTTGACGAGGGCCTTGTCGGCCAGCGTCTGGGCGCGCTCAAGCTCGGGCCAGTACGCCGCCAGCGCATCCCCCGCCAGGTCGTACGACTTCTTCAGCTTCTTGAGATTCTTCGGCACCCCGGAAAACTCGTCCCGGAACACCTCCGCGGTCTTCCCCACCATCGTCAGGACGGCATCCTCGCCCGCCATCCCATTCACCAACCGCAACGCGTCCTGCACGTCGTCGGCGAAGTCGTGCAGGCTCTTGGCCAACGACTTCACCCGGACCGGATCCCCAGGCGTCGGATCCTTCTCCAGATCCAGCACATGCCAGTCCGTCGGCCGATACCCCGCCATCACGCAACCCCCGTCGCACCAACCCCGTCAACCACACATACGCAGCAGCGAATTTACTAGGCACAGGCGTTCGGCGTGAAGGTCGGCCGTTCAGCCCGTCAGTGGTCGCCCAGCCGCCGCGTGAGCCGCTGCACCGCCTCGTCGGGCGTGGGTGCCAGCAGCCAGACGCTGTCCATGCCGGCATACACAGCCCCGTCCGCCGCCATGGCCAGGTACTGGTTCCCGCGGTCACGCATGCCGACGGGGTAGAGGCTGTCGACACCCGCCTGCTCGGCCAGATCCTCGATGATCTCCGCGTCCCAGAACGCCAGCACCGGATCGAGCCGGAACTCCATCCATGACATGGCATCCAGGGAATCGCGGTAGGGCACACCCACCGCACCGAACTCCGCCAGAAACCGGCGCGCGGCATCGTGGATCTCGTACTCACCGCTCTGCGGAAGGGCGCTTCCCCAGGTGTCCGTGGGAATTGCCCGGCCCGGACACCAGCCTCCTGCCCGCAGCACCCGATCCGTCTCTGCCGACCAGCGCACCCCGGCGTCCTCGCCGGCCTCCGCACTGTCGAACCTCCGCCAGAACGGAGGGGGGTCCGCCGGCACGTCGGGCGTCCACAGGGCTGCCTGCGCCCCTTGCAGCATGACCAACCGGTCCAGCGCCTGGTCGATGGTCGTCGCAAGCGGTTCCGCCCGGTCCCGAAGCA
Source organism: Streptomyces sp. NPDC102514 (assembly GCF_055584525.1). NCBI lineage: Bacteria > Bacillati > Actinomycetota > Actinomycetes > Kitasatosporales > Streptomycetaceae > Streptomyces > Streptomyces sp. NPDC102514. The sequence continues at coordinate 106,666 of NZ_JBVJLW010000013.1, forward strand.
GGTGCAGTGCGCCCTCTTCGGTGATCCCCAGGAAGCCGGCACCTTCGTCCGCCGTGCCCACTGGATAGAGCAGCGCCCCTACTTCCCGGCTCGCCCGCGCGAACCGCTCGTCCTGCCACGCGGCCGCCAGCGGGTCGAACCGGACGGACGACGAAGTGGTGATCGAATCGGCGGGCCAGCCGTACGTCACCAGACCACCGAACTCGGCGAGGAACCGGCGCGCGGCGTCATGAGCCACGAAGGCCCCGCGTTCGCTCAGGACCGCTTCCCAGGTCGACGTCGGCACCGTCCGTCCGGGACGCCAGCCCGCACGACGCAGCACGTCCTCGGTCTGCGGGGACCAGTCCCGTCGTGTCCGCTCTTCCGTCACCTACCGCGCCTCCACAGCCGCCATCACGCAACCCCCGTCACGCCTACCCCCGCCGACCGTGCCATCGCGCGCCTTGTTCTCAGGAGCGACGACCACGCAGGAACTGCCGCGCGTCGCCGACCGCGTCCGTGGTCAGCATCCACCAGTACTCCAGCTTGTTCTGCACGGTCATCCGGACCATCTGCCACTTGAACCACGGTGGGAGTTGCCGGAACGGTACGTAGTCGAGGGTGTCGTCGATGGCGTTCTCGGCCATGCTCCTGCGGCCGTGGCCCTCCGCCCGCAGCGCGGCGTACAGCTCTGGTGTCAGTTCGCCGTTGAGCCGGGCCGCGGTGCCTGCCGCGGTGAAGGCGAAGCCGCGTTGGCCGATGTCCGGCAGCTGCATCGCCCTGACGATCCGAGGTGACGCCTCGGCCAGCGAGCAGTTGAAGGCCAGGCCGATCGCGGCGGAGCCCAGTGAGTCCTCTCCGCGTTCGTACGCCGCGTCCCACTCGACGGGGTCGTCGAAGCGGAGCAGGCTCTCGTCACCGTCCCAGTCCCACCCGGCCGCCATGTCCCCTCCTCCCGATGCCGATCGACACCGACCGTGCCGGCACAGGACCCGCCGGCCGTCCTCGACCTCCTGGCCATGCCCCGCCCAACATCACGTCCTCGTTGAAACTGAGCTCGTTGCCCACCCGGTCATTCCCATCTGCCACGTCTCCGGCGCACAGCCTCCTTCCACGCGCCCTCGGCCGCATCCGCGGCCCGCATCCACCAGTACGCACACTTGGGCGTCATGGTCCGCCTTCTCCCTCCACCACCGACCAGTCAGGGCCCGTCCGAAAAGGGATCAAGGTGTCCTCCCCATTGGAAGCACCATGTCCCGGTCCCCTCGTCGAGAGCGGCGCGCAGGCCTCGATCAGGGAGGGCGAATTCGTCGCGCAGCCAGGCGTCCATCGCCAGCGCCGCCACCTCGGACCGGTAGTGGGCGAGGGGGAAGGTGAGCGCGGCGACCTCGACGAGGAGGCCGTCGGGATGTGCGGAGGACAGGTCGGCGGAGTGCGCCGAGAGCCCGAAGGCGAGCCATGCGGCGTCGCGCCAATGGGTGCCGTTCGGAAGCGCCAGCGATACGTTGCGGTAGATCTGCAGGCAGCCCGCCGCACCGGTGCCGGGCAGGCGATGCTCCGCCGTCAAGTCCGCGGCCAGACCGCCCTGCGAGCGGGTGCCCCGGAGCCGGTACTCGACAGTTCTGCTCATCCCTCTCCCCCGCCCTGAACGTCCCCGCGGAGAGTCCACGCGGGCGAATCCTCGGGCGGCCGGGGGCGGATCCGCAGGCGCGTCACGTCGATGCCCACGTCCGCGCTCGCGTCTCCCGTCGGAAGGCGTCCGGCGTCGTCGGGGTAGTAGTACGGGCCGTAGGCCCAGAACTCCGGAAGCTCATGGCACATGAGATCGGGGTACGGAGCTATCTCCGTTCCTCCGTACCTCTCATTGATCCTCGCCACCGCCTCCGCGCGGGAGATACCGAACCGCCTCGCCATTTCGTCCACTATCTCGCGGAAATAGCCGAGCATTCCTTCGTCCAGCTTCATGTGAAACTCCGCGGTCACAGCGTTTTTATCCCCCTCGGCGGACCAGGTGTACGCCGCCGCCCGCGCCCCATCAGCCATCGGACGTGCCCCACCTTCACCTTGCGCCTGCGTGCACACATAGCCTCTCCCCCATGCCCCGCACCACCCCACCCCGCCCCCTCGACATCGTCGCCCTCTTCCCCGAGTTGGCGCCGATGGCCCGTACCGCCGTACGGCTGCACCCGCGTGCCGGTGCGCCGGCCGCTGCCGACAGTTCGATCGGCGGTCCTCTTCTCTGGCCGGCTGACGAACCGTGGCCCACCTGCCCGGATCACGCCGGACCCTCGCACCGCGGTGTCGCCCCCGACGACGTACGGCTGAGGCGGCGCATCCTCGACGAAGCCTGGGACCGGCCACGCGCCGAGGGCGCCGATCTCCTCACCCCTGAGGAGCAGGTGATCGTCGACCGCGCCTCGATCTCCGGCCGGAACCGGATATCCCAGGACGGCCCGGCCCCCATGATCCCCCGTGGTCCAGCTGTACGCCGCCGACGTCCCCGCGCTGCCCTGCCCGGCCGGTACCGATCTGCTCCAGGTCCTGTGGTGCCCCTTCGACCACGCCGCGGACCACCTCCCCGCGGTCACGCTCCGCTGGCGTGCCTCCGCCGACGTGACCGACCCCCTCACCACCGCCCCGCAGCCCTCGGTGATCGGCAACGACGACTACCTCCCCGAGCCCTGCGTACTCCACCCCGAGACGGTCACCGAGTACCCGGCCCCGCACGAACTGCCCGAGGACCTGGCGGACCGCGTCGAGGCCTGGGAGGAGGAGCAGACCCCGGAAGAGCCTGAGGATGGGGATGAACTGGATGACGTCGACGTCATCGGCTATCAGTACGACCTCAGCGTCGCCCCGGGCTGCAAGCTCGGCGGCCACGCCCCCTGGAGCTTCAGCGACCCGTTCCCCATGGCCTGCCCCGAGTGCGGCTCGGCCGTGCGGCCCCTGCTCACGATCGACGGCAGCGAATGGGACGGCGGCAACGGGAGTTGGCGTCCTGTGGAGGACGCCGGCTATACGGGGCTGCACTACCGCGGCCCGTCCTGCGCGACCCAGCTGAACATCGGCCGCAGCTACAACTTGCAGCTGTACGTGTGTACGGTCGCGCCCGGCCATCCGCATGTGCAGAACATGCAGTGAACCGGCCCCCGAGCCCGGCTAGTGGCCCGGCGCCAGGGGTGCCACGAACGACGCCCATGCGGCAGGGCTGAGGGTGAGCCGCGCCCCGGCAGGGTTCTTGGAGTCACGAACGTGGACGGCGGCGGGGGCTTTGGCTATCTCCACGCAGTCGTCCACTTCAGGACCACTGCTGTAACTGCTCTTGAACCAGCGGAGGTTCGAGGTGCTCATCACTCTCCAAGCGCTCGCTCGACGAAGGCCACCGACTCCCCGGGCGAGAGAGCCTGCGCCCGGATGATTCCATACCGCAGTTCGAGGACCCTGAGCTGCCTTGGGTCGGAGGTCGGACGGCCGTTGAACGCCCCGTCGGAACGCCCAACCGCCGTGCCGTCCTCGAATTTCAACAGCTCGATCGGGCCGTTCAGCCCAGGGTGATCCCACCAAGCGGTCGGCATTACCTGAAATTCCACATGTGGCAACTGCGCCACTTCCAGCAGGCGTTCCAGCTGCCGCCGCAGAACGATTGTCCCCCCGACGGGACGTTCGAGAGTCACCTGTTCCTGAACGAAGCTGAGATCGGGAGCCGGGTCCCGGTCGAAGACGGACTGCCGTGCCATCCGGGCTTCCACTGCCTGCTCCAACGCGGCCTGGGAGTGCGCGGGCCGCCGCACCCCGAAAATCGCTTCGGCGTACTCCTTCGTCTGCAACAACCCATGGATGTGGTGGTTGCTGTACAACAGCATCTCGGCTGCCCGTTCCTCCATCTGCGCCAGTTGCCGCAGCTTCTTCGGATACCGGGCCTGCTCCACGTGCCGCCGCATAGCCGCGAGCGCCCCGCCTGCGCCCAGCACCTCATCCGCCCTGCGCAGAAAATCAGCCCTGGGAATCCGCGCCCCGCGCTCCACCTTGCGGATCAGGTCCTCGCCGTATCCCATCGCCTCGCCGAAGTCGGCCGTACGCATCCCGGCGGCTTCGCGATGGAACCTGATGAGGCTGCCCACCACTTCGATCATCGGCGCCATCTCGTCCCCGGGCTCGGTCGCCCAGCCCGCCTCATCCACGCCCTCACCGCTGCTCATCTCCACCCACCTCCAACACCCACCCGCACCCGTACGACACCCGAGACAGACAGGACAGATCGGGACCACAGAGTGACAGTCCCGATACGCACAGTCGTAACCCCAGTTCAGAGTAGACACGGGTGGCCACGCTGTGTGACGTGAATCAAGAAACCGTCCGCAGCTTCAGCCTGCTCCTGTCAGCGACACCCCGCGGCGCCCGTCTCGCCCGGCGGTTCACGACCGAGCAAGTCCGCGCCTGGGAGCTGCCGTTGGACCCCGACCGCGCGGAGCACATCGTGGCCGAGCTGGCCGCCAACGCCGTCACGCACGGTCGCGTCCCCGGCCGCGACTTCCGCCTCACGCTGTACGTGATCGGCGGCACCCTCCGTATCGAGGTGACCGACACCCGCGGCGACCGTCGGACCCTCGGCCCGCAACACCCGGGCCCCGCCGACGAGTCGGGGCGCGGACTCGTCATCGTGGAGGCGCTTTCCGACCGTTGGGGCGTCATGCCCGGCAGCCCCCCGCGCAAGACGGTCTGGGCCGAGATCAACTTCGTACCGCATCCGGCACCGTCATCAGCACTGACGCCGGCGCTGAAGCCCGCCGGCTCCGGACCCGCCCCCACCGGCCCCCGGATTCCACCGTCCCGGTAAACGACCGACCGATACTGCCCGGCATCAAATGCTTTTCAAGAACTCAGGGAGAGAACCCACCAAACCCAGCCCCGCCCGGCTCTCACCTGACCCGGTTCGGCCTCTCGTCAGCACCGCGAACCCGCATCGCCCACAAGGGTGACAATCCGCAACTCAGCTGGATTTCCGACTGGTTGTCGGTCATATGCTCGCCCGAACAGACCCCAGAACATGCGACGGCCCCCGGCCGGGACTGGACTCCCGATCGAGGGCCTGACCACCGAGGAAGAAGAGACCTTCCCCATGGATACGCAGCACCTTAGCGCGCCCCCGTGCGCCCGGCCCCGGATTCCGCATCAGTTTGCGCAGCAGCATCCGCGAGGCGTCACGCACGTCAAAGTCCGCCACACCGCCCGCTTCACGGTGATCGGCAACCACCTCGCCCAGCACCCGCAGCTGTCGGGGCTCGCGATCGGGCTCGGCGTCCACATTCAGTCGCTGCCCACCGGTGCCCGCGTCGACATCAGGACGCTGACGGACCGCTTCCCCGAGGGCGAGACGCGAATCGCCTCGGCCCTGCGGGAGTTGGAGGCCCACGGATATCTGGCCCGCACCCGCCACCGCCTGCCGAGCGGGCACCTCGTCACCCGGACGGTGTCGTACAACCAGCCGGGGGCCAACGAGATCCCGGTCCGGGAGCCCCGCCCCACCCCTCGCCCCACCCCTCCGCCGAGACCTGCGCCCGCGCCAGCGCCCGCCACGGCCCCCGTACAACCGGACGTCAGGACTCCGCCGCCCGCCACGCCACCAGCCGCACCCCCTCCCGCGCCCCTCCACCACCCGGCCGCCACCCTCCTCGCGAGCCTGCACCGCGACGACCCCCGCCTGCTCCTCCCCGAGCGAGTCGTGCAGCATCTCGCCCCCGCGGTCACCGCCTGGCTGGACCGCGGCGCCACCCCCGAAGCCGTACGCCGGACCCTGACGGCAGGCCTGCCCGAGGGCCCGTTCCGTCATCCGGCCGGCCTCCTGGCCCACCGCCTCACGGAGCTGCTCCCACCACCGCTCCCCACCATCGCGACAACCAGGACCGCACCATCCGAACGCCCCTTCCCCCTGCGGAACTGCGACGGCTGCGACCGCGCCTTCCGCTCACAGGAACCAGGACACCGCTGCCGTGACTGCCGATCCAATCCCCAGGAGGCCACCTAGCATGAAGGGGACGATCCTTACCCCCCGGCACCCAGCACGAGGAGCGAGCGCCATGACCATCGCCTCGGACGACACACGACCCGGCGCTCACCACCGTTACCGGGCAATGCGCGAATTCCTTGAGTCGATGGACGACACGCTCCCCGGGAAATTCGAGATCACCAAGGAAGGGATCGTCCACGACATGATGTCGCCCGTGAAGCAGCACGAACTCACCGTGCTGCATCTCCGGAAGCGCCTTGAGAAGGTCATGCCGGAAGAACTGGTTGCCCACACGGGAGAGCCCGACGTGGAGGCCGAGCCCCAAGGCATCATGCGCCACCCCGACGTGATGGTGATCGCCATGGAGGACATGGAAGGCGACGGCTCCTTCGACCCCCGCACACTCATCGCCGCCATCGAAGTGGTCAGCCGCTCAAATCCCGGCAACGACTGGGTCGGCAAGGTGCGCGACTACCCCCTGCTCGGCATCCCCGTGTACGTGATCTTCGATCCTCGCACGGGAGAGGGTTCCGTCCTCTCCGACATCCACCCCACCCCCGACGGCCCCCGCTACGCGACCCGCAAGGACTTCCTCTACGGCGAGGACGTCACGATCGCCGAGTGGACCATCTCGACGGCCGACCTGCCGCGATACCCCGTCAAGGACTGACGGCAGCACCGGAACATCCCCAGCTCCAGAGCGCCCCTCCACCAACTACTTGGCTAGCCACATAATCGGTGCTACTTTTTATGTGGCTGGCCACACAAATGTGGTCGGCGGTCGCAAGACCGGCTCACCGAAGGAGACATCAGTCATGAAGGCCATCGTTTTCGACGCGTTCGGCGGCACCGAGGTTCTGCACGAGGCCGAGATCGAGGTGCCCCAGCCGGGGCCCGGCCAGGTCCGCGTCCAGGTCCGGGCCGTGGGCGTGAACCCCGTGGACGGAAAGATCCGCTCCGGGACCATGGAAGCCATCTTCCCCACCACCCTGCCCGCCGTCCCCGGCGGCGAGATCGCCGGAATCATCGACGCCCTCGGCGAAGGCGTCGACACCTTCAAGGTCGGCGACGAGGTACTGGGCTGGTCCGACACCGGCTCCTACGCCCAGTACGCGCTGGCCGACGCGACCGTCCTCGCCCCCAAGCCCGCCGCCCTGGACTGGACGCAGGCAGCCGCACTGCCCGTGGCGAGCGACGGCGCCGAGCGGGTCCTGGACCTCCTCGACGTCAAGCCCGGCGAGACGCTGCTGATCCACGGCGCGTCCGGCGCCCTCGGCACCATCGCCGTGCAGCTCGCCGTCGCCCGCGGCGCCCACGTCATCGGCACCGCCGGCCCGAACAACCAGGAGTACCTCACCTCGCTCGGCGCCACCGCACTCGTCTACGGGGACGGCCTGGTCGAGCGGGTCCGCGCGCTCGCCCCGAACGGCGTGGACGCGGTCTTCGACGCCGCGGGCAAGGGCGCGCTGGAGGACTCCATCACCCTGCGCGGCGGTACCGAGCGGGTCGTCACCACCGCCGACTTCCGGGCCCGCGAACTCGGCATCGTCTTCGCCGAGGGCCCCCAGCGCCGCTCGGCCACCCGCCTCGCCGAACTCGCCCGCCAGGCCGCCGACGGCGACCTGACCGTCACGGTCGGCACGACGTACCCGCTCGCCGAAGCGGCCAAGGCGCAAGAGGTCAGCGACGGCGGCCACGGCCGCGGAAAACTGGTCCTCACAGTCGCCTGACCCTCCGGTGCAGCGACACCCACGAGGGCAACGCACCCTTGGATTTCGGGTGCGGGCCCGGTGGGGGCGGGCCGCGCAGTTCCCCGCGCCCCTTACGGGTCCTGGAACAAGCCCCCACCACCCCACAGCCAAACCTCACACCCACACCCCCTAGGGGCGCGGGGAACGGCGCGACCAGCCCCCACCGGACCCGCAGCAGAACATCCGGGGCCAGCCCCACCCCCCAGGGGCGCGGGGAACTGCGCAATCCTGTAGGCCCCCCACCGACCCGCACCCCCGGACAACCAAGGGGCGCGGGGAACTGCGCAATCCTTTGGGCCCACCCCCACCGACCCGCACCCAAGGAACAACAATGACCAACCCCACCCCCCCGACCGCGGCACGCGACGGAAGCCTCAGCTACGCCATCTTCGTACTCGCCCGCACCCACCGCGGCCACGCCGCCACCATGCTCCGCGCCATGAACCTGCATCCCGGGCAGGAACTGCTCCTGATGCAGCTCTTCGACCGCGACGAGCAGACCCAGTCCGAACTCCTGGAAGGCGTCGGCCTCGACCACTCCACCGTTTCCAAGTCGCTGCGCCGCATGCAGGAGGCCGGGCTCCTCACCCGGGAGCCGTCCGCCCACGACCGGCGCGTCCTGGTCGTCCGCCTGACCGACGCCGGCCGCGCCCTGCGCGCCCCCATCACCGAGATGTGGCGAACCCTGGAGGAGATCTCCGTCCGCGAGCTGACGGCGGAACAGATCGAGGCGTTCACCACGACCGCCTACACGATCGAGCAGTCGATCAAGGACAACGGCCACCAGCCCTGACAGGCGGGCTCAAGGCAGGCACCGGCTCTCCCGAGGCCCCAGATACGTCGGCGTCAACCCACCCGTGTCGATCACCAACCGCTGCACCACCACCGTCGGATCGACCGCCCAGAACTTCAACCGGTGCACCCCCGCCGCCCTGATCATGTGGCGCGAAGACGTGCGGTTGACGTTGTCCGATGTGTTGCGGGCCCACTCCATGTTCATCAGCCCGTCGTCGGCCCCGGTCGCCGCGTGGATGTCGACGATCTGTGGCGCGTCCCCGTCGAACGAGATCCCGTACCGCAGCCCGGCGCCCGTCGCCAGCGCCGGATTCCGCGGCGACAGGTACGCCCACACGGTCACCGCCCCTGCCGACAGCAGACTCACCTCGTATTCCAGCCGCGGTGACGAACTCCCCGGGGACGGGGTCCATCCGGGAGCCGTCACCGGCCACGGCGTCACCCCCGCCCCCGTACGCCCGATCCCGTCGATACGCCGCCACGCCCCCACCGAGCGCGCGAAGTGCTCGGCGTCGACGGCGACGTAACCGCCCGCCTCCACGAAGCCCCGCAGCCCGCGCGCCACACGGACCGACGGCTGCTCCGCGATCACCCCGACCTCGACCACCTCCCCCGCCCCCTCCACGGTCACCGACGCCTCCGTCCGCCCCCGCGGAGCCTTCTCCCAGTCCACCGTCAGCACGGCCCGTATCTGCTCCTGGACCCGCCCCCGCGGCCGGTCGACCACGAGCCACGGCACGGACGGCGTGATCCGGTAGTCGAAGGCCGTACGCCCCCGGTTGAACACCTCGATGTACTGGTCGGGCCGCGTCTGGTACGGACTGAAGGTCGGCAACTCGGCTGGGCCCGCGCCACCCCCGGGCCACCACCCCTCCACCCCGTCCACCCTGTCCAGAGCCACCCCCATCCCCGCCCCCGCCGGCACCTCGATCCGCCGTACCGCCGGGAAGATCTCGTCCGGCAGTGCCACGTTGTCCCGCTCGGGCTGCTGCCAGGGCGCGTTCGGGCCGTAGCGCTCCACATCCCCGTACCCGATGTGCGGCTGGGTCTGGAAGCCCCGCCATTTGCCGCCCGCCACCCGCGCGTTGAAGCGTTCGGCGAGCGCGAGGTCCCGGGCGAGCCCCGCCTCCGCCTCGGCCGCGAGACCGTTCGTCGCGGCCCGGCCCTGCCCGGCGTACAGCAGGTTCGTGAACTCCGCCGCCCGCAGCCCGTACAGGTTGGCCGTCGCCGCCACCTCGTACCCGACCAGCTCGAACCACGCGTCCTGGTCCGCGGCCGGCAGCCGTCGGCCGATCCGCGCAGCCTCCTCGCCCAGCCGCCGCCACTCCTGCGTGACCCGCTCCAGTTCACGGTGGCCGAAGTGGAACGGCGTCTGCCGGTCGTCGTACACGACCCGCCCGTCCACCAGCGTGATCCGGCGGTTCAGCAGTTCGGGTTTGCGCCGCGCCTGGAGCCGCCCGTACGCCGCGAGCACGGACGCGATCGCCGCCGTCTGCCCGTGCGCGTCACCGAAGTTCTGCCGCGCGTACCGCCGTTCCCACTCCCCCAGCCCCTCCAGCGGCAGGCGCCCCGGGTCCCACGCGTAGTCGAGGAAGAACTCCGTCGGCAGCTCGTTGCCCTTCAGATCGCCGACGTTGGTGACCCACAGCTCCCGGTTCCCGTACGCGGCGGCCTGGTGGAGCTGGTCCCACAGGTTCGGCAGCGAGGTGGTGTCCACCCACTTGTAGTTGCGGCCGACGCCGACGTAGTCGAAGTGGTAGTACAGGCCGTAACCGCCACCCCGCACCCCCTCCCCCTCCCCCTCCCCCTCCCCCTCCCCCGGATCGGGATGCTTGCGGATGTTGCCCCAGTTGTCGTCCGTCAGTACGACGGTCACGTCGTCCGGCGCCCGCAGCCCGCGGTCCCAGTACCGCTGGACCTCCTTGTAGAGCGTCCAGACCTGCGGGGTCTCGGCGGCGGGCCGGCCGGTGACGTCCTCGATGGTCGCCCGCTGCGTCGCGATGATCTCCCGCATCAGCTCGATGCCGTCGCCGTCCGGCAGGCTGGTGTCGCCGTTGCCCCGCATACCGAGGGTGACGACCCCCTCGAAGTCCTGGTCGACCATCCGCTCGATGCCGTCACGCCAGTACGCCTTGACGGCCTCCGCGTTCCGCCGGAACGACCACTCGCCGGTGCCGCCGTACGGGTCCCGCCCCGGCGTCACGATGTTCCCCGCGCTGTCGCGCACGGCCGGCACGGCATGCCGGTTCCACTCCTCGATGCCCCGCATCATCGGCGCCTCATGAGACGTGCCCATGACAATCCCGTACGCCGAAGCCCGCGCATGGTTCTCCGGGTCGTCCTCCGCGAACGCCCGCCCCCACACCGCCGGCCACAGATAGTTCGCCTTCAGCCGCAGCAGCACCTCGAAAACCTTCGCGTAGAAGTCCGCGGTGAAGCCGCCGGGGTGACCGGGAGCCTTCCCCGGCCCGAAGTACCCGGGCGCCCAGGTCCCCAGCGCCGGATTCTCGTCGTTGACGAAGACGCCCCGGTACTTCACGGCCGGCGTGCCCTGGCTGAAGCGCCCGCGCCGCACGTACACCTCGCTCCGCCGCACCGGCCGCACGCCGTCCCACCAGTACCAGGGCGAGACCCCGATCCCGTACGAGACGTCGTACGCCCCGAAGATCGTGCCGCGCTGGTCGCTGCCGGCGATCACGAACGCCCGCTCCACCCCGGGCATCGGCCGTTCGACCACGGTCTGCAGCGAGGTCTCCCATCTGCCGCGGATCCCGTCGACGTCGAGCTTCCCGGCCGCGACCAGCCCGTCGATGAGCGCACTGCGCCCGACCGTCCCGACCAGGACCACCTCGCGTGCGACCGAGTCCCGCGGCCGCACCCCCGTGACCCGCTCGATGTCGTCCCGCAGGTCACCGGCCACCCGTACGACTCCTGGGTGATCGTCCACGCTGACGACGACCGGGGCGCCGACGAGCCGAAAGGCCCCGGGCTCCGGCGAGAAGGAGATGTACGCGCCCGGGTCCGAAGCGGTATCGGCGGCGGCCCGCACCGCACCCTCCGCCCGCGCGACCCCCGACAGTCCGGACAGCCCCGACAGCGCGGGCAGCGCGGCCCCCGCTCCCAGAACGGCTCTGCGGCTGACTCCTCCGGACATGCCTCACCCCTCGAACGTCTCGTCCTGTCGTCCTGCCATCCCGAATGCGCCCAGCGGTATGACAAACGGTGACGGGAGTGACCCCTGAGGGGAACGGGTCGTCACCACCGAACACTTTCGTGACGAATCATTTCGACGCGCACGGCACGCCCCGCCGGGCACCGCGGAGCCGGGCACAGCAAAGGGGCCCGCACGACCGAAGTCGCACGGGCCCCTTCAGGAGCTCTGCGTTCTCTGCGGAGCTACCAGGCGTTCAAGCCCAACCAGCAGCCGAGACTACTTGTTGATCTTGGTGACCTGGCCGGCGCCGACGGTCCGGCCACCCTCACGGATGGCGAACTTGAGGCCCTCCTCCATGGCGACGGGCTGGATGAGCTCAACGGTCATCTCAGTGTTGTCGCCCGGCATGACCATCTCGGTGCCCTCGGGAAGGGTCACCACACCAGTCACGTCCGTCGTGCGGAAGTAGAACTGGGGACGGTAGTTGTTGAAGAACGGCGTGTGACGGCCGCCCTCGTCCTTGGACAGGATGTACGCCTGCGCCTCGAACGAGGTGTGGGGCGTGACCGAGCCCGGCTTGATGATGACCTGGCCGCGCTCGACGTCCTCGCGCTTGATGCCACGGAGGAGCAGACCGACGTTCTCACCGGCCTGGCCCTCGTCGAGCAGCTTGCGGAACATCTCGATGCCGGTGACCGTGGTGGTGGTCTTCTCGGTCTTGATGCCGACGATGTCGACGGTCTCGTTGACCTTGAGGACACCACGCTCGATACGACCGGTGACGACGGTGCCACGGCCGGTGATCGTGAAGACGTCCTCGATCGGCATCAGGAACGGCTTGTCGACGTCACGCTCGGGCTGCGGGATCGACTCGTCGACGGCCTTCATCAGGTCGAGGACGGACTTGCCCCACTCGGCGTCGCCCTCAAGAGCCTTGAGCGCCGAGACCTTGACGACCGGAAGGTCGTCGCCCGGGAACTCGTACTCGGAGAGGAGCTCACGGACCTCGAGCTCGACGAGCTCCAGGATCTCCTCGTCGTCCACCATGTCGGCCTTGTTCAGGGCGACGACGATGTACGGAACGCCGACCTGGCGGGCCAGGAGCACGTGCTCCTTGGTCTGCGGCATCGGGCCGTCCGTCGCGGCGACGACGAGGATGGCGCCGTCCATCTGCGCCGCACCCGTGATCATGTTCTTGATGTAGTCCGCGTGACCGGGGCAGTCGACGTGGGCGTAGTGACGCGTCTCGGTCTGGTACTCGACGTGCGCGATCGAGATCGTGATACCGCGCTGGCGCTCTTCGGGAGCCTTGTCGATCTGGTCGAAGGCCGAGGCCTCGTTCAGGTCCGGGTACGCGTCGTGCAGCACCTTGGTAATGGCGGCCGTGAGGGTCGTCTTACCGTGGTCGATGTGACCGATGGTGCCGATGTTGACGTGCGGCTTAGTCCGCTCGAACTTTGCCTTCGCCACTGAATCCTCCTGCGGAGTGGTTCTGGTACGCCTTACTCATCGGCGCCAGGGTGATCTTTGCTGGGATGCCGCCCGCCGAGGTCCTCGCCGGTCCGGGACGATTTCTCGTCCCCTGCCGGTTCGCGACCCGGGCGGTCGGTGTCAAGCCTAAAGCGTGTAAACGGTGTGTGTTACTCGCCCTTGGCCTTCGCGATGATCTCCTCGGCGACGTTCCGGGGAACCTCGGCGTAGGAGTCGAACTGCATCGAGTAGCTTGCGCGACCCGAGGTCTTGCTGCGGAGGTCGCCGACGTAGCCGAACATCTCCGAGAGGGGCACGAGGCCCTTCACGACGCGGGCACCGGCACGCTCCTCCATGGCCTGGATCTGGCCACGGCGGGAGTTGATGTCGCCGATGACCTCGCCCATGTAGTCCTCGGGCGTGGTGACCTCGACGGCCATCATCGGCTCAAGGAGCACGGGGCTGGCCTTGCGGGCAGCCTCCTTGAAGGCCTGCGAACCGGCGATCTTGAACGCCAGCTCGGAGGAGTCGACCTCGTGGTAGGCACCGTCGAGAAGCGTGATGCGGACACCCGTCATCTCGTACCCGGCGAGGATGCCGAACTGCATGGCCTCCTGCGCACCGGCGTCCACCGACGGGATGTACTCCCGCGGGATACGGCCACCGGTCACCTTGTTCACGAACTCGTACGCCGGGCCGTCGGCCTCGGTGATGGGCTCGATCGCGATCTGCACCTTGGCGAACTGACCGGTACCACCGGTCTGCTTCTTGTGGGTGTAGTCCACGCGCTCGACGGCCTTGCGGATCGTCTCACGGTAGGCGACCTGCGGCTTACCGACGTTGGCCTCGACCTTGAACTCACGGCGCATACGGTCGACCAGCACCTCAAGGTGCAGCTCGCCCATACCACCGATGATGGTCTGGCCGGTCTCCTCGTCCGAGTGAACCTGGAAGGAGGGGTCCTCCTCCGCGAGACGCTGGATGGCTACACCCAGCTTCTCCTGGTCACCCTTGGACTTGGGCTCGATGGCGACCTGAATGACCGGCGCCGGGAAGTCCATGGACTCCAGGATGACCGGGTTCTTGTCGTCGGAGAGCGTCTCACCGGTGGTGGTCTGCTTCAGACCCATCACGGCGACGATGTCGCCGGCGCCCACCGCCTCGATCTCCTCACGCTTGTTCGCGTGCATGCGGTAGATCTTGCCGATGCGCTCCTTCTTGCCCTTGACGGAGTTCAGCACGGCAGTGCCGGACACCAGGCGGCCCGAGTAGACCCGGACGAAGGTGAGCTTGCCCAGGTGCGGGTCGCTCATGATCTTGAACGCGAGGGCGGACAGCGGCTCGTCCACGGACGGCTTGCGCTTGATGACGACCTCGGGGTCCTTCACGTCGTGGCCTTCGATGGCCTCGACGTCAAGCGGGGTCGGCAGGTAGCGCACGACCGCGTCGAGCAGGGGCTGGACGCCCTTGTTCTTGAACGCGGTGCCACAGAACACCGGGGTGACCGTGGTGCCCTCGGACTTGCCGGACGCGATGGTGATGCGGCGGATCGCGGCGTACAGCTGCTCCACGGAAGGCTCCTTGCCCTCCAGGTACAGCTCCATGATCTCGTCGTCGTTCTCGGCGACCGTCTCGACGAGCTTGCCGCGGTACTCCTCGGCAGCCTCGGCGTGCGTGGCCGGGATGTCGACCACGTCGTACATCTCGCCCTTCTCCGCCTCGGCGGACCACACGAGCGCCTTCATGGTGACCAGGTCGACGACACCCTTGAAGTCGGCCTCGGCACCGATGGGGAGCTGCATGACGATCGGCTGCGCGCCGAGGCGGCCGCTGATCATGTCGACGCAGCGGTGGAACTCCGCGCCGGTCCGGTCGAGCTTGTTCACGAAGCAGATGCGCGGCACGCCGTAGCGGTCGGCCTGACGCCACACCGTCTCGGACTGCGGCTCAACGCCCGCGACACCGTCGAACACCGTGACGGCACCGTCGAGGACGCGGAGCGAACGCTCCACCTCGACCGTGAAGTCCACGTGCCCGGGGGTGTCGATGATGTTGATGGTGTAGTCGTTGTCCTCAAGCGGCCAATGACAGGTGGTGGCAGCAGAGGTGATCGTGATGCCACGCTCCTGCTCCTGCTCCATCCAGTCCATGGTGGCGGCGCCGTCGTGGACTTCACCGATCTTGTAGCTGACGCCGGTGTAGAAGAGGATCCGCTCGGTGGTGGTCGTCTTGCCCGCGTCGATGTGAGCCATGATCCCGATGTTGCGGACCTTGGCCAGGTCAAGTGAAGTGGTAGCCATAAGGCTTCGGTCTTCTCTCGGTCTCGATGGGGGTAGCGACTACCAGCGGTAGTGCGCGAAGGCCTTGTTGGACTCGGCCATCTTGTGGGTGTCCTCGCGCTTCTTCACAGCGGCACCAAGGCCGTTGGAGGCGTCGAGAAGCTCGTTGAGCAGACGCTCGGTCATGGTCTTCTCGCGACGGGCGCGGGAGTAACCGACGAGCCACCGCAGCGCGAGCGTGCTGGCGCGACCGGGCTTGACCTCGATCGGGACCTGGTACGTCGCACCGCCGACTCGGCGGGACTTGACCTCGAGGGTCGGCTTGATGTTCTCCAGAGCGCGCTTGAGCGTGATGACCGGGTCGTTGCCGGTCTTCTCGCGCAGGCCCTCCATGGCGCCGTAGACGATGCGCTCGGCGGTGGAGCGCTTGCCGTTCAGCAGCACCTTGTTGATCAGGGAGGTCACCAGAGGGGAACCGTAGACCGGGTCGATGATGACCGGGCGCTTCGGGGCGGGGCCCTTACGAGGCATTTCTACTTCTCCTTCTTGGCGCCGTAGCGGCTGCGGGCCTGCTTGCGGTTCTTGACACCCTGGGTGTCGAGAGAACCGCGGATGATCTTGTAGCGAACACCGGGCAGGTCCTTCACACGGCCGCCGCGCACGAGCACGATCGAGTGCTCCTGCAGGTTGTGTCCCTCACCCGGAATGTAAGCAGTGACCTCGATCCCGCTGGTCAGACGCACACGCGCGACCTTACGCAGGGCCGAGTTCGGCTTCTTCGGGGTGGTCGTGAACACACGCGTGCAGACGCCGCGACGCTGGGGCGAACCCTCAAGTGCGGGCGTCTTGTTCTTCTCGACCTTGTCCTGCCGGCCCTTCCGGACCAGCTGCTGGATCGTAGGCACTACTTCTCCGGTTTCTGTGTGCCGAATGGTGAAGCTAACCTGGAACACCGCCGACCCACGCGGTCGGGTGTGTCGAACACTGCAGATTCCCGCCGCGAAGCGGGAGGGGCGCAGATTGCGGTGGCCGGTGATGACTCCCCTAGTGCGGTTGAAGGCACGCACGGGAGCCAGGGCACACCCCAGGCACAAGGTCTGAGCGTACCTACCTCATAGGCTGCGGTCAAAACAAATGGACCGCACTAGCATCCCTGAGCGGACCATGCCAAGCCGCAGCCCTCTTCACGATCTTCGTCAGGACGTCACCACGGCGACGAACAGCAAGGTCACCAGCAGTGCCCAGCCCGCGGTGGACAGCCAGCCGAAGACCAGCCCCGTGAGCGCGAGACCTTCGCCACCCTCGCCCGTGTGCCGCATCTCGGAGCGGGCGCTGTGGCCCAGGATCACCGCGGGAATCCCGGTGAGCCCGACGGTCACCAGACAGAGCACCCCGCAGATCGCCGCCCCGACGGCCTTCTCGTTCGTCTTCGGCGGCACGGAGACGGGCAGGAACGTCCGTGGCACGGGCCCAGAGACCGCAGGAAGCGGTACGGGCCCCTGCGGGAGGTCGGACACCAGCAGGGCCAGCTCACCCACCGTACGGGCCGCGTAGGCCCGCGCCACCCGCTTCTCGAACTCGGGCTGCTGCATCCGCCCCTCGCCGAATCCGGCTCTGAGCACGTCCACGGCCCGCTCCCGGTCGGCGGTGGACGCGAGCATCGAATGGCCGGCGGCCTGCTGCTCCTGCCAGGGACGCGGCTGATTCCACCCCTGCCCCTGCCCCGGCTGCCACGGCGACGGATACGACACGTGAGCACCTCCCCCGACGACTGGGTCTCCACGGATCTCCATCATGCTCCAACGCGGCAATACGGGCACAGGTTCCCGCACCACTCATGTCAGGAATTCCAGGCGCCGCGCGGAGGCGCCGGCCGGCCCGGGAACGCCGAAGGGCGGCCACCCCGGAAGGTGACCGCCCTCAGACTCGATCAGGCGCCCTGTTCAGGCGACCCGCCTACTGGTTGTACGGACCGTAGTCGTAGTCCTCCAGCGGAACGGCCTGGCCGGAGCCCGTGCCGAACGGCGAGTAGTCGATGTCGTCGTAGCCGACGGCCGAGTACATCGCGGCCTTGGCCTCCTCGGTCGGCTCGACCCGGATGTTGCGGTAGCGGGACAGACCCGTACCGGCCGGGATGAGCTTACCGATGATGACGTTCTCCTTGAGGCCGATCAGGGAGTCGGACTTGGCGTTGATCGCCGCGTCCGTCAGAACCCTGGTCGTCTCCTGGAAGGACGCCGCCGACAGCCACGACTCGGTGGCGAGCGAGGCCTTGGTGATACCCATCAGCTGCGGACGGCCGGAGGCCGGGTGGCCGCCTTCCTGCACCACACGACGGTTCTCGGTCTCGAACTTCGACCGCTCGACGAGCTCGCCGGGCAGCAGCTCCGCGTCGCCCGACTCGATGATCGTCACACGGCGCAGCATCTGCCGGATGATGATCTCGATGTGCTTGTCGTGGATCGACACGCCCTGCGAGTTGTAGACCCGCTGGACCTCTCCGACCAGGTGGACCTGGACGGCACGCTGACCCAGGATGCGCAGCACGTCGTGCGGGTTGGTGGCACCCACGGTGAGCTTCTGGCCCACCTCGACGTGCTCGCCCTCGCTGACCAGGAGTCGGGCACGCTTCGAGATCGGGAACGCCGTCTCGTCGCTGCCGTCGTCCGGGGTGACGACGAGCTTCTTGGTCTTCTCGGTCTCCTCGATCCGCACGCGGCCGGAGGCCTCGGAGATCGGGGCGACACCCTTCGGCGTACGAGCCTCGAAGAGCTCGACGACACGGGGCAGACCCTGGGTGATGTCGTCACCGGCCACACCACCGGTGTGGAAGGTACGCATCGTCAGCTGCGTGCCGGGCTCACCGATGGACTGGGCGGCGATGATGCCGACCGCCTCACCGATGTCGACCAGCTTGCCGGTGGCCAGCGAACGGCCGTAGCACATGGCGCAGGTACCGACGGCGGACTCGCAGGTCAGGACCGAGCGGGTCTTGACCTCCTTGATGCCGTGCTTGACGAGCTCGTCGATGAGGACGTCGCCGAGGTCGGTGTTGGCCGGGGCCAGCACCCGCCCGTCGACGGTGATGTCCTCGGCCAGCGCACGTGCGTACACGCTGGTCTCGACGTTCTCCGCCTTGCGCAGCACGCCGTCGGCGCCGACCTCGGCGATCTCCAGGCGCAGACCGCGGTCGGTGCCGCAGTCCTCCTCGCGGATGATGACGTCCTGCGAGACGTCCACCAGACGACGGGTGAGGTAACCCGAGTCGGCGGTACGCAGGGCGGTGTCCGCCAGACCCTTACGGGCACCGTGCGTGGAGATGAAGTACTCCAGCACGGACAGGCCCTCACGGAAGGACGCCTTGATGGGACGAGGGATCGTCTCGTTCTTGGCGTTCGACACCAGACCACGCATACCCGCGATCTGACGCATCTGCATCATGTTTCCGCGAGCACCGGAGTTCACCATCATCGAGACCGGGTTGGTCTTCGGGAAGTTCGCGTTCATCGCCTCGGCAACCTCGTTGGTCGCCTTGGTCCAGATCGCGATGAGCTCCTGCGTGCGCTCGTCCTTGGTGATCAGACCGCGCTCGTACTGCTTCTGGACCTTCTCGTCCTGGTCCTCGTAACCCTTGACGATCGCGCGCTTCGCGTCGGGAACGACGATGTCGGAGATGGCCACGGTGACGCCGGAACGGGTCGCCCAGAAGAAGCCGGAAGCCTTCAGGTTGTCGAGCGTCGCCGCCACGATGACCTTGGGGTACCGCTCGGCGAGGTCGTTGACGATCTCGGAGAGCTGCTTCTTGCCGACCTCGTAGTCGACGAACGGGTAGTCCTCGGGCAGCAGCTCGTTGAAGAGCGCGCGGCCCAGAGTGGTGTTCAGGCGGAAGGTGTCACCCTGCTGCCACTCCGGCTCGCCCTCCTCGCGGGCCGGCGGGGTCCAGCCGCGCGGCGGGATGGTGCCCACCGGGAAGCGGATGTCCACGCGCGACTGCAGCGAGAGCTCGCCGGCGTCGAACGCCATGATCGCCTCGGCCGAGGAGCCGAAGGACCGGCCCTCGCCCTTGACGTCCCGCAGTTCGCCGTCGGTGGTGAGGAAGAACAGACCGAGGACCATGTCCTGGGTCGGCATCGTCACCGGACGGCCGTCGGCGGGCTTGAGGATGTTGTTCGAGGACAGCATCAGGATGCGGGCCTCGGCCTGCGCCTCCGCGGAGAGCGGCAGGTGCACGGCCATCTGGTCACCGTCGAAGTCCGCGTTGAACGCGGTGCAGACGAGCGGGTGGATCTGGATGGCCTTGCCCTCGACCAGCTGGGGCTCGAAGGCCTGGATGCCGAGGCGGTGCAGGGTGGGCGCACGGTTCAGCAGAACCGGGTGCTCGGCGATGACCTCTTCGAGGACGTCGTACACGACCGTGCGGCCGCGCTCCACCATGCGCTTCGCCGACTTGATGTTCTGCGCGTGGTTCAGGTCCACCAGTCGCTTCATCACGAACGGCTTGAAGAGCTCCAGCGCCATCGCCTTCGGCAGACCGCACTGGTGCAGCTTGAGCTGCGGACCGACGACGATCACGGAACGCGCGGAGTAGTCCACGCGCTTGCCGAGGAGGTTCTGGCGGAAACGACCCTGCTTGCCCTTGAGCATGTCGCTCAGGGACTTCAGCGGGCGGTTGCCGGGACCGGTGACCGGGCGACCACGACGACCGTTGTCGAAGAGGGCGTCCACGGCCTCCTGGAGCATGCGCTTCTCGTTGTTCACGATGATCTCGGGCGCGCCGAGGTCGAGAAGCCGCTTCAGACGGTTGTTGCGGTTGATCACACGGCGGTACAGGTCGTTCAGGTCGGAGGTCGCGAAGCGGCCACCGTCCAGCTGCACCATCGGGCGGAGGTCCGGCGGGATGACCGGGACGCAGTCGAGGACCATGCCCTTGGGGCTGTTGGAGGTCTGCAGGAACGCAGACACGACCTTCAGCCGCTTCAGCGCACGGGTCTTCTTCTGGCCCTTGCCGGTACGGATGATCTCGCGGAGGCGCTCGGCCTCTTCGTCGAGGTCGAAGGACTCCAGGCGCTTCTGCAGCGCCGCGGCACCCATCGATCCGTCGAAGTACGTACCGAAGCGGTCGCGCAGCTCGCGGTAGAGCAGCTCGTCACCTTCGAGGTCCTGGACCTTGAGGTTCTTGAAGCGGGTCCACACCTCGTCGAGACGGTCGATCTCGCGCTGCGCACGGTCGCGCAGCTGCTTCATCTCGCGCTCGGCGCCTTCGCGCACCTTGCGGCGCACGTCGGCCTTGGCACCCTCGGCCTCGAGCTCGGCCAGGTCGGTCTCAAGCTTCTTGGCGCGGGCCTCAAGGTCGGAGTCGCGACGGTTCTCGACCTGCTGACGCTCGACGGAGACGTGCGCCTCCAGCGAGGGCAGGTCACGCGTACGACGCTCGTCGTCGACGTACGTGATCATGTACGCGGCGAAGTAGATGACCTTTTCGAGGTCCTTCGGGGCGAGGTCGAGCAGGTAGCCCAGCCGCGACGGAACGCCCTTGAAGTACCAGATGTGGGTGACGGGAGCGGCCAGCTCGATGTGACCCATCCGCTCACGACGCACCTTGGCGCGAGTGACCTCGACGCCGCAGCGCTCGCAGATGATGCCCTTGAAGCGGACGCGCTTGTACTTACCGCAGTAGCACTCCCAGTCCCGGGTCGGACCGAAGATCTTCTCGCAGAAGAGTCCGTCCTTTTCGGGCTTGAGGGTGCGGTAGTTGATGGTCTCCGGCTTCTTGACCTCACCGTGGGACCACTGACGAATGTCGTCAGCGGTAGCAAGGCCGATCCGCAGCTCGTCGAAGAAGTTGACGTCGAGCACTTGTCGTCAATCCCTCTTTCGGGGTCGATTCTTCACTGGTCTGACTGGGGTCCGGGGTTGGTTAGCCGGGGCTCGTGTTCAGCGAGCCCCGGCCAGACCCGTCAGACCTCTTCGACGCTGCTCGGCTCGCGCCGGGACAGGTCGATACCGAGCTCCTCCGCGGCGCGGAAGACGTCCTCGTCCGTGTCGCGCATCTCGATGGACATGCCGTCCGAGGACAGCACCTCCACGTTGAGGCAGAGCGACTGCATTTCCTTGATGAGCACCTTGAAGGACTCGGGAATGCCGGGCTCAGGAATGTTCTCGCCCTTGACGATGGCCTCGTAGACCTTCACGCGGCCGGTCACGTCGTCGGACTTGATGGTCAGCAGCTCCTGGAGGGCGTAAGCGGCGCCATAAGCCTCGAGCGCCCACACCTCCATCTCACCGAATCGCTGGCCACCGAACTGGGCCTTACCACCCAGCGGCTGCTGGGTGATCATCGAGTACGGACCGGTCGAGCGGGCGTGCAGCTTGTCGTCGACCAGGTGGTGGAGCTTGAGGATGTACATGTAGCCGACCGAGACCGGCTCCGGGAACGGCTCGCCGGAGCGGCCGTCGAACAGCGGCGCCTTACCGGTCGGGAGCACCATGCGTGAGCCGTCGCGGTTCGGGATCGTGTGCTGCAGCAGACCGGCCAGCTCGTCCTCACGCGCACCGTCGAAGACGGGGGTGGCGACGTTGGTACCGGGCTCCACCTTGTCGGCCTCGATGGCCTGGAGGCGCTGCGCCCACTCCTCGCCGAGCCCGGAGACGTCCCAGCCGCGGCTGGCGAGCCAGCCGAGGTGGATCTCCAGGACCTGTCCCGGGTTCATTCGGGACGGGACACCCAGCGGGTTGAGGATGATGTCGACCGGCGTGCCGTCCTCAAGGAAGGGCATGTCCTCGATCGGAAGGATCTTGGAGATGACACCCTTGTTGCCGTGTCGGCCGGCGAGCTTGTCGCCGTCCGTGATCTTGCGCTTCTGCGCCACGTAGACACGAACCAGCTGGTTCACGCCCGGCGGCAGCTCGTCGCCCTCTTCACGGTCGAAGACGCGGACGCCGATGACCTTGCCGATCTCGCCGTGCGGCACCTTCAGGGAGGTGTCGCGCACCTCGCGCGCCTTCTCACCGAAGATCGCGCGGAGCAGGCGCTCCTCCGGGGTCAGCTCGGTCTCACCCTTGGGCGTGACCTTGCCGACCAGGATGTCACCGGCGACGACCTCGGCACCGATACGGATGATGCCGCGCTCGTCGAGGTCGGCGAGGACCTCCTCGGAGACGTTCGGGATGTCCCGGGTGATCTCCTCGGGGCCGAGCTTGGTGTCACGGGCGTCGACCTCGTGCTCCTCGATGTGGATCGAGGAGAGGACGTCGTCCTGCACGAGGCGCTGCGACAGGATGATCGCGTCCTCGTAGTTGTGACCCTCCCACGGCATGAAGGCGACGAGCAGGTTCTTGCCCAGCGCCATCTCGCCTTCCTGGGTGGCCGGGCCGTCGGCGAGCACCTGGTGCTCGATGACCCGGTCGCCCTCGTTGACGACGACCTTCTGGTTGACCGAGGTCCCCTGGTTGGAGCGGGAGAACTTGGCCACCCGGTAGGTGGTGTAGGTGCCGTCGTCGTTGGCCACCGTGACGTAGTCCGCGGAGACCTCCTGGACCACACCCGACTTCTCGGCCTTGATGACGTCACCGGCGTCGACGGCGCAGCGGTACTCCATGCCCGTACCGACGAGGGGGGCCTCGGCGGTGATCAGCGGCACGGCCTGGCGCATCATGTTCGCGCCCATGAGGGCACGGTTGGCGTCGTCGTGCTCCAGGAACGGGATCATCGCGGTCGCGACGGACACCATCTGGCGCGGCGAGACGTCCATGTAGTCGACGTCGTCACCGGGGACGTAGTCGACCTCTCCGCCACGGCGGCGGACCAGGACGCGGGCCTCGTTGAACCGCATGTCGTCGTTGAGCACGGCGTTGGCCTGCGCGATGACGAAGCGGTCCTCCTCGTCGGCGGTCAGGTAGTCGACCTCGTCGGTGACGACACCGGCGGTGACCCGTCGGTACGGCGTCTCGACGAAGCCGAACGCGTTGACCCGGCCGTAGGAGGCGAGCGAGCCGATCAGGCCGATGTTCGGGCCTTCGGGGGTCTCGATCGGACACATGCGGCCGTAGTGCGAGGGGTGCACGTCACGGACCTCGAAGCCGGCCCGCTCACGGGAGAGACCACCCGGGCCAAGAGCCGACAGGCGGCGCTTGTGGGTGAGACCCGACAGCGGGTTGTTCTGGTCCATGAACTGCGACAGCTGGCTGGTGCCGAAGAACTCCTTGATGGAGGCGACGACCGGCCGGATGTTGATCAGGGTCTGCGGCGTGATCGCCTCGACGTCCTGGGTCGTCATGCGCTCGCGGACGACTCGCTCCATACGCGCCAGACCCGTACGGACCTGGTTCTGGATGAGCTCGCCCACGTTGCGCAGACGGCGGTTGCCGAAGTGGTCGATGTCGTCGGTCTCGACGACGATCGAGGTGCCGTTGTTCCCGACGGTCTCGGTCTCACCGGCGTGCAGCTTCACCAGGTACTTGATCGACGAGATGATGTCCTCGACGGTCAGGATGCCGGCGTCGAGCGGCGCTTCGCCGCCCAGCTTCTTGTTGACCTTGTAGCGGCCGACCTTCGCGAGGTCGTAGCGCTTGGGGTTGAAGTAGAGGTTCTCAAGCAGCGTCTGCGCGGCCTCACGGGTCGGCGGCTCGCCCGGACGCAGCTTGCGGTAGATGTCGAGCAGCGCGTCGTCCTGGCCCTGGGTGTGGTCCTTCTCCAGGGTGGCGCGCATGGATTCGTACTCGCCGAACTCCTCGAGGATCTGCTCGGTCGTCCAACCGAGAGCCTTGAGCAGGACGGTGACGGACTGCTTGCGCTTGCGGTCGATGCGGACACCGACCATGTCGCGCTTGTCGATCTCCATCTCCAGCCAGGCACCCCGGGACGGGATGACCTTCGCGGAGAAGATGTCCTTGTCGGACGTCTTGTCGATGGAGGAGTCGAAGTAGACACCCGGCGAACGGACCAGCTGCGACACCACGACACGCTCGGTGCCGTTGATGACGAAGGTGCCCTTGTTCGTCATGAGCGGGAAATCACCCATGAAGACGGTCTGGGACTTGATCTCGCCGGTCTCGTTGTTGGTGAACTCGGCGGTGACGAAGAGCGGTGCGGCGAACGTGAAGTCGCGCTCCTTGCACTCGTCGATCGAGTTCTTGGGAGGCTCGAAGCGGTGGTCGCGGAACGTCAGGGACATCGACCCTGAGAAGTCCTCGATCGGGGAGATCTCCTCGAAGATCTCCTCCAGACCGGACTTCGTGGGGACGTCCTGTCCACTGTCCAGAGCCGCCTCGACACGAGCCTTCCACGCGTCGTTGCCGAGCAGCCAGTCAAAACTTTCGGTCTGCAGCGCAAGAAGGTTCGGAACCTCGAGGGGCTCCTTGATCTTTGCAAAGGAGATGCGCAGCGGGGCGGTGCTGGCGCCGTTGTTCGTATTCGCGGTCGAGGCAGTGCGCGAGGCGGCCAAGAGGGGGTCCTTCCGAGGGCTCGGACTCACTACGCGCGTACCGGTCCCAAGCGGGGCCCCAGGACGAACGTCTCCCGATCCGGTCGAATACGACCAGGTCAGAGTCAGTTCCATCCACGGTGCTCAAGCGAGGGTATGCCCCTGGTGACGGGCAGGAGGCAGCTAACAGGCAGCGCAAAGGGTCAGTGTAGCCACTAGGCCCACTGATGTCCAGTGCGGGTTTTTGAAGACCCTCGTTGTTCTCAACCCCTGCTGCAAGCCACGCCCTCGATGCACATCGATACTGCCCTCTTCGCCGCCGATCCATGCCTCGGATCCGGATCGTTGTGACGACGCGTCCTGAGAATTGCGCGCTGCGTGCGGTTCGTCAAGGCCCCCCAAGCCCGAACCGGGTGCTGCCACCGTCATTTGCAACCTGTCTTGCAGCCCGTCACGGGCGGCTGGAGGCACGAACGAAGATCACCATACTCGTCGCGACCTACAGCGCAAGGCAGTCGCCGCACGGCCCCCTCGAACGCCGAAGAGCGACCACCCAGATGGGTGATCGCTCTTCGGTGCGTCAGCGTTACACCGCTACGAAAGCGGCTCTACGCGGCCCGCAGGAGTCCTGGCGGACTCGTCGGGTCACTTGACCTCGACGGAGGCGCCGGCGCCCTTGAGGGACTCGGCAGCCTTCTCGGCGGCGGCCTTGTCGACCTTCTCCAGGACGGGCTTCGGAGCGCCGTCGACGAGGTCCTTGGCCTCCTTCAGACCCAGCGAGGTGAGCTCACGCACGACCTTGATGACCTGGATCTTCTTCTCGCCGGCACCCGTGAGGATGACGTCGAACTCGTCCTGCTCGGCCTCGGCCTCGGCCGGGGCGGCAGCGGCGGCGGGGCCGGCGGCGACCGCGGCGGCGGCGGTGACGTCGAACTTCTCCTCGAAGGCCTTCACGAACTCGGAGAGCTCGATGAGGGTGAGGTTCTCGAACTGCGCGAGCAGCTCTTCCTGGGACAGCTTCGCCATGATGGCGTCCTTCCACTCATTCGGCAGGTGCCGGGATGTACTGGTGAGGCGGGCGTACGTTCGGCCCGCTGCGACCGTCGCCTCAGGCGGCGGTCATTGCGCGAGCCGAGTTACTCGGCACCGCCCTGCTCTTCGAGCTTGACGCGAAGCGCCTCCGCGGTGCGGACGAACTTCGACGGGAGCGCCTGGAAGAGGGAGGCAGCCTGGGACTGCTTGCCCTTCATGGCACCCGCCAGCTTGGAGAGCAGAACCTCGCGGGACTCGAGGTCCGCAAGCTTCTTGATCTCGTCGGCGGACAGCGCCTTGCCGTCAAGGACACCGCCCTTGATGACGAGGTTGGGGTTGTCCTTGGCGAAGTCACGAAGACCCTTCGCCGACGTCACCGGGTCACCGGAGATGAAGGCAACCGCTGTCGGACCGTTGAACAGGTCGTCGAGCGTGGAGATCCCGGCCTCGTTGGCCGCGATCTTGGTCAGCGTGTTCTTCACCACGGCGTACTGGGCGTCTTCACCGAGCGAACGACGCAGCGTCTTGAGCTGCGCCACGGTGAGACCCCGGTACTCGGTCAGCACAGCGGCGTTCGAGCTACGGAACTGGTCCGCGAGCTCGGCTACCGCGGCAGCCTTGTCGGGCCTTGCCATAAGCGTGGCCTCCTTCCGGGTGATGAGGACCGCTCAGAAGGAGACTGGGAAAACGAAACGCCCCGGCGCAGGCGCACGGGGCGTGGCTCTACCAGACGGAATCCGTACGAAGTACGGGACTGTCCGGGAGCTCATCCACAGTCACCTGCGCGGGTCGTCCGCAATTCAGCGGATCCTTCGGTCACCGCGTCCTCTCACGAGAGCACGGCAACGACCAGCGGTCTTTGGCTTCTGTGGAAGATTACGTGAACGGGGCACTGTCAAGCAAATCCGTGCCCCCGGGGCCGTCAGCCCTTGAGGTCGCCCATCATCTCGGCCAGGTCCATGACGTCCTTGGCCGGCGGGGCCTCGACGGTCACGGGCTTGTTGTAGTCGAGGAAGGTGATGGTCATGTCGAGCTTGCCCTTGTCGGCGTCGCCCTGCATGCGGAACTGCTTGGTGTGGTCCTCGCCGTCGACCCACATGTCCATCGTGAGCGCGTCCAGGCCCAGCTTCTCGTACTGCTCGAGGCTCTTCTCCCGCTTCTCACGGGTGGCCTTGCTCTCGCTCTTGAGGGACTTGCGGAACTCGTCGAGGGTGACCGTGCCCTTGTAGTGGGTGGTCTCGACGCCCTCGACCTTCTCGCTGCCGACCTTCTTCACGTCCTTGGAGCCGGTGAGGAAGGTGGACTCCTGCGCCGGGTTCTTGTCGGCCGTCCCGGCGCCCGGGGCCCCGCCCCCGCCCAGCGCGTCGTCACCGAGCGTGGACATGTCGAACTTGATCCAGCTCTTGCCGTCCATCTCCTTGGCCGCCGCGGCGGCCCCGCCGATGTACATCGCCTTGTCGACCAGGCGGATCTCGGCGTTGCCGTCCTTCCCCTGGTCGAGGGCGGTCATCTTCATGCTCATGGCGACGTCGGGCTTCATGCGCATCTGGGCCTCGGCCTTGATGCGCCCCTCCTCCGGCGTCCTGCCGGTCATCCGGTAGCTGAGGGAGGTGATGTCCTCGGTCTTCTTCGCCGCCTTGGCGACGGCCGCGGCGGGCGTCATCTCGGGGGACTCCTCGTCCCCCTTGGAACAGCCGACGGCACCCCCGCCGAGGACGAGCGCGGCGACGACCGCGCCGGTCGCCCTGTGGCGTACGGATGTGCGCACAGAAAGCTTCATGGTTCCCCCCAGGAACAAATGAGCGATTCACAGACAAGCCGCGAGCGTATCCCAGCGGGGTTCAGGCAGTCCTCCGAGTTGTGACGTGACCTGTGTGACGCCTGTGACGCGTGTGATGCCTGCGGCTTCCCGGGAGGGAGGCCGAACGGGGCCCAATCCGGCCGGAGCGGGCGGGAGCCGGGGATGGGGCTGGAGTCCGGCCGGGGGCCGCCGGGCGGCGTCAGCCCGTCGGCTGGCTCCGCACCAGGTCCTTGAAGTCCGCGGTGTCCCCCGCCGCGGGCTCCTCGGCGGCGACCTCGACGCCGTAGTCGCTGTAGTACGCCGTCGAGGACATCGAGCCGGTCGCCAGCTCGCCCTTCTCGGCCTTCTTGACCAGCAGGTCCTTGTCGTTCACCCAGATGTCGATGGTCTCGGTGGTCACGCCCGCCTGCTCCAGCTGGCTCTTCAGATCGGCCAGTTGACTCGCGGAGAGGGACGAGTTCCGGCCCGCGAGATCCACGACGTCGACCGTGCCCGAGTAGTGCGTGGTGTCCTCGCCCCGCACCTTCTCCTCGCCGACCTTCTCGACGTCCCCTGAGGCCAGCAGCAGCTTCACCGACTGGTTCGGCGTGGTGTTCTGCATCTGGTCCTTCATGTACGCGCCCGAGCCGCCGGCGAGCTTCGCCAGGTCGTCGTAGTCGTACTTGATCCAGTGCTTGCCGCCGGACTGCGCGGCGAACTTGTCGCCCATCTTCGCGTAGTAGGCGTCCGGCAGATAGCGGGCCTCCATGGAGGTGGTGCCCAGCTGGCGCATCTGGTCGGCCATCGTGCCGCCGGTGTACGTGATCGTCAGATTGCCGGTGAGCCCGTCGGCCCAGCCGAGGGCCCCGTCCGCCTTCATCGACATCGTCGTGCCCATGGTCGTGGTGGACTCGACCTTGGCGGAGTCGGCGCCGCCGGTGCTCTTCTCCACGGACCGAAGGGCCACGATCGCGTCCGTACGGGTCCTGGCCTCGCCGGCGCCCTTGCCGTCCGCCGCCGAACCCTCGCCGTCCCCTCTGGAGCCCCCGTCGGAGTCCGAGCCGCTACAGGCCGCGGCTCCGGTCAGGGCGGCCGCCACCGCTATCGAGACGGTCACCCGGCGCACGATCGAGTTCATCATTCGTCCCCCTATGCGATTCCTGTGCCTCGCACGCTAGCGCAGGCCACCGACATCCGACCCGGAAACGGGCACCGGGGTACCGGGCGCCGGGTGGCGGTCACCGGGCGGCAAGGCGCCAGGCGCCGAGAACCGGCGCCGGACACAAAGACGGGCCCCGCACCTCGAAAGGTTGCGGGGCCCGTCCTGAAATCGCGTCTGCGACGCGGCTACCGGTGAGCGTCAGGCTCAGACGGCGGCCGGGTCCTCCTCGACGAGGAGGTTGCGGGTGCGGTTCGAGTCCAGCGTGATGCCGGGGCCGATCGTGGTGCTGATCGTGGCCTTCTTGATGTAGCGACCCTTGGCGGCCGACGGCTTCAGACGAAGGATCTCGTCGAGCGCGGCGCCGTAGTTCTCCACCAGCTGCGTGTCGTCGAACGACGCCTTGCCGATGATGAAGTGCAGGTTCGAGTGCTTGTCGACGCGGAACTCGATCTTGCCGCCCTTGATCTCGGTCACGGCCTTGGCCACGTCCGGGGTCACGGTGCCCGTCTTCGGGTTCGGCATCAGACCACGCGGGCCGAGGACACGGCCCAGGCGGCCGACCTTGCCCATGAGGTCCGGGGTGGCGACGACGGCGTCGAAGTCCAGACGCCCCTTCGCGACCTCGTCGATGAGTTCGTCGGAACCGACGATGTCGGCGCCGGCGGCAGTCGCGGCCTCGGCACGGTCACCGGTCGCGAAGACCAGGACCCGGGCGGTCTTGCCGGTGCCGTGCGGGAGGTTCACGGTGCCGCGGACCATCTGGTCGGCCTTGCGCGGGTCGACACCCAGACGGAAGGCGACCTCGACGGTGCCGTCGAACTTGGAGGTGGAGGTCTCCTTGGCGAGACGGACGGCTTCGAGCGGGGCGTACTGCTTCTCCCGGTCGATCTTGGCGTCCGCAGCGCGGAGAGACTTGCTGCGCTTGCTCACTACTGCTCCTGTGTGCTCTGAGGAGTCGTGGTAGGGGCCGAGCAGGCCCTGCCACGGTGTTCTGCAGGGGTGGGGATCAGCCCTCGACCGTGATGCCCATGGAACGGGCGGTGCCGGCGATGATCTTCGACGCGGCGTCCAGGTCGTTGGCGTTGAGGTCGGCCAGCTTGGTCGTGGCGATCTCGCGGACCTGGGCCTGGCTGATCTTGGCGACCTTGGTCTTGTGGGGCTCGCCGGAGCCCTTCTCGACACCAGCGGCCTTGAGGATCATCTTCGCGGCCGGCGGGGTCTTGGTGATGAAGGTGAAGGAGCGGTCTTCGTAGACCGTGATCTCCACCGGGATGACCCAGCCGCGCTGCGACTCGGTCGCCGCGTTGTAGGCCTTGCAGAACTCCATGATGTTGACGCCGTGCTGGCCCAGTGCGGGGCCGACCGGCGGCGCCGGGTTGGCCGCACCGGCCTGGATCTGGAGCTTGATAAGCCCCGTGACCTTCTTCTTCTTGGGAGGCATTGCTCTCTCCGGGTCCTAGTGAGAGTTTCCGGCCATCCAATCCGGATCATCCGGATGGAGGCATACCGCACAACGATAACGGGTATCGGTGCGCAGCCTAAAACCGAGCAGGTCAGACGGCCCCCCGCAAGCGGGAGATACCCCCAGCGAGAGTCTGTCTGACCTGGTCGGAAGCGTACGGTCCGAAAGAACGTCAGTTCTTCTGGATCTGGTCGAAGCTGAGCTCCACCGGAGTCTCGCGGCCGAAGATCTCGACGAGGCCCTTGACCTTCTTCGAGTCGGCGTTGATCTCGTTGATGGTCGCCTGCAGCGTCGCGAACGGGCCGTCGGTGACGGTGACCGAGTCGCCCACCTCGAAGTCCAGCACCTGGACCTCGAGCTTGCGGGACGGCGCCGGCTTGCCCTCGGCCTCGGCGGCCTCGCGGGCTGCCTTCTCCTCGGCCTCGGGGGCGAGCATCTTGACGATCTCGTCCAGCGTCAGCGGGTACGGATCGTAGGCGTTGCCCACGAAGCCGGTGACGCCGGGGGTGTTGCGGACGACACCCCAGGACTCGTTCGTCAGATCCATGCGCACCAGCACGTAGCCGGGGAGCTTGTTCTGCTTGATGGTCTTGCGCTCGCCGTTCTTGATCTGCGCGACCTCTTCTTGCGGCACCTCGGCCGCGAAGATGAAGTCCTCGACGTTCAGCGAGACGGCACGCTGTTCGAGGTTGGTCTTCACGCGGTTCTCGTAACCGGCGTACGTGTGGATGACGTACCACTCGCCGGGCAGCGAACGGAGTTCCTCACGAAGGGCGGTGACGGGGTCGACCGGCTCGGCCTCCTCCGCCTCCTCCTCGTCGGACTCGGCACTCTCGTCCTCGTCGGTCGCGGCGTCGCTGTCCTCGTCGGAGGCGGCCGGAGCGGTGTCGCCCTCGCCGTCCTCACCGGACTCGTCCTCGACGTGCAGCGCGACCTCTTCGGCGGGCTGGCCCGCCGCGGCGTCGGCAGCCTCGACCTCGTCCTCGACGTCCGCGCCCTCGACGATGTCGAGTTCGTCGTCACGGGACTCGACCGACTCGACGGCATCGTTCAGGTTCGGGTCAGACACGGTGGCTGCTTCTTCCTGGATCATGGGGGTGGAACACGCGAAAGCGGGCGCCGGGTACGGCGCCCTTCGCGCTTGGCCTAGCCGAAGACGTACTTGGCGGCCTTGTCGAGTCCGAAGTCAATCACAGTCACCAGACCGATCATGATGACAACGAACACAATCACCACTGTGGTGTACGTCGTCAGCTGATTACGGGTCGGCCAGACAACCTTGCGGAGCTCCGCGACGATCTGGCGGTAGAAGAGGGCAAGGCGCTTCAGCGGGCCCTTCTTGGCACGCTTACCGCCCTTGCGGCCCTTCTTCTGGGACTCCGGCGCCTCATCCTGGGCATCAGGCATGTCGATGGAGCCCACGGCGTCCGTCACTCGTCCTCACCTGATTCCGGGTCGTGGCCGTGCCGCGCCCGGTGTGAGCCGCACGGCGGTGCAATGCAGTACGTACATGTGCACACATCCTGGTGAAAGGAGTGTGTAGCAGGGCCGGAGGGACTTGAACCCCCAACCGCTGGTTTTGGAGACCAGTGCTCTACCAATTGAGCTACGACCCTTTGCTTCCCCCACAACGTACCGCATCCGCCCGGGTGCTCGGAGTGCACCGGAAGAGCGCGGCCGGTGAAGGCCAACGAGGTGAGAGTGTACGTGGTCGGCGGCCGGTCGTCGAACAGAAAGCGTCCGTAAGGACTTTGTGCGTACCCGGCCCCGGGTTCGTCCGGCGTTGCCCAGTCTGTGAAACCAGTGTGCCGGGGACGTTTCCGGTCTGAAACGATGGGCCCATGAGCGCTGCAATCCCTCCCACCGAGCGCCGGGTCTCCGCCCGAGTCGGCGCGATCTCCGAGTCCGCCACCCTCGCCGTGGACGCCAAGGCCAAGGCCCTGAAGGCCGCCGGACGTCCGGTGATCGGCTTCGGCGCCGGTGAGCCCGACTTCCCGACCCCGGACTATGTCGTCGAGGCCGCCATCGAGGCATGCAAGAACCCGAAGTACCACCGCTACACGCCGGCCGGCGGCCTTCCCGAGCTGAAGGCGGCGATCGTCGCCAAGACGCTGCGTGACTCCCACTACGAGGTGGACGCCTCCCAGGTCCTGGTGACCAACGGCGGCAAGCAGGCCATCTACGAGGCGTTCGCCGCGATCCTCGACCCGGGCGACGAGGTCATCGTCCCGGCCCCCTACTGGACGACGTACCCCGAGTCGATCCGTCTCGCCGGCGGTGTCCCGGTGGACGTCGTCGCGGACGAGACGACCGGCTACCGCGTCTCGGTCGAGCAGTTGGAGGCGGCCCGTACGGAGAAGACCAAGGTCGTCCTCTTCGTGTCACCCTCCAACCCGACCGGTGCCGTCTACAGCGCCGAGGACACCGAGGCCATCGGCCGCTGGGCCGTCGAGCACGGCCTGTGGGTGATGACGGACGAGATCTACGAACACCTGGTCTACGGGGACGCGAAGTTCACCTCGCTGCCGGCAGTACTTCCCGAGCTGCGCGACAAGTGCATCGTGGTCAACGGCGTGGCGAAGACGTACGCGATGACCGGCTGGCGGGTCGGGTGGCTCATCGGTCCCAAGGACGTAGTGAAGGCCGCGACCAACCTGCAGTCCCACGCCACGTCGAACGTGTCGAACGTGGCCCAGGCCGCCGCGATCGCCGCCGTCTCGGGCGACCTGACGGCCGTAGCCGAGATGCGCGAGGCCTTCGACCGCCGCCGCCGGACGATCGTGCGCATGCTCAACGAGATCGACGGCGTGCTCTGCCCGGAGCCCGAGGGCGCGTTCTACGCGTACCCCTCGGTGAAGGCGCTCCTCGGCAAGGAGATCCGCGGCAGGCGCCCGCAGACCTCCGTCGAGCTGGCCGCGCTGATCCTGGAGGAGGCCGAGGTCGCGGTCGTCCCGGGCGAGGCCTTCGGCACTCCCGGCTATCTGCGGCTGTCGTACGCGCTGGGTGACGAGGACCTCGTCGAGGGCGTCTCGCGGATCCAGAAGCTCCTGGCGGAGGCCAAGGCCTGAACCCGCGCACGGCAGTAAGTACTGAACCCGCTCAGGTCAGCGGGTGGGGCGGGCCGTTTCCCTCCGGGGAGGCGGCCCGCCTCTTCGTGTCCCGCGCTCCCTCGTTTCTTCGTGCGAGCAAGACCACGTTCAGGGAAAGCGCTACCGATACGGCGCCGGCGTGCGGCAGGATCCTTGAATGGAGCACGTACGTAAGGTCTCTGAGCTGCCCAAGGCTCATCTGCACCTGCATTTCACCGGTTCGATGCGGCACACCACCCTGCTGGAACTGGCCGACAAGCACGGGATTCATCTGCCCGACGCGCTGACGAGCGGCGAGCCGCCCAAGCTGCGGGCGACGGACGAGCGCGGCTGGTTCCGCTTCCAGCGGCTGTACGACGCGGCGCGGTCGTGCCTCAGAGATCCCGAGGACATCCAGCGGCTCGTGCGCGAGGCCGCCGAGGAGGACCTCAAGGACGGCTCGGGGTGGCTGGAGATCCAGGTCGACCCCACGTCGTACGCGCCGCGTCTGGGCGGTCTCATCCCCGCCCTGGAGATCATCCTGGACGCGGTGGACACGGCCTCGCGCGAGACCGGGCTCGGTATGCGGGTCCTGGTCGCCGCGAACCGGATGAAGCACCCCCTGGACGCCCGCACGCTGGCCCGGCTGGCCGTCCGGTACGCGGACCGGGGCATCGTCGGATTCGGGCTCTCCAACGACGAGCGGCGGGGCATGGCACGGGACTTCGACCGCGCCTTCGCGATCGCCCGCGAGGGCGCGCTGCTGGCCGCGCCGCACGGCGGTGAGCTGACGGGCCCCGCGTCCGTCCGCGACTGCCTGGACGACCTGCACGCCTCGCGGATCGGGCACGGGGTGCGGGCCGCCGAGGACCCGCGGCTGCTGAAGCGGCTCGCGGACCGCGGCATCACCTGCGAGGTCTGCCCGGCCTCGAACGTCGCCCTGGGGGTCTACGAGAAGCCGGAGGACGTCCCCCTGCGCACACTTTTCGAGGCGGGCGTGCCCATGGCGCTCGGCGCGGACGACCCGCTGCTGTTCGGCTCCCGGCTGGCCGCCCAGTACGACATCGCGCGGCGCCACCACGGCTTCACGGACGCCGAACTGGCCGAGCTGGCACGGCAGTCGGTGCGCGCCTCGGCGGCCCCGCCCGACATCAGGGAGAAGCTGCTGTCCGGGGTCGACGACTGGCTGACCGCCCCGGTCGCCTGAAGTGGGCGTGGGGCGGGTAGGCCTGGAAGCCGATGTCCAGCTCCGGCCCCCGCCCCCGGGTCAGCGGCAGATGCGGGGTGAGCGAGGTGACCAGCACGTCGTGCCCCTTGGCCGCCCTCTTGCCGAGCGGGCCGAAACCGGCCGCCAGCTCAAGGTGGACGGACGCCGAGGCGAAGGTGTCCCGGGCGCCGAAGAGGAACAGCGTCCGGGCGTGCGTCGCTGGCCGGATGCGGTCCACCGGGTCGAGGCGGTCCCAGTGCCGGTCCCAGCGCGCCTGCCAGTCGGCGGCATGGCGCGCGGTCCGCTGTTCGTCGGTGCGGACGGTGCCCGGGGTACCGCGGGTCAGCCCGCGGCGCAGCGCGGGCCAGACGGACGGCCGCAGGCCCAGGGTCCGGTGGGCGAGGACCAGGTCCACCGGTACCCCGGGCGCGTACTGCCGGGGAACGCTGTCGCGCAGCGGGACGTGGACGACCGTGTGCGGGGAGTGCGCGGCGAACGAGAACAGCGCGGCGAGGCGGGAGAGCCCGTCGTGGTCGCCGAGCAGGTAGCCCCACTCGCGCAGGGGGTCGCTGAGCGTGGTGTGCCGCAGGGCGGGGCGTGGCTGGACGACCCGGAACGCGTACCGGCCGGTTCGCGGCCTGAACTCGGTGACCCTCAGCCGCACGGGAGTTCTCTCATGTCCCCAGGGTGACCGCCGGTCCGGGCCGCCGACAAGCGAAATACCGTCTCAGAGGCTGACGCCCACCGTCACCGGTTCGTTGACGAGCGTGATCCCGAAGGCGTCGTGGACGCCCGCGACGACCTCGCGGGCGAGCGCGAGGAGGTCCTCCGTGGTGGCCGCGCCCCGGTTGGTGAGGGCCAGGGTGTGCTTGGTGGAGATACGGGCGGGGCCGGTGCCGTACCCCTTGGTGAAGCCCGACTTGTCGATCAGCCAGGCCGCGGAGGTCTTGGTGTGCTCGTCGTCCGCGGGGTAGGCGGGCGGGACCACTCCGTCGCCCAGGGTCTCCACCACGCGCGCGTGGAACGCGGCGAACTCCTCACGCGTGAGGATCGGGTTGGTGAAGAACGAGCCGGCCGACCAGGTGTCGTGGTCCTCGGGGTCGAGGACCATGCCCTTCCCGGAGCGCAGCTTCAGGACGGTCTCGCGGGCCTCGTCCACGGGCACGCGGTCGCCGGGTCCGACACCGAGCATGCGGGCCGTCTCGGCGTACCTCAGCGGCGCGGACAGCCCGGCGGCGTCCTCCAGCTCGAAACGGACACGCAGCACCACGAACCGCTCGGGATCGCTCTTGAAACGACTGTGCCGGTACGAGAAGGCGCACTCGGCGTTCGACATGGTGACCGTCTCGCGGCTTTCGCGGTCATAGGCGATCACTTCGGTGATCGTCGACGACACTTCCTGGCCGTACGCGCCCACGTTCTGGATCGGTGTCGCACCGGCGGAGCCCGGGATTCCGGCGAGGCACTCGATGCCCGCGAGACGGGCCTCGACGGTACGGGCGACCGCGTCGGTCCACACCTCACCGGCGGCCAGCTCCAGCTTCGTACCGTCGAGTTCGAAGCCGCGCGTGGCGATGCGCAGGGCGGTGCCCTGGAAGCCCTTGTCGCCGATGACCAGGTTGGATCCGCCGCCGATCAACAGCAGCGGCGTACCGGAGTCGTCGGCCTCGCGGACGGCGGCGATCACCTCGTCGTCGGTGGTCGCGGTGATCAGCCGGTCGGCGGGACCACCGAGCCGGAAGGTGGTCAGCGGGGCGAGGGCGGTGTCGTGGAGTTCCTGCACGTCCCCAGAGTACGAGAACGGCCCCGCCGGTTCCGGCGGGGCCGTTCTCAGCAGGTGCGGGCACCTTCGGTACACCTGATGTCGCGTTCTCCGTGCGGACCGGTGGGGGCGGGAGCCGGGGCGCAGCCCCGCTCCCGAGGGGCGCGGGGAACTGCGCGACCCGCCCCCACCGACCCGCGGACTCGACTCGACTCAACGCGACGCGGTCTCCAGTACAGGGGGTCCGGACACGGCCGCCTCCATGACCTCCTGAGGCCCGTCCTCAGTCCGCCGGCGCGGGATGTACAGCGCCCCGACCCCCGCCAGGGCGACCGCCGCCGACCCCACCCACAGTGCCGGCCGGATCCCGTCCACGAAGCTCTGCGCGCTCTCGTACCCACCCTGCGCGGAGAAGATCGAGGCCATCACCGCGATACCGAGCGCCCCACCGACCTCGCGCAGCGCGTTGTTGGCGCCGGACGCGATCCCCTGCTCCTGCGCCCGGACGCTGGACATGACCAGGCTGGAGGCGGGAGCGAAGAAGAGGGACATCCCGATCCCGCTGATGATCAGCGCGGGCAGCTGCGCGGCGTACGACGTGTCCGCCTCGACCACGACGGCGAACCACCCGAGTCCGACGGCCTGCAGGAACAGACCCGCCGCGACGACGGGACGGCCGCCGACGCGGTCCGACAGATAGCCGGCGACCGGCGCGACGAGCATCGGCATACCGGTCCACGGCAGCATGCGCAGCCCCGCCTCGGTGGGCGAGTAACCGAGCACGCCCTGCATGTACTGGCTGAGCAGGAAGATCGAGCCGAACATCCCGAGGAACATCAGCAGGCTCGCCGCGTTGATCCCGGCGAAGGCGCGACTACGGAAGAGGCGCATCGGCAGCATCGGGTTCTTCGCCCGCATGCCGTGGAAGACGAAGCCGGTGAGCAGAGCCGTACCGGCGAACAGGGCGAGCAGCACAACGCCGTCGCTCCAGCCGACGACAGGTGCCCGGACCAGCCCGTACACGATTCCGAAGAGGCCGCCGCTGGCGAGCAGGGTGCCGCGGATGTCGAGCGGGGCACCGGAGCCGAACGACTCCGACAGGCGCAGCCGGGCGAGCGGCAGCAGGGCCAGGCCCAGCGGAACGTTCAGCCAGAAGATCCACTGCCAGGACAGGTGTTCCGTGAGGCTGCCTCCGATGAGCGGCCCCGAGGCGACCGCGAGACCGTTGACGGCGCCCCATATCCCGTAGGCCATCCCGCGCTTGGCGGCCGGCACGGCGGCCGTCAGCAGGGTCAGGGTGAGCGGCATCATGATGGCCGCGCCGACGCCCTGGACCGCGCGGGCGGCGATCAGCGAGTCGATGCCGGGCGCCATGGCCGCCGCGGCGGACGCGCCGGTGAAGACGGTGATGCCGACGAGGAACAGCCGGCGGCGGCCGAACCGGTCGCCCAGGGCCGCGCCGAACATCAGTAGCACGGCGAAGGTGAGCGTGTACGCGCTCACGGTCCATTCCAGGTCGTCGAGCGCTCCCCCGAAGTCCTTGCGGATCGAGGGCAGAGCGGTGGTGACGACGAGGTTGTCGAGGGCCGCCATGAATCCGGCGACGCTGGTGATGACGAGGGCCCAGACGGCTCCCCCGCGACGTTCGGTCTGCTGTGACATCGCTCCCCCAGCGGGTTATCGCTAGTTCCGGTTAGTTATTGATGACTAACTTTTGAGGTCATGAAAAGGCGCCGCTCTCCGCCGCCTTCACCCCGGTGGTGTTCGTTGCGCGTCGCGCTTCGGCGTTCCACTTCGGCATTCAACTTCGGCGTTCCGCTTCAGTGTTCGAGCCGGCCCTTGACCCGGGCCGACGGGTAGAGCCCTTCCCACACCCGGTGCTCGGCCGGGAACCCCATGGCCACCAGGCTGTTGATGAGCATCCCGTAGGCCAGGAAGTCGGTGGTCTCGTCGACGTCGGCGCCGAGCGGCAGGTGGACGGTCTCCCACAGCCGCATCCAGCCGGCCCGCACCGCCTCGCCGAGCTCGTGGTCGCCGGCCTGCTCGGCCGCCGCCACCGCGACATACATCTGCATCTGCATGAGCAGCCGCTCGGGCTCCTCGGCGATGACCTTCGTGTACGCGTCCGCCATGGAGTGCAGAGCTTCTTCGCCGTGCAGCCCCTCGGAGGCCACCTCGAACGCGCGGATGGTGTCCTCCAGGCAGCGTTCGGCGGCCGCGAGGAAGATCGCCTTCTTGCCGGGGAAGAGCCGGAAGAGGTACGGCTGCGAGACCCCCACGCGCTTGGCGATCGCCTCGGTGGACGTGCCGTAGTAGCCGCCCCGGGCGAACTCGCTCATCGCCGCGCGAATGACGCTCTCACGCCGTTTCTCTGCGCTCATCCTGACCATGCGACGAAGTTAGTACTCAATCACTAACTAAGTCAAGGGGGTGGCCCGGAGAGGCCGCGAAGAGACGGAGAGGCCGTACGAAGTAAGGGGCGCCCGCAATGGCGGGCGCCCCTTACTCGTGACCGTGCGGTCTGTCAGGCCAGTCGTACGACGGCCCGGGACATGCCCAGCACCTTCTGGCCCGCGCTCATCGCCACGAGGTCGACGCGGACGGTGTTGTCGTCGAGCTTGACGGCGACCTTGCCGCTGACCTCGATCGTGGCGCCCTCGTCGTCGTTCGGGACGACGACGGGCTTGGTGAAGCGGACGCCGTACTCGACGACCGCGCCCGGGTCGCCGGCCCAGTCGGTGACGACCCGGATCGCCTCGGCCATGGTGAACATGCCGTGCGCGATGACGTCCGGGAGGCCGACCTCCTTGGCGAACTTCTCGTTCCAGTGGATCGGGTTGAAGTCCCCCGAGGCGCCCGCGTACTGCACGAGCGTGGCGCGGGTCACTCCGAAGGTCTGGGCCGGCAGCTCGGTGCCGACCTCGACGTCGTCGTACGCGATCTTCGCGGTCATCGGTTCACGCCCCTTCGGCCGCACGGGACACGAGCTTGGTCCAGGCGGTCACCACGTGCTCGCCGACCTCGTCGCGGACCTCGCCTCGAATGTCCAGGATGTCGTTGCCCGCCATCGACTTGATCGCCTCGATGGTGGACGTGACCGTCAGCCGGTCCCCCGCGCGCACCGGGCGCCGGTGGACGAACTTCTGGTCGCCGTGCACGACCCGGCTGTAGTCGAGACCCAGTTGCGGGTCCTGGACGACCTGTCCCGCGGCCTTGAAAGTGATCGCGAACACGAAAGTCGGCGGCGCGATCACATCGGGGTGGCCGAGGGCTTTGGCCGCGTCCGGGTCCGTGTAGGCGGGATGGGGATCTCCCACCGCTTCCGCGAATTCACGGATCTTCTCCCGGCCGACCTCGTACGGGTCGGTGGGCGGGTAGGACCGCCCTACGAAGGACTGGTCGAGCGCCATCGGCTCGGCACCTCCTGGTTCGCACTGGTTCGCAACTGGTGTTCAACGACACGAGGCCGCCCCCCGATTACAGGGGACGGCCTCGTGAACGAGCCTTTTTTATCGCGTTTCGCGGTGCGCAGTGTGCGAGTTGCAACGCG
This sequence comes from Streptomyces sp. NPDC102514, assembly GCF_055584525.1. Taxonomy (NCBI): domain Bacteria; kingdom Bacillati; phylum Actinomycetota; class Actinomycetes; order Kitasatosporales; family Streptomycetaceae; genus Streptomyces; species Streptomyces sp. NPDC102514. The sequence continues at coordinate 146,546 of NZ_JBVJLW010000013.1, forward strand.
GGCAGTGCTTCTTCATCTCCATGCGATCCGGGTTGTTACGCCGGTTCTTCTTGGTGATGTAGTTCCGCTCCTTGCACTCCACGCAGGCCAGCGTGATCTTCGGGCGGACGTCGGTGGCAGCCACGTGAGTGCTCCTTGCCGGACGGATGGGACATGGATTAACGCATAGAAGAGTAACCGATCGAAGGACCGACCCCGCAATCGGCTACCGTCAGTAGCGGTGACCGGACTTGAACCGGTGACACAGCGATTATGAGCCGCTTGCTCTACCGACTGAGCTACACCGCTTTGATGTGATCAGTTCCCGCCTTTCGACGGGAACTTCCCACACCAGAGCCCCAATACGGAATCGAACCGTAGACCTTCTCCTTACCATGGAGACGCTCTACCGACTGAGCTATTGGGGCGAGCGATGAAGACATTACACGCTCGGCAGCCGATCGCCCAAATCCGTTTCGTGGCACCGGCTCCGGCCCGTTCCCGGGTCCTCACCGGCTGTTCCACCCGCCTCTCCGGCACGACGGACCACACCGGTACGACTATTCCGCTCCTCCTCGATGTGTGCCGATCGTCACCCTAGGCTCGACTCACGCTGCGTGATCTTGTGCCTCTCCTGCGCAGCCGACGAGCCCCAGGAGCGCGATGCCAGACAGCCAGCCGCAGCCGCACCACTCCTCGTCGAGCTCCTCGTCCTCGTCGGGCTCCTCGGGTTCCCCGGGCCCGTCCGGCCGGGACAGCGGGTCCGACCTGCTGCTCTGCGGTGCGCGGCTCACCGACGGCCGGCTCGTGGACGTACGGCTGGCCGACGGACGTATCGAGGCGGTCGGCACCGCGGGCAGCCTCACCGCGCACACCGCGCGCGTGGACCTCTCCGGACATCTGCTCCTGCCGGCCCCGGCCGAGCCCCACGCCCACGGCGACACGGCCCTGTCGGCCGACGGCGAGGGCCCGGTCTCGTACGAGGGCCGGGAGGTCCAGCGCCGTACGACCGAGGCCGCTCTCCTCCAACTCGGCCACGGGGCGACCGCCGTCCGCTCGCACGTGCGCGTGGGCGACGTGCAGGGGCTGGGCTCGATGGCGGCGGTCCTCCAGGCGCGGCGCGCGCTGCGGGGGCTGGTCGAGCTGACGGTCGTGGCGATGCCCCGGGTACTCACCGGACTCGCCGGGGCCGACGGGCTGGCGATGCTGCGGGACGCGGTGAAGATGGGCGCCTCCGTAGTGGGCGGTTGTCCGGATCTGGACCCGGATCCGACGGGATATGTGGAGGCGGTCCTGGAGGTGGCCTCGGAACAGGGCTGCCCGGTCGATCTGCACACGGACGGTGACGATCCGGCCCGGCTGGGGCGCCTCGCGGCGATGGCGGGCGGGTTGCGGCCCGGGGTGACGCTCGGCCCCTGCGGAGGGCTGAGCCGGCTGCCCTCGGAGGTGGCCTCGCGGTCGGCCGACCAGCTCGCCGCGGCCGGTGTGACCGTCGTCTGCCTGCCCCAGGGCGGCTGTTCGGGCGTGGACCGCCGCGGCACGGCACCCGTACAGCTGCTGCGGGCGGCCGGGGTGCGGGTCGCGGCCGGGAGCGGCGCCCTGCGGGACCTGTCGAACCCCGTGGGCCGCGGGGACCCGCTGGAGGCGGCGTATCTGCTGGCCTCGCGGTACGGGCTGCGGTCCACCGACGCGTACGACGCGGTGAGTTCGTCGGCGCGGGCGGTACTGGGGCTGCCCGAGGTACGCGTGGAGGCCGGTTTCCCGGCGGAGCTGCTCGCGGTGCGCGGGGACCGGCTCGACGGTGCGCTGTCGCTCGCGTACAGCCGGATCGTGGTGCACCGGGGGCGCGTGGTGGCGCGGACGAGCGCGGTGCGGGAGTACTGCAACTCGGCGGTGGCCGTGGCGCTGGACCTGCCGCGTCAGGGGCGTACGGGGCAGTCGTGAGCCGTGCGTCGCGATGACGTGTGCGGTGGGATGAGATGCGCGGCACGCGCGCGTGGAGGCCGTTGACCTCGCTACGCGCGCGTGCGTTCGGCCGCTGTGGTCTGCCGCTGTGGGGCGAATGCGGCTGCCGGTGACTGCGGCTGCCGGTGGCTGCGGTTGCCGTGGTTGCCGCGAACTGAGCGTCAGAAGCCGCCCAGCAGGCCGCTGGTGAACGGGTTGCCCGGCCCGCCGAACTCTCCCGCGGGCAGCTTCGTGGCGCCGGACGGGGCACTGATGTCGCCGGCTTCGCCGAACGTCATGACCAGCGGGACCTTCGCGCCCTTCGGGTCGTCCGCCAGGGTGGCGAGGTCGATGGAGACGCGGGTCAGATCACCGTTCTTCAAAGAGAAGTCGACGGCGACCTTCTTGTCCGGGGCGTCCTTCAGGTCCTCGTCGGTGGGCAGTTCGGCGCCTGCCGGGAGTTCGCCCGCCAGCGGCCGCAGCTTGTCGATGATGCCGGTGAGCAGTTCACGGAACGAGGCCTTGGCGACGACCCGTTCGACACCGTCGCTGCCTCCCTTGTCGCTGAAGGTGACCTCGCGGGCGACGACCGAGCGCACGGCCTTGAGGATCTTCTGCTGGGTCCTGCTGTCGATCTCGTCGGCCGGATCGGCCGCGCCTGCCTTGCCCTTGCCGTCCTTCGCGGCGCGGTCGAGTTCGCGGTTGTCGATCTTGATCCACTTGCCCTCAAGGACCGGCCTGAGCTCCTTCTCGCTCTCGGGGAGCTCGTCGGCGGTCGGCAGGGGGAAGCCCATCGCCTCGCCGAACGCCTTCATGTCGGCCCGGTAGTACGTGTAGTCGCCGACGAGGCGGTACTCGGCGAGGACACCGTCGGGCCCCGAGACCGACATGGCCGTACCGACGAGATCCTTCTCACCCGAGTCGGCGAGCGGCTTGCGCGACTCCACCGACACCTTGACCCGTACTCCGGCGAACAGTTTCGCGAGCTCGGGCGGCATCTCCTCGCCGGTCTCCTCCTCCCCGGCCAGCTTCACCAGTGCCGAGGGCTTGGCGTCGAGCCCCAACTCGAAGGCGAGCGACTTCTTTCCGCCGAGCCCTTCGACGGCCTGGTCCACCTTCTGACCGGCGGTGAGGTTCTCCACCGTGCCGCAGGCGGCCACTCCGGAGAGCAGGGCGGTGGTGCAGCCGACCGCGGTGAGAGTCCTGCGTATGACAGGGCTCTTGCGGGCGGCGGGGCTCATGCGTGTGGCGGTGATGACGGTCTCCTTATGACGCCTGACGGCGTCCCCCTCGTACAACGTGATCTCTCAAGAGACTCACGAGTTATCCACAGGGTTGTGCGGCGAGTGTCTCCATCCGGGCGTACGGTCGGAAACATGCGCATTGTTATCGCTGGAGGTCATGGTCAGATCGCGTTGCGGCTTGAGCGGCTGCTCTCCGCGCGCGGTGACGAGGTCGCGGGGATCATCCGCCGAGCCGAACAGGGCGACGATCTGCGGGCGGCCGGCGCCGAGCCGGTGCTGTGCGATCTGGAGTCGGCTTCGGAGGAGGAGGTCTCCTCGCATCTGCGGGGCGCGGACGCCGCGATCTTCGCGGCGGGCGCGGGCCCGGACAGCGGGGCGGCCCGCAAGGAGACCGTGGACCGGGGAGCCGCGGTGCTCTTCGCGGACGCGGCGGCCCGGGCGGGCGTGCGCCGCCATGTGGTGGTCTCGTCCATGGGCGCGGACCCGGAGCACCCCGGGGACGAGGTGTTCGACGGATATCTGCGCGCCAAGGGCGAGGCCGACGCGTACGTACGCGCCCATCGCGGCCTGGACTGGACGATCCTGCGCCCCGGAATGCTGACGAACGACGCGGGCAAGGGCCTCGTCCGCCTGGAGGCCGCCACGGGCCGCGGACCGGTCCCGCGCGACGACGTCGCCGCGGTCCTCGCGGAACTGGTGGACACCCCGGCGACGGCCGGCCTGACCCTGGAACTGATCAGCGGTTCCACACCGGTGTCGGTGGCGGTCAAGTCGGTGGCGGGTAACTGACGAGCAGGTGGGCCAAGACCGATCTGGGGCGCGTCGCCGGTGAGGGGCGGGCCCGGCGGTCCCGACCGCCCGCCCGGAAGCCGGTGGCCCGCGAGACCGCGAGACCGCCAGAGTCAGAAGAGCGGGAGCTGGCCGGGGAAGTCCGCCACGACGTACCCGTCCAGCGCCGGCTGAGAGGCCCCGAGCTCCGCCTGCCTGCGCGACCCCGGGCAGGACACGAGTTCGCCGCTCCCCCGCGCCCCCGCCGGGTCGTGCCGGGCGAACCGCCCGGCGACGACGGCGATCTCGCGACGGCACACGGGACAGATTCGACGACGTGAGGACATGGGGCCAGGGTACGGAGAGAAGGCCGGGCGCGGCTGCACGGGCGCCCCGCGTTCCCGTGGTTCGGGGCCCTGGCACAGGCGCGCCACCGGCCACCGGGTCCGAAGCCGCCCGAACATGAAGAAACCCTCTCTGAAATGCGTACTCGCATTTCAGAGAGGGTTTCTTCTCTCAGCGTGGCGGCGCCAGGATTCGAACCTGGGAAGGCTGAGCCGGCAGATTTACAGTCTGCTCCCTTTGGCCGCTCGGGCACACCGCCGGGGTTGCTGCCATTCGAACCGTCTTTCGGCGGCGCTCCGTGGCAACGACGTAAACGATACCCGATGCTCGGGGGTGCTTCGCCACTCGATTGATCGGTGCCCGGAGGGGAGGGGGTGGCTAGGCTTATGCGGATGCGGCCCGGGACCGAAGCGGGTTCGGCGACCGCCACTACGCACCCCGATACAAGGAGCCACAGGACATGGCCGACTCCAGTTTCGACATCGTCTCGAAGGTCGAGCGGCAGGAGGTCGACAACGCCCTCAACCAGGCCGCCAAGGAGATCTCGCAGCGCTACGACTTCAAGAACGTGGGCGCCTCCATCTCCTGGTCCGGCGAGAAGATCCTCATGGAGGCGAACTCCGAGGAGCGGGTGAAGGCCATCCTCGACGTGTTCGAGACCAAGCTGATCAAGCGCGGTATCTCGCTGAAGGCGCTGGACGCGGGTGAGCCGCAGCTCTCCGGCAAGGAGTACAAGATCTTCTCTTCGATCGAGGAGGGCATCTCCCAGGACAACGCGAAGAAGGTCGCGAAGATCATTCGCGACGAGGGCCCGAAGGGCGTGAAGGCGCAGGTGCAGGGCGACGAGCTGCGGGTCAGCTCGAAGAGCCGTGACGACCTGCAGGCCGTGCAGGCCCTGCTCAAGGGCAAGGACTTCGACTTCGCGCTGCAGTTCGTCAACTACCGGTGACGTGCCGGTCGTTCCGCGGATGCCGGCCGCGCGTACGAGAAAGGGTGGGCACCTCGGGTGCCCACCCTTCTCGCCTGCTGGCTGCGGCCTCGGGGGCGCGCACTCAGTCGCGCGAGTTGCCGAACAGGATGCGGTAGCCGATCAGCAGAACCAGCGCGCCGCCGATCGCGGCGGCCCAGGTGGCTCCGTCGTAGAAGTCCTTGGAGATCGGGTGGTCCAGCCAACGGGCTGATATCCAGCCGCCGATGAAGGCGCCCGCGACGCCGATCAGTGTCGTGCCGATGAAGCCGCCGGGATCGCGTCCCGGCAGCAGGAACTTGGCGATGGCTCCGGCCAGCAGCCCCAGAATGATCCAGCTGATGATGCCCATGCCGTGAACCTGCCCTTTCGTGCTGTACCTGTGCTGTGATCCTGCTCGCACAAGGCTGTGGTCATACCGCTCTCGGCTGCTTTTTGTCGTTCTATGTTTCGCTCTTCTGTTCGCTCCTTGTTGCTGGGGAGGACGTCGGCGCGACGGCGGCCGGTTGCACTGATCAGTAGGGTGCGGTTCATGACACAGTCCGATCCCGCCCGGCCGGGTTCGTCCGGGTCCGGGGCCGGGGCCGAGTCCGGCGCCGGTCCCGATGCCGGGTCCAGGGCCGGAGCCGCGGGCAGCGCGGCTGAACTGCGCCGAACGCTCGGTGTCGGGGACGCCGTGGTCATCGGCCTCGGCTCGATGATCGGTGCGGGAATCTTCGCCGCGCTGGGCCCGGCGGCACGGGCCGCGGGATCCGGGCTGCTCCTCGCGCTGGGCATCGCCGCGGTCGTCGCCTACTGCAACGCGACCGCTTCGGCACGCCTCGCCGCCCGCTATCCCGCTTCGGGCGGAACGTACGTGTACGGCCGCGAACGGCTCGGCGAGTTCTGGGGATATCTGGCCGGCTGGTCGTTCGTCGTGGGCAAGACCTCCTCGTGCGCGGCGATGGCGCTCACCGTGGGCACGTACGTGTGGCCGGGGCAGGCGCACGCGGTGGCCGTCGGGGCGGTGGTGGCCCTGACCGCGGTGAACTACGGCGGTGTGCAGAAATCCGCGTGGCTGACGCGGGTGATCGTCGCGGTGGTCCTCGCAGTCCTCGCTTCCGTCGTGGTCGTCTGTCTGACCTCGGGGGACTCCGACGCCGGGCGGCTCGGCGCGGGCGTCTCCGGGGGTGCCGGTGGAGTGCTCCAGGCGGCCGGACTGCTGTTCTTCGCCTTCGCCGGGTACGCGCGGATCGCGACCCTCGGCGAGGAGGTACGGGATCCTGCGCGCACCATTCCGCGCGCGATCCCGCTGGCTCTGGGTATCGCACTCGTCGTGTACGGGGCTGTGGCGGTGGCCGTCCTCTCCGTGCTGGGGCCGACGGGGCTCGGGCAGGCGACAGCGCCGCTCGCCGACGCGGTGCGTGCCGCCGGGGCACCGGGGCTCGTCCCGGTCGTACGGGTGGGTGCCGCGGTGGCGGCGCTCGGTTCCCTTCTCGCGCTGATCCTGGGGGTGTCGCGGACGACGCTGGCCATGGCCCGCGACCGGCATCTGCCGGGTGGGCTGGCCGCCGTGCATCCGCGCTTCCGGGTGCCCCACCGGGCGGAGCTCGCCGTCGGCGCGGTGGTCGCGGTGCTGGCCGCGACGGTGGATGTGCGGGGTGCGATCGGCTTCTCCTCCTTCGGGGTGCTGGTGTACTACGCGATCGCCAACGCCTCGGCGTGGACGCTGGGTTCGGCGGCCGTGTCGCGGGTCCTGCCGGCGGTGGGGCTTGCGGGGTGCCTGACGCTGGCTTTCGCCCTGCCGTGGATGTCCGTGGCGGTGGGTGTCGGTGTGCTGGGGTTGGGGGCGGGTGTGTACGGGGTGCGGTGGCGGTTTCGCGCGCGTTGACCGCTCGCGCTCGCGCCTGCGTTTGCCCTCACGGGCCTGGGGGTGCCGGGGGTCGGCGGATGCGTGCGGGGCGGTGGGGGCTGGGTGCGCAGTTCCCCGCGCCCCTTGCAGGGGCTGGGGCTGAGGCCTGTGCCGATCGTGCGGGTTGTGGTGGGTTGCCTGCGCCGTTCCTCGCGCCCCTTGCTGGGAAGGGCTTGGGGTCGTGTGCATCGTGCGGGTAGGTGGGGGTTGCTCGCGCCGTTCCCCGCGCCCCTTGGCGGGAGGGGCTTGGGGTGGTGTGCATCGTGCGGGTCGGTGGGGGGTGAGTGCGGCGTTTCCCGTGCCCCCTGCTGGGGTGGGCGACGGGTGGGGGCCGTGCGCTATGACGCTTGTGCCGTTGTCGTTCGTATGCGGAAGTCGGGCCACGGTTGCAGGTCCGTGTCGTCGTTCAGTTCGTCGTACCAGCCGGTGCCCTGGAGCCAGGTGTCGAGCCAGGCGGTGAGCGTGGGGGCATCCACGTACCAGGCGTGGTCGGCGTCGTCGGCGTTCGGCTCGAACAGGAGCACCGTGGCGTCCTGGGTACGGCAGTCCACGCACGCGTACATTCCGCAGCCCCAGTGGGATATCGGCAGGATGCCTTCCGGCCAGGGCCAGTCGGGGTCCTTGCGGCCGCTCTCGCGGTGGGTGAGGTACTGCGCGACGACCGCCGGCTCTCCCGAGGGCGGGCTGTCGAGCAGGGGCAGCAGACCGTACTCCGGGCCGAACCCCCCGTCCCCTATCCGCAGATAGAGCGCGGCGAGCAGCGGCGGGACGGAGAAGCCGAGGGCGGACTCGGCGCGGGCGAGCGTGGCGGCGTCCACGGGGTCGGGGAGCGAAGGCCAGCCCCACGGCCGCGAGTTGCGTGCCTCCGCGAGGACACGTACCAGCAACTGCTCGATCTCGGTCATGCATTCATGATGCAGCGCGCCTCTGACAATCGGGCCGGCCTGTGGATAACCCTCGGACGAGCGGCTCTCAGTCGAGACGGACGTCGACGCCCTCGTCCACGAGGAACGCGAGAAGTTCCTCGAACGTCCACGGGCGGTGGTCGGTGCGCGGGACAAGGCCAAGGCAGCGGCGGGCGACCTCCGCGTCGTGCCAGATCAGGGTGAAGGGCCGCCGAGCGCCCCAGCGGCCACGCAGGCAGTCGTCGAGGGCGTCGAGACCCCGGCCGAAATAGCCGCCGGGTCCGTTGACCGCCTCGCCGAGCGCGCAGAAGAAACCCGGCTCGTCGGTGATGTGGCGGCCGTCGAGGTGATGGGTACGGCCCGGTTCCGCGTCGGGTCTGCCGGCGTCGTGGCGGGCCAGTGCCGTGGTCAGCCAGTGACGGCGGCCCTCCGCGCCGCACCGGGCCCAGAGGCCGGGCTCGGTGGGCCGGCCGGTGTCCCACAGTTCCCAGACCTCCTCGGCCGCGGTCGGCGGCCGGTCCGACCAGGGCTCCAGCGTGAGGTCCACCAGGCCGGGGCCGCGCGCGGAGGGGATCCAGGCGACGAGTTCGCCCTCGACGGCGGACTGGACGGGACGGCCCGCCGTGTCGACGCGTATCAGCTTGGCGTGTCCGAGGTCCTCCTCGCCCGCGTCCAGGGCTGTGCGGAGGGCTCCGCGCGGGGAGCAGCCGAGCAGCCGCACGGGCGGTTCGCAGGGGTCAGGCTGCCTGTCCTGAACGTGCGCCAGGTCCCGGCAGGCGCCCCAGGGTTCGTCCTGCGCGCCCAGCAGCCGGTAGCCCGGGGAGAGCGGCTGGCACTGGGGATAGTCGAACGGGTTGTGCGGGGACTCGCGCGCCCTGACGGTGAGGTCGCGCAATGACAGGTCGCGCGCGCACGGGAGGTCGCCGAGGACGCGTACGTCCTCCAGGGACCATGCTTCGACCCGCTCGCCGTCCTTGTCGAGGATCTCCAGGACGAGGGTGCCGAGCGGCGCCGATCCGTCGGCACGCGCGCGCAGGAGGGCTTTGTCCAGCTCTCCCTCGGGGACGCAGCCGAGCAGTTCGTACGTGCCGCGTGCGGGAGCCGGCGGATCGCCGAAGACGTGCTCGGCGTCCGCGCACAGCGCCCAGATCTCGTCGTCCTCTGCGTCGGCGTCGTACGCCGTCAGGGCGTACTTCGGCCTCCGCACCCCCGGCGCCGCCCTACCGGACCGACGACGTGAACGGCTGGTCCGTACGCACGATCTCGCGCCCCAGGGGGAACAGCGAGACCGGGATCAGCTTGAAGTTGGCGATGCCCAGGGGGATGCCGATGATCGTGACGCACTGGATGAGGCCCGTGACGATGTGCGCGAGGGCCAGCCACCAGCCGGCGAGGATCAGCCAGAGGATGTTGACGATGAAGGACGGCGCCCCCGCGTCACGGCGCTCGACCGTCGTCCGGCCGAACGGCCACAGCGCGTACGTGCCGATACGGAAAGCGGCGACGCCGAACGGGATTCCGATGATCGTGATGCACAGCAGCACGCCCGCGAGCAGGTAGCCGAGGAACAGCCAGAAGCCGCTCAGGACGAGCCAGATGATGTTGAGGATTGTCTTCACTGGTGGCGACCTGCCATCTGTTCGAGCCGGGCGATGCGCTCCGCCATGGGCGGGTGCGTTGAGAACATTTTGGAGAGTCCCTGGCCCGGACGGAAGGGGTTGGCGATCATCATGTGGCTCGCTGTCTCGATGCGTGGCTCCGGAGGCAGCGGCAGCTGCTTCGTGCCCGCCTCCAGCTTGCGCAGGGCGCTCGCGAGGGCCAGCGGGTCCCCGGTGAGCTGTGCGCCGGACGCGTCCGCCTCGTACTCCCTGGAGCGGCTGATGGCGAGCTGGATGACGGACGCGGCGAGCGGGCCGAGGATCATGATCATCAGCATGCCGAGGAGGCCGGGGCCGTCGTCGTCGTTGGAGCGGCCGATCGGGATCAGCCAGGCGAAGTTGACCAGGAACATGATCACGGAGGCCAGGGCTCCGGCGACGGACGAGATGAGGATGTCGCGGTTGTAGACGTGGCTCAGTTCGTGGCCGATGACGCCGCGCAGCTCCCGCTCGTTCAGGATGCGCAGGATGCCCTCGGTGCAGCACACGGCGGCGTTGCGGGGATTACGGCCCGTCGCGAACGCGTTCGGTGCTTCCGTCGGGGAGATGTACAGGCGGGGCATGGGCTGGCGGGCCTGTGTGGACAGTTCCCGGACCATTTTGTAGAGCGCCGGGGCCTCGAATTCGCTCACCGGGCGCGCGCGCATCGCGCGTAGAGCCAGTTTGTCGCTGTTCCAGTACGCGTACGCGTTCGTCCCGATCGCGATGACCAGTGCGACGACGAGGCCCGTACGCCCGAAGAAACTGCCGATGACGATGATGAGTGCGGACAGTCCCCCGAGGAGTACGGCGGTCCTGAACCCGTTGTGCCGGCGGTGCACGGTACGCCCTCCAAATCGTGCGGCAGGGGAACCCTTGCTTGTCGATCTCTGACGTCACTGGTTCCGTGACTCCACGGTCCAGTGGACCCTCCCTCACTGGTCAACGCCAGGCGGGGAGCACTAGTTCCCTTGTGCGCACGGGCTCGCGCGTCGGCTGTCCGGGTGATGGCCGGGTGAGGTGACGGGGTACCGCCCGCGCGTGGAGGGGCTGCCCCACGCGCGCGGGCGCTCGCTTCGGGGAAGGCGTCAGAAGAGGCCGGTGTCCGAGAAGCGCAGGATGAGCTGAGGTGCCCCGGAGAGCGCGACGCCCAGGACGGCGGTCAGGGCGATCGCCGCGGTGAGGGGGGCCGGGACGCGGTGCGACTCGGTTTCGCCCTCGGGGGCGCGGAACAGCAGAGTCGTCCACTGGAGGTAGTAGAAGAGCGCGATCACGACGTTGACGGCCATGACGACGGCGAGCCAGCCGAGTCCCGCCTCGACGGCCGCCGAGAAGACGGTGACCTTCGCGAAGAGTCCGATGATGCCCGGCGGCAGACCGGCCAGGCAGAGCAGGAAGAAGCCGAGGACGAGCGCGGCAAGGGGGCGGGAGGCGTACAGGCCGCGATAGTCGCTGATCCGGTTCAGGGGCTTCGTACGGGCCACCAGGGTGGCCACCGCGAAGGCTCCGAGGTTCACGGCCGCGTACATGAGGGCGTACGCGACGGTGGAGCCGACGGCCTTCCGGGCGTCCTCGGAGTACGCGGCGGCGGCGATCGGCACCAGCAGGTAGCCGGCCTGTCCCACGGAGGACCAGGCGAGGAGCCGTACCGCGCTGTACGCGCGCGTGGTCCGCTGCCGCAGGGCGCCGACGTTGCCGATCGTCATGGTGAGGGCGGCGAGGGCGGCGAGGGCCGGGCCCCAGACGTCCGCGTACGACGGGAGGGCGATCACGGTGACGAGGATCAGGCCGGAGAAGCCGACCGCCTTGCCGACGACCGACAGGTAGGCGGCGACCGGGAGGGGGGCTCCTACGTAGGTGTCGGGTACCCAGAAGTGGAAGGGCACGGCGGCCGTCTTGAAGGCGAAGCCCACGAGGGTGAGGACGACGCCCGCCTGGGCGAGCGTGTGCAGTTGGGGGTCGACGTCCTCGATGCGGGTGGCGATCTCCGTGAGGTACAGGGTGCCTGTCGACGCGTAGACGAAGCTGACGCCCATGAGGCTCACGGCGGTCGCGGTGACCGAGGACAGGAAGAACTTCAGGGCCGCTTCGGAGGACTTCCGGTCGCCGTGCTTGATGCCGACGAGGGCGAAGGCCGGCAGGGAGGCGACCTCCAGGGCGACGATCAGCGTGGCGAGATCGCGCGAGGCGGGCAGCAGGGCCGCGCCGGCGGCCGAGGAGAGCAGCAGGAACCAGAACTCCCCTTCGGGGTATGCCTTGTCGGTGTCTCCGCCGGCGTCCTTGCCTGCGTCCTTCAGGGTGGTCATCGACAGGAGCGCCGCGAGGAGCGCGCCGCCGAGGACGAGGAACTGGATGACCAGTGTGAACCGGTCCGCCGTGTAGCTGCACACGTCCGTGTCGCCCGTCAGGCAGAACGTGGAGCGGTCGCCGTCCAGGAGGGGCAGCAGGGCCAGCGCGGCGAGGGCGAGGCCCGCGACGGAGACCCAGCCGAGCAGGGCCTTCTTCCTGCCGTCCACGAAGAGGTCGGCCACGAGCACCGCGAGTGCGACGACCGCCGCGATGGTGGGCGGGGCGATCGCGAGCCAGTCGACGGACTGGACCAGGGACGCTGCCTGGTCCTGGGCCTGGGGGCTCATCGGGTGCCTCCTGAGAGGAGCTGCTGCACGGCCGGGTCGGTCAGGCCGAGGAGTGCCTTGGGCCAGAGCCCGGCGACGACGGTGAGGACGACGAGCGGGGTCCAGGCGGCGAACTCGTACGTCCGGACGTCGGCGAGCTTCGGACTCCCCTGCCCAGAGTGCTCCGGGTGCTGCGAGGTGTCGCCCATGCAGACCCGGCGGACCACGACGAGCATGTACGCGGCCGTGAGCAGGGTGCCGAACGCGGCGATCGCCATGAACGTCAGGAACGCGGGCCGGCTGAGACCGTCGGCGGGGTCGAACGCGCCGAACAGCGCGAGCATCTCGCCCCAGAACCCGGCGAGGCCCGGCAGTCCGAGCGAGGCGACGGCGGCGAAGGCGAGCAGGCCGCCGAGGCGCGGGGCCCGGCCGTAGAGCGCGGCCCCGGTCGTCCGCGCCAGGGAGTCGAGGTCGGTCGTGCCCGTGCGGTCCTTGAGCGCGCCGACGAGGAAGAAGAGCAGGCCGGTGATGAGGCCGTGGGCGATGTTCGCGAACAGCGCGCCGTTCACGCCGGTCGGGGTCATCGACGCGATGCCGAGGAGTACGAAGCCCATGTGGCCGACCGAGGAGTACGCGATGAGGCGCTTGAGGTCGCCCTTCGCGCCCTGCTTGGCGAGCGCCAGGCAGGCCAGCGAACCGTAGATGATCCCGACGACCGCGAAGGCCGCGAGATACGGGGCGAAGGTGCTCATGCCGTCCGGCGTGATCGGCAGCAGGATCCTGACGAACCCGTACGTGCCCATCTTCAGCAGGACTCCGGCCAGCAGGACCGAGCCGACGGTCGGAGCGGCGGTGTGCGCGTCCGGCAGCCAGCTGTGGAGCGGCCACATCGGCGTCTTGACCGCGAGCCCGATCCCGATCGCCAGAACGGCGATGACCTGCACCGATGTGGTCAGCGCGGGGTGATTGTCAGTGGCGAGTGCCACCATGTCGAAAGTGCCCGCCTTGATTCCGATCAGGAGCAGGCCCAACAGCATGATCACGGAACCGAGCAGTGTGTAGAGGATGAACTTCCAGGCAGCCCGGGTTCGTTGCTCACCGCCCCAGCGGGCGATGAGGAAGTACATCGGGATGAGCACCATCTCGAACGCGAGGAAGAACAGCAGCAGATCGAGGACGGCGAAGGTCGCGAGGGTGCCGGACTCCAGCACGAGCACGAGCGCCACGAATGCCTTCGGGGACGGGCCCGACGGCATTTTGAAGTAGGAGTACAGCGCGCACAGGAAGGTCAGCAGCGCGGTCAGCACGAGGAGGGGGAGGGAGATGCCGTCGATGCCGAGGTGGATCCGCACGTCGAGTGCGGGAATCCAGCTGATGTCCGTCGTGGCCTGCATCTTCGACGGATGGTCGTGGTCGAAGCCGAGCGTGAGGACGATCGCGGCGATGAGTACGGCGCCGGTGACGGTCGTGCCGTGCCGCAGCACGGCCTGCTCGGGTGATTTCCCCTTCAGCCCGGGCGGGGCCGGCAGGAGAGCCGCGGCGGCCCCGATGAGCGGGGCGACGACGATGAACGCCAGAAGAAACTGCATCACGGACTCGTTGATATCGATCACGCCTGCTCACGCTCCCGCGGTGGCGACGAGGAGGGCGGCGACCACCAGGACGACGGTGCCGGCGAGCAGCGCGCTCACATAGGTCTGCAGATTGCCGGTCTGGGCGCGCCGGACGGCCGTGCCCAGCCAGCGGGGCAGGGCGCCCGCGCCGCGCACGTAGGTGTCGACGACCTCGCGGTCGAGGAACCGGACGAGGGTGGCCGCGGCCTGGACCGGGCGGACGAAGAGCGCCGCGTACACGGCGTCCAGGTGGAAACCGACGGCCGCGTGGCGGTGCAGCGGGCCGAGCAGCAGGCGGCCGGGGTCCGACGGATCGGGCGCGGAGGCCACGTTGCCGTACGCGGGTTCGTGGCTGGCGATGGCCTCGGCCTCCACCAGGCCGCCGTCGGCGTCCGGGTGGGCGGCGACCGCGCCCAGCGGGACGCGGCCGGCCATGGCGGTGGTGTGCCGCCAGGCGCCGTACGTGACGATGCCGCCGACCAGGGCGACACCCGTACCGAGGACGGCGGTGGTGAGGGTCGGGGTGAGGCTCCGGCCGTCGAACCAGTCGGGGAGCACGCCGGTGGCGAGTCCGAAAGCGAGTGACGGGAGGGCGAGCAGCCACAGCACGGAGTTCATGGCGAGGGGCTGCTTGCCGTGGTCGGGGGTCTCGGTGCCGTGGCCGTGGAAGGCGAGCAGCCACAGGCGCATCGCGTAGGCGGCGGTGAGGAGGGCCGTCACCAGGGCGGAGACGAGGACGATCCAGCCCGCGGCTCCGGGGACGCTCTCGGCGTGGCCGACGGCGGCGTGCTCGGCGGCTCCGAGGACGGACTCCTTGGAGAAGAAGCCGCTGAAGGGCGGGATCGCGGCGAGCGCGAGGAGCGCCACGGTCATCGTCCAGTAGGCGTCGGGGACGCGGGCGCGCAGGTCCTTCATCCGGGACATGGCGGCCAGCGAGTTGGTGCCGGCGGCGTGGATGATCACGCCGGCCGCGAGGAACAGCAGCGCCTTGAAGGCGCCGTGCGCGAGGAGGTGGAAGACGGCGGCACCGCGGTCGCCGACGGCGAGGGCGCCGGTCATGTAGCCGAGCTGGCCGATCGTCGAGTACGCGAGGACCCGCTTGATGTCGTCCTGGGCGAGCGCGGCGAGGGCCGAGCCGGCCATCGTCACGGCGGCCATCACGGCGAGGACGACCAGTGCGGCCGCGGAGGCGGCGAAGACCGGGAGGAGCCGGGCGATGAAGTAGACACCGGCGGCGACCATCGTCGCGGCGTGGATCAGCGCGGAGACGGGTGTGGGGCCCGCCATCGCGTCGGGGAGCCAGGTGTGGAGCGGGAACTGCGCCGACTTGCCCGCCACCCCGGCGAGGAGCAGCAGGGCGATCAGCGTCGGGTGGTCGAGTCCGCCGCTCGCGACGTTGCCGAGGATCTTCGTGATGCGGAACGAACCGGTGTCGGCGGCGAGCGCGAACAGACCGATCAGGAAGGGGACGTCTCCGAGCTTGGTGACGAGGAAGGCCTTGATGGAGGCGGCGCGTGCCTCCGCGGTCTCCCAGTAGTGGCCCACGAGGAAGTACGAGCAGATGCCCATGATCTCCCAGCCGACCAGCAGCACCATCAGGTCGCCGGAGTAGACGACGAGCAGCATGGCGGAGGTGAAGAGGGAGACGAGAGCGGCGTACGAGGAGTAGCGCGGGTCGTGGCGCAGGTAGCCCGTCGAGTAGATCTGCACGCAGGTCGCGACCAGGCCGACGAGGATCGCGACGAGGGCGGCGAAGCCGTCGATGTGCAGGGCGAGTTCGACGGGGACGGAGCCGGTCGGGGTGAGTTCGGTCGCCGCGTCCACGGCCTGTCCGCCGCCCTGGCGTACGGCGACGACCACGGCGAGTGCGAGGGCGGCGACGGAGGGCAGGACGGCGAGGGGGCGGGCGAAGCCGGGGGCCGTGCGGCCCAGGAGCAGGCCGGCCACGGCGCCCAGGAACGGGAGGAGGGGGACGAGGACGGCGAGGGTGGTCGTGGTCACGCGGTGGCCTCAGCCTTCTCGGCCGGTTCGCTCCGGGCGGACTCGGAGCCGTCGGAGTCGTCATCGGGGGCGTCATCGCCGGGCTCGGCGGTGTCGCGGAGCCTGTCGATGTCCGCGGTGCCGCGGTTGCGGTGCACGGCGAGGACGATCGCGAGGCCGATGCCGATCTCGGCGGCGGCGATGGCGATGGTGAACAGGGTCAGGGCCTGGCCGGAGTGCAGGGTGTCCCGGGCGGTCCTGCTGAGCCAGACGTCGAAGGCGACGAGGTTGAGGTTGACGGCGTTGAGCATCAGCTCGACGGACATCAGGACCAGGATCGCGTTGCGGCGGGCGAGGACTCCGTAGAGGCCGGTGCTGAAGAGGAGGGCGGAGAGTACGGCCGGGTAGGCGAGGTGCATCAGCGGGCGCCTTCCTTGTCGCTCCGGGTGGTAGCGCTTCGGGTGGCGTCGGTTCGCGGGCCCGGGGGGCGCAGGGGGCTCGCGGTGGGCGTTCCGCCGGCCGCCTCCTTCGCCTTCGTCTTCGCCTTGCGGGAGAGGACGATCGCGCCGACCAGCGCGGCGAGCAGCAGGACCGAGAGGGCCTCGAAGGGGAGCACCCAGCTCTGGAAGAGGCTCGCGCCGGTGACCGCGGTGGAGCCGGCGGCGGGGCCGTCCAGGTCGATCCAGGTCGTCCGGAAGGCGTCGACGACCACCCAGACGAGGGCGGCGGCAGCGGCGATCGCGACGGCGAGGGCGACCCAGCGGTTGCCGGAGTCGGCGTCCGGGGAGCGGCCGATGGGGGCCCTGGTGAGCATCAGACCGAAGAGGAGGAGGACGACGACGGAACCGACGTAGATGAGGACCTGCACCCAGGCGATGAACTCGGCCGTGAGGAGGAGGTATTCGACGGCGAGGCCACCGAGGGCGACGACCAGCCACAGGGCGGCGTGCACCAGTTGCTTCGTGGTGACCGTGACGATCGCGGCGCCGAAGGTGACCAGGCCGACGAGGAGGAAGGCGATCTCGACGCCCGTCGGGGAGAGGAAGCCGTGGACCTCGGCGGCGGTGGTCGTGGCCTGTGCCGCCGAGACGGTGGCCGCGGCGGGAGTCACGATGCGCCTCCCTGCGACGGGTCGGTGGGCTCGGCCTGGACCTGTGCCTGGGCCTGGGCCTGGGTCGTGGCGAGTTTCTCGGCGGTCTTGCGGGCGGCGGCGATCTCCTTGGGTTCCTCGGCACCGGGGTCGAGGGCAGGCGGGGCCGGGACGGTCCACATCCAGTCGCGGAGCTTGTCGCGTTCGTGGGTGAGTTCGTGGATGTCGGTCTCGGCGTACTCGAACTCGGGAGACCAGAAGAGCGCGTCGAACGGGCAGACCTCGATGCAGATACCGCAGTACATGCAGAGGGAGAAGTCGATGGCGAAGCGGTCGAGGACGTTGCGGCTGCGCTCGCGGCCACCGGGAGCGGCGGCCGGGACCGTCTCCTTGTGGGAGTCGATGTAGATGCACCAGTCCGGGCACTCGCGGGCGCACAGCATGCAGACCGTGCAGTTCTCCTCGAAGAGCCCGATGACACCGCGGGTGCGGGGCGGGAGTTCGGGCTGGGCGTCGGGGTACTGCGCGGTGACGGTCTTCTTCGTCATCGTGCGCAGGGTGACGGCAAGGCCCTTGGCCAGGCCGGAGCCGGGAAAGGGGGACATGGTTACGCGATCACCACCTTGACGATGCCGGTGAGGGCGATCTGGGCGAGGGAGAGGGGGACGAGGAGGGTCCAGGCGAGTTTCTGGAGCTGGTCCTCGCGCAGGCGGGGATAGGTGACGCGCAGCCAGATGACGACGAAGGCGAGGACGGCCGCCTTCAGCAGGGTCCAGACCCAGCCGAGGCCGTCGGCGCCCCACGGGCCGTGCCAGCCGCCCAGGAAGAGCACGGTGGTCAGGCCGCACAGGACGACGATTCCGGCGTACTCGGCGAGGAGGAACAGGGCGAAGCGCAGACCGGTGTACTCGGTGTAGGCGCCGAAGATGATCTCCGAGTCGGCGACCGGCATGTCGAAGGGAGGGCGCTGGAGTTCGGCGAGGCCCGCCACGAAGAAGACGATCGCTCCGACGATCTGCCAGGGCAGCCACCACCACTCGAAGGCGTCGACGATGCCGGGGAGGGAGACCGTGCCGGCGGCCATGGCGACCGAGGCGGCGGTCAGCAGCATGGGGAGTTCGTACGCGAGGAGCTGGGCGGCGGTGCGCAGACCGCCGAGGAGGGAGAACTTGTTGGCCGAGGCCCAGCCCGCCATGAGCGAGCCGAGGACGCTGACGCCCATCACGGCGAGGACGAAGAAGACGCCCGCGTCGACGACCTCGCCGACCGCGCCCTCGCCCGGGCCGACCGGGATGACGAGGAGGACCATGAGGTACGGGAGGAGGGCCACGGCGGGGGCGAGCTGGAAGATACGGCGGTCGGCGCCGGCCGGGACCACGTCTTCCTTCTGGGCGAACTTCACGCCGTCCGCGACGAGTTGGGCCCAGCCGTGGAAGCCGCCCGCGTACATGGGGCCGAGGCGGCCCTGCATATGGGCCATCACCTTGTGCTCGGCCTGACCCACGATCAGGGGGAACGTCAGGAACACGACGAAGACGACGAGGAGTCGCAGGGCGACGTCGAGCGCGTCGTTCACTGCGCGCCTCCTGTGGGGCTTTCGGGATCGTCGGGGTGGTCGGCGCCGTCCGCCGCGTCAGGGGCGTCGGGGGCGTCCGGCTCGGGCGGAGGTTTGCCGGACTGCGGCTCCGCCGGTGCTGCGGGCTCGTCGAAAGCGGGGCGGGCCTGGTGCCACGGGGCGTCCGAACCGCGGGGCGCTGCGGGCGCCTTCGGCTCGGCGGATGCCTTCGGTTCGGCAGGCGTCTTCGGTTCGGCGGATGCCTTCGGCTCGGGCGCAGTGGTCGGTTCCGTCGGCGCCGTGGGTGTCGGCGTGGGCGCAGGCTCAGGCGTGGCCGAGGCCGTGGCGGGCGGCACCGGTGGCGTCGTCTGGCTCGCCGAGCCGTCGGCCGCCGTGCGGGTCCGTCGCGGCGGGCGTTCGCCGGTCGCTGCGGGCGCACCCGCCGCTCCCCTCGCACCCGCCGCGCGGCCCGCGCCTCGGGCCGGGCGGGCGGGGGCCGGGGGGAGCTGGCCCTTGAGGGGGCCCCACTCGTTCGGGTCGGGGACTCCGGGCGGGAGCATCTGGCGGCGTTTCGGGCCGCCGTGCTCCGACTCCCCCGGCTCCTTCGCGCCCGGCCAGGCCTTCGCCACGCGGGCCGCCAGGACGAAGTCCTTGCGCAGGGGGTGGCCCTCGAAGCCCTCGGGCAGGAGGAGCGGGTCCAGGCCGGGGTGGCCCTCGAAGGTGACGCCGAACATCTCGTGGGTCTCGCGTTCGTGCCAGGCGGCGCCCGCGTAGACCTCGACGGCGGAGGGCAGGACGGGTGCGGAGTGCGGGACGGTCGTGCGGACGAGGAGCCGGCGTACGGGGGCCAGGGCCACGACATGGGCCGAGACGCGGAAGCCCGCGCCCGGTTCCGTGCCGGGTTCCGCTCCCGGTTCCGTGCCGGGTTCGTCGACGGCGCTCAGCCAGTCGAAGTAGGTGCAGCCCAGAGCGTCGCGCGCGCTCTGCAGGGAGGCGAGCCAGGTGGCCGGGGGTACGTCGACCGTCAGCAGCTCGTACGACTCCTCGGCCGTGGCGTCGGGGCCGAAGAGTTCCTCCACGGGAGCGGGGAGCCATCCGGTCGTCCCGGTCATCGGGCGTCCTCCGCGGTCGCGGCCGTGGTGGGCGCCGCGGCCGGCGGCTGGACGAGGCCGCTCTGCAGCGCGGCCACGGAGGGGCGGCGGGCGCCGGAGGACGCGTACCGCTCCCCCAGGGACTCGCGGGCGATCTTCTCCTGGAGTTTGAGGATGCCCTGGAGCAGCGCCTCCGGGCGGGGCGGGCAGCCCGGTACGTACACGTCGACGGGGATGATCTGGTCGACGCCCTTCGTCACGGAGTA
The DNA here is from genome assembly GCF_055584525.1 of Streptomyces sp. NPDC102514. Taxonomy (NCBI): domain Bacteria; kingdom Bacillati; phylum Actinomycetota; class Actinomycetes; order Kitasatosporales; family Streptomycetaceae; genus Streptomyces; species Streptomyces sp. NPDC102514. Next base: position 166,436 of record NZ_JBVJLW010000013.1, read on the forward strand.
CGAGTCCCAGTACGGGCCGCCGCAGTTCGAGCAGGCGCCGAAGGAGATGACGTACTTCGGTTCGGGCATCTGCTCGTACAGGCGCTTCACGGCCGGGGCCATCTTGTCCGTGACCGTGCCGGAGACCACCATCAGGTCGGCCTGGCGCGGGCCCGGGGCGAACGGGATGACACCGAGGCGGATGAAGTCGTGCCGGGCCATCGACGCCGCGATGAACTCGATCGCGCAGCAGGCGAGTCCGAAGTTGAAGACCCAGAGCGAGTAGCGGCGGCCCCAGTTCAGGACCACCTTCATCGGCTCGGGGGCCAGCCGGGCGAGCGCGCCCAGCCGCTTGGGCTCCGGCAGCAGCACCGGCTCGGGAGCCGACGGGGTCGGGGCGGCCGAGGACGTCGACGGGGTCGAGGCGGCCGTGGGGGTCACGTCCATGTGAGGACGCCCTTCTTGTATGCGTACAGCAGACCGACGGCCAGGAAGCCGAGGAAGATGAACATCTCCACGAGCGTCGCCGCGCCGTAGCCCGGCGCGGCGAAGACCGTCGCCCAGGGGAAGAGGAAGATCGAGTCGACGGCGAAGATCACGTACAGGAACGCGTAGACGTAGTAGCGGACCTGGGTGTGGGCCCAGCCCTCGCCGACGGGGTCGACCCCGCACTCGTACGTCATGAGTTTCTCGGGGGTCGGGACGACGGGCCGCAGCAGGCGGCCCGCTCCGAAGGCGACGGCGACGAACAGCACGCCGACCACGGCGAGCAGTCCGACGACCGAGTAGGACTGGAAGTAGTCCGCCGCGAGAGGGGTACCGGTGGCCGCGGTACCGGCTCCGGTTCCCGTGGTTCCGGTCGCCGCGACCATGGTCGGTTCCGGCACGTCCGCCCCTCGCTCCCTGGCCTGGATGACCTCGTGTGACCTGGTGTGATCCTGTGCGACAAGCCCGTACGAGTACGTGCGACGAGCCCGTACGGGTACGTACGACGGGCCCGCGCAGGTCCGTACAGCCACGCGTGAGGACCACGCGTGCGCCTGCGCGCGCGCCGTGCGGTGCGCGCGTTCGACGATCTGTACGCACCGGAGTCTAGGGCCTGCTAAAGGGACCGTAAGCAGCCCGTCACGGTTAGGCATGGTGCAGTTGGGTTCTCCGGCCGCGGAGAAGAGGGCCGGAGCCGCCGATGGTGGGGTTTTCCCCCGGAGACGGAGGCGGCCCACCTCATGGCGCCGCGGGCCGCGGTTCGGCAAGGTGGCGCCTATGACCGAACGCATTCCGGCCGTCGACACCCTGGGCACCGGCACCGACAGGCCCCCGCCTCCGCGCTTCGCCTACGACCGGCACACCTGGAAGGAGATCGCGCATCTCCTGGCCAACCTGCCGTCGTCGCTCGTCGGCTTCACCTACGTCGTCACCGTGCTGTTCCTGGGAGCCGGGCTGACGGTGACGGTGATCGGGCTGCCGGTGCTGGCGTTCGGGCTGCTCGGCGCGCGCCAGCTGGGGAAGTTCGAGCGGATGCGGGCCAGGGGCCTGCTCGGGGTGCGGGTGGACGAGCCGAGCCCGTTGCCGTTCCGCGGGCGGGGCGGGTTCTTCGGCTGGCTTTGGATGGCGTTGAAGGATCCGGTGGGCTGGCGGACGGTGCTCTACGAGCTGATGCGGCTGCCGTGGAGCATCATCACCTTCACCCTCATGCTGACGTCGTTGTTCGTGCTGTGGCCGGTGCTGCCGTTCCTCGCGCGCGGCCTCGCCAACGCCGACCGGGCCATGGTGCGTGCCCTGCTGTCGCCCTCCGACGAGCTGGAACAGCGCATCGCCGAGCTGGAGTCGGACCGCGGGGTGGTCGTCGACACGGCCGCGGCCGACCTGCGGCGCATCGAGCGCGACCTGCACGACGGGGCGCAGGCCCGGCTGGTGAACCTCGCGATGGGGCTCGGTCTGGCGAAGGAGAAACTGCTGGAGGGGCAGGCCGACGAAACCGTCGCGGCCATGGTCGACGAGGCGCACGGCGAGGTGAAACTGGCGTTGCAGGAGCTGCGGGACCTGGCCCGCGGTATCCACCCGGCGGTCCTCACCGACCGCGGTCTGGACGCCGCGCTGTCCTCGGTCGGCGCCCGCTGCACGGTGCCGGTGAAGGTGACGGCCGACCTGCCGGCCCGCCCGGCCGCGGCCATCGAGGGCATCGCGTACTTCACGGTCTCCGAACTCCTGCAGAACGTCAGCAAGCACAGCGGGGCGCGGTCCGCCTCGGTCGACGTGTGGCGTTCGGAGAACCGGCTGCTCATACAGGTCTGGGACGACGGCCGCGGTGGCGCCTCCCTCGACGGCGGTACGGGGATGGCGGGGCTCGCGGACCGGCTCGGTGCGGTGGACGGGCTGTTCGTCATCGACTCACCGGTCGGCGGACCGACGACGATCACGGCGGAACTGCCCTGGCGGGACCGGACGGAGTGACACCCAGGGGGAAGCCCTGATCATGGGGCTTCCCTCAGGAGGGGCGACGCCCCCTACCCCCCTAACGCCCCCTGACGCCCTCGACCGGGGCGCGTTCGGGGGCGTATGTACGTGCGCCCGTCCCCCGGGGTAGGGAAAACCCCCGGGCCGAGACGCCGACGTGCTCCATGTTCCGGGAGCGCCGCGCGCAGCAGAGTGGAGTTACACCAGCGGACGACTCAGCTGACCGGACTCAAGCAGCTGACGAACAGGAACGGACGGCGGCCATGGCCACGGAGTACGGACAGGGATACGGGTGGGACGACGGCCCCGGATTCCGGGAGGAGGGCGCCGGGGAGCGGTGGCACCGTCTCCCCGCCGCGCTGCGGGCGCCGATCGAGGCCCGCAGCCTGCGTGAGTTCGTCTACCTGATGCTGAGTCTGCCGCTCAGCATCTTCATGTTCACCTTCGCCGTGACGATGATGTCGCTCGGCGCGGGCCTGCTGATCACCTTCCTCGGCGTCCCGGTGCTCGCCGCGGGGCTCGCCGGCTGCCGCGGACTCGGCGCGCTGGAACGGGCGCGCGCCCGCGGCCTGCTGGGGCTCGACGTCGCCGCGCCGGAGCCGCTGCGGATGCGCAAGCAGAGCCCCATGGGGTGGATGGGGGCGACGCTGAAGAGCGGCGCGTCCTGGCGCCACCTCCTCTACACGGTCATCCACTTCCCGTGGGCCGTGTTCGCCTTCTCCGTCGCCATCACCCTCTGGACGACCGGCTGGACCCTGCTGACGTACCCGCTGTGGTTCTGGGTCTTCCCCATGTCCGGTGGACAGGACGGACTGCAGCTGTACGGGGACGAGGCGCACCGCGTCTACCTGGACAACCCCTTCGAGATCACCGTGACCGCGCTGGTCGGGCTGCTGCTCACGCTCGCGACGCCGTGGATCGTACGGGCGCTGACCCTGGTGGACCGGCTCCTCGTGGGCGGGCTGCTCGGCCCGTCGAAGCTGGCCACCCGCGTCGTGGAACTGGAGTCGGACCGGGGTGTCGTGGTCGACACGGCGGCGGCGGACCTGCGGCGCATCGAACGCGACCTGCACGACGGGGCGCAGGCCCGGCTGGTGGCACTGGCGATGGATCTGGGGCTGGCGAAGGAGAAGCTGGCGGAGGATCCGGCGGCGGCGGCGCGGATGGTGGGCGAGGCGCACGGTGAGGTGAAGACGGCGCTCCAGGAGCTGCGGGATCTCGCCCGCGGGATCCATCCCGCCGTGCTGACCGACCGCGGGCTGGACGCCGCGCTGTCGTCGGTCGCCTCCCGGTGCACCGTGCCCGTGCAGGTCGAGGTCGATCTGCCGGCCCGGCCGGTGCCCGCCATCGAGGGGATCGCGTACTTCACGGTGTCCGAGCTGCTGCAGAACATCAGCAAGCACTCGCGGGCCACGCGGGCGACGGTCGATGTGTGGCGGATCGAGAACCGGCTGATGATCCAGGTCGTCGACAACGGGGTCGGCGGGGCCGATGCCGGGGCGGGGTCCGGGCTCGCGGGGCTCGCCGGGCGGCTCGACGCGGTGGACGGGATTCTCGTGGTCGATTCGCCGGTGGCCGGGCCCACGCGGGTGACCGCGGAGTTGCCCTGGCGGGCGGCCTGAGGTCTCGCTTCCCGGGGAGCGGGTTCTTCTTCCCCAGTCCCGCCCCTTCCCGAAACCGGGGGCTTCGCCCCCGGCCCCCCAAAAGATCAAAAGATTGCGCCGTTCCCCGCGCCCCTGGATGGGGGCGCGGGGAACTGCGCTGCCGCCCCCGCGAGGGGAAACGTGCCGCGCACAAGCCCCGATGCTGGGATGCTGGGTGCGGACGTATGTGCGGGACGGGCTGGGGGGCCGAGAATCGTGGAGGACAGAGTGCGCGTGGTCATCGCCGAGGATTCAGTGCTGCTGCGGGAGGGCCTGACCCGGTTGCTGACCGACCGCGGGCACGACGTGATCGCCGGCGTCGGGGACGGGGACGCGCTGATCAAGACGATCACGGAGTTCGCGGCGCAGGACGCGCTGCCGGACGTCGTCGTCGCGGACGTCCGGATGCCGCCGACCCACACGGACGAGGGCGTGAAGGCGGCCGTGCAGTTGCGCAAGCAGCATCCGGGGCTCGGCGTCCTGGTGCTGTCGCAGTACGTGGAGGAGCAGTACGCCACCGAACTGCTGGCCGGTTCCACCACCGGCGTCGGCTATCTTCTCAAGGACCGGGTAGCCGAAGTGCGGGAGTTCGTGGACGCGGTCGTCCGCGTGGCCCGCGGCGGCACCGCTCTCGACCCCGAGGTCGTCGCGCAGCTGCTCGGGCGCAGCCGGAAGCAGGACGTCCTCGCGGGGCTCACTCCGCGCGAGAGGGAGGTCCTGGGACTGATGGCCGAGGGACGGACCAACTCCGCGGTCGCCCGGCAGCTCGTGGTCAGCGACGGGGCGGTCGAGAAGCACGTGAGCAACATCTTCATGAAGCTGGGCCTGTCCCAGAGCGACGGGGACCACCGGCGCGTCCTCGCGGTCCTCACCTACCTGAAGTCCTGAACCGACTGCAGTCCTGAACCACCTGAAGTTCTGTACTACCTGAAGTTCTGAGCCACCTGATGTCCCGGGAAGCTGACACTGTGCCAGGGTTCCGTGTCGGGGGCCCGCGTCAGAGATACAGCGTGGTCCGAGTGTGAGAACCGAGAATGTGTACGGAGCGTCTTCACAGGTAACTCCGGGGGGCGGAGCAATCGTGGCAAAACAGGATGTACGACAGTCTCGAAACGGCGTCCGTCATGAGAGCTTCCCGGGGCGGGCACCCCTTGCCGACGTAGGGTTGGGCCCGGGGTGGAGGCCTGCGGGAGGGCCTCACCCGGACAGCCGCCTCGAAGGAGGTTCACTTCAGTGACCAGTCAGGTCAGCAGTCCAGCTGAGCAGGCCGACGGAGCCGTCGTAGGAGAACAGCGCAAACCGGCGGGTGAGAAGGACGTACGCCGGCTCGATCGGGTGATCATCCGGTTCGCGGGGGACTCGGGTGACGGTATGCAGCTCACCGGAGACCGTTTCACCTCCGAGACGGCATCGTTCGGGAACGACCTTTCGACACTGCCGAACTTCCCCGCCGAGATCCGTGCGCCCGCAGGAACACTGCCGGGCGTTTCTTCTTTTCAGCTGCATTTCGCCGACCACGACATCCTCACGCCGGGCGACGCGCCCAACGTGCTGGTGGCGATGAATCCGGCCGCGCTGAAGGCGAACATCGCCGATGTTCCGCGCGGCGCGGAGATCATCGTCAACACGGACGAGTTCACCAAACGGGCGATGTCGAAGGTCGGGTACGCGGCCAGCCCGCTGGAGGACGGTTCGCTGGACGGGTTCTCCGTGCACCCGGTGCCGCTGACCACGCTGACCGTCGAGGCGCTGAAGTCGTTCGACCTCACCCGCAAGGAGGCCGAGCGCAGCAAGAACATGTTCGCGCTGGGTCTGCTGTCGTGGATGTACCACCGGCCGACCGAGGGCACCGAGAAGTTCCTGCGGACCAAGTTCGCCAGGAAGCCCGATATCGCGGCGGCCAACATCGCCGCGTTCAGGGCGGGCTGGAACTTCGGCGAGACGACCGAGGACTTCGCCGTCTCGTACGAGATCGCGCCGGCCACCCAGGCCTTCCCGACGGGCACCTACCGGAACATCTCCGGGAACCTGGCGCTGTCGTACGGGCTGATCGCCGCCTCCCGGCAGGCCGACCTGCCGTTGTACCTGGGCTCGTACCCGATCACTCCCGCCTCCGACATCCTGCACGAGCTGAGCCGGCACAAGAACTTCGGTGTACGCACCTTCCAGGCCGAGGACGAGATCGCGGGGATCGGCGCGGCGCTGGGCGCGGCCTTCGGCGGGTCGCTCGCGGTGACCACGACGTCCGGTCCGGGTGTGGCGCTCAAGAGCGAGACGATCGGGCTGGCGGTCTCCCTGGAGTTGCCGCTGCTGGTGATCGACATCCAGCGCGGCGGGCCCTCGACCGGGCTGCCGACCAAGACCGAGCAGGCCGACCTGCTGCAGGCGATGTACGGGCGCAACGGCGAGGCACCGGTGCCGATCGTGGCGCCCCGTACACCCGCCGACTGTTTCGACGCGGCCGTCGAGGCGGCCCGGATCGCGCTCGCGTACCGCACGCCGGTGCTGCTGCTCTCCGACGGCTACCTGGCCAACGGCTCGGAGCCGTGGCGCATCCCCGAGACCGATGAACTGCCCGATCTGCGGGTGCAGTTCGCGCAGGGTCCCAATCACACGCTGGACGACGGCACCGAGGTCTTCTGGCCCTACAAACGCGACCCCAAGACGCTGGCCCGGCCGTGGGCGATCCCGGGCACGCCGGGTCTTGAGCACCGCATCGGCGGCATCGAGAAGCAGGACGGCACGGGCAACATCAGCTACGACCCGGCCAACCACGACTTCATGGTCCGTACCCGGCAGGCCAAGATCGACGGCATCGACGTCCCCGACGTGGAGGTCGACGACCTCACCGGGACGGCGAACACGCTGGTCCTGGGCTGGGGTTCGACCTACGGACCGATCACCGCGGCGGTACGCCGGCTGCGGGCCGCCGGGGAGCACATCGCGCAGGCCCATCTGCGCCATCTCAACCCCTTCCCGCGGAATCTCGCCGCGGTGCTGGGGCGTTACGACAAAGTGGTCATCCCCGAGATGAACCTCGGCCAGCTGGCCACGCTGGTCCGGGCGAAGTACCTGGTGGACGCCCACTCGTACAACCAGGTGAACGGCATGCCGTTCAAGGCTGAGCAGCTCGCCACGGCTCTCAAGGAGGCCATCGATGGCTGAGACGACCACGGAAGGCTCGGGCACGATCGAGGCGCTCACTCTGGTGCCCAAAGCCGAGGCCAGGCAGTCCATGAAGGACTTCAAGTCCGATCAGGAAGTGCGCTGGTGCCCCGGCTGCGGTGACTACGCGATCCTCGCCGCCGTACAGGGCTTCATGCCCGAACTCGGCCTGGCGAAGGAGAACATCGTCTTCGTCTCGGGCATCGGATGCTCATCCCGCTTCCCGTACTACATGAACACGTACGGGATGCACTCCATCCACGGCCGCGCGCCCGCCATCGCGACCGGGCTCGCCTCGTCACGGCAGGACCTGTCGGTGTGGGTCGTCACCGGCGACGGGGACGCGCTGTCCATCGGCGGCAACCATCTGATCCACGCGCTGCGACGCAACGTGAACCTGAAGATCCTGCTGTTCAACAACCGGATCTACGGGCTCACCAAGGGCCAGTACTCGCCGACCTCCGAGGTCGGGAAGATCACCAAGTCCACGCCGATGGGCTCGCTGGACGCGCCCTTCAACCCGGTGTCGCTGGCGATCGGCGCGGAGGCGTCGTTCGTGGCGCGGACCGTGGACTCCGACCGCAAGCACCTCACCGAGGTCCTGCGGCAGGCCGCCGCCCATCCGGGCACCGCCCTCGTCGAGATCTACCAGAACTGCAACATCTTCAACGACGGCGCCTTCGAGGTCCTCAAGGACCGCCGGCAGGCCGAGGAGGCGGTGATCCGCCTGGAACACGGGCGGCCGATCCGCTTCGGCGCCCCGCTGGAGGACGGCCTCGGCTCCAAGGGGGTCGTGCGCGACGCGGTGACCGGGGATCTGAAGGTCGTCACCGTCACGCCGGAGAACGAGCCGCTGATCCTGGTCCACGACGCGCACTCCGCTTCGCCGACCACGGCGTTCGCGCTGTCCCGGCTCGCCGACCCCGACACGCTGCACCACACGCCGATCGGGGTGCTGCGGGCCGTCGACCGGGCGGTGTACGACACGCAGATGGCCGAGCAGCTCGACTCCGCGATCGAGCAGAACGGCAAGGGGGATCTGTCCGCGCTGCTCACGGGTGGGGATGCGTGGACGGTTGTCGGATAGGGGTTTTTCCTGCCGCTCCGCGGAGGGGTCGGCTCGTCGGCTGCGGGTGCGTCGTGGCCGATCGCGCAGTTCCCCGCGCCCCTGACGGGGCACGACCCCGGAGCTGACGGGGTGCGGCCCGGTCACGTGAGGCCCGGTTCCTAGGACCGGGCCTCGTCGTATGCCTGGCGTGCTTTTTCGACCGCGTCCATCCGTTGCTCGGTCCACAGCGCCAGGGCCAGGACCTGTTCGGCGGCCTCTCGGCCCAGGTCGGTGAGGGAGTAGTCGACGCGCGGGGGTATGACCGGCTTCGCGTCGCGGTGCACGAGCCCGTCGCGTTCCAGGGTCTGCAGGGTCTGCGTGAGCATCTTCTCGCTGACCCTGCCGATCGCCCGGCGCAGCTCGCTGAAGCGGTACGGGCGCTCCCTCAGCTCGATCAGGACGAGGACGCCCCAGCGACTGGTGACGTGCTCCAGGACGAGGCGGTAGGGACACATCCCCTCGCCGGTGGAGTACTTGTCCACGATCGGACTCGCCGCCGCCGGGCCGGCCACCACGGCGCTGTTCTCTTCCGATGTACTTACCGTCATGGAGGTACCTTACTTCAAAGTGGGTACTTTCCCAGAGTTAGTGCAGCTCCTATGGTGAGTACGTACCCACCCCACAAGGAGTTGTTTCCACCATGAGCATTGTCGTCACCGGAGCCACCGGACACCTCGGCCGGCACGTCATCGAGGGCCTGCTGGAGAAGGTCCCGGCCGACCAGGTCGTCGCCGTCGTCCGCAACAAGGAGAAGGCCGCGGAGCTCGCCGCCCGCGGCGTGCGCCTCGCGGTCGCCGACTACAACGCTCCCGAGACCTTCGACCACGTCTTCTCCGCCGGCGACCGGGTGCTGCTCGTCTCCGGCAACGAGTTCGACAAGGGCCGGGTCGCCCAGCACAAGGTCGTCCTCGACGCCGCCAAGGCCGCAGGGGTCGCGCTCTTCGCGTACACCAGCGCCCCCGGCACCCTGACCGCGGCGCTGGCCGACGACCACCGGGGCACCGAGGCCGCGATCCTGGAGTCCGGTGTGACGTACACCCTCCTGCGCAACGGCTGGTACAACGAGAACTACACCGAGAACCTCGCCCCCGTCCTCGAACACGGCGCCGTCGTCCAGGCCGCCGGTGAGGGCCGGATCTCCGCCGCCTCCCGCGCGGACTACGCCGCCGCCGCCGTGGCCGTGCTGACCGGCGAGGGCCACGAGAACAAGACGTACGAGCTGGGCGGCGACACCGCCTTCGGCTTCGCCGAGTACGCCGCCGCGGTGGCGCAGGCGTCCGGCAAGGAGATCGTGTACAACGCCGTCCCCGCCGAGACGTTCAAGGGCATCCTGACCGGCGCCGGCCTGCCCGCGCCGTTCGCCGAGATCCTCGCCGGTGTCGACGTGTCCATCGAGAAGGGCGAGCTGATCGTCGACTCGGGCGACCTCTCCCGGCTGACCGGCCGTCCGACCACGCCGATCGCGGAGTCGGTCGCGGCGGCGCTCAAGGGCTGAGCCCCGCCCCGGCCGGACACGTACCCGCGACCGAACCCGCACGGGATACGCACCCCCGCCTGTCATGACCGTATGGCGATACGGGCATGACGTACGGGGGTGCTTGGCGCTACCTTCTTTGAGTTTGGAGCCACCACGAAAGAAGGGCCGTACCGGTGAAGTCCGAGGGCGAGCAGCACATAGGTCCGGACGCGGGTCCGGAGTCCAAGGGCGAACAGCGGATCGGTCTGCTGAACGGTTTCGCGGCGTACGGCATGTGGGGGCTCGTCCCCCTCTTCTGGCCGTTCCTCGAACCCGCGAGCGCCGGAGAGATCCTCGCCCACCGCATGGTCTGGTCCCTCGGTTTCGTACTGATCGCCCTCGTGGTGATGCGCCGCTGGTCGTGGGCCCTCCCGCTGCTGCGCCAGCCGCGCAAGCTGGGCCTGATCACCGTCGCGGCGGCCGTGATCACCGTCAACTGGGGCGTCTACATCTGGGCCGTGAACAGCGGCCATGTGGTGGAGGCGTCCCTCGGCTACTTCATCAATCCCCTCGTCACCATCGCGATCGGCGTCCTGCTCCTGAAGGAACGGCTGCGGCCCGCGCAGTGGGCGGCGGTCGGCACCGGCTTCGCCGCGGTGCTCGTCCTGACCGTCGGCTACGGCCAGCCGCCGTGGATCTCCCTCTGTCTCGCCTTCTCCTTCGCCACGTACGGCCTGGTGAAGAAGAAGCTCAACCTCGGCGGCCTGGAGTCGCTGGCCGCCGAGACAGCCGTCCAGTTCCTGCCCGCGCTCGGCTATCTGGTGTGGCTGTCCGCCAAGGGCGACGCGACCTTCGGCGGTGAGGGCGCCGGGCACGCGGTGCTGCTGGCCGCGACCGGTGTGGTGACCGCCCTGCCGCTCGTCTGCTTCGGCGCGGCGGCGATCCGGGTGCCGCTGTCCACGCTGGGCCTGCTGCAGTATCTGGCGCCCGTGCTGCAGTTCCTGCTCGGCATCCTGTACTTCCACGAGGCGATGCCCCCCGAGCGGTGGGCCGGGTTCGCCCTGGTGTGGGCCGCGCTGTCGCTGCTGACCTGGGACGCGCTGCGGACGGCCGGCCGGTCGCGGACGGCCCTGCGGAACGCGGCGATCGCCGCGGCCACGGCGACCGCGGAGGCGGCGGCCGAGGCGTCGCTGCCCGAGGCGGCCGAGCGGGAACAGGAGCAGGCGAGCCGCCCTCAGTAGCTCGACGGCCTCAGTAGTCGGTGTCCTTGCCGAGGAACAGTTCGGCGAATCCGGCCGCGGCGGCGGGCGAGCCCAGGGTCCGCCGCATCCTCGCCCGCGCGATCCCCGCACGGAACGGATCGCCGGACGAGACACCGTGGTACACCTCGGACAGCCACTGCGAGAACTCCTGGTACTGCCACACCCGCCGCAGACACCTCTGCGAGTAGCCGCGCAGCCCGCTGTCGTCCCCCTTGCCGTAGTGCGCGACGAGCGCGTCGCCGAGCAGCAGGGAGTCGTGGATCGCGAGGTTCATGCCCTTCGCGCCGATCGGTGCGAGCAGATGGGCCGAGTCCCCCACCAGATACAGCCGCCCGTACGCCATCGGCTCCACCACGTAGTTGTGCATGGGCAGGACCCGCTTCTCGATCAGCTCGCCCTCGACGAGCGGCCGGGACCCGTCCGCCGCGAGCCGTTCGTGCAGCTCGGACCAGACGCGGTCGTGCGACCAGTTCTCCGGGTCGTCGCCCGGCGGGCACTCCAGGTAGTAACGGGTGACCTGCGGACTGCGGGCCATGTGCCCGGCGAACCCGCGCGGATGGATCCCGAAGACCACGCAGTCGGAGGACGGGGGCGCCTCGGCGAGGAGGGCCAGCCAGCCGATGCCGAGGTCGTGCCGGGCGACCGTGACGTGCTCCGCCGGCATGTGGTCGCGGGTCACCCCGCGCGCGCCGTCGCACCCGGCGACGAAGTCGCAGTCGAGCCGCACGCGTTCGCCCGTCTCCGGATCGGTGTACGCCACCGAGGGCCGGTCGGTGTCCGTCCCGGCCGGCTCGACGTCACGGACGCCGAAGCGGATGTCGCCGCCGCGGACGTCCGCGTACTCCCGCACCAGGTCCGTCACCAGGAGCGGCTGCGGATAGACGTAGTGCCGCTGCCCCGACACGTCCGTGTACGGGAACCGGTGGCTCTCCCCCGCGAACCGGAACTCGCACTCGGTGTGCACGACCGTGTTCTGCAGCAGCCGGTCCGCGAGGCCCCGTCCGTCCAGCGCGCGGACCGCCCACTCCTCCAGGAACCCCGCGCGCGGACGCTGTTCGATGAACTGCCGGCTCTCGTTCTCCAGCACCACGCAGTCCACGGAGGCGGCCCGCAGGATGTTGGCCAGCGTGAGCCCGGCGGGGCCGGCGCCCACGACGACGACGCGGGTGCGCTGGACCAAGACGTCTGCGGTCATACGAACAGTATGGCGAGTTCGAGGGGGGCGTCTGAGGGGTTTTCCTCGCCCCCGCCGCCCCTACCCGTCCCGTACCTGCCTCAGGGGCTCCGCCCCCGAACCCCCGCTCCTCAAACGCCGGAGAGGCTGAATGACTTAGGGGCGCGGGGAACTGCGCAATCGTTGAGGCCCGCCCCCATCACGCCCAATGGGCTCCACCTCGCACAGGTTCTGCCTATAAATGGTCACCATGACCGAACCCATGCACTGGAAACTCGTCGTCGACACCACCGACCCGCACGCCCAGGCCGATTTCTGGGGCGCCGCCCTCAACTACGTCGTCGAGGACCACAGTTCGCTGATCGAGCGGCTGCTGAGCGTCGGCGCCGCACCCCCCGAGCTGGTCGTCGAGTCGCACGGCCGCCGCGCCTGGCGGGACGCGACCGGCGTACGGCACCCGCAGGACCCGTACCAGGAGGAGAGCGGCGTGGGGCTCGGGCGGCGGCTGCTGTTCCAGCGCGTACCGGAGCCCAAGACCGTGAAGAACCGGCTGCACATCGACCTGCACTCCGAGGACGGGCAGCGGGACGCGGAGGTCGCGCGGCTGACCGGGCTCGGCGCGACGGTCGTCCGCGAGGTGAGGGAACCCTCGGGCGAGTGGGTCGTGATGGCCGACCCGGAGGGCAACGAGTTCTGCCTCCACTGAGCCGTATCCGCTATGCGAACGCCGCTGACCGGATTGTGCTCTTGACGGAACGTCAACCTCAGCTTCACCATCAGGCACCAATTTCCGCAAGGAATCCAAGGAATCCAAAGGAATTCGGAGCCCCCCACATGAAGCTCTCTGTTCCCGGACGCGCCACGGGTGCCGCCGCACTGGCGATCGCCGCGTTGCTCACGACGAGCGCGATAGCCGACGCCGCGCCCGCGCGCGTGGCCGCCGCACCGGACATACCCGTGGCCAACGTCAAGGCCCATCTCACCCAGCTGCAGTCCATAGCCACCGCCAACGGCGGCAACCGCGCCCACGGCCGCACCGGCTACAAGGCGTCTCTCGACTACGTGAAGGCCAAGCTGGACGCGGCCGGATTCACCACCGCCATCCAGCAGTTCACCTCCTCCGGCAGCACCGGCTACAACCTGATCGCCGACTGGCCCGGCGGCGACACCAACCAGGTCGTCATGTCGGGCTCCCACCTCGACAGCGTCTCCGCGGGGCCCGGCATCAACGACAACGGCTCCGGTTCGGCGGCCGTCCTGGAGGCCGCGCTCGCCGTGTCCCGGGCGCAGTACCAGCCCACCAAGCATCTGCGGTTCGCCTGGTGGGGCGCGGAGGAGCTGGGCATGGTCGGCTCCCGCTACTACGTCAACAGCCTCACCACCGCCAACCGCGCGAAGATCAGCGGCTATCTGAACTTCGACATGATCGGGTCGCCGAACCCCGGCTACTTCGTCTACGACGACGACCCGGCCATCGAGAAGACCTTCAAGGACTACTTCACCGGTCTCGGTGTCGCGACCGAGATCGAGACCGAGGGCGACGGCCGCTCGGACCACGCCTACTTCAAGAGCGCGGGCATCCCCGTCGGCGGCCTCTTCACCGGGGCCAGCACCCGCAAGACCGCGGCCCAGGTGACCAAGTGGGGCGGCACGGCGGGCGTGGCGTTCGACCGCTGCTACCACTCCTCGTGCGACACGACGACGAACATCAACGACACCGCCCTGAACCGCAACAGCGACGCCCTCGCGTACGCGGTGTGGGAGCTGTCGGAGTAACCCGGCCCGGCCCGTCACAGGGGTAGGACCTGTCGACGACTGCATGCGTGTGCATATACTGCATACGCGTGTAGTCGTCGGACGCCCTACATGACGGAGCCCTCATGACCCGCCACTTCCTCTTCCTCCTGGGCAGCAGCCGCGGCAACGGCAATACGGAGCTGCTGGCCCGCAAGGCCGCCGAGCAGCTGCCCGCCGATGCCACCCGGCGCTGGATCGATCTGGCCGAGCACCCCCTGCCCGACTTCGAGGACCTGCGCCACGACAGCGACCACGTCCGGCCGTCCGGTGATCACCGGGCGACGCTTCTCGACGCGACGCTCGCGGCGACGGACCTCGTCATCGCCTCACCGCTGTACTGGTACTCCGTGTCCGCGTCCACCAAGCGCTATCTCGACCACTGGTCGGGCTGGCTGCGCACCCCCGGCATCGACTTCAAGAAGACGATGGCCGGACGCACCCTGTGGGGCGTCACCGCGCTCGCGCACGAGGAGGAAGAGGTCGCCGATCCCCTCATCGGCACCCTCAACCACTCGGCCGCCTACCTGGGGATGCGCTTCGGCGGGGTCCTCCTCGGCAACGGCAGCAGGCCCGGGGACGTACTGAACGACTCCGCAGCCCTGGCCGCCGCCAAGACGTTCTTCGCCCAGGAAGCCCCGCTCGCCCGCTTCCCCTACGAGAGCTGAGAGTCGGGGGCCGATAGCCGAGAGCCGGGGGCCGGTCTCAGGGGCGGGCGCCGCTCTACGCGGTGATGTCCTTCGCCGTGAACCGCGCCCAGGCCGCCGCGCCGAACACCGCCGCGTACAGCCCCTGGAGTTCCAGGTTGCGGATCAGGTCGTCCCAGTACACGGGGTCGCGCATGAGATCGGCGAAGGACAGCCAGTAGTGCGAGAAGATGTACGGCTGGATCGCGTGCAGCTGGGGGATCTGGTCGAGGATCTGCACGGTGATCAGCAGACCGACGGTCGTCGCCATCGCCGCGATCCCGCTGTTCGTGAGGGTCGAGACGAACAGGCCCAGCGCCGCGATCCCGATCAGTGACGCGGCCACGATCAGCGCGATCAGCAGGGCCCGGCCCAGCCCCTCGCCGAAACTGATGCGGGTGCCGGAGATCGTCGTCAGCTCGCCCAGCGGGAACAGGAGCGCGCCGACGACGAGCGCCGAGGTCGCCACGACGAGGGTGGCGATGACACAGAAGGCCAGCGTGGTCGCGTACTTGGTGATCAGCAGGCGCGTCCGCCCCGCCGGTGCCACCAGCAGATAACGCAGCGTCCCGGCGTTGGCCTCGCCCGCGATCGCGTCGCCCGCGATGACGCCGACCGCCATCGGCAGGAAGAACGGCAGCGTGGCGGCCAGCGCGGTGAACACCAGGAACAGTCCGTTGTTGGTGATCTGCGCGATGAACGCGGGCCCCTCTCCCCCGCCGCCTCCGGCGGACGACCCGTCGCTCGTCTCGATCCTGACCGCGATGCCGACCAGCACCGGCACCGCGGCGAGCACCCCGAGCAGGGCGATCGTCCGCCAGCGGCGGAGCGTGGTGCTCAGCTCGTTGCGCAGCAGGCCTAGGGTCCACAGCGGGCTCGGCGCCCGTCCCGGGGCGGCTCTCCGCGTGCTCTTCTCCGCCGCCGACGGCTCGGCGGTCTCAGCCCGCGACATCGAAGCCCTCCCCCGTGAGCGCCACGAACGCGTCCTCCAGCGAGGCCCGCTCGATCCCGAAACCGCGGACGCGGACGCCCGCCGTGACCAGTGCCGCGTTCACCTCGGCGAGGTCGCGGTCCGGTGGATCGGCGCTCACCCGGTCCTCGGCGAGCACGACATCGCTCAGGCCCTGTTCCTTCAGCACCCGGGCCGCGTCGCCCGGATCGGGTGTGGTCACGACGAGCCGGCTGCGCGCGCCCGCCGCCAGCTCGGCCACCGGGCCCTGGGTGATCAGCCGGCCCTGCGCCATCACCGCGGCGTGCGTGCAGACCTGCTCGATCTCGTCGAGCAGGTGCGAGGAGAGGAACACGGTCGTGCCGTCCGAGGCCAGCTCACGGACCAGGGCGCGGATCTCCCGCATCCCCTGCGGATCGAGTCCGTTGGTCGGTTCGTCCAGCACGAGCAGCTTCCGGGGCTGCAGCAGCGCGGCCGCGAGCCCCAGCCGCTGCTTCATGCCCAGCGAGTAGGCCTTCGCCTTCTTGCCCGCGGCTGCGGTCAGTCCGACCCGGTCGAGCGCGCTCGCCACGCGCGTGCGCCGGGTGCGCGGGTCGGCGGCCGGGTCGGCGGAGTCGTAGCGCAGGAGGTTGTCGCGGCCGGAGAGGAAGCCGTAGAGCGCGGGGCCCTCGATGAGCGCGCCCACGTGCGGCAGGACGGTCCCCGTGGCGCGCGGCATGGACCGGCCCAGGACACGGGCCGTGCCGGAGGTCGGTTCGATCAGGCCCATCAGCATTCTGATGGTGGTGGTCTTCCCCGAGCCGTTCGGTCCGAGGAAGCCGAAGACGCTGCCCGCCGGGACGGCCAGGTCGAGGCCGTCGACGGCGAGCTGTCCACCGCGGTAGCGCTTGGTCAGCGCACGGGTGGCGATCACGGTGTCGCCCGTGTCGCGTGGGTCCACCGTGCCGCCGTCGCCCGTCGTGTCCCCGTCCGCGGTGGACAGTTCCGCCATCGACTCCCTCACTTCGCCTTGCCCTCGGGGGACCCCGCCGTCGGGGGGCCGACAGGTACGGGGCCTACTTCGCCGCGTCGGCCGCCTTCACCAGCGCGTCCTTGGTGACCGCACCGGCGTAGACCTTGCCGTCGTCCGTGATCAGCGCGTTGACCAGGCGGGTCGAGAAGACCGTGCCCGAGCCGAACTTGCCGCTCACCTTGTCGCCCAGCGAGTCCAGGAAACGGCCCGCGTCGCCCCCGCCGGCGTTCTCCGACGGCAGGCCCTCGCCGCCGGTGTCGAAGCGGGCGATGGAGCTCCAGCCCTCGCCGATGACGTTCAGGCCCTGGAACTCCTTGCCCAGGTCCTCGCCGCCGTTCCCGGGACGCGCTTTGTCACCCTTGTCACCCTTGCCTCCCTTGTCCACGCCGCCCTTGCCCGCCGGGCCGTGGGACGTCGACTCGTCGCCCTCGGTGACCTTCGCGCCCTTCGGCGGGGTGAAGTCGAAGGTGGACGCGGCCGGCCTGGAGAAGTCGACCTTGGTGAAGCCCGCGTCGATGACGGCCGCGCCGCCGCTCGCCGGGGTGAGCGTGAACTTCAGCGGCAGACCGGTCTTCGCGTCCACGGCGATGGAGATCGCGCCGACCGTCGAACCGGACTGCTTCGGCTCGATCAGCAGCTTGTAGGCGTCCCGCCCGGCGATCCGCGCCGTGCCGTCGACGGTCACGGACGTCGTGTCGTCCGACGCCTTCAGCGCCTCCTCGGCCAGCTCCTTGGGCGTGGCCGGCACATCCTCGGACCTGTCCTTCGGCCCCTTCTCCGCGGAGCCGGAGGAAGCGGCGTCCTTCACGTGGTAGGCCTCGTTCGACTTGCTGTCGTACGCCCACACCTCGTCGCCGTTGTGGATCACGCTGTACTCGGCGGCCTTGTCGAGGAGCGACACCTTCTGCTTGTCCTCGCCGTCGGACGCGACCCGCAGGGTGTGCGTACCGGACGCCAGTTCCATCAGCTTGGACGACGGGTCCGCGGACGAGCCCGAGCCGTCGCGTCCGCCACCCGTGGCAGCGCCGCCGAGGCTGCTCTCCAGGCCGCCGAGGTCCGGCAGACCGAGGTCCGTGCTGATCTTCACCGTGCCGGACAGCTGCTGTACGTCCGAGGCGGCGATCTTCTCGATGAGCTGCTGGGCGCTGACCTTCGGCAGGTCGGGGTCGCCGGAGCCCGCGAACGCCGGGACCAGCCCGATGGTCGCCGCGGCCACCCCCACCACCGCGACAGGGACGACATACCGGGCGGCTTTCTGCCGGCCGCCGCGCCTGTCCTCCGCCTCGTCGTCGGTCGTGCTGTCGTCGGATCCGTACGGTGCCATGTGTGCCCTACCTCCGTTGTCGGCGGCGGCTAACCGTCCACGCACTCGTCCACCCTGGCCGCCATTGTCACCCGAACTGCTGTGAAGTGGTGTGTCCCATCCGACCAAATCGGCCGGTCGAAAGCGTCAGACCTCGGAGCCAACTCCTTGTACACCTGGGGTATGACATGGGTGGACGGCGCCCCTCCCGACCCGTAGGGGTCGAACGGGAAGGACGCCGTCCGTGTAACACGCCGAAGCGCGGTGAAACCCTTCGCCCGCCCTTTGCCCACGGGCTGACGACAGCCGCTGTGCCTACCGGTTGACGAAGACGTAGTCCGCCCCGTACGGCACTCCCACGACCGTCCCCACCTTGCACGAGCCGGCCGGAGCCACCCCGCCCACGGTGTTCAGGCGCAGGATCTCCGCGGTGCCCGCGAGCAGGCCCCGGTGCCTGCCGGACTGCACGGCCCTGAGGTCCAGTTCGGGGATGTTCCTGTCGCCGTTCGGAGTCTTGGAGATCAGCGCGCCGGTCACCGCGCTGCGGTCGGCGGCGATCCACTGCGGAGTACCCGAGTTGGGCTTCACGAACGAGTGGGCGATGGGCCCGCCCAGCACGGCGCTCACATCACGCTGCGCGAAGGCCTTGGTGCCGTCGGCCGACTTCTTGCACTCGTAGATCTGCCTGCCCTTGACGACGGAGGCCTGGAAGTTGTTCGGCGCGTGCCGGAAGTCGAAGTCCGTGGTGACCTTGTGGAGCTGGCCGCGGACGGCGCCACCCGGGAACTCGGCGGTGTGCAGGTTGGCGTAGAAGCTGCCCGGGTCGGCCTTCAGCTTCCCGAGCAGGGCCGCGTCCCCGACCTTGACCGTGCCGGTGACCGTGCGCCCCCGGGCGTCGTCCAGCAGCTTGGTGAAGTCGACCTTGACGCCGCCGTTGACGCCCTTGGCGCCCTGGTGGATGTGGAGCATGACCGGCTTGCCGGTGCCGCGCCACTTGACGGCGACGGACACCTTGTCGCCCTTGACCTTGACGAATTCGAGCGCCGCGCCGTCCTTGTCGCCGACCGCGGGGCCGCCCTGGACCGGTACCTCGTTCGCGCCGTTCAGACTGGCGGCGAGGATGGTGCCGCCCTTGCCGCCGGCGAGAGAGCCGCTCCGCACCCCGATGGACCCTTCACCGTGACCCGCGTGCCCCGCGTGGTCCGCGCCCGTGCTCGAATCCGCGCCCCGGCCGGAGCTGTCGCTGTCGGCCACCGCAGGGAGTACTGCGGCGGCGACACCGGCCGCGGCGGCCACCGCGACACCGGTCATGACGAGCTTCCTGCGGCGCTGCGCGAACGTGACGATCGTCCCCATGATTCGTTTTCTCCCCGTGATCCCGCCGACGCCCCCTGCGTCGGCCTCTGCACTGGATTGCGGAACGAATCTCAGACTGGACTTAATCCAGATGTGTGACCTGAGCCACACACCCGGGTCGTGCGCCCTGGAATCCCGCCGGACGATCACGCGGCGGCGAAAAGACGCGCAGGTCAGCCCGCGCGGTGCACCACCGCGTCGCACAGCTCCACCAGAGCCGCCTTCGCGTCGCACTCCGGGAGAGGCGCCAGCGTGGCGCGGGCGTCCTCCGCGTACCGCACGGTGTCGCGGCGGGCCTGGTCGAGGGCGGGGTGGACGCGCAGCCTGGCCAGCGCCTCCGCGTGCCGTGCGTCGTCCGTCAGGTCGGAGGCGAGCAGTTCGGCGAGGGCGATGTCCTCGGCGAGTCCCAGCCGCTCGACGCGCTCGCGCAGCCGCAGGACGGGCATGGTCGGGATGCCCTCGCGCAGATCGGTGCCCGGGGTCTTGCCGGACTCGCGCGAGTCGCTCGCGATGTCCAGCACGTCGTCGGCGAGCTGGAAGGCGACGCCGAGCCGCTCCCCGTACTGCGTCAGCACGTCGACGACCGTCTCGTCGGCGCCCGACATCATCGCGCCGAACCGGCCGGCCACGGCGATCAGGGAGCCGGTCTTGCCGCCGAGCACGTCCATGTAGTGGTCGACCGGGTCGCGTCCGTCGCGCGGTCCCGCCGTCTCCAGGATCTGGCCGGTGACCAGCCGCTCGAACGCCTCCGCCTGGACCCGTACGGCCTCGGGGCCCAGGTCGGCCAGGATGTGCGAGGCGCGCGCGAAGAGGAAGTCGCCGGTGAGGACCGCGACCGAGTTGTCCCAGCGGCTGTTGGCGCTGGGCACCCCGCGGCGCACGTCCGCCTCGTCCATCACGTCGTCGTGGTACAGCGTGGCGAGGTGGGTCAGCTCGACGACGACCGCCGAGGGCACGATCCCCGGCGCGTACGGATCACCGAACTGGGCGGCGAGCATCACGAGCAGCGGCCGGAACCGCTTGCCGCCCGCGCGCACGAGGTGCTGCGCGGCCTCCGTGATGAACGGGACCTCGCTCTTGGTCGCTTCGAGCAGTCCCTCCTCGACAGCCGCCAATCCGGCCTGGACATCGGCTTCGAGAGCCTGGTCCCGCACGCTCAGCCCGAACGGCCCGACGACGGTCACGAGGGTCTCCTGTCTGCTGACGCTCTCAACGGCGGTCTCTGGATGCTCTGGGTGTGCTCTGTGCTGTGGGTGTTTGTCGATGTGTCGCTGCCGGCTCTCAAGTCAGCGTATCCGGTCGTCTTTCGATCACGATGAGCGCCCGCCCGTCACCTGCCACCACCCTGCCGGACACCCTCCGGCTGATCCCTTTTGCACCTTCGGTCAGGCCGGGCGGTATCGGACCGCGGAAGGTATGTTCGTGATCTGTCGATATGACTGACAACTGACGGATACCTCCTGACTGACGGATACCTCCTGAAGAGGATGGCTTTTCCGGAAGTGGTGCGGGAAGTGGTGGATCTTGTCCCACAGTGCGATCGAAACCGGTTCCGCACCCGACCCGGAGCCCGGGGACGGACCCCCGGACGCCGCCGACGACCACGCCTTCTTCGGCCAGCCCAGAGGCCTGCTCACCCTCTCCGGCCTTGAGGTCTGGGAGCGCTTCTCGTTCCTGGGGATGCAGGCGATCCTCGTCCTGTACTTCGCGGACACGGTCGCCCACGGAGGCATGGGCATGTCCGCCGGAACGGCCGCCTCCGTCTCGGCCGCGTACGGGACGCTCGTCTATCTGGTCTCGGTGGCCGGCGGCTGGCTCGCCGACCGGGTCCTCGGCTCGTACCGGGCGGTCCTGTGGGGCGGGATCCTGATCGCCTGCGGCCACTACGCGATGGCGGTGCCCACCGCGGCGGCCACCTGGGCCGGCCTGGGACTGATCAGCGCGGGCACGGGCCTGCTGAAGCCCAACGTCGCCACCATGGTCGGCAAGCTCTACCGCACCGACGACGACCGCCGTGACGCCGGTTTCGCGCTCTACTACATGGCCATCAACACGGGCGCCTTCGCGGGCCCGCTGATCACCGGCTGGCTGGGCGACCACCGGGGCTGGCACTGGGGCTTCTCCGCGGCGGCCGTCGGCATGACCCTCGGCCTGATCCAGTACGTCGCGGGCCGCCGTCACCTGGCCGGACGCAGCCAGGCGGCCGAGTTCGCGCTGCCGCCCCGCGCCATGCGCCGCGCGGTCCGGCTGATCGTCCTGGGGCTCCTGGCCGCGGCGGCACTCGCGGTCGTGCTGGCCCTCTCCGGAGTGCTCACCATGGACCGCTTCGTGGACCTGCTGACGCTGATCTCGGTGATCGCGCCGGTGGTGTACTTCGCGGTGATGTTCAGGAGCCCGCGGGTGACCCCGGAGGAACGCGGCCGGCTGCGCCCGTACATCGTCCTCTTCCTGGCCTCCACGGTCTTCAACTTCATCCTCTTCCAGGCGTACTCGACGATGATCCTGCTGGCCGCGTCGAACGCCGAGACGACGATCCTCGGCTTCGACTTCCCCGCCGGCTGGTACGCGTCCGCCCTGGGCGCCTTCGAGGTCGCGCTGGCCCCCGTGGTGGCCGCGCTCTGGGTGCGGATGGGACACCGCCAGCCGCACGCCTCCAACAAGATCGCGTTCGGCGTGGTGCTGGGAGGGCTGTCGTTCCTGCTGATGGTGCTGCCGACCTCCGGCCACGACGGCGACGACTACCTGATGTCCGTCTGGTGGATCGTCGGCTCGTACTTCCTGCTGGGGCTCGGCGACATCCTCCTGGAGACCTCCGGCATGTCGGCCACCACGAAGCTCGCCCCGAAGGCCTTCGCCAGCCAGACCATGTCCCTCTGGTTCCTCTCGCTGGCCCTCGCCAACGGCATCCAGGCCCAGACCGTGAAGCTCTACGACGACGTCTCCAAGCCCGCGTACTTCGGCGTCAACGGCGCGATCGCCGTGGCCGCCGGTCTGCTCGTGATCGCCGCGGCGTCCTGGCTGCGCCGCACGATGCACCCCGTCCACTGAGGTGACACCCATGCGCATCCGTACGTCCTTCCCCTGCGAGACGTTTCACGAGGACATCCGCATTCCCCTCACGGACGGAACCAAGCTCTACGCGCGCGTGTGGCGTCCGCTCACCGGCGAACCCGTACCGGCCCTGCTCGAATACCTCCCGTACCGGCTGACCGACTGGACCGCCCCGCGCGACTGGCAGCGCCACCCCTGGTACGCGGGCCACGGCTACGCCTCCGTGCGCGTGGACGTCCGCGGGCACGGCAACTCCGAGGGCCTGCCGGGCGACGAGTACTCCGCGACGGAGCTGGCCGACGGGGTCGAGGTCGTCGACTGGCTCGCCGCCCAGCCCTGGTGCTCCGGCTCGGTCGGCATGTTCGGCATCTCCTGGGGCGGCTTCAACTCCCTCCAGATCGCGGCCCTCGCGCCCGAACCGCTCAAGGCCGTCGTCACGGTCTGCTCGTCGGACGACCGCTACGACAACGACGTGCACTACATGGGTGGTTCCGTACTCGCCGTCGACATGCACGCGTGGGCGGCGACCATGCTCGCGTTCGTGTCGCGCCCGCCCGACCCCGCGTACGCGGGCGCGTCCTGGCGCGACCTGTGGGTGGAACGACTGGCGTCGGTCGATCCGTTCCTGCACACCTGGCTCGCCCACCAGACGAGGGACGAGCAGTGGCGCCGCGGCAGCGTCTGCGAGGACTACTCGGCGATCCGGGCGGCCGTGCTCGCGGTCGGCGGCTGGCACGACCCGTACCGGGACACCGTGCTGCGCCTCGTGGAACA
This sequence comes from Streptomyces sp. NPDC102514, assembly GCF_055584525.1. Taxonomy (NCBI): domain Bacteria; kingdom Bacillati; phylum Actinomycetota; class Actinomycetes; order Kitasatosporales; family Streptomycetaceae; genus Streptomyces; species Streptomyces sp. NPDC102514. The sequence goes on from NZ_JBVJLW010000013.1 coordinate 189,605, forward strand.
CCTCCCGCCGGACCGCGTACGGGGCCTGATCGGGCCCTGGTCGCACCAGTACCCCGACCGGGGGCTGCCGCCCGGCCCCGCCATCGGCTTCCTCCAGGAGACGCTGCGCTGGTGGGACCACTGGCTGAAGGACACCGACGCCGACACCGACGCCGAGACGGGCACCGGCAGCAGCACCCGCTCCGGCTCCGGCAGCAGCTCCGGCTCCGGGGTGATGTCCGAGCCACTGCTGCGCTCGTACGTCAGCGACTCGCACCCGCCCGCGACGGTGTACCCGGTGCTGCCCGGCCGCTGGGTCGGCGACCCCGCCTGGCCCTCCCCGCTGGTCGCCCACGTCCCGTACGCGCTCCAGGGCGCCCCCGTGGTGGTGCGCTCCCCGCAGCACACCGGGCTGGACGCCGGCCGCTTCTTCCCCTTCGGCAACGACGCGGACCTGCCGCCGGACCAGCGGGAGGAGGACGCGCGGTCGGTGTGCTTCGAGTTCGAAGTACCCGAGGAGATCTGGGTACTGGGCCGCCCGCGCGTGCGCCTGAGGCTCACCTCTCCGGCGACGCGCGGCCATGTAGTGGCCCGTCTGTGCGACGTGGCTCCTGACGGCTCCTCGACCCTGGTCACCCGAGGCGTCCTGAACCTGACAGCCCGTCATGGCCGTGACCAGGTGGTTCCTTGGGAACCGGGCGCTACGGAGAATGTGCTCTTCGAACTGAACGGCATCGGCCACGCCTTCCCGCCGGGCCGTCGCATCCGGCTCGCGGTCTCCTCCGCGTACTGGCCGTGGATCTGGCCCCAGCCGGGCTCGGAGGCGGGCTTCACCCTCACTCCGTCGGGCAGCGTGCTGGAACTGCCGGTCCGCGCCCAGGAGTCGGACCCCTCCATCGTCTTCGAGGAACCGGAGCAGTCGGCTCCGCTCGGTGTGAACTTCCCCGCCACCCTGGACGAACCGCGCCCCGAACGCCTCGTGGTCCGCGATGTCGCCAAAGGTGAATGGCGCCTGGAAGTGGATCCGCGGTACGGCGGCACCCGCGTCTATCCGGACGGACTCGAATTCACCGAGGACGCGCTGGAGACGTACACGATCAATGAGTCGGACCCGTTGTCCGCGCGCACCAGGTCCGACTGGTCCGTCCGGCTGCACCGGCCGGAAATGCCGTGGGACGCGAGTGTCGAGACGCACTCCGAAATCACCTGCGACGAGACGGACTTCATCACTTCGAACGAAGTGATCTGCAAGGACGGCGACGAAGTGGTGTTCCACCGCACCTGGGAGAAAAGGATTCCGCGTACGGCGGGATGAGCCGGGACGGGTTCACGCACCCCTGGAACCGCCCGCGGCGCCCGGTATCCGGCGTCCACAGAATATTGCGTATCACCTTTTTTATGGACATTGGCCTCCTGTGCCAGTGAATTGAGTCACGCCCGCGTGCGGTGATCGTTTCGCCGGTTCCGTCGATTTCCCTTTGCGGAAAGCAAGTTGAACTTCGCCTTCCGTTTTGATCAAGAGATATTCGCCCGACATGGCAGTTCAAAGCCGTCGCTGCGCGAATTCGGGGCTTGTTCACGGCATGTGCTCTCGCATACGTTCACGTCACTCCGGACGGATCGCCTAATCCTGCCGCCGCCCGGAAATCCCAGTCACCCATTCACTCGCGTACGGCAGGAGCGGGGGACCCAGGTAAGCCGCCGGTCCGTATCGCGGAACGGCTAGGGGTCAAGTCGCGCACCCCACGCGGCCGGGCATCTCCCGCCCGAACCCGACAGCTCACCTCGCAGGCGCCGGAGAGGACATTCGCCATGCCCGCACGAGGCAAGCACCGCCGCCCCAGAAACAGCACCCTCACCCGTGGCATCGTCGCCGCCGGGACGGGCGGAGCCGCACTCGCGCTCCCCCTCGTAGGAGCCACCGGCGCCCAGGCCGCCACCCCGAACGCGGTCCCGCAGGTCTCGCTGGTCACCTACAAGGTGGTCCAGGGCGACACCCTGTCGAAGATCGCCAAGGCGCACACCACGGGCGACTGGAAGAAGCTCTACAAGGCCAACCGCGCGGTCATCGGCGACGACCCGTCGGCCATCCGGCCCGGCCTCAAGCTGACCGTGGGCACGAAGAACGGCGGGACCCCGGCGAAGACCGCCACGGCGTCCAAGGCCTCCACGGCGTCCGCCGTCACCCCGGCCTCCGCGAAGACCTACACGGACGACCTCGACGGCTGGATCAGGCAGTCGCTGGACGTCATGGCCCAGCAGGGCATCCCGGGCACCTACGACGGCATCCACCGCAACATCATCCGCGAGTCGTCGGGCAACCCCCAGGCCATGAACAACTGGGACTCCAACGCGGTCGCCGGTACGCCCTCGAAGGGGCTCCTGCAGGTCATCGACCCGACCTTCTCGGCGTACCACGTGACCGGTACGTCGCTGGACCCCTTCGACCCGGTCGCCAACATCACGGCGGCGTGCAACTACGCCGCCGCGCGCTACGGCTCGATCGACAACGTCTTCGGCGCCTACTGACCGACGCCCGAGCGGGCTCCCGGACCGGCCTGCCGGCCGATACGGGGGCCCGTCCCGCCGGTCCGGCCGGTCCCGTCCGCGTGGTCGGTCCGGCCGGTGGAGAACATGCGCTCCAGGACCACCGCGATGCCGTCGTCCTCGTTCGAGAGGGTGATCTCGTCGGCGACGGACTTGAGTTCGGGATGCGCGTTGGCCATCGCCACCCCGCGCGCCGCCCAGTCGAACATCGGGATGTCGTTCGGCATGTCCCCGAAGGCGATGGTCTGCGCCGACGTCAGGCCCAAACGGCCGGCGGCGAGCGCGAGACCCGTGGCCTTCGTGATGCCGCATGGCTGGAGTTCGACGGTACCGGGCCCGGACATCGTCACGGTGGCGAGGGAACCGACCGCTCCACGGGCGGCGGACGCCAACTCGTCGTCGGAGAGCAGGGGGTGGCGCAGCAGCACCTTGCTGATGGGCCGGGTCCAGAGGTCGTCGCGCCGCAGCACCCGTACCGCGGGCAGCGTCGGGTGGGGCATCTCGTAGCCCGGCTCGATGAGCGTGAGTCCGTCGACCCCGTCCTGGTCGACGGCCGCGTACACCTCGCCGACCTCCGCCTCGATCTTGCCGAGAGCCACCTCCGCCAGCTCACGTTCGAGCGTGACGGACCACAGCATGCGGTCCGCGCCGGCGTCGTACAACTGTGCGCCCTGTCCGCACACCGCGAGCCCCTGGCTGCCGAGTTCGTCCAGCAGCGGCCGTACGCGCGGGGCGGGGCGCCCCGTCACCACGAGGTGCCGGGCGCCTGCCCCGACCGCCATCGCCAGCGCCGCGCGCGACCGGTCCGAGAGGGTGTCGTCGCCGCGCAGCAGCGTCCCGTCCAGGTCAGTGGCGATGAGTGAATATGCAATCGGTGGGGCCATGATCAGAGAATACGGATCGAATCCCCCAGCGACTCGACGGGAACCGGACGTCGTCCGGCACCTCGACCGCCTCACGCGTCGTCGCGGGCCCCAGCAGACCCCTGGAGTTCAGGCCGATCCCATGACATATCGGCCACTCCGCCGACCCGATTCACGCCCCTTTCCCGACCGCCCGCGTGCGCCCGCGCGCTCCCACCGCGTGCGTTCGCGCCCCTGGTTCAGCGGTGCCGCGCCGCCAGGTGCCGGACCAGCCGCGGCGAGGCGAACTCCGTCCCGCACACGAACCGCATCACCGGGCCGTACGAGGCCGCGGCCGGCAGTCCGGTGAAGTACAGACCGGGCACGGAGGAGCTGAATCCGGCGCCCAGCCTCGGTGTTCCGCGGCTGACGGCCAGCCGTGTCCGCAGCTCATGGCCGAGGAAGTCCATCGCGGCGAGGTCGACGTGGTAGCCGGTGGCGGCGACGATGTGGTCCGCGGACAGTTCCTCGACGCGACCGCCGAGGGTCCGGACAGTGAGGGCAGGCCGCCCGGCCGCCTCCCCGGAGGCACGGAGGATCCGCGCCACCTCGCTCACCCGCACTTTTCCCTCGAACCGGTCGCGCAACCACCAGGCGCCGAGGGGCCCGAGGACACTGCGGACGAGGAAGTGCCGGATTCCCGGCGGCAGATGACGGTACGGGTGCGGGTAGTAGGTGAGGGCCCACAGCGACCAGGCCCGGCCGAAGGGCGACTCCGGGCGCCGCAGCGGCTGCCGCCACGGGGGCGCGCCGAAGTCGACAGACCCTTTTCCGCGCGCCACCACGCGCACCTGTGCGCCCGACTCGGCGGCGAGCGCCGCCGTCTCCAGGGCGGACTGGCCCGCGCCGACGACGATCAGTTCCCGGCCGGCGAACCGGGACAGGTCGTGCAGTTGCGAGCTGTGCGAGACGGGGCCGGTGGGCGTCGGTCCGTCGGGTGCGGCCACGGCGAGTTCGCGGGGCAGGTGCGCGAGGCCGGACAGACCGGTCGCGACGACGACCGCCCGCGCGGTGAACACCTCCCCCGAGTCCAGCTTGAGTTCGAAGCCCCGCAGGTCGCCACGTCGGTCGACCGAGACGACGCGCACCTGTTCCAGTTCCGGCACGAGCCGCTGCCGGAACCACTCCCCGTACGCGACGAACGTCTCGACCGGGATGATGTCCTCGTCCGTGACCAGGCGGGGAACGCCCGCCGCGTCGCAGTAGTCGACGAGGTCGTGCCCCGGTTGCGGGGCGTCGATGTTCGAGGCGGCCGGGGTCGATTTCAGGAGCATCCCCTCGGGCATGTTCGCCCGCCAGCTCACCATGGGTTCACCGAACACCCGTACCGGAATGCCGCGCGCCCTCAGATGCGCGGCGGTGGACAGGCCGAAAGGCCCGGCACCGATCACTGCCACCGGCTCCATCACGAAGTCCCCTCCCCAGAACGCCACTTCGTCCTTCCGTGCGCACCCCGCACCCGCCCTGCCACGGCTGCGGGCCTTCTTCTCCCCTGCGCTGCCGGCCTGTCGCGGACCGGCCGTGGTCATCGGTGGCCGGGTGCCACACGGGCGCCGCGGCGGCCGTCCCTCCACAGCTGGTACAGATGCTTCACGCCGGGCCGTACGAAGCGCGCCAGCATCGTGAAGAACGGCCGCAGGTCGTCCGCCGCCAGCCACGCCAGCTCCGTACCGCTCGGGCGGTCGGGAGCGTGCGGTGTCGTATAGCCGCTGCGGCGGTACGCGAGCAGGGCCGGCAGGTCGATGTTCTCCACGATGTAGCGCCGGCCGGCGAGCTGTTCCCCCTCCGGAACGGCCCGGCCGGTCAGATCCAGATGCATGGCGCGGATGACGTCGATCCCCGACTCGTTCTCGAAGAGCCGGAACTGGGCGCCCATCCGCGGATTGAAGTCGAGCAGTTTGTACCGGCCGTCGCGGCGGTCGAAGCGCAGGTCGAGGTCGATGACGCCGCTGAAACCGATCTGTTTGATGAACCGCGCCGCCAGGTCCGCCAGTTCGGGGTTGTCGACGACGTACGCGTTGGCCGTCATGCCCGCGTGCGGGGGCCAGGAGCGGACCTTGACGCCGGTGAACATCGCGAGCGGCGCCGAGTCCGCGTCGAAGTAGGCGTGCACGATCCAGTCCTCGGCGTCCTCCCGGGGCAGATACTCCTGAAGGATCACGCCGGGCCGCTCGCCCCAGTCGCGGGCGAGCCGTAACAGTCCCTCCTGGGTGGCGATGCGGGTCGTCCCGTGCACGGCGGGCCGCGCGCGGCGCACGAACGCCTCGCGGTTCTTCGCCACGAGCGGGAACCTCGCCTTCGCCGCGAAGTCCTCGATCTCCCCGTACGAGTCCGGGAACGCCGCCTCCGGGCTGGGTACGCCGTGCTCGACGCAGAGTTCGTGCAGTCCCTGCTTGCTGGCCAGGCGCCGGGGCAGCCCGGCCACCACCCTGGGGAACAGGAAGTCGCCCGCGAGTTCGGCCTGGTGCTCGGCGATCAGGACCGCGGCCTCCTCGTCGGTCGGGATGAGGACCGCGGGACGGCCGATCCCGCGCCCGACCCGCAGCAGCCCCTCGACGAGCCGCTCCGCCCGCTCCGTCCCCGTGGTCGGCCAGACGAACGCGCGCCGCAGATGGCGCGAGACCGCGGCAGGCGTGTATCTGTCCTCGGTGATCGCGTACATCGGTACCCCCAGCCGTCCGAGGCTGCGGATCGCGCCCACTCCGCCGTGGTGCAGCGGGTAGTCGCCGAACTTCACGATCAGGCCGGGTACTTCCCGATCCAGACAGAGCGGCACGCCGGCAGAGCTTTTGGCCACGGGTCCCCCCACGTGTCCCACACATCCCTGGACCCGGACCCACCCCGTCCGTGCCCCCCTGAAGGAAGCTAAGCCGGAATGAACCACTCCGACCCCACCCTTAATCGGACATTGCGAACTCTTTAGACACTGCCCACGGGCGGCGCCTCCCCGTAACGTGTGCTCCACCCACACGGAAAGCGAGGCAGCACCCCATGCCCCCCTTCGATGTCCCCGAGGGCGATCCCTTCGGCCCGCACAATCTTCCGTACGGCGTCTTCTCCCTGAACAGCTCCCCGGACGGCTCTCCGGACGGGGCCGGCCGCCGGAGCGTGGGCGTCCGGCTGGGTGACCACGTCCTGGACGCGGGGGCCGCCGCGGTGGAACTGGGCTCCCCGTACGCCGCCCTGCTCGCCCGCCCCACGCTCGACCCGCTCCTCGCGGCCGGCCGCACGGCGTGGTCCGACGTCCGGCGGGCGCTCACCGCGTGGGTGACGGTGCCCGCGCACCGCGAGACCGTCGCGCCCCTGATGCACCCGCTCTCCGAGGTGACCCTCCATCTCCCCTTCGAGGTCGCCGACTACGTCGACTTCTACGCCTCCGAGAACCACGCCCGGAACGTCGGCCAGATCTTCCGCCCCGACGCCGAGGACTCCCTGACCCCCAACTGGAAGCATCTGCCCATCGGCTATCACGGCCGGTCGGGCACGGTCGTGGTCTCCGGCACCGACGTCGTACGCCCCTCGGGCCAGCGCAAGGCTCCGGCGGACCCGGCGCCGGTCTTCGGCCCGTCCGTCCGGCTCGACATCGAGGCGGAGGTCGGCTTCGTCGTCGGCACGCCCTCCCCGATGGGCACGCCCGTGCCGCTGGGCGACTTCCGCGACCACGTCTTCGGGCTCTGCCTCCTCAACGACTGGTCCGCGCGCGACCTCCAGGCCTGGGAGTACGTCCCTCTCGGCCCCTTCCTCGGCAAGTCCTTCGCCACGTCGGTGTCGGCCTGGATCACGCCGCTCGACGCACTGGAGGACGCCCGGGTCGCGCCCCCCGCGCGCACGCACCCCCTCCTGCCCTACCTGGACGACACCACCGAGGACGCCGCGGAGGACCCGGGCGGCTACGACCTGCGCATCTCCGTCGCCGTCAACGGACATGTGGTGTCCGAGCCGCCGTTCTCCACGATGTACTGGACCGCCGCGCAGCAGTTGGCCCACATGACCGTGAACGGGGCCTCGCTGCGCACGGGCGACCTGTACGGGTCGGGCACCGTCAGCGGGGCGTCCGACGGCGAACGGGGTTCGCTCCTTGAGCTGACCTGGAACGGGCGGGACGCCCTCGAACTCCCCACCGGCAAGCGGACGTTCCTGGAGGACGGGGATGTCGTGACGCTGACGGCGTGGGCTCCCGGCCCTGACGGCACGCGGGTCGGTCTCGGCGAGGTGACCGGGCGCGTCGTGGCGGGCGCGTAGTCGTCCGCCTGCTGCGGGGCAGTTCGTGGCTGCGGGCCGGTGGGGGCCGGTCGCGCAGTTCCCCGCGCCCCTGAAGGGCGCGTGGGCTTGCGGTCGTGTGCCGGGTGCGGGTGCGTGGGGGCTGAGCGCGCCGTTCCCCGCGCCCCTGAAGGGCAGGGGCCTGTCGCCCCAGCCCCCGCGCCCCTGGAGGGCGCGGGGTGACGGCTACATCCAGTCCTCCGGTTCCGGCTCCGGTTCCATTTCCGGCCAGTGGAGGTCGGGGTCGCCGTCGCTGCGGCGTGGTGCGGGCGGCTCCGGGGTTCCCGCGGGCTTCTCCAGGGATGCGAGCACCCCGACCACGCCCTCCCCGTACGTCGCGAGCTTCTTCTCGCCGATGCCGCTGATGCCGCCCAGCTCCGGGACCGAGGTGGGCCACAGCGTGGCGATCTCCCGCAGGGTCGCGTCGTGGAAGATGACGTACGCCGGGACGCCCTGTTCCTTGGCCTGGCCCGCGCGCCAGGTGCGCAGGGCCTCGAAGGCGGGAAGCAGGTCGGAGGGCATCTCGGCCGCCGCTGCCGCCGCCTTGGCCTTGCGCTCGGCCCGGCCGGAACCGGACGAGGAGGACGAACCGCGGGACGTAGCCGGCTTCGGCTGCTCCTTGCGGAGCGGCACCTCACGCTCGCGCCGCAGCACCGTGCCGCTCGCCTCGGTCAGCACCAGCGTCCCGTACGCGCCCTCGACCGCGAGGAGGCCCTGGGCCAGCATCTGCCGGACGACACCGCGCCACGCGCCCTCGTCCAGCTCCTCTCCGATGCCGAACACGGACAGCTGGTCGTGGTCGAACTGGATGACCTTGGCCGTCTTGCGGCCGAGCAGGATGTCGACGATCTGGATCGCCCCGAACTTCTGCCCCCGCTCACGCTGCAGCCGCACCACCGTGGACAGCACCTTCTGGGCCGCGACCGTGCCGTCCCAGGTCTCCGGCGGGACCAGGCAGGTGTCGCAGTTCCCGCACGCCTCGGCCACGTCGTCCTGGCCGAAGTAGGTGAGCAGCTGACCGCGCCGGCACTGGGCGGTCTCGCACAGCGCGAGCATCGCTTCGAGATGCGAGGCCGCCCGGCGGCGGAACGCCTCGTCGCCCTCGCCCGACTGGATCATCTTGCGCTGTTGTATGACGTCATTCAGGCCGTAGGCCATCCAGGCCGTGGACGGCATTCCGTCGCGGCCCGCGCGGCCCGTCTCCTGGTAGTAGCCCTCGACGGACTTGGGCAGGTCGAGGTGGGCGACGAACCGGACGTCCGGCTTGTCGATGCCCATGCCGAAGGCGATGGTCGCGCACACCACCAGGCCGTCCTCGCGCAGGAACCGCGACTGGTGGGCGGCGCGCGTGCCCGAGTCGAGGCCCGCGTGGTACGGCACCGCGGCGATGCCGTTGCGGGCGAGGAACTCGGCCGTCTTCTCGACCGAGTTGCGCGACAGGCAGTACACGATGCCCGCGTCGCCCGCGTGCTCCTCCTGGAGGAAGGCCAGCAGCTGCTTCTTGGGGTCGGCCTTCGGCACGATCCGGTACTGGATGTTGGGCCGGTCGAAGCTGGCCACGAAATGGCGGGCGTCCGGCATGCCCAGCCGCTCGGTGATCTCCGTGTGCGTCGCGTGCGTGGCCGTCGCGGTCAGCGCGATGCGCGGCACGTCCGGCCACCGCTCGCCGAGCAGGGAGAGCGAGAGGTAGTCGGGGCGGAAGTCGTGGCCCCACGAGGAGACGCAGTGCGCCTCGTCGATCGCGAAGACGGAGATCTTCCCGCGCTTGAGGAGGTCGAGCGTGGACTCCAGGCGCAGCCGCTCCGGCGCGAGGTAGATCAGGTCGAGCTCGCCCGCGAGGAACTCGGCCTCGACCGTGCGCCGCTCGTCGAAGTCCTGCGTGGAGTTCATGAACCCGGCGCGCACGCCGAGCGCCCGCAGCGCGTCCACCTGGTCCTGCATCAGCGCGATCAGCGGGGAGACCACCACGCCCGTGCCGGGTCTGACCAGGGCCGGAATCTGGTAGCAGAGCGACTTTCCGCCGCCCGTGGGCATGAGGACGACGGCGTCCCCGCCGCTCACCACATGCTCGATGACGGCTTCCTGCTCGCCGCGGAAGGCCTCGTAACCGAAGACCCGGTGGAGCGTTCCGAGCGCTTCGCTCTCCGCCACCTCTGTCATCACACCCGTCCCGCCCATCGTCCCGTCCCCCGTACGTCGTGCCTCGACCGCTGCGTCCACGATAGGGGTCCGCACCGACAGCGTCGGAGTTATCCACAGGCTGCGACGGAGTATCTGCGCGGCGTGCCCGCCGGACCGCGCCCGGAGAACGCCGTGGGCCCCGGTTCCGAGCGGAACCGGGGCCCACGGACCGGGCTGCCTCAGCGGACGAAGACGCCCGCCTGCCCCGCCAGATCCAGGAAGTACTGCGGCGCCACACCGAGCACCAGCGTGACCGCCACGCCCACCGCGATGGCCGTCATCGTCAGGGGCGACGGCACGGCGACCGTGGGTCCCTCCGGACGCGGCTCGCTGAAGAACATCAGCACGATCACGCGGATGTAGAAGAACGCCGCGATGGCCGACGAGATCACACCGACCACGACCAGCGCGCCCGCGCCGCCCTCGGCCGCCGCCTTGAACACGGCGAACTTGCCCGCGAACCCGGAGGTCAGCGGGATGCCCGCGAAGGCCAGCAGATAGACCGCGAACACGGCCGCCACCAGCGGTGACCTGCGTCCGAGTCCGGCCCACTTGGACAGGTGCGTGGCCTCGCCGCCCGCGTCGCGGACGAGGGTGACGACCGCGAACGCGCCGATCGTCACGAACGAGTAGGCGCCCAGGTAGAAGAGCACCGACGACACACCGTCCGGTGTCATCGCGATGACACCCGCGAGGATGAATCCCGCGTGCGCGATCGACGAGTACGCGAGGAGCCGCTTGATGTCGGTCTGGGTGATCGCGACGATCGCGCCGCCCAGCATGGTGACGACCGCGACGCCCATCATCACCGGCCGCCAGTCCCAGCGCAGGCCCGGCAGGACGACGTACAGGAGGCGCAGCAGCGCGCCGAAGGCGGCCACCTTGGTCGCGGCGGCCATGAAGCCGGTCACCGGGGTCGGTGCGCCCTGGTAGACGTCCGGGGTCCACATGTGGAACGGCACCGCGCCGACCTTGAAGAGCAGGCCCATGACGACCATCGCGGCGCCGATGAGCAGCAGCGCGTCGTTGCCCATGGTGTCGGCGAGGGCCGGGTTCACCGTCTCGACCGTGCCGTCGACGACCTGGGCGATCGTCGCGTACGACACGGAGCCGGCGTAGCCGTAGAGCAGGGCGATGCCGAAGAGGGTGAACGCGGAGGCGAACGCGCCGAGCAGGAAGTACTTGACCGCGGCCTCCTGCGACATGATCCGCTTGCGGCGGGCCACGGCGCACAGCAGGTACAGCGGCAGCGAGAAGACTTCGAGCGCGATGAAGAGGGTCAGCAGGTCGTTCGCCGCGGGGAAGACGAGCATGCCGCCGATGGCGAAGAGCAGCAGCGGGAACACCTCGGTGGTGGTGAATCCCGCCTTGACCGCGGCCTTCTCGCTGTCGCTGCCCGGTACGGAGGCGGCCTGCGCCGCGAAGGAGTCGACGCGGTTGCCGTGCGCCACGGGATCGAGGCGCCGTTCGGCGAACGTGAACACGCCCAGTACACCGGCCAGCAGGATGACGCCCTGCAGGAAGAGCGCGGGGCCGTCGACCGCGACGGCGCCCATCGCGGCGATCCCGGCCTTCGTGGTGCCGTATCCGCTCGCCGCGAGGGCGACCACCGCGGCGAACGCGGCGGCGAGAGCGACGACGGACACGAAGACCTGGACGTAGTAACGGGACCTGCGGGGCACGAAGGCCTCGACGAGGATGCCGATGACCGCCGCCCCGATGACGATCAGGGTGGGCGACAGCTGCCCGTACTCGATGTGCGGCGCGTCGATCTTCTGGATCGGGTCGGCCGCCGTTGTCCACAGGCTGTGGACGGCTGTAGCGCTCACTTGGCGGCCTCCACCTCGGGCTTGGGGTCCTTCTTGTGTACGTCGGACATGGTCTGCTTGACCGCCGGGTTGACGATGTCGGTGAGGGGCTTCGGGTAGACGCCGAGGAAGATCAGCAGGGCGATCAGCGGGGCGACCACCACCAGTTCCCGCACCTTGAGGTCGGGCATGGCCGAGACCTCGGGCTTCACCGGGCCCGTCATCGTCCGCTGGTAGAGGACGAGTGTGTAGAGCGCGGCGAGGACGATGCCGAAGGTGGCGATGATGCCGATCACCGGGTAGCGCGCGAACGTGCCGATCAGGACCAGGAACTCACTCACGAACGGCGCGAGTCCCGGCAGCGACAGTGTCGCCAGGCTGCCGATCAGGAAGGTGCCCGCGAGCACCGGGGCGACTTTCTGCACCCCTCCGTAGTCGGCGATCAGACGCGAGCCGCGCCGTGTGATCAGGAACCCGGCGACCAGCATCAGGGCGGCGGTCGAGATCCCGTGGTTGACCATGTAGAGCGTCGCGCCCGACTGCCCCTGGCTGGTCATCGCGAAGATGCCCATGATGATGAACCCGAAGTGGGAGATCGACGCGTACGCCACCAGGCGCTTGATGTCCCGCTGGCCGACCGCGAGCAGCGCCCCGTAGATGATGCTGATCAGGGCGAGGACGAGGATCGCGGGCGTCGCCCACTTCGAGGCCTCCGGGAAGAGCTGGAGGCAGAAGCGCAGCATCGCGAAGGTGCCGACCTTGTCGACCACCGCGGTGATCAGTACGGCGACCGGGGCGGTGGACTCCCCCATGGCGTTGGGCAGCCAGGTGTGGAGCGGCCACAGGGGCGCCTTCACCGCGAAGGCGAAGAAGAACCCCAGGAACAGCCATCGTTCGGTGTTGGTCGCCATGTCCAGCGAGCCGTTGGCCCGCGCCTCGGCGATCTCCTGGAGCGAGAAGTTCCCCGCCACCACGTAGAGGCCGATCACGGCGGCCAGCATGATCAGGCCGCCGGCCAGGTTGTAGAGGAGGAACTTCACCGCGGCGTACGAACGCTGTGCCGCCGCGTGTTCGTCCGAGCCCGCGTGGGCCCGGTCCCCGAAGCCGCCGATGAGGAAGTACATCGGGATGAGCATGGCTTCGAAGAAGATGTAGAAGAGGAAGACGTCGGTGGCCTCGAAGGAGATGATCACCATCGCCTCGACGGCGAGGATCAGGGCGAAGAAGCCCTGGGTCGGCCGCCACCGGCTGCTGTGGGTCTCCAGCGGGTCGGCGTCGTGCCAGCCCGCGAGGATCACGAACGGGATGAGCAGGGCGGTCAGCGCGATGAGCGCCACCGCGATGCCGTCCACGCCCAGCTCGTACCGCACCCCGAAGTCCTTGATCCAGGAGTGCGATTCGGTGAGCTGGTAGCGGTCGCCGTCGGGGTCGAAGCGGACCAGGACGACGACGGCGAGGGCCAGGGTGGCGAGCGAGACGAGCAGCGCCAGCCATTTGGCCGCGGTGCGGCGGGCGGCCGGCACGGCGGCCGTGGCGATCGCCCCGATCGCCGGGAGGGCCGCCGTCGCTGTCAGCAGAGGAAAGGACATCGGTATCAGACCGCCCTCATCAGCAGGGTCGCGGCGATGAGGATCGCCGCACCGCCGAACATCGAGACGGCGTACGAGCGCGCGTAGCCGTTCTGCAGCTTGCGGAGCCGTCCGGACAGACCGCCCATCGAGGCCGCCGTGCCGTTGACGACCCCGTCGACCAGGGTGTGGTCGACGTACACCAGGGAGCGCGTGAGGTGCTCGCCGCCGCGCACCAGGACGACGTGGTTGAAGTCGTCCTGGAGGAGGTCGCGGCGGGCGGCCCGGGTGAGCAGGGAGCCGCGCGGGGCGACGACCGGGACGGGACGGCGCCCGTACTGGAGCCAGGCGAGGCCGACGCCGATGACGAGCACGACCATCGTGGAGAGGGTGACGGTGGTCGCGCCGATCGGCGGGTGTCCGTGCGCGTGCTCGGTGACGGGCTCCAGCCAGTGCAGGAAGCGGTCGCCGATGCCGAAGAAGCCGCCCGCGAAGACCGATCCGAAGGCCAGCACGATCATGGGGATCGTCATGGACCTCGGCGACTCGTGCGGGTGCGGCTCGTGGCCGTGCTCGTCGGGCTGCCAGCGCTTCTCACCGAAGAACGTCATCAGCATCACGCGCGTCATGTAGAACGCGGTGATGGCCGCGCCCAGCAGGGCCACGCTTCCGAGGATCCAGCCCTCGGTGCCGCCCTTGGCGAAGGCGGCCTCGATGATCTTGTCCTTGGAGAAGAAGCCGGACAGGCCCGGGAAGCCGATGATGGCGAGGTAGCCGAGGCCGAACGTCACGAAGGTGACCGGCATGTGCTTGCGCAGGCCGCCGTACTTGCGCATGTCGACCTCGTCGTTCATGCCGTGCATGACCGAACCGGCGCCGAGGAAGAGCCCGGCCTTGAAGAAGCCGTGCGTCACCAGGTGCATGATCGCGAAGACGTACCCGATCGGGCCGAGGCCCGCCGCGAGGATCATGTAGCCGATCTGCGACATGGTCGAACCGGCGAGCGCCTTCTTGATGTCGTCCTTGGCGCAACCGACGATCGCACCGAAGAGGAGCGTGACCGCTCCGACGACGGTGGTGACGAGCTGGGCGTCCGGCGCGGCGTTGAAGATCTCCCCGGAGCGGACGATCAGGTACACACCCGCGGTCACCATGGTCGCGGCGTGGATGAGGGCCGAGACCGGGGTCGGGCCCTCCATCGCGTCGCCGAGCCAGGACTGCAGCGGCACCTGGGCCGACTTGCCGCACGCGGCGAGCAGCAGCATCAGCCCGATGGCGGTGAGCTTGCCCTCGCCGGTCTCTCCGGTGGCCTCCAGGACCGGCCCGAAGGCGAAGGTCCCGAAGGTGGTGAACATCAGCATGATGGCGATCGACAGGCCCATGTCACCGACGCGGTTGACCAGGAAGGCCTTCTTCGCGGCGGTCGCGGCACTGGGCTTGTGCTGCCAGAAGCCGATGAGCAGGTACGAGGCGAGGCCCACGCCCTCCCAGCCGACGTACAGCAGCAGGTAGTTGTCGGCGAGGACGAGCAGCAGCATCGCCGCGAGGAACAGGTTCAGATAGCCGAAGAAGCGGCGGCGGCGCTCGTCGTGCTCCATGTACCCGATCGAGTACACGTGGATGAGCGAGCCGACGCCGGTGATCAGCAGCACGAACGTCATCGACAGCTGGTCGAGCTGGAAGGCGACGTCCGCCTGGAAGCCCTCGACGGGGATCCAGCTGAACAGGTGCTGTGCGAGGGCCCGGTGCTCCTCGTCCTTGCCCAGCATGTCGACGAAGAGGATCGCGCCGATCACGAAGGAGGCGGACGCGAGGACCGTGCCGATCCAGTGGCCGACGGCATCGAGCCGCCTGCCGCCGCACAGCAGTACGGCCGCTCCGAGCAGAGGCGCTGCCACCAGCAGCGCAATCAGGTTGTCCACGATTCAGCGACCCCTTACAGCTTCATCAGGCTGGCGTCGTCGACCGAGGCCGAGTGGCGGGAACGGAACAGCGACACGATGATCGCGAGCCCGACCACGACCTCCGCGGCGGCGACGACCATCGTGAAGAAGGCGATGATCTGGCCGTCGAGATTGCCGTGCATCCGGGAGAAGGCGACGAACGCGAGGTTGCAGGCGTTGAGCATCAGCTCGATGCACATGAACACCACGATCGCGTTCCGCCTGATCAGGACGCCCGAGGCGCCGATCGTGAACAACAGGGCGGCGAGGTACAGGTAGTTGACGGGGTTCACTTCGCGGCCTCCTCTTCGCGGCCTTCGCGGCCGAGCCGCTCCCCGGAACGCTGTTCGAGCGCCTTGAGGTCCTTGATGGCCTGGTCCGACACATCGCGGATCTGGCCGCGCTCGCGCAGCGTGCTGATGACGGTCAGTTCGGACGGGGTGCCGTCCGGAAGGAGACCGGCGATGTCCACCGCGTTGTGCCGGGCGTACACGCCGGGTGCGGGCAGCGGCGGAAGCTGCTTGTTCGCCCGTACGCGTTCCTCGGCCAGCTCGCGCTGGGTCTTGGCCCGCTCGGTGCGCTCGCGGTGGGTGAGCACCATGGCGCCGACGGCGGCCGTGATGAGCAGGGCGCCGGTGATCTCGAAGGCGAAGACGTACTTCGTGAAGATGAGGGCGGCCAGGCCCTCCACGTTGCCGCCGGCGTTGGCCTGGGCCAGGCCCTCGAACTCGTTCAGTGACGCGTTGCCGATGCCCGCGCACAGCAGGACGCCGAAGCCGAGGCCGCACAGGAGGGCCAGCCAGCGCTGGCCCTTGATGGTCTCCTTCAGGGAGTCCGCCGCGGTGACACCGACGAGCATGACCACGAAGAGGAACAGCATCATGATCGCGCCGGTGTAGACGACGACCTGCACGATGCCCAGGAAGTAGGCGCCGTTGGCGAGGTAGAACACCGCCAGGATGATCATGGTTCCGGCGAGGCAGAGCGCGCTGTGCACGGACTTCTTCATGAGGACGGTGCACAGGGCGCCGATCACGGCGACCGTACCGAGGATCCAGAACTGGACGGCCTCGCCGGTGGAGGTCGAGTAGGCCGCCAGCGACGTCGTGGCGTCGGCGGCCAGGGAGCCGGAGTGCGCGGCCAGTTGCGCGGTCATCGGCCGATCACCTGCTCCGACGCCGGCTCGTCCGGACCGGAGGTGGACCCGCTCTCCTGCGGGACCTCGCCCTTGGAGACGGCGACCTGCGGCACCGTGCCCGGCGCGGCCTCCGTCACCAGCCCCCGGTAGTAGTCCTGCTCGTCCGTGCCCGGGAAGATCGAGTGCGGCGACTCGACCATGCCCTCCTCCAGACCGGCGAGCAGCTGCTCCTTGGTGTAGATGAGGTTGGCGCGGCTGCTGTCGGCCAGCTCGAACTCGTTGGTCATCGTCAGCGCGCGCGTGGGGCACGCCTCGATGCACAGGCCGCACAGGATGCAGCGGGCGTAGTTGATCTGGTAGACGCGTCCGTACCGCTCGCCCGGGGAGTAGCGCTCCTCCTCGGTGTTGTCCGCGCCCTCCACATAGATGGCGTCGGCGGGACACGCCCAGGCGCACAGCTCGCAGCCGACGCACTTCTCCAGGCCGTCCGGATGCCGGTTGAGCTGGTGCCGGCCGTGGAAGCGCGGTGCGGTGGTCTTCTGCTGCTCCGGATACTGCTCGGTCAGCCGCTTCTTGAACATGGCCTTGAAGGTCACGCCGAAGCCTGCGACGGGATTCTGGAAACCGGGTTTGGTCTCCTTCTGCTCGTCAGCCATCGGACGCCTCCTTTCCGTCACGAGGTCCATCGGATCCGTCACTGTCAGTATTCACGCCACCACTGACAATCAACTCCCGCTCCCGGCGCGGGCGGCGCCTGGGCACCGGCGGCAACTCCTGTCCGGGCAGCGGCGGCACGGGATAGCCGCCCGCCATCGGGTCGAAGGCGGCGGTTTCGTCCAGCGCCTCCCGGGCGCCCTCGGCGTCCTTGCGTTCGCGGAACATGTCGACGACGAACGAGAGCAGCAGCAGGACGAGGACGCCGCCGCCCACGTACAGGGCGATGTCGGCGAAGTCGTAGTTCTCGTTGCGCAGGGTCCGTACGGTCGCCACGAGCATCAGCCAGACCACGGAGACCGGGATCAGGACCTTCCAGCCGAGCTTCATCAGCTGGTCGTAGCGGACGCGGGGCAGCGTGCCGCGCAGCCAGATGAAGAAGAACAGCAGCAGCTGCACCTTGATGACGAACCACAGCATCGGCCACCAGCCGTGGTTGGCGCCCTCCCAGAAGGTGCTGATCGGCCAGGGGGCCCGCCAGCCGCCCAGGAAGAGCGTCACGGAGACCGCCGAGACGGTCACCATGTTCACGTACTCGGCGAGCATGAACAGCGCGAACTTGATGGACGAGTACTCGGTGTTGAAGCCGCCGACCAGGTCGCCCTCGGACTCCGGCATGTCGAAGGGGGCGCGGTTGGTCTCGCCGACCATCGTCACGATGTAGATCAGGAACGACACCGGCAGCAGGACGACGAACCAGCGGTCCTCCTGCTGGGCGACGATCTCCGAGGTGGACATCGAGCCGGAGTACAGGAACACCGACGCGAACGCGGCGCCCATGGCGATCTCGTAGGAGATCATCTGCGCGCACGAGCGCAGGCCGCCGAGCAGCGGATACGTGGACCCGGAGGACCAGCCCGCGAGCACGATGCCGTAGATGCCCACCGAGGCGACCGCGAGGATGTAGAGCATCGCGATCGGCAGGTCGGTGAGCTGCATCGTGGTGCGCTGGCCGAAGATCGAGATCTCGTTGCCGGCCGGTCCGAAGGGGATCACGGCGATCGCCATGAAGGCCGGGATGGCCGCCACGATCGGCGCGAGGACGTAGACGACCTTGTCCGCGCGCTTGACGATCAGGTCTTCCTTGAGCATCAGCTTGATGCCGTCGGCGAGCGACTGGAGCATGCCCCAGGGGCCGTGGCGGTTGGGGCCGATGCGCAGCTGCATCCAGGCGACGACCTTGCGCTCCCACACGATGGAGAAGAGCACGGTGAGCATCAGGAAGGCGAAGCAGAAGACCGCCTTGATGACGACGAGCCACCAGACGTCCCGGCCGAACACGGAGAGGTCCTCCGCGGCCAGGTGGACCGGCGCGGTGAGGTTCGGGGTCATGCCTCCACCTCCTTGGGGGCCTCGCCGGCGAGCGTCGCCGGTCCGATGCGGACGAGGGCGCCGGGGGTCGCGCCCGTGTCCGAGGCGACGCCTCCCCCGGCGGAGTTCAGTGGGAGCCAGACCACCCGGTCGGGCATCTGCGTGATCCGCAGCGGGAGTTCGACCGCTCCCGAGGGCCCGGTGACGGCCAGCGTGTCGCCGTCCTTGACGCCCGCCTCGGCGGCCGTGGCGGGCGACACGCGCGCGTGGGCCTCGTGCCGGGTCCCGGCGAGCGCCTCGTCGCCCTCCTGGAGGCGGCCCTGGTCGAGCAGCAGCCGGTGTCCGGCGAGCACGGCCTCACCGGCGGCGGGCCGCGGCGACTGCGCCGCGGTCTCCAGCGGTTCGGTGGCCCGCGGCCCGTCCCAGGCGCCGAGCCGGTCCAGCTCCGCGCGCACGGTCCGCAGGTCGGGCAGCCCCAGGTGGACGTCCATGGCGTCGGCCAGCATCTGCAGGACGCGCGCGTCGGTGGGCGCCACCCGGCGGGTCATCTGGTCGGGCTTGAGAGCGGCCTCGAAGAGACGGGCCCGGCCTTCCCAGTTGAGGAAGGTGCCCGCCTTCTCCGCGACCGCGGCGACCGGGAACACGACGTCCGCGTGCTCGGTGATCTCACTGGGACGCAGTTCGAGCGAGACCAGGAAGCCCACTTCGGACAGGGCCGCACGCGCGCGCGTGGGGTCGGGGAGGTCGGCGACCTCGACGCCCGCCACGACGAGCGCGGAGAGTTCGCCGGTGGCGGCGGCCTCGACGATCTGTCCGGTGTCGCGGCCGTGCCGGTGCGGAAGCGCGCCGATCTTCCAGGCCTGGGTGACCTCGTCCCGCGCGCGCGGGTCGGTGGCCGGGCGTCCGCCGGGCAGCAGCGAGGGCATCGCCCCCGCCTCGATCGCGCCGCGTTCGCCGGCCCTGCGCGGAATCCACACCAGCTGGGCGCCGGTGGCGGCGGCGGCCCGTACGGCGGCGGTGAGCCCGCCCGCCACGGAGGCCAGCCGCTCACCGACGACGATCACGGCGCCCGCCAGGCGCAGTGCCTCGGCGGCCTTCGCCCCGTCGTCCTCCAGACCGGTGCCGGAGGCGAGCGCGTCCAGCCACGCGGTCTCGGTGCCGGGGGCGGCCGACAGCAGGGTGCCGCCCGCCTTCTCCAGGCCGCGGGTCGCGTGCGTGGCCAGCGAGAAGGTCTGCTGCCCGTGTCCGCGCCACGCCTTGCGGAGCCGCAGGAAGACGCCGGGCGCCTCCTCCTCGGACTCGAATCCGGCGAGCAGGACCGCGGGCGCCTTCTCCAGGAGCGTGTACGTGACGCCCGTACCGTCGAGGTCCCGGCCGCGGCCGGCGACGCGGGCGGCCAGGAAGTCGGCCTCCTCGGCGCTGTGCACGCGCGCGCGGAAGTCGATGTCGTTCGTGTCGAGGGCCACGCGCGCGAACTTGCTGTACGCGTAGGAGTCCTCGACGGTCAGCCGGCCGCCGGTGAGGACGCCGGACCGGGAGCGGGCCGCCAGGAGTCCCCGGGCCGCCGCCTCCAGTGCCTCGGGCCAGGAGGCGGGCTCCAGCTCACCGGACGCGCCGCGCACCAGAGGTGTCGTCAGCCGGTCCCGCTGCTGCGCGTACCGGAAGCCGAACCGCCCCTTGTCGCAGATCCACTCCTCGTTGACCTCGGGGTCGTTGGCCGCGATGCGCCGCATGACCTTGCCGCGCCGGTGGTCGGTGCGGGTCGCGCAGCCGCCGGAGCAGTGCTCGCACACCGAGGGCGAGGAGACGAGGTCGAAGGGCCGCGAGCGGAATCGGTACGCCGCCGAGGTGAGCGCCCCGACCGGGCAGATCTGGATGGTGTTCCCGGAGAAGTACGACTCGAAGGGGTCGCCCTCGCCGGTGCCGACCTGCTGGAGCGCGCCCCGCTCGATCAGTTCGATCATGGGGTCGCCCGCGACCTGGTTGGAGAACCGGGTGCAGCGGGCGCACAGCACGCACCGCTCGCGGTCGAGCAGCACCTGGGTGGAGATCGGGACGGGCTTCTCGTACGTCCGCTTCTTGCCCTCGAAGCGGGACTCGGAGTCGCCGTGCGACATGGCCTGGTTCTGCAGCGGGCACTCGCCGCCCTTGTCGCAGACGGGGCAGTCCAGCGGGTGGTTGATGAGCAGCAGCTCCATCACACCCTTCTGGGCCTTCTCGGCGACAGGAGAGGTGAGATGGGTCTTGACGACCATGCCGTCCGTGCAGGTGATCGTGCAGGACGCCATGGGCTTGCGCTGGCCCTCGACCTCGACGATGCACTGGCGGCAGGCGCCGGCCGGGTCGAGGAGGGGGTGGTCGCAGAAGCGGGGGATCTCGATGCCGAGCTGTTCGGCGGCGCGGATGACCAGGGTGCCCTTGGGCACGCTGATCTCGACGCCGTCGATGGTCAGCGAGACGAGGTCCTCCGGCGGGACCGCCGCTTCCCCGCCTCCGGAGGGAGCGCTCGTGGTCACGGTCATGCGTTCACCTCCGTGTGCTTGTCCTTGTCGGCCCAGACCGTCGATTTGGCGGGGTCGAAGGGGCAGCCGCGACCCGTGATGTGCTCCTCGTACTCCTCACGGAAGTACTTGAGGGAGGAGAAGATCGGTGAGGCGGCGCCGTCGCCGAGGGCGCAGAAGGACTTGCCGTTGATGTTGTCGGCGATGTCGTTCAGCTTGTCGAGGTCGGACATGACGCCCTTGCCGGCCTCGATGTCGCGCAGCAGCTGCACGAGCCAGTACGTCCCTTCGCGGCAGGGCGTGCACTTGCCGCAGGACTCGTGGGCGTAGAACTCGGTCCACCGGGTGACGGCCCGTACGACACAGGTCGTCTCGTCGAAGCACTGGAGTGCTTTCGTGCCGAGCATGGAACCCGCGGCGCCCACTCCTTCGTAGTCGAGGGGGACGTCGAGGTGTTCGTCGGTGAACATCGGGGTCGAGGAGCCGCCCGGCGTCCAGAACTTGAGGCGGTGTCCGGCCCGGATGCCGCCGCTCATGTCGAGGAGCTGACGGAGGGTGATGCCGAGCGGGGCCTCGTACTGGCCGGGGCTGGTGACGTGGCCGCTGAGCGAGTAGAGCGTGAAGCCCGGGGACTTCTCGCTTCCCATCGAGCGGAACCATTCTTTGCCCTTGTGGAGAATCGCGGGAACCGACGCGATCGACTCGACGTTGTTCACCACAGTGGGACAGGCATAAAGTCCCGCGACCGCAGGGAAAGGGGGACGGAGTCGCGGCTGCCCACGGCGGCCTTCGAGCGAGTCGAGGAGTGCGGTCTCCTCACCACAGATGTACGCGCCCGCGCCCGCGTGCACGGTGAGCTGGAGATCGAGTCCGCTGCCCAGGATGTTCTCCCCCAGGTAGCCCGCCTCGTGCGCCTCGCGTACGGCCTCGTGCAACCGCCGCAGCACGGGGACGACTTCACCCCGCAGATAGATGAACGCATGCGAAGAACGGATCGCGTAACAGGCGATCACGATGCCCTCGATGAGGCTGTGCGGGTTCGCGAAGAGGAGCGGGATGTCCTTGCAGGTCCCCGGCTCCGATTCGTCGGCGTTGACAACTAGATAGTGAGGCTTTCCGTCGCCCTGGGGAATGAACTGCCACTTCATTCCCGTCGGGAATCCGGCGCCGCCGCGGCCGCGCAGTCCGGATTCCTTCACATAGGCGATGAGGTCGTCCGGTGACATGGCGAGCGCCTTGCGCAGGCCCTCGTACCCGTCGTGCCGACGGTAGGTGTCCAGCGTCCAGGACTCGTCCTCGTCCCAGAAGGCCGACAGCACCGGTGCGAGCACCTTCTCGGGGTCCGCTCCGGTCTCCGGCCGGGAGGTGCCCCCGTACTGAGTGGACAAGGTCATCACTCCCCCTCCTCGGCGGCGGGCCCGGCCGGGTGGTCCGGGTCGGAGGCCGACGTGTCCTGCGGTGCGTCGTGCGAACTGAGGTGCTTGGACGAGGGCTGGCCGGACGGCGACGGGTCGGCCGGTGACGGGTCGGCCGGTGACGGGTCGGCCGGTGACGGGTCGGCCGGTGACGGGTCGGCCGGAGCCCCGTCCCGGGAGGAACCGGGGGCCGTGGACGATCCGGCGGCCTTGGACCCGCGCGGATGCACCACGCGCGCGGGACCCGTCTCCCCCTTGGCCAGCCGCAGACCCACCAGCGAGGCGGGGCCCGCGCCGCCGCTCGCCTCGACCGCGCCGGGGCGCTCGTCGGGGAAGCCCGCCAGGATGCGGGCGGTGTCCTTGAAGGTGCACAGGGGGGCGCCGCGGGTCGGCTCGACCTCGGTGCCCGCGCGCAGGTCGTCGACGAGGCCCTTCGCGCTGGCCACGGTCTGGTTGTCGAAGAACTCCCAGTTGACCATCACGACCGGCGCGAAGTCGCAGGCCGCGTTGCACTCGATGTGCTCCAGGGTGACCTTGCCGTCGCCGGTGGTCTCGCCGTTGCCGACGCCCAGGTGTTCCTGGAGGGCTTCGAAGATCGCGTCGCCGCCCATGACCGCGCACAGCGTGTTGGTGCAGACGCCCACCTGGTAGTCGCCGCTCGGCTTGCGGCGGTACATGGAGTAGAAGGTCGCGACCGCGGTCACCTCGGCCGTGGTGAGGCCGAGCATCTCCGCGCAGAACCGTTGCCCCGTGCGCGTGACATGGCCTTCCTCCGACTGCACGAGGTGCAGCAGCGGAAGGAGGGCGGACCGGGAGTCCGGGTAGCGGGCGACGACCTCGCGCGCGTCCGCTTCGAGCCGGGTCCGGACGTCGGCCGGATAGTCGGGCGCGGGCAGTTGGGGCATGCCCAGGCTGACACCCTGCGGCTGTGTGCCCTGTGGCTGTACGCCCGGCCCGGAAGGAATGGTGGTCACCGGTCGACGCCTCCCATCACGGGGTCGATGGAGGCGACGGCCACGATGACGTCGGCGATCTGGCCGCCCTCGCACATCGCCGCCATGGCCTGCAGGTTGGTGAAGGACGGGTCCCGGTAGTGGACCCGGTAGGGGCGGGTGCCTCCGTCGGACACGACGTGCACCCCGAGTTCCCCCTTGGGTGACTCGACGGCCGCGTACGCCTGTCCCGGCGGGACGCGGAAGCCCTCGGTCACCAGCTTGAAGTGGTGGATCAGGGCCTCCATGGAGGTGCCCATGATCTTCTTGATGTGGTCGAGCGAGTTGCCGAGGCCGTCGGGGCCGAGCGCGAGCTGGGCGGGCCAGGCGATCTTCTTGTCGGTGACCATGACCGGACCGGGCTCCAGCCGGTCCAGGCACTGCTCGACGATCGCGAGCGACTGGCGCATCTCTTCCAGCCGGATGAGGAAGCGCCCGTACGCGTCGGCGGTGTCCGTGGTCGGGACGTCGAAGTCGTACGTCTCGTAGCCGCAGTACGGCTGGGCCTTGCGCAGGTCGTGCGGGAGGCCTGCGGACCGCAGGATCGGTCCTGTGGCACCGAGGGCCATGCAGCCGGTCAGGTCCAGGTGGCCGACGTCCTGCATACGGGCCTTGAAGATGGGGTTCCCGGTGGCGAGCTTGTCGTACTCGGGAAGGTTCTTCTGCATCTTCTTCACGAACTCGCGGATGTGGTCCACCGCGCCCGGGGGCAGGTCCTGGGCGAGGCCGCCGGGGCGGATGAACGCGTGGTTCATGCGCAGGCCGGTGATGAGTTCGTAGATGTCGAGAATGAGTTCACGATCACGGAAGCCGTAGATCATGATCGTGGTGGCGCCCAGCTCCATGCCGCCGGTGGCGATGCACACCAGGTGCGAGGAGAGCCGGTTCAGCTCCATCAGGAGCACCCGGATGATCGTCGCGCGGTCCGGGATCTGGTCCTCGATACCGAGGAGCTTCTCGACGGCGAGACAGTACGCGGTCTCGTTGAAGAAGGACGTCAGGTAGTCCATGCGCGTCACGAAGGTGGTGCCCTGGGTCCACGTCCGGTATTCGAGGTTCTTCTCGATGCCGGTGTGCAGGTAGCCGATGCCGCAGCGGGCCTCGGTGACCGTCTCGCCCTCGATCTCCAGGATGAGCCGGAGCACGCCGTGGGTGGACGGGTGCTGGGGGCCCATGTTGACGACGATGCGCTCGTCGTCGGCCCTGGCCGCGGTCTCGACGACCTCGTCCCAGTCGCCACCGGTGACCGTGTAGACGGTTCCCTCGGTGGTCTCCCGCGCCGATGCCGACTGCGCGTCCGCCGACTGCGCGCTCGTTGACTGCGTGCTCATGAGTACGACCTCCGCTGGTCCGGAGCCGGGATCTGGGCGCCCTTGTACTCGACGGCGATACCGCCGAGGGGATAGTCCTTGCGCTGCGGGAAGCCCTGCCAGTCGTCCGGCATCATGATCCGCGTCAGCGCCGGGTGACCTTCGAAGACGATGCCGAAGAAGTCGTACGTCTCGCGCTCGTGCCAGTCGTTGGTCGGATAGACCGAGACCAGGGACGGGATGCGCGGGTCGCTGTCGGGGGCACTGACTTCGAGGCGGATCAGCCGGTTGTGGGTGAGCGAGCGCAGGTGGTAGACGGCGTGCAGTTCGCGGCCCTTGTCGGCCGGGTAGTGCACGCCGCTCACTCCGGTGCAGAGCTCGAAGCGCAGGGCCGGGTCGTCGCGCAGGGTCCTGGCGACCTGGAGCAGGTGCTCGCGCTCGATGTGGAAGGTGAGCTCGTCGCGGTCGACGATCGTCTTCTCGATCGCGTTCTCCGGGACCAGCCCCTGTTCCTCCAGGGCGCCTTCGAATTCGTCGGCGACCTCGTCGAACCAGCCGCCGTACGGGCGGCCGGCCGGGCCGGGGAGGCGGATCGAGCGGACCAGGCCGCCGTATCCGGAGGTGTCCCCGCCGTTGTTGGCGCCGAACATGCCGCGCTGGACGCGGATCTCCTCGCCGCCGTCGCCGCGCTGGCCCGGGAGGTTGGAGGCGCCGAGGTCCTTCTCCGGATTCGCGCCGTTCGTGCCGTTGCCGTTCGCGTCGCTCACCGCAGCAGCCCCTTCATCTCGATGGTGGGGAGCGCCTTGAGCGCCGCTTCCTCCGCCTCACGGGCCGCTTCCTCGGCGTTCACGCCGAGCTTCGAGGACTGGATCTTCTGGTGGAGCTTGAGGATCGCGTCCATCAGCATCTCGGGCCGCGGCGGGCAGCCCGGGAGGTAGATGTCGACGGGGACGATGTGATCGACGCCCTGCACGATCGCGTAGTTGTTGAACATGCCGCCCGAAGAGGCGCAGACCCCCATGGAGATCACCCACTTGGGGTTCGGCATCTGGTCGTAGACCTGCCTCAGAACCGGTGCCATCTTCTGGCTGACACGCCCGGCGACGATCATCAGGTCGGCCTGCCGCGGCGAGCCGCGGAAGACCTCCATGCCGAAGCGCGCCAGGTCGTAGCGGCCCGCCCCTGTCGTCATCATCTCGATGGCGCAGCAGGCGAGGCCGAAGGTGGCGGGAAAGACGGACGACTTGCGCACCCACCCCGCGGCCTGCTCGACGGTGGTCAGCAGGAAGCCGCTCGGCAGCTTTTCTTCGAGTCCCATGCTCAATGGCTCCTCTGTCCCCTATACGGGGCTCAGTCCCTTGCGGGGGTCAGTCCCATGCGGGGCCCTTACGGGTGTCGGTCCCATACGGGTTCAGTCCCATTCCAGGCCGCCGCGCCGCCACACGTACGCGTAGGCGACGAAGACGGTGAGCACGAAGAGCAGCATCTCCACGAGCCCGAAGACCCCGAGCGCGTCGAAGGTGACGGCCCAGGGATAGAGGAAGACGATCTCGATATCGAAAATGATGAAGAGCATCGCCGTCAGGTAGTACTTGATGGGGAACCGCCCGCCGCCCGCCGGCGTGGGGGTCGGCTCGATCCCGCACTCGTAGGCCTCAAGCTTGGCCCGGTTGTATCGCTTTGGACCGATAAGCGTGGCCATGACCACGGAGAAGATCGCAAAGCCTGCCCCGAGGGCTCCCAGTACGAGGATGGGCGCATACGCGTTCACCGCTCCTCGCTCCTCTCAGTCGGCATTGACTGCTGGCGGTTGCATCAGGCGTCGCCCCTGCTCCACGAACCTCACGACCGTCGTGAGATGTGCGGAACCCCGTGCGGCTCACACGAAGATCGCGCACATGTGAAGCAGGTCACAAGCCCAACTGCCCCGCATCCTATGCCTGCCGGTCTGTGATCTGCGACACGGGGTACGACAACGCCTTTGTGATCTCCACCACCCGGCGAAGGATCATGAAGTCGGATGAGTGCCGATCTTCGTACGAGAAGCGTCCGAGTGATCACCAGAGGTGACATTCCCGCTCGTCGCCGCTGGTCCGGGCCTTGGCGCACTATCAAGCCAGCCGGATCCAAGGCAAATTGGTGTTGGACCGGGTCGCTTGATAGAGGAACTCGTTCACACGTCGGGGGGAGTTGGGACGTCCGTTGTGGACGGCACGGGCGCGTGCATCCGTTCACGAGCGGAGGGCGGTGTCGACCCGATCCGGGACCGCCCTCCGGATCGGCGCCGAGTCTCCCCACGATCCGCACGCGCAACGCGCCCGCCGGGGCTACCGTTCCGTGACGTGCGTCACATCGGTAACAGGCCGGAAACAACCGGGCTTGGCCAACCGGCTCAACGAGTGGTAGGTCGCGGGCAATTCGGACGTAACGCGAAAAGGCCGTGATCACAGGCGCGTCGGGCACTGTCCAGATTGCCCGTTACGGCGTCAATAAAGGGCGTCACGACCCCGATTCGCGGGACCGTTGAACAATTGTGGCGCACCACACGTTTCTTGAAGGTATGGAGGAGCCCCTGATACCGGTTGTCCCTATGTCCCACACCGCTCACATACGAAGCCACCGGAAACCCCGGCCTCGCAGCAGTTCGGCGCTCGCGATGCGCGCCGGAGTTGCCGGTGGCGTCCTCGGCACCCTGGCAGTGGCCGGTGCCGCCGGAACGGCCAACGCGGCCGAGCCGGTGACCCAGACCATCGAGCTGCCCACCCTCACGGCAGACATGACCGCTCAGGTCGCCGAGTCCGCGGAGGTCACCCAGCAGGCCGCGGCCGACTACCAGCTGCGTGCCGAGCGTGACGCCGCTGCTCAAAAGGCCGCGAAGCAGGCCAAGTCGGACCTCGCGGACGCGAAGAAGAAGGCCGAGGCCAAGGAGAAGGCCGAGACGGCCCGCAAGGAGGCCGCCGAGCGTGCCACCCGCTCCGCGGGCCGCACGACCCTCACGACGGCCTCCACGGCCGCCAGCAGCAACGTCGCGGCTCCCGCCAGCGGCAGTGTCGCGACGGTCATCGGCTTCCTGAAGGCTCAGGTCGGCGACGCCTACGTCATGGGCGCCTCCGGTCCCGACGCGTGGGACTGCTCCAGCCTGGTCCAGGCGGCGTTCAAGCAGGTCGGTGTCGACCTGCCGCGCGTCTCCCAGGACCAGTCCGTGGCCGGTACCCCGGTCTCGCTGTCCAACGTCCAGGTCGGCGACATCCTGTACTGGGGTGGCGCGGGCTCGGCGTACCACGTGGGCGTCTACATCGGCGGCGGCCAGTACCTGGACGCGGCGAACCCGTCGAAGGGCGTCGTCATCCAGGATCTGTCGGGCTACCCGGCGAGCGGTGCGGTCCGGGTGCTCTGACCTTCGGTCACACGCCTTCGGACTCCACGTCCTGAATGCTTTTGTGGGCCGTTTCCCCGGCGGGGGAAACGGCCCACAAGCATGCGCGCGCACAGGGGAAGCCGGCGTGCGTACGGGGACGAGAACGGGGCCCTGGCGGGCCCCGCGTCCCGTCAGGCCCTGGGGGCCACCTTCGTCAGGCCGTTGATGATGCGGTCCATCGCGTCGCCGCCCGTCGGGTCCGTCAGGTTGGCGAGCATCTTCAGCGTGAACTTCATCAGCACGGGATGCGTCAGACCGCGCTCGGCGGCGATCTTCATGACCTTCGGGTTGCCGATGAGCTTCACGAAGGCGCGGCCGAGCGTGTAGTAGCCGCCGTAGGTGTCCTTGAGGACCTTCGGGTAGCGCTGGAGGGCGAGTTCGCGCTGGGCGGGGGTCGCGCGGGCCTGCGCCTGGACGATGACGTCCGCGGCGATCTGCCCGGACTCCATGGCGTAGGCGATGCCCTCGCCGTTGAAGGGGTTCACCATGCCGCCCGCGTCGCCGACGAGCAGCAGGCCCTTCGTGTAGTGGGGCTGGCGGTTGAAGGCCATCGGCAGGGCGGCCCCGCGGATCGGGATCGTCATGTTCTCCGGGGTGTAGCCCCAGTCCGCCGGCATGGAGGCGCACCACGCCTTGAGGACCTCGCGCCAGTCCAGCTCCTTGAAGGCGGCCGAGGTGTTGAGGACGCCCAGGCCGACGTTGGAGGTGCCGTCGCCCATGCCGAAGATCCAGCCGTAGCCCGGCAGCAGCCGGTCCTCGCCGGGCCCGCGGCGGTCCCACAGTTCCAGCCACGACTCCAGGTAGTCGTCCTCGTGGCGCGGGGACGTGAAGTACGTACGCACGGCGACGCCCATCGGGCGGTCCTCGCGGCGGTGCAGGCCCATCGCCAGGGACAGCCGGGTGGAGTTGCCGTCGGCGGCGACGACCAGGGGCGCGTGGAAGGTGACTTCGCGCTTCTCCTTGGAGTCGGCGTCGCCGAGCTTGGCGTGGACGCCCGTGATGTGGCCCGTGCGGTCGTCGACGATCGGGGCGCCGACGTTGCAGCGCTCGTACAGGCGCGCGCCGGCCTTCTGCGCCTGGCGGGCCAGCTGCTCGTCGAAGTCGTCGCGCTTGCGGACGAGTCCGTAGTCCGGGTAGGAGGCGAGTTCCGGCCAGTCCAGCTGGAGGCGGACGCCGCCGCCGATGATGCGGAGCCCCTTGTTCCGGAGCCAGCCCGCCTCTTCCGAGATGTCGATGCCCATGGAGACGAGCTGTTTGGTGGCGCGGGGCGTCAGTCCGTCGCCGCACACCTTCTCCCGCGGGAACGCCGTCTTTTCGAGGAGCAGGACATCAAGCCCGGCCTTGGCCAGGTAGTACGCCGTGGTGGAACCGGCCGGCCCCGCCCCGACGACGATCACATCGGCGGAGTGTTCGGACAGGGGCGCGGCGTGTTCGGAGAGGGGCTGGGACTGGGACTCGGTCACGGCGGGGTCTCCCCAAGGCTCGAAGGCTCGAAAATCTCGTAGCGCGAAGTCTCGAAATCCGCGTGCTGACGGGCACGGGACATGGGCAGTCTATGCAGCGGTACTGATCACCTGGCTGAAGGGCTGCCCCGTGAACCGAGCTCTCCCCGTGGTACACCTGCGCGTCCCCACCGACGAGGACGCCTTCGCCTGGCACCGGGCCTTCGACCACCCGGACGTGATGGAGTTCCACGGAGGGAAATCCGCCGAACTGTCCGTCTACGAGGAGTTGACCGCCCGCCAGCGCCGGCACGACGCCGAGCACGGTTTCTGCTTCTGGACCATGCTCGACGAGGAGGGCCGGGTCATGGGCTTCACCGGCGCCCAGCCGTGGCCGTACGAGTGGGGTCCGAAGGGCGAGATCGAGATCGGCTGGCGGCTCGGCCGGGAGTACTGGGGCAAGGGGTACGTGACCGCGGCGGCGCAGGCCACGCTGGACCGGGTGCGCGCGACGGGCGTCACGAGCGTGGTGGCCATGGTGAACTCCCGCAACGAACGCTCGATCGCGGTGACCAGACGCCTGGGCATGGAGCTGGCGGAGACGTTCACCTCACCGAAGTCGAAGCAGTTCGGGCACTGCTACCGGCTGGCTCTCTGAAGGGCCCGGGCCGGCGGCGGTCCGCCCGCCGACGCCTTCCGGCGGGGCCCGGCAAGGGCTTACCCTGCCGGTACCGCTGGGGGTGACGTCTGTGCGCATACCACGCAAGACACCCGAAGTGCGCGTACCGCGGCTCGTCGGCCTGATGGCCGTGGACGCGCGCGAGACGGCCGAGGCGCGTGGGGTGCTCCTCGCCGCGCCCGACCGGCCCGACTTCGACCTGATGGTCGTCGACTACGTCGTACGCCAGTACCCGCTGCCCGGTTCCGAGGTGCCGCGCGGGGCGGTCGTGACGGTGTGGTTCGACCTCGGCGAGGGTGAGGGCGGCGGGGGCGCGGGTGTACGTGAGCCGCGGCTGCCGCAGCCGCCGTCGGGTGGCCTGCAGCGCGAACTCGACCCTCCGCACGACCCCTTCGCACTCCTCGGGTGAGCGCCGGGCAGCCGCCCGGAACCGCCTGCGGCGGACAGGAACTGCCGGACGGGCCCTACGGGACAGCCCTTAGTCCTGCTTGAAACCGCGGTGCAGCGCGACGATGCCGCCCGAGAGGTTGCGCCAGGCCACCTTCGACCAGCCGGCCTTGATCAGCCGCTCGGCGAGGGCGGGCTGGTCGGGCCATTCACGGATCGACTCGGCGAGATAGACGTACGCCTCGGGGTTCGAGGAGACCGCGCGGGCAACCGGCGGCAGCGCGCGCATCAGGTACTCGGTGTAGACCGTGCGGAACGGCGCCCACGTCGGGTGCGAGAACTCGCAGATCACCACACGTCCGCCGGGCTTCGTCACGCGGTGCAGCTCCCGCAGCGCGGTGTCCGTGTCCTGCACGTTCCGCAGGCCGAAGGAGATCGTCACCGCGTCGAAGGTGTCGTCCTTGAACGGCAGCTTCGTCGCGTCGCCCGCCGTGAGCGGCAGCCAGGGGTGGTTCTTCTTGCCGACCCTGAGCATCCCGAGGGAGAAGTCGCAGGGGACGACGTACGCGCCCGTGCGCGCGAAGGGCAGGGAGGAGGTGGCGGTGCCCGCCGCGAGGTCCAGGATCTTCTGCGCGGGCCGCGCGTCGACCGCCTTGGCGACCTCCTTGCGCCACACCCGGTCCTGGCCCAGCGACAGCACGTCGTTCGTCAGGTCGTAGCGTTCCGCGACGTCGTCGAACATCGAGGCGACTTCGTGCGGCTGTTTGTTCAGGGATGCGCGGGTCACGGACCCATTGTGGCAGTACGCATCCCGTGAACCCGGCTCAGGGCAGCAGTCGCGGCTTCGACTTCGCCGCCACGTCCTCCACCCACCCGCACAGCAGGATGAACACGCCGATGAGGATCCAGCCGATGCCGAACATGAACCACTGGCTCTCCAGCGGCAGATACGTCTCGAAGGCCGGGACGTTCCAGAACTGGTCGATCAGCGGGATGGCGAGGATCAGCGCCAGCTCGTGCCAGAGGTAGATCGTGACCGCGCGGGCGTTGAAGATCCGCACGATCCGGTCGAGGCGCCCGAAGCGGGCCAGCCACGCGAAGTCGATCCCGAGGCGCGCCTTCGCGTACATCAGCAGGGTCACGAACCCGGCCGACCAGAACGCCTGGGCGTACGGGATGTCGTCGAGGTCGTACGAGCCGGTTTCGGCCTGGTGCGTGAAGGCGTACCAGCCGCCGTACCCGATCGCGGCGAGCGACAGGACGACGACGGCGAACGGTTTGAGCCGTTCCAGGACGCCGTCGCGGTGCGCGAAACCGAGGATCCAGCAGAACAGGTACGTGGCCAGGTCGAGGAGTCCGACGCCGAAGCGGTCGTCCGGCGGCTCCCAGAGGAACTGGAGGACCACGATCGGGGCGAGCGAGAGGACCAGGACGGCGACCGGGGCCAGCCGGAAGACCTTCAGCAGCAGGGGCGACAGCAGGACGAACCAGAGGTACGTCCGCAGGTACCAGAGGATCTCCCAGGCCTGCTCGCCCCACGCGTTGCCCGGCGGATCGCCCAGCGGCACGACCCAGTAGACGATCTGCCGGCCCGGCATCCAGCCGTGGATCAGCATCGCGACCACGACGAAGAAGCCCCAGAACCAGAAGGGCGGCAGGAGCCGGCGGATCCGGCTCCTGATCACCTTGGGGGCGGGCCGCTCCAGGGACTTCGCCATCAGGGTGCCGGCGAGCGCGAACATGATCCCCATGGAGGGGAGGACCATGCCCGCCCAGGCCCAGCCGAAGGTGTGGTAGGTCACGACACGGACGAGGGCGACGGCCCGGAGGGTGTCGAAGTACCGGTCACGCCCCTTCCCGGTACGCGCCTCGGGCAGGGACTCCGACCGGGCCTCCGACCGGGCTTCCGACGGGGCTTCCGACGGGGACTGCGGCAAGGGCTCCGGTTCCACCCGCGGCAGGCGGGCCGTGTCCGCGACCGCGGCGGGCCCCGCGACCGGGGGTCCGCCCCGGCGGTGCGAGCCCATCAGCCCACCCCCGCCGGCGTGCCGACCTCTCCGGTGCGCTTCAGCTTCTGCCAGCGCAGCCGGCCGCCCGTGAGGGCCGTGATGCAGGAGTGGATCAGGACGAGGTACATCATCTGCCGGTACGCGAGCTGCTGCAGCGGCATCATCAGCAGATACCGGTACTTCTCCCTGTCGAGCCGGAACGCGTACGCCGCGCAGACGAGCTGCACGCCGAGGACGGCCAGCCAGGCGAGCAGCGACGCCCTGAAGTCGATGAAGATCATCGAGTAGACGGTGAACACGTCGATCAGCGGGGCGAAGACGGGCGTGACGATCTGGAAGATCACCACCAGCGGCATCCCGACCCGGCCGAAGCGGCCCGAGGGACCCTTGTCGATCAGGGACTTGCGGTGCTTCCACAGCGCCTGCATGGTCCCGTACGACCAGCGGTAGCGCTGGGACCACAGCTGCTTGAGGGAGCCGGGTGCCTCGGTCCAGGCCTTGGCGTGCTCCTGGTAGACGACCCGCCAGCCCTCCCGGTGCATGGCGATGGTGATGTCGGTGTCCTCGGCGAGGGTGTCCTCGCTCATCCCGCCGACCGCGAGCACGGCCTCCCGGCGGAACGCGCCGATCGCGCCCGGGATGGTGGGCATGCAGCGCAGCAGGTCGTACATGCGGCGGTCGAGGTTGAAGCCCATCACGTACTCGATGTGCTGCCAGGCGCCGATGATCGTGTTGCGGTTGCCGACCTTGGCGTTGCCCGCGACCGCGCCGACGCCGGGGTCGGCGAAGGGCTGGACCAGCTGCCGTACGGTGTCCGCCTCGAAGACGGTGTCGCCGTCCATCATCACGACGATGTCGTAACTGGCTTGCCGCACACCGTTGTTGAGGGCAGCCGGTTTGCCCGCGTTCTCCTGGCGGACGACGCGCACGTTCGGCATGCCGAGCGCCTCGGCGATCTCCTTGGTGCCGTCCGTGGAACCGTCGTCCACCACGATGATCTCGATCGGATGGGTGCTCTGCGCCAGCGACCTCAGGGTGTTGGCGATGCACTCCTTCTCGTTGTACGCGGGCACGATCACGCTGACCGGCCGGGTGACGGGCTCCCCCCAGCTGAACCGGCGTCTGTTGCGTTTGCGGTAGTGCCTGCGGGCGAGGATCAGCATCATCCCGAAGCGGCCCATGACGGCGACGCCCACGATCGCGAGCCCGGTCGCGAGCCCCGGTACGGTCCACTCGGCGACCGCGACCGCGGCGACGAGCGCCTTGCCCTCGTAGAGGGTGGTGCCGGTGGCGGTGCGGTGGGCGGCCTGGAGCGCGTTGCCGCCCTGGGCCCCCTGGCCCTGCTGCCCCTGACCCTGCCGGCCGCCGGGCGCCTCGCCACTGCCCGGCTGCCCGCCGTTCGCCTGCTGGTCCGCGGCGTCCGACTGCTGCTCCGCGGCGTCCGCCTGCTGGGTGGCACCGCTGATGGTGGTGAAGGAGTAGCCCTTCGCCTTCATCTTCTTGATGTACGTGCCGAGCGCCTTCACCGTCTGCGAACGCTCGCCGCCCGCGTCGTGGAAGAGCACCGAGGCGCCCTTGTTCTCCGCCGGAGTGGCCCACTTGATGATCTTCGAGACGCCGGGCCGCTTCCAGTCGTCGCTGTCGGTGTCGACGAAGACGCTGGTGTAGCCCTCGGCACCGAGCTTCTTGTAGACGGGCCAGCTGTAGTTGTCGATGGCGTCCGTCTCCGAGGAGTACGGGGCACGGAACAGCGTCGTCGTGATGCCCGCCGCACCCGCCAGGGCGAGCTGCGTCTGGTCCATCTCCCGCTCGATCCGGGCGTTGCTCTGGTACGAGAGATCGACGTGCGTGAACGTGTGGATGCCGACCTCGTTGCCCTGGTCCACCAGGTCGTTCACGATCGACGGGTAGCGCGAGACCATCGAGCCGACCAGGAAGAACGTACCCGGGACGTCGTTCTCCTCCAGGATCTTCAGGATCTGCGGCGTCCACGTGGGATTGGGGCCGTCGTCGAAGGTCAGCGCGATGGTCTTCTCCGGGACGGACGTGGACCGTGGCTCACCGTTCCTGAAGGAGAGGATCGGCCCGCCGTCGATGACGTCGTCCGGGACCTTGCTGGAGCTGGCGTCGCTGCGTACGCGCTCGTCGCCGCCGACCTCCGAGCGCAGATAGCCGTCCAGCAGCATCACGCTGGTGAGCGCGAGCAGGAGCAGCAGGGCGAGGATGACACGCGGTTTCTGCAGCGCCGCTGCCTTGCCCGCGGCCCGCGTCATCCGGGAGGGAGCCCGCCTGCGGCCGCGCGAGGGCGTCGTAGTAGCCATGGATGTGGGTCCGTTCCGGTCAGTTGGCGGCCGCGGAGGCGGACGCGGACGGGGCGGAGACGGACGCCGTCGGGGCGGCGGTGGGTGCCGCGCCGGTCGCGACGCCCGAGGGCGGGGCGCCGGTGGGCCGCGCGGGCGGGCTGCCGGTACCGCCCTGCGGCTGGAGCCCGCCGCCGGGTCCGGAGTTCTGACTGCCGTTCGGACCGCCGTCCCCGAAGGGCAGCAGCGAGGACGGGGTGAGCGAGGGGCCCCACCCCATGAACGCCATGCCGAGCACGACCGCGTACCCGATACAGACGACACCGAGGAGGGTGCCGATCCGGCGCAGAAGCCTGGCCCTGCGACCGGAGTTGTCAACGAACACGGGACCGTCCTCAGGCCCGTTGCCGCGTTTGCGGCGGCGGCCGCGCACGGCGGCGCGGGATTCGATGGCAGGCTCGGAATGCATTCCCCGGATATTAGGGAGCCTTTATGTGTCCGAAACTCTGATTCTGTTGTGAGACGGCCATGAGAAACGACCGAGTCTGTCTTTTCCCTGAGAGAATCCTTGATCGCCGGACAGGGCGGCGGGCGCCGAGAAGGTGCCCAATGTCCCTATATTCATGTCCGGTTGGCCCTGTTTGCCGGGCGGTTTCCGTGCGGTTCCCCTGAATATGCTGTCTTCGTGGAGCGGGGCCGTCCGTGAGACATTTTCACTTCGGAAACGCGGTTTGTTTCCATCCTGAGACGAGAATCACGAGAGTGGGAGCACGCGCGATGAGGACTTTCCTGAAGCCGGCTGCCGGGCTCGCCTGTGTCATCGCCCTGGCCACCGCGGGGTGTTCCTCGGGGACGGACGACTCCTCCGGCCCGGATTCCACGAGCCGTCCGCAGAACAGCGCGTCACCCTCCGGGAGTGCGTCCGGCGACTCCTCTGGCACCGCCTACGCCCCGTACGTCAGCGCCACCACCGCCTCCGACAACGACTCGGCCGGCTCCCCCTCCACGTACAACCTCGCCTTCGTCATCGCGGACGGCAGCGCCTGTACGCCTTCCTGGAACGGGACGACCGCGATCGGCGACTCGGCGGTGAAATCCCGTATCTCGGCGCTGACGGAGTCGGGCTCGGCCGTGCGGGTCTCCTTCGGCGGGGCGTCCGGGAAGGAGCTGGCCTCGACCTGTGACAGCGCGTCGGCGCTGGCCGCCGCGTACGGGAAGGCGCTCGACGCGGCCGGGGCGACGGAGGCGGACTTCGACGTCGAGGGCACGCAGTTGGCCGACTCCGACTCGGTGGCGCTGCGCTCCGAGGCGATCGCGCTGCTGCAGAAGGAGCGCACGGATCTGTCGGTGACCTTCACGCTGCCCGTCATGCCGTCCGGGCTCGACGACGACAGCGTGGCGCTGCTGGAGTCCGCCAACGACAACGGCGTCGTGGTCTCCACGGTCAACATCATGACCATGAACTACGGCAGTTCGTACGACGAGGACATGGGCGACTACGCGAAGACGTCGGCGCAGGCGGCCCACGACCAGTTGGAGAAGGTCTTCGGGCTGTCGGACTCCGGGGCGTGGAAGGGGCTCGCCCTGACGTCGATGCTGGGTGTGAACGACGTGGACAACGAGACGTTCTCCTTGGCGGACGCGGCGGAGGTGCGGGCGTTCGCGGAGGAGAAGGGGGTTGCGTGGGTGTCGATGTGGTCGACGTTCCGGGACCAGCGGTGTGAAGGGGACGATGCGGCCTCGGACGACGCGGCGACGAATTGCAGCGGGGTGGAGCAGGAGGCCGGGGCGTTCGCCGAGGCGTTCTCGGGGTGAACCTGGGTTCCTGGGGCGGCTGGGCGTGGTTCTTCGGGTGCGGGTTCGCTGTGGCTGGTCGCGCGCACGCGGCGGAGCCGCATATCGACACAGCCCCGCGCCCCTAAAAACACAAAGACTGCGCCGTTCCCCGCGCCCTTGACGGCGGAAGGCCGAAGATTGCGCCGTTCCCCGCGCCCCTTCAGGGCTGCGCCCCTTGGGTCAGGGGTGGTTGGCGTAGGAGGTCAGGCGGGTGGCGAATGTGGTGGTCAGGGTGCGTAGTTCTTCGGGGGTCTCGATGACGAACGGGCGGTCGAGGGAGGCCAGGACCGGGGGGAGCCAGTCGAGGTGCTCCGCCCGGAGCCGCACGCGCAGCCAGCCCTCGTCGGCCTCCTCCAGGGTGGCGACGCTCGCGGGGAGGCGGGCGCGGATCTGTTCGGGCGTCCCCTGGATCCGCAGGGCCACCTCGTAGCGGTACTCGGCCGTCGCGAAGCCCGTCACCACCCGCTGGGCCGGGTCGAGTCCCTCGGGTGGTGCGAACGACCCGGGCAGCGTCCGCGCGTCCGCGATGCGGTCGAGCCGGAACGTACGGTCCTCACCGCTCCCCGCGTCCTGCCCGGTGACGTACCACCGGCCCGCGTGGGCGACGATCCCGTAGGCGTGCAGCGTGCGTTCGCTGCGCCGGCCGTCGCCGCCGGTGTATCTCATCGCGACCGGCCGGCAGTGGCTCACCGCGTCGGCGAGGGTGAGCAGGACGTCGGCGTCCGGGGTGTCGAACCCACCGGGCTGATCCGTGAAGGCCAGCGAGTCCAGGAGTACGTCGAGCCGGCGGGCCACCTGCTTGGGCAGCACCCGGCGGATCTTCGCCGACGCCGTCTCGCTCGCCGTGTGCCCCGCCGTCACCAGCCCGGTCCGACGGCCGGCGACCAGGCCGAGCAGCACGGCCAGCGCCTCGTCGTCGCTGAGCATGAGCGGCGGGAGACGGTATCCGGGGCCCAGCCGGTAGCCGCCGTACCGGCCGCGCACCGACTCCACGGGCACGTCGAGGTCGATCAGCTGACCCACGTACCGCCGCACGGTCCGTCCGTCGACGCCGAGCCGCTCGGCCAGTTCGGCCACGGTCCGGGTGCCGCCGGACTGCAGCAGTTCCAGGAGGGTCAGTACGCGGCCGGCGGGTTTGGGCATGTTCGCAGCCTAGTGCCGATACCGGACCGAAAGTGTCCTCTATCTGTCCTAGCCTGCGGGACACGGCAGCCGAACGCGGCAGCCGTGCAGCGCACCCGAGGAGAGCCCCATGAACTTCGTCTCGATCCGCATCATCACCGGCGATGTCGCCCGGCTCGTCGCGTTCTACGAGCGGGTCACGGGGCTGACAGCGGCCTGGGCCAACGACGACTTCGCCGAACTCGGCACCCCGAACGCCACCCTCGCCATCGCGAGCACCCGCACGGTTCCGCTGTTCGCCCCGGGCTCGGCCCGCCCGGCGGAGAACCACAGCGTGATCACCGAGTTCCTGGTCGACGACGTGGACGCCGTCCACAAGAACCTGACCGGGTACGTCACCGACTTCGTGACGGAGCCCACGACGATGCCCTGGGGCAACCGCTCACTCCTGCTCCGAGACCCGGACGGCAACCTCATCAACTTCTTCACCCCGCCGACAGAGGCCGCCTAGGGGCGCGGGGAACGGCGCAGTCTTTGTGCCTTTAGGGGCGCGGGGAACTGCGCGACCAGCCACGACGCACCCGCACCCGACAACCCACAAGCCCGGCGGAGCCAACCGCACCGGCCGTGCTAACGGCGACGATGCACAAGCCGCCCCGCGCACACCGTCGCCAGACACGTCCCGTCCTCGCCGAAGACCGCGAGATCGGCCCGCCCCGCCTCGACGATCACCGCGGGGCCGACCTGGGCGAGGACCACGACATCGTTGCGCGCGGCCGCAGCCCGCAACCCGGCCGCATCCGCGTACTCGGCCAGCACGGCCACCGCCCCCGACTTCAGCAGGGCGTGCACGCGTTCGCGAGGCGTCGGTGCGTCCGGGATCGGTCCCCGATGAATCAGGCCGGGCCCGAGCACCCCGGGCCACACCCGCACGCGGGCATCCGGAAACCGCTCCCGCAGCTCCGCCAGGACGCCCGTCGCGGCGACCCGGTCCCCGTCCACCGCAACGGCCCCGCCCTCGACGGAACCGGGGCCGGGGCCGGAGTCGTCCCAGCTGTGCCGCAGTTCGTCCGCCGCGTGAATGGTCAGCGCCACCGGCCCGAACCCCCTCCGCCGCAGGCCTAGTTGGAGGCGAGCAGCTTCAGCTCGGGGTGGGCGGTCCCGCCCTCGATCGCGGTCGACGAGATGTGCGACTGGACCCGGTCGTCGACGGGGTCGTTCGCCGGGTCGTCGTGGACGACGAGGTGCTCGTACGTCGTCGCCCGCTGCGCCGGCACCCGCCCCGCCTTGCGGATCAGGTCGATGATCTCCATGCGGTTGGAGCGGTGCTTGGCGCCGGCGGAGGAGACGACGTTCTCCTCCAGCATGATCGAGCCGAGGTCGTCCGCGCCGTAGTGCAGCGACAGCTGGCCGACCTCCTTGCCGGTGGTGAGCCAGGAACCCTGGATGTGGGCCACGTTGTCCATGAACAGCCGCGCGATGGCGATGATCCGCAGGTACTCGAAGAGCGTGGCCTGCGTACGGCCCTTGAGGTGGTTGTTCTCGGGCTGGTACGTGTACGGGATGAAGGCGCGGAAGCCGCCCGTCCGGTCCTGTACGTCACGGATCATCCGCAGGTGCTCGATGCGCTCGGCGTTGGTCTCGCCGGTGCCCATGAGCATGGTGGACGTGGACTCCACGCCCAGGTTGTGCGCGATCTCCATGATCTCCAGCCAGCGCTCGCCGCTCTCCTTGAGCGGGGCGATGGCCTTGCGGGGCCGCGCGGGCAGCAGTTCGGCACCGGCGCCGGCGAAGGAGTCGAGCCCGGCGGCGTGAATGCGCCGGATCGCCTCCTCGGCGCTGACCTTGGAGATGCGGGCCATGTGCTCGACCTCGCTCGCCCCCAGGCTGTGGATGACGAGCTGCGGGTACGCGGCCTTGATCGCGGAGAAGTGCTCCTCGTAGTACTCGACACCGAAGTCCGGGTGGTGCCCGCCCTGGAACATGATCTGCGTGCCGCCCAGCTCGACGGTCTCCGCGCAGCGGCGCAGGATGTCGTCGAGGTCGCGCGTCCAGCCCTTGTCCTTGGCCTTCGGCGGGGCGTAGAACGCGCAGAACTTGCACGCCGTGACGCAGACGTTCGTGTAGTTGATGTTCCGCTCGATGATGTACGTCGCGATGTGCTCCGTACCGGCGTACCGGCGGCGGCGTACGGCGTCGGCGGCGGAGCCGAGCGCGTGCAGCGGGGCGTCGCGGTAGAGGTCGAGCGCCTCTTCCGGGGTGATCCGCCCACCCTCGGCGGCACGGTCGAGGACGGACTGGAGGTCGGCCTTCTCGGTCACCGGAGCGGTCCCTTTCATAGGGGTGTGGACGGACTGATCCAGCGTACGCCAGCCCGAACGATCACTCGACGTCAGGCGGCGAAGGCCCCGATGAGCAGGCCCACGAAAGCGCCCGCTATCAGGAAGGGGCCGAAGGGGATGGACGTCCTGCGTCCGGCCCGGCGCGCGACGACCAGCCCCATCCCGTACAGGCCGCCGAACAGGAACCCCGCGAACGTGCCGAGCAGCACGGTCCCCCAGCCGTACCAGCCGAGGACGGCGCCGAGGCCGAGGGCGAGTTTCACATCGCCGAAGCCCATGCCGTCGGGGCTGATCAGGAAGAGGACGAAGTAGCCGCCGCCGAGGGCGAGGGAGCCGTACAGCGCGGTCGGCCAGTCGCCCGCGCGCTCGGGGGCGGCCCAGGCGCCCGCGAGCAGGACCAGGGCGGCGCCCGCGAGGGGCAGCGTCAGTACGTCCGGCAGGCGCTGGACGCGGAAGTCCACGACGGCGAGGAGTACGCCGAGGGGCGCGAGCAGCAGCCAGACGGCCAGCTCGGGCCGGGTACCGGTGGCCGCGGCGAGGGCACCGCACACGAGCGCGGTGGCGAGGGCGACGGGGAGGGTGCCGGGCCCGTACGCACGCCCCCCGCACTCCCGGCAGCGTGCCGGGCCGGCCCAGCCGCCGCCGGCCCGGCCGTCGATCCGGTGCCCCTGCGGACACCGGTCCGCCCAGGGCTCGTCGGGGTCGACGGAGAAGCGGTACGCGGGGCGGGGCACGAACAGACCGGCGGCGCCGCCCCACAGGACGGCGCCGACGATCACCATCAGGTCGACCGGCGCGAGGCTGTTCATCCCGCGGCGGCGACGCCGCTGCGCCAGGTCGGCAGCAGTTCGTCGAGGAGCGCCTCGGTCCGCGGCGGCAGCCCGCGCGCGCCACTGCGGGCGACGAGGTCCGCCGCGCGCCGCTTCAGCCGGTCGCTGTCGCCGGTCGCGTGCGTGGCCCGCAGCAGCTCGTGCCACAGCCGCTCGTCGCCGGGCGCGGAGCCCAGCGCCGCGTCCAGTGCCTCGATGGCCTTCTCGGCGCGGTCCTTCTCCAGGTGGAACGCGGAGAGGGCGAGGCCGATGTCCGCGACCAGCAGCGGCAGTTGGGCGTCGATGATCTCGTGGGTGAGCCAGCCGTACCGCCCCTCGGGCCGCTCGGCCAGCAGCGGACCCCGTACGAGCACCAGCGCGTCGGTGAGCAGCCGGCCGCGCACCGCACGGCTGCCGGCGCCCCGGCCCTGGGTGGCCTCGTGGTAGAGCGAGCGCAGGACGTCCAGGTCGGACACGACGGACTTGGCGAGCTTGAGCCGCCCGGTCGCGTCGGCGGCGAGCCGCGGTGTGCCGTCCGGGTCGTTGCCGAGCCAGTCGCGCAGCCGCTCGACGAGCGCGTCCCGGACGTCGTCCGTGACCCCGCGCGGCCAGAGCGCGGAGGACAGCACCCGCGGGTGCACGCCCTCGCGGTGCAGGAGCAGCAGCGCCAGCGCCTCGTGGAGCAGCGGACTGCGCTCACCGTCCGGCGTCTCCAGACCGATGATCTCGTACGGGCCGACGAGCCGCGCGTAGACCGCCGGACGCCCCTGTTCGCTGATGTCGACGAGGAACGGCGGGGTGGTGGCCGGCCGGTCGTCGTCCCGCTCGGGGTCGGCGTCGGTGAACAGCTCGACGACGGCGCGCTGTTGGGACACCGGCAGGAGCTGTGCGTCGAGTTCGAGGCCGAGGAGCGGCGCGAGGAGCTTGCCCTCGCTGGTGATCTCCATCTCCCAGGCGGCGCCGGGCAGGTCGCCCGACCGGGTGCCGACGAGGTAGCCGATGCCCAGCCGGCTGGCGTCGGCGGCGAGTTCGGCGAGCGTGACGGCGTCCTCGGCGGACGGTTCGGCGGCGAGCAGCACGAGGTGCGGGGCCCAACGGGTGTGCTGGGCAGGGCCCGTACGCCCGGTGAGCACCGAGTCGTGACCGGCCGCACCCAGCGCGCCGCGCCGCTGCCGCGTCTCGGCCTCCATGGTCTCCACGAGCGCCTCGATGTCGTCGAGGTGGCGGAGCCGGTTGGGGGCGAGCGGCGTCAGGTCCTCGCCGAAGCCGACGAGGGTGATGGTCATGCGGTCGGACCAGCCGTTGGTCGCCAACTCGGCGGCCACGGAGGCGAAGACGCCCGCACGGTCCTGCTCGCGGCCGCTCAGCGAGACGATGCCGGGCACCGACTCCAGGTTGAGCAGCAGCCGCGAGTCGTCCATCGAGCCGAGGCTGACGAGCCCGGGGTACGGGGCGGCCGTGTCCACCTCCTCGTACCGCTCGGCGTCGGCGCGGGCCAGCATCCAGAACGTCTGGTCCTGTCCGAGCTGCCACGGCGTGGGCGGCTTGCCCGCCGGCTGGGCGAGCTGGAGGTGCAGATCGCCGTTGCCGCTCATCCAGGCCGCGTACACGGTCGGCAGCGGACGGGACTCCCCCGCGAGCGACGCGGCGAGCCCGCGCAGCGACCGGTCGAGCAGGCGTACGCCCTCGGGGTCGGCCCCCACCAGCAGCGCGTCCTGCGCGTCGGCGGCGGCGCCGGTGGGCGTGGGCGGCTCCATGCCGCGGCGCCCGCCGACGGCACCGAGCGCGGACTGCCACAGCGCCTGACGGCGGCGCCGGCCGAGGGCGCCGAGGAGACCCGCGGCGAGGAGGGGCGCGCCGAGGAGGGCCTGCGGCAGCCCGAACCCGCTGCCCTCACCGGCGGCGGGCGCGGCATGCTCCTGCCCGCCCTGCGCGGTCCCCTGACCGGGACGCTGCTCGGGAAGA
Organism: Streptomyces sp. NPDC102514; assembly: GCF_055584525.1. Lineage (NCBI taxonomy): Bacteria > Bacillati > Actinomycetota > Actinomycetes > Kitasatosporales > Streptomycetaceae > Streptomyces > Streptomyces sp. NPDC102514. Next base: position 232,483 of record NZ_JBVJLW010000013.1, read on the forward strand.
CTGATGTGCGCGGTGTCGCGGTCCTGCGCACCGGACCCGCCGCCCTGCCGGCCGGCGCCCTCCTGTCCCGCGCCCTGCCCGTCCTGCTCCTGCGCGCCGCCCGTCCTGGCGTAGTCGGAGATCTGCCGCTGGACGTCCGGCGAGACCTTCGGGGCCTCGTCGGGCATCTCGACCAGTTCGCCGCCGCGGGCGTCACCGGGCATCTCCATGATCCAGCCGGGCCGGATGAGGCTGGCCTCGGAGAGCTTCGAACCGTCGGGCTGTGCACGGTCCTTGTTGAGCTGGTAGATCTCCTTGTACCGGCGTCCGTCACCGAGGTGGCGTTCCGCGACCTCCCAGAGGGAGTCGTGATGGCGGCCCTCGGGCGGCTGGATCCGGTAGAACTTCGTGGCGTCCTCGGACGCGCGGGCGCCTGCGCCCTCCGCGTGCGCGGCGGCGTCGGCGGCCTGCTCGGCCAGTGCGGCGGCGCTCGCGGCGGTCTGCGCCTGCTGCTGTGCCAGCAGCCCGCCCGGGGTCTGCTGGGCCGCCGCGGCGACGGCGGGCCGCTGGTTGCCCTCCAACTGCTGGCCCAGCTGCGAAAGACCCGGTGTGAAGCTCGCCGCGGCGGCGCCGACCAGCAGCAGCGCGGCGACGAGCTGGCGCGCGAGGAGCTGGCTCGGGCCGGCCCCGGGCACGCGGTTGGGCAGTCCGACACCGGACAGCGCGGCCTTCATCTCGACGAGCACGCAGGCCGTGAACTGGGCCCACGCCAGCCAGACGACCACGGTCAGCACGTTGATGAACGTGTCGACGGTGATCTCCTGCTGGAGCCACTCCGTCGTCGGCGCACCCGAGGGCAGCGGCCAGCCGATCTGGACGGCGAGCGCGCCGGGCACGCCGACGAGCAGCACGAGCAGGGCGACGAAGGCGAGGAACGCCTTGACGAAGTCCCCCACCGTGCGGCTGCGCCGGGGCAGGGGCTGCGGCGTCCGATTCCTCGGACCCGGCGAGCCCGCCGAGCCCGGCGAGCTTCCCGGCGAGTTGGAAGTGGTACGTCGCGCCATGGCGGGTGTCCTGATGTCGTGTGGGAAGGGAGGGAGAACGGGGGTGTGCTGAGCCTACTTAGATCGCATTGAGCCTGTCGAAGGGTAAGGAGAGGGGGCGAGCCTCCACCCCGACGGGTTCGTCACCATCTGCCGCCTAAGCCCGATTCGCCCGGTCGGCCGGCTGCCCGACACCACCCGAATCGGTACGGCTTCGCACCTGCCACGGGTGCACCCCTCACGATCCCCACACAATCCCCCGGAGCCGGTGCGCCTCCGCTTCGTATAGTCGGATCGTGCACGGGCATCACCTCGTGCACAGGCGTCGGATCGTGCGCAGGCGTCAGACGGTGCACGGACGCATGTCGCCGAGGCACGGACACGACAGCCGAGGCACGGACACGACAGGGGGATCGCTCATGGGAAAGCCCGACCTCGCGCTGCCGCTCAGTGAGCTGGAGGACTACGGCACCCGGCTGCGTGACATCAAGACGCGGATGAACCACACCAAGAAGCTCTTCGCGTCCTACAAGGACGACATCGGCGACGGCGGCGTCTACGACAAGCTGGAGGACTTCGAGTCCAACTGGGAGGACGGCCGCGAGGACATCAACCAGCAGCTAGACGCCCTGGCCCAGATGTCCGAGGCGATCGTGCGCGAGTTCAAGAAGCTCGACGACGACCTGGCGAAGCAGGTCTCCGAGGGTGTGAAGTCCGACGACAAGGGCGGCAAGGGCGCCAAGAAGGACGGCGGCGAGTAGCCGCCCTCCGGGGCGCCGCCCGCCGACCCGGCGGGCACCCCCGACGGGGGTCACCCCCGTCGGGTCACCCCACCTCGTTCTCCGCCACGGCCCGCCCCCGGACCGTCACGTCGCCGCCGTAGAACATGCCTGTGAAGACCGGTGAGTAGGTGAGCTGGACCTCGACCTCCACCTGGTCGGCGTTCGCGGCGACGCAGTTCGTGGCGGCTATGTCGGCGCCGGTCATGCCCATCTCCTGGGCGAAGGCCTTCACGCGGGCGCCGCAGTTCTCGAAGAGGATCGGGGCGCCGCCGCCCTGGTTCTCGTACAGCGCGTCGAGGTCGACGTCCTGGGCCGCGTAACGGGCGGCCTGTTCCGCGATGTCGGCGGCCCGTTCGCGCTTGGAGATGGACAGGCCGCCGTCGATGACGAACGCCGACAGGGACAGGAACACGAGCGCGAAGATGATCACCGCGCCGGCGCCCGACCCCCGGTCGTCGAGGCGCTCGCGCCGCGCCGCCGCCCACGCAGCGAAGGTGTCCTTCACGCGCACCGTCACGCCTTCCTCTTGAAGGGATCCAGCGGCGAGGTGAACGACGCCTCAAGGCGGGTCGGTACGTCCAGACCCAGCATCGCCAGCCCCCGCACCTCGCAGCTGACCTCCACCGTGAAGAGGTCCGCGTCCTCGAAACCGGCGCTGGTCTTGGTCACCGTCACCGGACCGGCGCAGACGTCCGCCAGATCGGCGTCCGCGGCCTTCTGCGCCTCCGCCATCGCGGAACCCTGGTCGCGCTGGAGCGAACCGGAGCGGGCCGCGTCCCTGGCCGCCCCGTCCAGTGCCCCGCGCCCGTCCACCAGTTGCCCGAAGGCCACCAGCACCAGGATGAAGAGGATCATCACCGGAGCGAGGATCACCACCTCCACGGTGGACAGCCCCCGGTCACCGAGGTCGGCGCCGCGCGAAAGCAGTCGCCTCACCACTGCGCGCATCTAGTTCCCGTCATCCTCGACGAACCGCTCCACCGGCCCCACCGACTGCGCGTGCACGGTCAGATCCAGCCCGGGGAACACCGACGGCACCTTCGCCGTGATCTCCACCCCGACCGAGTCCGGGTCCGGCTGGAGCGTCTTCACGTCCGGTCCGAGCACCAGCTGCGGTCCGAGCTGCGCGATGTAGCTGTCCACGACGTCCCGCGCCTCGCCGCGCCACGCGCCCGGTGACTCGTCCGCCGTGGCACGGGCCTTGCGCGCACCGGCCTGGGCCGCCGCCTGCGCCACGTGGTCGGCGAAGAAGTACAGCGCGAACTGCACGGTCGCGAAGATCATGAAGAAGAGGACCGGCGTGAGCAGCACGAACTCGATCGCGGTCATGCCGGAGTCGCCCCGGGCGGAGGCGGCCTCCACCCGGCGGCGTACCCAGCGGACCAGGCGTCGTGCGCTCACCAGCAACCCCGTGTACGTGAGAGGGAGAAAGCGGCTGCGGAAGCCGCGGAGCCGGCCCTTTTCCCAGGGCCGGCCCGATCAGCAGGTGCTGCCCGCGTCCGCGCCCTTGATGCAGTCGCCGACCTTGTTGGCGCCGTCGCTGAGCGCGGCGTTGATGATCGCGGCGACCACGCCGACGATCGCCACGACGACCGCCGAGATGATGACCCACTCCACCGCGGACGCACCGCGGTCGAGTTCGCCGGAGCGGGCGCGCTGCACCCGGCCCTGGAGGAAGGTGATCAGGAAGTCCACCCCCGGGATCCCGGTGCTGTAGTTCCGTCCGTTCATGGTGAGTTGTCCTCTCGAAACAGTTCAAGACAGTGCAGGGCAGTTCACGGATGCAGTTGTCGCGGAAGCGGTTGCCGGGCTCAGACCTGGAACACACGCATCGCCGCCGGGAAGATCAGGAAGACCAGGAAACCGGCGCAGAGCAGCAGCTGCGCCACGAGCATCGACTGCGACTTCTCGCCGGCGCTGCCCTCGATCTCGGCGAGTTCGCGGTGCCGCATCGTCTCGGCGCGCGAGGCGAGCGACTCGCGCACCTTCGCGCCGTCGTCCGCGACCAGCGCCAGGGAGGCCGACAGGTCCTTCAGCTCCTCGACGCCGATCTCCTCCCCCAGCGACCCGAGGGCCTGCCACTGGCTGATGCCGGTGATCCGGGCGTCGGCGAGCGCGTTGCGGATGCGCTGCGTGGCCCAGCCGTCGGAGACCTCGGCCGCCGCCATGAGCGCCTCGGGCAGACCCCGGCCGCCCGCCAGGCTCATCGACACCAGGTCGAGGTACGCGCCGATCACGCGCCGCAGGTCGCGCCGCTTCTCGGCCGCGTCCCGCCGCACTTCGAGGTCCGGCAGGAAGAAGAAGACGATGGCGAAGAGCAGGGCCAGCCAGACCGGGATGGCGGGGCTGCGGCCGAAGCCGAGCGTCCAGACCACCGCGAACATGAGCGGCCCGAAGAACACCCCCGCGGCCCCCAGCAGCACCTTCGTCGCGAGGAAGTTCTCCCAGCTGCGATCGAGCACGGCCAGGTCGGCCCGCAGCGAGCGCTGTTCCCAGCCCTGCTGCAGGTACAGCTCGGCGACACGCTGCCCGACCCGGGCCCGTACGCTGCCGAGCCGTCCGCCGTCGACGTCCGAGGTGCGGTGCGCGGACTCGTACGCCGCTCCCCGTGCCCTCATCGCGTCGATGCGGGCGACCTGGGCGACCGCGCTGCGCTTGGCGGGCATCAGGGCGCGGACCAGGACGTAGAGGCCCAGGCCCAGGACGGCACCGACCAGGACGGGCAGGGTCAGGGTCGAGTTCATCGGCGTACCCCCTCCTCCGGCGACGACAGCGGCAGCGACTGCTGCGGGGACGGTGCGTGGGCCGGTGCCGGGGACCCCGGAGCGGTACGGGGGCGGACGAACTGGACCGCCGACTCGTCCCGCACCAGGAACCGCTCGGGCGTCTCGATCGTCGACAGCTTGCGCAGCCACCAGAAACCGAGCGCGAACAGACCGCAGACACACGCGAGTACGAGCTGGCCGACGGCCGTTCCGTACGGCTCGACGAACTCGCGGTTGAAGATGGACAGGCCGAGCACGAAGGCGATCGACACGGCCACGACGATCTGCACCGAGCGGCGGGTCGAGGCGCGCTGGGCCATCACGCGCTGGCGCATGTCGACCTCTTCGCGCGCCGACTTGGCGAGCGCGCCGAGGACCTGGCGCAGACCCGGGCCGCGCAGCCGCGCGTTGAGGATCAGCGCGGCCACGATGATGTCGGCGGACGCGTCGTCGATCTCGTCGGCGAGCTGCTGCAGGGCTTCGGGCAGCGGCGTACGGGAGCGCAGCCGGTCGACGAGGGCGTCGAGGTGCGGGCGCAGGACCGGCGCGGAGGCGCGGGCGGAGGCGGGGATGGCCTGTTCGAGGCCGACGGCGCCCGCGATGGTGTCGCGCAGCGACTCGGTCCAGGAGGCGAGGGCCTCCACGCGCTTCATGGCGGCCTTCTCCTCGGAGGCGCCGCCGAAGAGCTTGTCCCAGAAGAAGACGAGGACGGCGGTCGCGATGCCGGCGACGGCCCACCGGGTGAGCAGCAGGACGACGATGCCGGCGATGGCGGCGATCGAACCGCGCCGGCCGGCGAACCGTACGAGCTCGGAGGCCCGTTCGCTCGCCTTCTGCTTCTCGTGCTCGGGCTTGGCGGGCAGGCCGCGGACCGCGACGGCGAGCAGGGCGAGGCCGCCGCCCACCGCGATCCCGCACGCGAGCGCGTACAGGACCGTCGTGGAGAACAGTCCGCCCATGGAGCCGAGCGAGTCGAGAGCGGCCAGCGTCATGCCCGGCCGCCCCGTGGTCATGGCCGGTGTCATGGTCGGTTCTTGCATGATCAGGTCACCCCCAGTTCCCGCCGGGCAGGCGATAGCCGTACTGGATCAGGTCTTCGAGGCAGGAGATCGGCGCGTGCGGCAGGACCCGGCCGTCCGGTGTCTCGGCGAACACCTCGCTGGACAGGACGCGGCCGTCGACGCCGTTGACCTCGCGGATGGAGGTGACCACGCGCTGGAGCCGGCCGCCCGACTCGAAGTTGTTGCGCCGCTGGACGAAGACGACGAAGTTCACGGCGCCCGCGACGAGCATCTGGCTGGCCTCGATGGGCAGGCGTTCGGTGGCCTGGAGCGCGTACGTGGAGATGCGGTTGAACACCTCGTGGGAGCTGTTGGCGTGGATCGTGGACAGCGAACCGTCGTTGCCCTGCGACATCGCGTTCAGCATGGTCACGATCTCGTCGCCGAGGACCTCGCCGACGATGACGCGCGAGGGGTTCATACGCAGCGACCGCCGGACCAGTTCGGCCATGGAGATCATGCCCTGGCCCTCGGAGTTGGGCAGCCGCTCCTCGAACGCGACGACGTTCGGGTGCAGATCGGCGAAGGTGTCGAGGCCCAGTTCCAGGGCGCGTTCGACGGTGATGAGGCGTTCCTGCGGGGGGATCTCGTTGGCGAGCGCGCGCAGGAGCGTCGTCTTTCCGGCGTTGGTGGCGCCCGCGATCATGATGTTCTTGCGGGCCCGGACCGCGCAGGCGAGGAAGTGCCCGACCTCGGGGGTGAGCGTGCCGTTGCCGACGAGGTCCGACATGAAGACCTTGCCCATGCGGGCACGGCGGATGGACAGCGCGGGTCTGCGGGTGACGTCCATGACGGCGGACAGTCGCGAACCGTCCGGCAGCCGCAGGTCGAGCTGCGGGTTCGCGGAGTCGAAGGGCCGGGAGGACAGACCCGAGTACGCGCCGAGGATCTGGATCAGCTCGATCAGTTCCTCGTCGGTCTCGGCGACCGGATCGGCCCTGACCTCCTCGCCGTTGGCGTAGCCGACGAAGACCTGGTCGTACCCATTGATGTCGATGTTCTCGACGTCGGGGTTGTCCAGCAGGGGCTGCAGGCGGCCGACCCCGAAGAGCGCGGCGTGCACGGCGGCCGCGTACTGCTCCTCCGTCTCGGCGTCCAGCGGCGTACGCCCGGAGTTGATCTCCGTACGGGCGTAGTCCTCCAGGATCTGGGCGATGACCGCGCGGGCGTACTGCCGCTCGTCCTCGTTGGACATCGGCGTGACGCCGGAGACCTGGTCGAGGCGGCGCTGCTCGGCGATCCGGTCACCGGCGTCCTGCCGGAACCGCTTGACGAGCTGATGGTCGACAGCGGTCATCGGCCGTCCCCCGTCGCCCTGTGCGTGTCAGCCACGGTCATCGGCCGGCTCCGGCGGTCGGCCGACCGCCCGGGCCACCGGGCCCACCAGGACCGCCGGGCCCGCCGGCCGTCGGTACGGACCAGGCCGCGCCGAACTGCTGGTAGAGGTCCGAGGTCACCTTGCGCGCCGAGCGGATGAGCAGCGACTTGTCGAGCCGTCCGCGCCTGCGGCCGGCCAACTGGTCGGCGCCCGTGGGGTCCGCGGCGATCGTGCCGACCACGCGGGCGCCGGTCTGCGAGGCCATCAGCATGTCGTCGACCTGGCGGACGATCTTCGCGGAGTCGCCCGGGTCGGTGATCAGCACGACGCCGATGAGGGGCGTGCCGAGCGCTCCCGCGCCACGCGGTCCGCCGTGCAGCTTGGTGGTGAGCGCGGCGGCCCGGTCGCGGACGCGCGCGATGGCCTCCGGCTCGGTGCGCGACACCAGCAGGACGAGTGCGGCCTGCGCGAACATCTCGACGGCCGGGGACTCCCCGCTGATCCGCCCGCAGTCCGCGATGACGTCGGCGGGCGCGTGCTCGGAGTCGGCGAGCTGCGCGAAGGCGCGGCCGAGGGTGGGCCACAGACCGGCGAGCCCGGCCGCCTGCTCGGCGTGCGCGAGCCCGACGAGCACGTCGAGCCCACCGCTCAACGGCTGTACGTGGTCCCAGATCTGGTCCGGTACGAGGCCGCGGCGGGCCGTGGCGGCTATGGACAGCATGCCGGTGTTGGGGTTCAGCGGTCCGCCGTGCGCCGCGGCACTGCGGTACACGAGGTCGCCGCCGGCCGGGTCGGTCTCGGCGAGCAGCACGCGGCGCGGCCAGACCGCCGCGAGGGCGACGGCGGTCGTGGTGACGCCGGGGGAGCCTTTGTCCGCGGCGAGGGCGATGAGGGCCATGGTGTGTGTGACTCTCCGCCGCTAGTTGCCGGGGACCTTGACGAGGGCGACCGCGTTCGCCGCGGCGGCGCGGGTCAGCGCGGCGGCGTCGCTCTCGTCGACGGTCACGGTGACGCGCTGGTTGGTGCTGCTGATGGTGCTGTCGCCGCTGCCGCTCGGCACCTTGGTGACGCGGGCGTCCTCGACGATCGGAGCGTCGGCGGAGCCGGTGGAACCCGTGGCCCCGGTCCCCGTCTTGTCGTCCGAGCCCGAGTTCGAGGAGGCGTTGTTGCCGACCTGGTAGGCGGCCACGAGGTCACCGACCTCGATGCCCTCGGGGTACTGCCCCTCCTTGAGGGAGAGACCGACCACGGCCTTGCCGGCCGGGACGCTGGCCTCGGTGCCGAACATCTGGCCGATGACGAGGGTGCCCGAGTAGATCGTGGACTTGGCCTTGAGCCCCTTGAGGGTCTTCAGCTGGTTCCACTTGACGTAGTTGATCCCGGCGTCGTCGGCCACCAGCACCGCTTTCACCTTGTCGCCGACGGACTCACCGGCCTGGATGTCGCCGGTCACCTTGACGACCTCGATACGTTCACCGGCGCGCAGTACGAGCATGGTCGCCCCGAGCGCACCCACGAGGATCAGCAGCACCGCGAGCGCGGCCAGTGCCGGTTTGCGCTCGCGAGGCGGCGAGGGAAGGCGCTCCCCCATCGTCGGCTGAACCGGCGCGGAGGAACGGTTGTTGCCCGCCCCCGTACGCTCTTGGATCTTCACGCAACCGCTCCCCGTACACCCAAGAAGGTTTTCGTCATTCAGGACACTTGGCACACTTGACGCACTTCGAGCACTGGGCCCGCACCGGGCGTACCGCCCGACCTGGTCGGATAACCGTCGAAACGCTGCCGAATAGCCATGGCCGGAACGAGTGTCAAGTCACCGCACCGTATCAGCAGCACATAAGCCCCTCAAGGCACGACCACGACCGCGAACCTCAACCACCACGACGTTATCCACGCGCAATGCGAGGCGTTCGGTTCCAGGTCACGGAAGGTGCTGCGCACGGGGTCGCGGCCCGGACCGCCGCTGTGCACCAGCGAATCATCCGCCCCCGCCCCGCCGGGCCCCGGTCACGCTGTGTCCATCGTCCCTGCACGACATGCTCACGGGAGGCGTGCGGGGGCCGTGGGACGATCTTCAGCCATGGGTGGACGGCACGGACGGACGGCGGACGGCCGCCGGTGACGGGGAGTTGGTGTGCGGTGACGGGACTTCTGCCCGTGAGTGGTGCGGCCCTGTCCACGGACCCCAGGCTCCTCGCCTCCGTACGCGACGTCGGCACCCGCCCGGGCATCGACTTCGACTACATGGACGACGCGGCCACGACGGCCCTGCTGGAACGCCACCGGCGCACGGTGGCCGCCGCGGAACACGGCCCCCTGATGTGGCTCGGCGCGCTGGCCCTGGTCGCGGCTGTCGTATGGCCCTTCGCGGGCTCGGCGGTACCGGCCTTCGACGGCCGCCCGGAGCTGGCGTACGCCCCGGCGGGCCCCCTGCTCGTGACGGCCGTGGCATGCCTGACCTACGTACGACGCCGCTGGAAGCGCGAACTGCTGCACCCGAGACTGACGGGCTACCGCCACGTCCTGGGCCTGGCGCGAGCACACGGCGTCCCGGTGACGCACGTCCCACGCTGGCTGGTGGGCCGCCCGCTGAGCGGGGACCGGGAGACGGTACCGATTCCGGTGTACGGGGAGGTGGAGCCGTTGCCCGCCGAGGGGCCGTCCGCCCAACCAGCCGAAAGGGTGACACCGCCGGTCACGGTGCCGGGTACCCCTCCGGTGCCCGCGGCCGTGCCCACGAAGCCCGCGGCGGTCACGGCGTACGAGGCGATGGCGGACGAGGGCGGCTGGCACGACGAGACGGGCTGCCTCCTGCTGCTCGCGGCGATCGGCGGCGCGGCCTGGGCGTACTCGGAGACGAACCCCGCCGGCTACCTGGCCGCCGCCCTCGCCACCGCCCTCGCACTGACGACCTGGCTGGCAGGAGCGAAACAGGGCCGCGAACGCCAACGCCTGCGGGATGCAGCCCTGGAGTACGTACGAGCCCTCACCACGGCCCAGTCGACGGGCACACCCGTGCCGGAACTCTCCGCGCCGCTGAGGGGATTGCTGGAGGAGGAGGCTGCGCGGGAGCGGGGTGACGACCAGGGCACCGCGGGCAGGACCTAGATCATGGTCGCCAGTTCGCGTTCGAGAAGCGACAGAAAGCCCGCCAGATCCGGGGCAACGACCTCGGGCGGGACAGCTCCTGCCGTGTAGACGTCTCCCTCGACCCTCGAAGGGGGCAGCCGGTACACGGTCGACCCGTCGGTGGCACTCAGCGCGAACAACGCCCCTCCGCCGTCGGACCCGAAGACGACGACGGAGTCCTCCCGCGAGCCGGCGATCCGCGTCGGAAGGCCGCCACGCATCCCGGCCACCGTCCACCCTCCCGGGTGGACGAAAAGGCCCGTGCCCACGTCCGGAAGGCTGACCTGCTCCACGCGACGGTAGAAGGTGACCAGATCATCGGGTAGGTCCTCCACGGTGGCGGAACTCGCGGCGCGGGTCACGCGGTTCTCGTCCGGCGGGTAGCCGAACTCGGACGCGAACCGCTCCATGAAGGTCGAGCACAGCGCGTCCATGCGCCTGGCCCATCCACTGATCCACTCATCGGTGACAGTCACGACGGCATCAGTCGTGGCAGGTACGGCAGGCGCGGCAAGGGCCTCAGAGCCATTCACCCTCGTCGTCGGCTCCTTCGTCCGTGCCGTATTCGCGCAGCACGACGACCAGTTGCACCGGGGTATCCGTGTCGTCCTGCTTCACTCCGGCCAGTACGACCTTGTCCGCGACCCTCCACGCCGTGTGCTCGATGAAGTCCGCGCCACCAGTCAGATCCTCGTCGGAGGCTGCGAGCCGGGCCCCGAGCGCTCCGGCTCGCAACTGATCCACGACGGACGGCAGTTCGGCGGCAGCGGCGTCGTACAACTCGTCCATGTACGCATCGAGGTCAAGCCGCTCCTCCTCGACCTCGCGGGACCAGAGCGTGAACTCCACTTCCACGGACGGCCCGTCACCCTGAATCCACGCGGCGGCGTCATCACGGCTCCAGGTGGTCGCCCAGTCCTTCACCGGATTCCTGCGCTCCCCCACCCAGCCACAACCGACGAGAACCGACTCGACGGCCTGCCCGGTGAGCTGGCCGAGGTCGGACATCCGACTCAGTTCGGCACTCAAGTCACGCGTCATCCCATTACTCTTCAAGCAGATCTGCAACATATTTCCCAAGAGAAGTGGGAATTTTGGAACAGTCGATCTCACGCAGATAGTGGAGATGCCCCACCTTCACATGCCCCGTAGAGGTGAGTTCCACGATCGCGTGGAGCTGAGCCTCAAGGACGGTGGCATCTGCTTCAAGGGCCGCACTCGCTGAAAGCAGCGTCGCAAGCGTCACAGCCTCGGCTTCCGAGTAGCCGTTCACCCAGTCAGTGACCTCATCGGCTGCCCTTTCACGCAACCGCGGGTCTTCCTGCGTTACGCGCCGAACAAGGCTGCCGAAGATTTCCGAGTTCATGTTCCCCGATCCACATCGATCTGGGCGTTCGGTGAAAAGGTCACGAGGCCGGCCGGAGGTCGCCCTACTCCGCGAAGCGGAACGTCGACGTGATCGCGTCGAAGATGTCGAAGAACGAGTCGGCGAGGTCGAGCACCTGGCTGCTCCCGGCGACGAGGGCGACCTTGCCCTCCTGGCCCGGGACGGGGATGAACGTTTGCATCAGCACGGCACGGATGGTGCGCTTGAGGGCGTCATCGGGTACGGGGATGTCCTCGATGCCGTACGTCCGCGCGGCCGGACCCACGTCCGGGATGTCGACCGTGGTCACCTTGCGCCAGGCGTCGCCCTCCTTCTTGGCCTCGCGCACGGCGAGCTGGGCCGCCATGACCTGCGGGTCGGTGGAGAGGGGCTCGCCGAGCTTCGTACGCCCGCCGACGAGGGAGACCGTGATCGACCCGGTGATCGGGACGTCACCGCCGAAGCTCTCGGCCATGCAGCCGCAGTACAGCGCGCCCGACTTCCAGGCGTCCGCCGCGGCCTTCTGCAGGAAGGCGGTGTACGTGTCCTTGTACTTGCGCACCTCCGGCTGCTGCCGCACGCGTTCGTCGACCATGCGCCGGATCGAGTCGCCCCGCGACTCGGGCCGCACGTCGAACTCCCACCACGACTCCGGCACCTTGATCCGAAAACCACCGCGCTCGATGGTGAGTGTTTCCATGTAGCGGGCCATGTCGGCTGTACTCCCCCGGTCGGGCATGACGGTCAAGAAGGCTGCGAAGGCCACGACGCAAACTGACGTTCGTGACCCGGGGAGAGCCTACGAGGTCGCGTGCCGGTCCGGACCCGGCCCCGGCGACGTACCGGGCGAAGTGTCAGAGTGAGGCGAGGTCCGGGGCCCCGGATTGTCGATCGCGAACCTGAGGATGCGTGCGCACGGAGATGGACTACTGGCAGCCCGATCCGGGAGAAGTCCTGCTGACCCGTACCCCGGTCACCTTCGCCTCGGGTGCCGCCATGCGTGTCAGAGGCATGCGGTGGTTCCGCGACACCGAGCGCAATGACATCCAGAGCGAGCTGCCGGGCTGGCCCGCAGGTCGGGTGTACGCGGCCCGTTCGGGTGGCGGCGCGCTGGGGCTCGGCATTCTCAGAACTGTCGCGCTTACCTTGGGCAACCTCGTCGTGGGCGTCATCAGCTCCTTCGGAGGACTGACCGTGGACCGGAGCCCAAGCTCGAACCGTACCGACGACCGTGCCGACGAGATCGACGACTTCCCCGTGATGTGGGCGGCGCCCGGCACCGTCGCCCGCACTCTCCCCTGGCAGCTGGACCCGGGTCGCGCCAAGCAGAAGCACTACCGCACCCACGCGATCGTCACCGACCGCCGTATGGTCGTCGTGGGCCTGCCCTTCAAGGAGCGGGACTCGGAAACCGTCGAGGACGAGGTGCTGTGGGAGACCCCGCTGTCCGCCATCGGCACGATCGAGCGACGGAACTTCAAGGGCAGCCACGACGTGAAGATCGTCTTCGCCGACGGCTCCTGGTGCCGGCTCAGCAGCTTCAAGCGCGAGGGCCTCACCCGCCACATCGTCGACCAGCCCGACCTCGTACCGCTGGACTCGCTCACGCCGGCCCAGCGCGACACGGCCGAAGCTTTCGTGGCCGCGCGGGCACCGGATGCCGGAGCTCCGGTGATCACCCGGAACCTGTGCGGCTGCTACCGGGTGGCCGCGGTCGCGCCGAGCACCGCTCACGGGTTCTTCGGTATCTCCGAGCGGGACATACTCATCGACGCCGAAGGCACTGAGGTCGAGCCCGTCAAGTACCACTGGGAGGACTACTCGCCCGACGGACAGGAGGAGTTGCGGAGCTTGCGCCACTTCCCGCCCTCCGCGCTCGGCGGTTCGCCGAGGTAGGCCAACGCCCTCGGCCTGGACGGTCAGCCCTGCGCAGCAGAGATCGTCTCCGCCGTCGGCGTGATGCCCGACAGGTCTCGGACCGTGACGCTGTTGCGGTCGCGGACCGAGCGGCCGAGTGCGTACTGCGGCCACAGGCCCGCTGCCACGCGGCGGCTGCGTTCGCTCCATTCGCGTGCCGGGGCGCTGCTCGCCTTGTAGTAGTTGAGGGCGTAGCCGCCCGTGTGGATCCGCAGCAGGCAGAAACCTCCGGGGTACTCCTTCACCGCGCCCACCTCCTGCAGGGTGACGTGCCGCGCCTGCGGGAGGACCGTGCGCTTGTTGCGGTGGGTGTGGCCCGCGTGGTGGAGGAAGACGCCGGGGGCGGCGGCGTACGTGTCGAGGATCGCGCGGGCCTGGCGGCGGTTGAGGCGTTGGCCGCTGGTCACGGGGAACGGCGAGTTGCGTACGGTCAGCGGGTGGTGCCCGAAGACCACCGTGGGCTGGTCCTTGTGCGCCCGCACATCGGCCCGGAACCAGGCGAGTTGCTCGTCGGAGAGCCCGCCCGACCCGGCCCCGTTCCCTCTCTTCTCGTACGTGTCCAGCCCGAGGACGCGCAGGCCGCCGAGGTCTCGGGAGAAGTACGCGGCCTCCCCGTCGGGCCCGCCGTCGGCGGCGAAGGCGTCCAGGAAGTTGTCCCCGCGCCCTTCTTGCAGATCCTGCCGACCGCGCCGGTCGTGGTTTCCGCGTACGACGAAGTAGTCCTGCCCGTGCGTGCCGAATCCGTCCAGCAGCCGCCGGGCCTCCGACAGATCCCGCGGCGCCCCGCCGGCGGATATGTCCCCCGCGGCCAGCAGATGGCGGGCGCCGCGCCTGTGCGCCTCCTCCACCAGCGCCCTGCCCATGATCTCCGGGTACGGGCCGAGGCCGAACCGCTGGGAGATGCCGCGCATCAACGGCACGCCCGTCACCAGTCCGGCGGTGGTCTCGCCGAGATGGAGGTCGTTGCAGAGGGCGATCGACAACAGGTGGCGGCCGGGCGGGGGTTGGGGCGTGGTGAAGGAGTACGGGCCCGCGTGGGTGCCGAAGCCGTGGAGGGAGGTGCCGACGGCGTTGCCGCTCACCAGGTGCAGTGGGGTGGGTGTGGCCGCGGAGCCGCGGGAACGGGCCTGGTAGTAGTACGTCTGGCCGGGTTCGAGGTCCGTCAGCTCCACGTAGTGATGTGCGGTGTCGCGGCCCTCGGAGGCGGTCCGGTTCAGATGGGCGGGATGGGTGCCGTAGACGACCTCGCCCTCCGACTCCGCACCGGTGTACCAGGTGATGACGGCCCGGTCCTCGGTGAGGGTCACCAGTTCCAGATTGACGGCGGACACGGCGTCGGGGGGACGGGCCGCGGAGTGGAGGAGGGTTCGAAGGAGGGCGTGCGGGGCGGCGAGGCAGCATGGCATGCCTGTTTTGTGCCCACGTGCGGTGAACGCGAACTCCTCCGGCTCCCTTACGGCTCCTGGCCGTCGCCTGTCGTCTCGGGGTACGCGACGAAGGTGCCCTTGGCGGGGAGGGTGACCACCAGTCCGCGTTCGCGGAGTTCGCGGACAGCTCGGCGGGCCGTCAGGTAGGCCACCCCGTACTCCGCGCCCAGGTCCCGCTCCCCGGCCAGCCGCGCTCCCGGCTGCAGCTCCCCGGACGCGATCTGGGCGGCGATGTGGTCCGCCACCTGCATATAGACGTACGCGATCTTGTTGGGGTCGATCGGTGAATCGCCTGTTTCTCCTGCCATACCTACCACCGTAAAACAGCACTGAGCTGCAGTGATGGCCATAAAGCTGCAGACTGCTATGCACTGACATGCGCAGCAATGTAGGCTCACGACACGAAATACCCCGGCGACGGCGGCAACCGTCCCGGGGCTTTGGCCAACGCTTCAAAGGAGCGTCAACGTGCTGGACCTTACTCTCCGCCTCCTCGCCCGGGTGCTGAACCTGTGCACCCCGCGCCCGAGCGGCCGTCACCGCCTGGGGTCACTCCCGCCGCTCCGGTTCATCCCGGTCCCCCCGCCCCGTTTCAGCTCGGTCCGCAGCCGCCGCGCGGCGGAACACGGTGTTCACGGCGTCCCGGTGGCCGCCCGATGACGCGCCCCGCGGTGCGGATGTGCGCCCGCTGCCACCGGGTGACCGCCCAGCCGGTACTGGTCCACGAGGTACACGCGGCGACGGGTCCCGGTTTCAACGTCTACGCGTGCCCGGAGTGCGCGGACCAGTACCCGCCCATGACGGACGTACTGGAACTCACGCAACCCCGCCGCCGCCCAGGCACCCGCCTCACCCTGCGGGTCTACACGGTCGACGCGCGCGGCGCCGTGACCGGGGAGCGGAGCAGGGTCGAGATCCGGACCGGCGGAGGCTCCGGCCCGCTGCCCCCGCCACTGCCGCAGACATCGGCGTACCCACCATGCGGGTGCCCGCGCTGCCGGACGCCGGAGCGTGGCGCGGCGCAACAGAACTAAGGCGGCCTTGGGCCCCGGACGCATGTCGGCGCCCGGGGCCCGGGGCACATGCGGGTTCATATCCGGGGGCATGTCCGGGTCCGCTGTGCACTCAGACACGATCGGGTCACTTGCGCCATCGGCTTGCCCCGATTCCTCCAGGTCCGACCGTCCGCGCAGGGAAGTTCGCGGTAGCGAAAGCGCGCACCCCACGGATACCGTCATGGCTCTTGAATGTGTCCAAATCTCACGGGGGTTCACTGTGAAGCGCCGATCTTTGCCCGTTGCTGCCGCGCTCGCCGCGACCGCAGCCCTGCTGCTCACGGCGTGCGGCGGCGGGGACGACAAGTCCAGCGACAACGACAAGATCGCGGGCGCCGACCAGGAATCGAAGAAGCCGACGAAGTCGGCGGAGCCGGCGGGTGCGGCAGAGGACAGTCCCGACGGGGTGGACGTGTCCCTGCCCAAGGACATGAACCTGGTCTTCGACTGGGAGAAGCCGAAGGCGGAGAACGAGGCGGCGGCTATGGATGATGCCGCGAACTATGTCCGCGCGATCTTCCGAGGTGTGGACAAGCGCACAGCCAAGGAAGCGGCTGTGACCACGTATTCCACCGGTGACGGACTCCACTACGCGCAAGTCCAGATCAACGACAGACTCGACGGCGGACGGACGTCCACCGGCACCCGGCGTTACTACGACGTATCCACCCGGTCCAGCGCAAACGGCAAGTCCGTGGAGGTCGCATTCTGCTCGGATGCGAGCAAGTTCTACGGCAAAGAGGTCAAAACGGGGAAGGTCCTAAAGACCGAACCAACGCCCGAGGACTTCAGCCACTTCAGGATCATCATGGTGCAGTTTCCTACCAGCGACAGCCTGTGGCAGGCATCCAAGGTGTTCGTTGAGGAGAAGGCGGCGAAGTGCCAGTGAACGCAGCATCGCGTGTGCCGCTCATCAGCACTGTTGCCCTGACGCTGACCCTCGGCACCCTCTTCCTCTCGGCACCGGCTCACGCGGGGGACGGGACGGGTGATGGCACCGGCGCCAACACCGAACAGAAGGGCGGCGGCGACGGTAAAGGCATCTACGCCGCCGCCAGCGTCCAGTACTCCGGCGCCGTCACCAAAAGCGGCGGCGCCGGAAACGTCGCCTCCGCCGACGTCAACTGGACACCCCCGCCCTGCTGGTACGCCCCCTACATGGGCGCCGAGGACTTCAAGAAGAAGATGTCCGGCGACATCGACAAGTGGCAGAACGACCCCGACATCACAGGAACCGCGGGCTCGGCCATCGGTGAGATGCAACGCCACTACGAGGACGACTACGGCTGGACCGACACCCCCGGCTACAAGGACTACAACGTCGACAAGGACGGCGAGGGGATGTTCTGGGCGGGCGTCGAGAACCCGAACGAACCGGACTACCTCAAGCGCACCTCGTGCAGCGACCTCCCCTTCTGGGTCGACAACGGTGAGGCCCCGCCGCCGCAGTACGAGGAGGCGATCACTCCGCAGATGCTGGCGGCACTCGCGTACCAGCACATGGAACTGCCCGGCACCAAGGTGACGCTGGCCCCCGAGGCGATCACCAAGGTGAACCTGCCGACGTGGGCGTGGCTGGACGAAGCCGTGTTCGACGAGGTCCAGGCGACAGCCGCGATCAACGTCCCCGGCTTCAACATCCAGGCGACCACGACGGCGAAGCCGAAGTCGCTGACGCTGAGCCCGGGTACGGCGGACGCGACGACGATCCCCGCGAACGGCGGTTGCCCGATAGTCGACGGCAAGATCGGCGAGCCGTACGCCAAGGGCAAGGCCGGGGAGACGCCGCCCTGCGGGATCATCTACCGCCGCTCCTCCGGCGGCGAGACACTCCCCCTCAAGGCAGCCCTCACCTGGGAGATCAGCTGGACGGGCACGGGCCAGGCGGGCGCGGTCGGCATGCCCGACGGCACGATCGAGGCCACGCAGAACATCACGGTGGAGGAAATCCAGTCGGTGAACCGCTGACTCTCCTCCACCGTCCGTCCCCCACATGAGTGGCTGTGAAGGGCTATGAGTACCCATGAGTGACCTGCGCCTTGAGGACACCGTCTTCGAGGATCTGAAGAAGACCTTCTCGACGATCAGCGACCGGATGGACAGCGCGCGCCGCACGCTCCGCGGGGCCGACGGCTCCTCGGTCGGCGAGGGCGGACTCATCGAGGACGTACACGAGTTCGCCGACGACTGGGGCTACGGCATCAAGCAGCTCGGCAAGCACACGCAGGGTGCCGTGAAGATGATCAACAAGATCGGCGAGGAGTTCGGCAAGCTCGACCACGACCTCGCCGAGTCCCTCAAGACGAAGACGAAGGACAAGTAGACGTGGCCGGCAAGCGACCCGCCTTCCCCCACATAGGCTGGGATCCGACGCCGGGAGACGTCGACGACACCCGGGACCTCGCGAAGAAGCTCGGGGGCCTGGCCAGTGATCTGAGCACGACTCTCCGAGAGCTGGAGCGGATCGAGGCGGGTGCCTGGAAGGGCAAGACCGCGGTCGCCTTCACCGAGTACGTCGGCCAGGACGTCACCCCGCTCATCAGCAAGAGCCACGACTCCTTCGACAAGGCCTCGCGCGCCCTGCACCGGTGGGCGAACGAACTCCAGGACTTCCAGGACGAGGCGAACCGCCTGGAGAAGTCGGCCGGCGAGAAGCTGGAAGCACGCGAGACGGCCCAGCAGAAGGCCGACGCGAAGAGCGACGGCAAGGGCAGCGAAGAACTGGGCAAGGCCTCCGGCGCGGTCGACGAAGTCACGGGCAAGGTCCACGACCTGGAGGACCGCTACAAGCGGGCCGCCGGCGCCATCAGCAAGGAACTCGACAAGGCGGGCGACATCGCCCCGGACGAGCCCGGCTTCTGGGACAAGCTCACCAAGGGGGTCGCCGACGCTTGGGACGCCACCGGTCAGTGGGTCAAGGACCACGCCGACATGATCAAACTGATCGGCGACCTACTGAGCGATCTGAGCGCGGTTCTGGGACTGCTCGCCATCATCACGCTTCCCTTCCCTCCGCTCGCGGCGATCTTCGGTACTGCGGCACTCATCGCGAGCGGCCTCGCGCTGGCGGCCCACGGGTTGGCCAAGTGGGGCGGTGCAGATGTGGGCTGGATGCAAATGGGGCTCGACGCGGTGGGGATGATGCCGGGTATCGGCATGTTCAGCAAGGGCATCAAAGTGGTCGGTGGCGCCAAAGCCGCGGAAGCTGCCAGCGCTCTCGGCAAGGGATTTCAATACACTGAAATCGGCAGCTCGCGCATCCTGATGGCCTTCGGCAAGAACTCGCGGGGCCTTGAGAACGGTCTCGGCAAAGCCGGTCTGATCAAGATCGGCGGCGAGTCCGGCGACGTATGGAAAGTCGAACATGCGACCAGCGGTTTGAAATCACGTATGGGAGGCCTTGCCGCCGCGGGCTATCACGAGGGGCAGTGGCTCGGTTCCAAGGGACTCAACCTGCTGCCCGGAGTAGCGATCAATCCGCTGGGCGCCGGAATCGCGATCGATGCCGGAGCGAAGATCTTGCCCAAGGTCACAAGTATCCATCAGCATGTCGGCGAGGCTCTCTTCCCAGGTGACCAGTTCGAGAAATCGGCCTCGGGCGGATGAGCCCCCGCAGTCGATGGCAGAGTGGGCCACAGGACGGCGAACCCAGATTCGTCGAGCAAGCCAGGTGAGAGGGCACGTACGAGTATGAACGTCTGGCAGCCAAAACCGGATGAGAAAATCCTCAGTCGCTCTTCGGTCACCTTTGCCTCCGGTGCGGCCACGCGCGTCAAAGGCATGCGCTGGTTCCGCGACACCGACCGCAATGACATCCAGGGCGAGTTGCCCGGTTGGCCAGAGGGTCCGGTGTACGTGCCCCGCTCAACGGGCGAGTCGATCGGGCGTATCGGCATCAAGGGCGCCGCAACAGCTCTGGGTGTCGCCGTCATGGCAGTGCTCAGCTCCGCCGGCGGAAACGTCGGCGGCAGCTCCGGCCCCGACGCCGGAAAGGACACGCCGGACGACCAGGAGAACGAGGTCGAGGACTTTCCGGTGATGTGGGCCGCTTTCGGCACGACGGCCCGAACATTGCCCTGGCAGCTGGATCCTGGCCGATCGGACGAGAAGCACTACCGGACGCACGCGATTGTCACCGACCGCCGACTGGTCGTCGTGGGCCTTCCCTGCCTGAAGAAGAACGAAAAAATCATTGAGGACGAAGTCCTCTGGGAGACACCTCTGTCCGCGATCAGCGGGGTGGAGCACCGGGACTTCAAGGACGGGGTGGATGTAAAGATCACTTTCACGGACGCCTCGTGGTGCAGGCTGAGCAGTTTTCAGCGGGACAGACTCACTCGGTATCTCCGCCACCCGCTCGAAGTGATCCCGCTGGAATCCCTGACATCAGCTCAGCGCAGCGCTGTCGAGGAGTTCTTGGCAACTGCCCATGCACCGGACATCGGGATGCCCGTGGTGACTCGTCGGCCCTGTGGTCACTTCAGGGCTGAGGCTCTGGTGCCCAGCGAGCTCAGTTCCTTCTTCGGCGCGGGCAGTCGCTCTCTCAGCATGGATTCCGACGGCAAGAAACTGAATCCCGAGGAATACCACCCGGAAGACTTCTGACCCTCACCTGCGTACTTGAACAGAACGGCCTCGCCCCGTATGACCCATCCCACCGGCCCCGCCGACACCCTTCCCAGTACTTCCGTCACCCAGGAACCCCCTCCCATCTGGTTCCTGGCACCGGAAGGTTTTTTCGCCCTCCCCCTCGCCGCCACTCCCGAAGAACGGGCCGAACTCTCCCATTCCTTCGTTCGGGAGCTCTATTCCCGCGGCGACGAGAACATCTGGGAGCCCGCCGCTCCCTACTATGCGGCGATGGCCGAACTCATGGCCGGCACAGGGATCTCGTACTCGGCGATGGGCTTGTTCTCCACGGTTGAGGAAGGCAGCGAAGAGCCGGGCGCCGAGGTGATCCGACACGAGGGCTCGGCCGGTGTCGCCCAGTGTGCCCTCACTGTCGCGGCAGTACCCACGGACCAGGACGGTGACGACACCGATGTCGTGGCCCAGGGCATTCTCGCGATTCTCTCCGGTGACCCGCACAACGACGCCCGTTGGCTCGACCTGCCGTGTGGACCTGCTGTGTCCTGCGTAACTCTGCGCGAGTACAAGATCAAGCCGGAACTCACAGAGAGTGGAGATCCGGTGGACCTCCTCACGGGACAGATCCAGGTCCATGTCCCTTTCCCCACAGGTCCCTTCACTGCGGTCTTCACACTCCACACGGCGTCCACGGACTACTGGGCGGAGTTCTGCGACCTGATGGGGGCCGTGCTTCGGACAGTATCCTTCACGGATCCGCTCGCGGATTTGCCGGGGAGCACGGTTGAAGCAGGCTGAGCGGTGAGGTAGTAGATCTCGTCACCACCCGATTCAGTCACGTCGCAGTCTCTGTCGAGCGCCTTCCCGAGATTTCCAACAATTCGTCCACGGAACTGTGGGACAACGCAGGAGAGACGCACTGATGGACTGGCATGTCGCCCCCGACGAAGACCTTCTTTTCTGTATCCCCGTCAAGTTCGCCAGTGGTGTGGCGCCCGCGGTGTCCGGCAGCAGATGGTTCCGGGACACCGAACGCAACGATATCCAGAATGAGCTGACGGGCTGGCCCGCCGGCCCTCTCATCACCCCCCGCACGGCGGGCGCCCGAGCCGCCCGGCGTACCGGCTGTGGCTTTCTCGGCGTCATCCCTGTCATTGCGAACCTCGTAGCCAACATCGGTGGAGCCATGGGTTCTCCTTTCGGCGGCGTATCCGCGCAAGGAGAACCGGAGGAACCTGAGAACGAGGTCCATGACTTCCCCGTGCTGTGGGCAGCCCCCGGCGCCCTCGCACGTACGGTGCCGTGGCAGCTGGACCCCGGCCGCCGTCCGGACGGCTACAGCACACATCTCGTTCTTACCAGCAGGCGACTGCACTTCCTCGGCATCCGAAGCGGCGCTTCTGACGGAGCCGAGGCGCTGGGCGCGTTTCCGCGGGAATCCGTCACCGCGGCCCGGCAGATGACGTTCAGCGAGATCAACGCGGATGTACGCATCACCTTCGCCGACGAGTCCTGGATCCGCCTCTTCACCGGCAACCCGACAAGCGCCGAGAAACTCGCCGGAATCCTCAGCGGAAAAATGGAAGCGCTCCCTGAAAGCGCTCTGACAGAGGCACAACGCCAGCGGGTCTCGCGATTCGTCGCACACCTGCGCGGCACCGCACACCCGCCCGTGTACATCAGGCTGCCCAGCGGAATCGTCCTCGTCGAAGTCCCAACGCCTTCCAAAGCCGGAAGAGGTGTATTCAGTACGTCTACGATCCTGATGGATTCCGCAGGAGAGTCGGCGGAACCGGCGCCCGGTGACTTGTAAGCCTCCAGATGCTTCTCCACCACACTCAATGCACAGGGGCAACAAGATGGCAGGATCCGCCAAACCCCGCAGACGCAGAGCCGCCGCCCCCTCTCTTCGCTACGAACACCGCCCCGGCAGGGGGCCAGCACGCGAAGACAAGGGCTCCGGCAAAGGCAACACCCTGTTCGGCTGCCTCGCGCTCCTTTCCCTTATCGCCGTGTTCGTCCTGCTCGCCCTTTCGAGTGATTACTGGGGCGACGACACGTGGAAGTGGGCGGCCGACGAATGGCCGGGCGGCACGTACGGCTTCGCGGTGTTCATGGGGGCGCTCGTGCCCTGCGTGCTGATGCTCTTCGTCAAGGCCCTCTCTCCGCTGAACAGGAAGTTCTGGAAGGCTCACACCGCCCGCTCGATCGGTCGCACGCTGCTGGCTTTCGCGTGCGGGGCCGCGATGCTGCAGCTCATCTCGTTGATCTTCGTCGCCCAGGACACGGGCAACTGGGGCCGCGGGCCCTCAGGTCCGGCCAGTTGGACCTTCCGTACCCAGCCCTGGCTGTGGGCGGTCGGGTTCGTGGCGACGGTCGTCACGGCCGCGCTGTGGATCACCGTGGCCATGGTCCTCGACGGGCGGCGCACGCGAAGCGGTGAATCCAGCCCCGCCAGTCCGAATTGAGCAGTTATGGGATTGCTCGCGGAAAAGTTCGCTGTGGCGAAAACACGCCCCCCACGGCTAGCGTCGGTCGGCATGCAGCAGACCCCGCCGTCCAGCCGGAGTGCCGAGAGCCCCGTAAGCCCCGAGAGCGCAGAAAATCCCGGGAGCAACGACGGCACCGAGGCCGTCGAGAGTGAGAACGTCTTCGGGCTCATCACGCCCGAGGACTGGTATCGCATTCCGCTCCGGCCCGAGGACCGTCGGGACGCGTCCGTGAGCGCCCTGGTCAAGAGGCAGTTCGCGGGCGTGGACGACCAGCCGGTGCTCCGCCGGCAGGCGCAGGAGCAGCTGCTGGGTGCGGCCGAGGCAGGCGTCGAGCAGGGCGGAGTGGTGCTCTACCTGTCGTTCCTGGAGGCGGCGGGGATTCCGCTTTCGGCCTCCCTGTTGATCTCGCGCCTGCAGCGGCGGTTCGACGCCCTCGACACGGTCTCGGCGCTGTCCGGCAAGGGCGACACCTCCCACGTACAACTGCCCGCCGCAGGACGGGCGGTCCGTCGACGGCGTACGGAACGGACCCGGGAGACCCGGCGGCTCGGCTCCGAGTTCGAGGACACCGTCGTGGAGTACTTCGTCCCCGTACCGGACCGGGACGAGGTCCTGATGCTGACGTTCAGCACTCCGCTGGAGCCGATCGCGGACGCGATGACAGAGCTCTTCGACGCGGTCGCCGGTACCCTGCGCTGGCAGAAAAAGCCCCAGGAAGCTCAGGAAACACCAGCGGCACGGTAAGCACTGAAAGCTCATGGAGTACGGGGGTAACAGGGATGGGCGACGAGCGGCTCAGAGTGTCCACGGACGATCTGCACACGGCGGGCGTGGGACTGCGCACGGTGGCCACGGAGTTCGAGGGGCTCGACAAGCTCATGGACTCCTACGACCGGCGGACGGTCGGCCACAAGTTGCTGCAGGAGCGGCTGCAGGAGTTCTCCGACGGCTGGAACGACAACCGCGAGAAGATGATCGAGGAGATCAAGGGGCTCGGCGAGGTGGCCAAGACGGCGGGCGAGGCGTACACCGAGATCGACGATCAGCTCTACAAAGCCCTCATCGGCAAGGACAAGAAGTGACGCGCCCCGCCGACCACCGCTGGGAGGTACTGGGCGAGGGCGAGGACCCGGTGCCCGGCGACGTGGACGACCTCAAGGCGCTCGCCAGACGCTTCACCGCCACCGCGAAGACGATCTCGGACTCCGCCGCCGCGCTGCGCCGCCTCGGCGACCAGAAGAGCTGGGACTCCAAGGCGGGCCGGGAGTTCGCCGAGAAGGCCGACGACACCGCGAAGACCGTGAGCAAGGCGCACAAACGGTACGAGGAAGCCGGTATCGCGCTGAAGGAGTACCACACAGAGCTTGAGGAGATCCAGGAGGACGCGGACCGACTCCTCGGACAGGCCGAGACGAAGAGCGGCGACCTCACGACCGCCAAATCGAAGGCCGACACCCCACCCGAGGACACCGACAAGGCCGGGCAGAAGAAGCTCGACAGCGCGGTGACGGATCTGCAGGGCGACCTCGACGGTCTGCGGGACAAACTCGCCCCGCTCAAGACCCGTCACAACACGGCGGGCAACACCGCCGCCAAACGCATCCACCAGATCACCGAGGGGGACGACCTCAACGACTCCTGGCTGGACGAGCTGCGCGACACCCTGAAGATCGTCGCCGACATCGCGGGAGCCGTCGCGGCCGTCTGCGGGCTGGTGGCGCTCCTGGTCGGCTGGATCCCGATCATCGGGCAGGCGATCGCCGGTGTCCTGGGCACCATCGCACTGATCGCGACCGCCATCTCCCTCGTCTGTCATCTGCTCCTCGCCATCAACGGCGACGGATCGTGGGGCGACGTCGCCATGGACGTCCTGGGCCTGGCGACCTTCGGCATCGGCCGGGTCTTCTCCGCCGGTGCCAAGCTCGCCGCCACGGCCGGCCGCAGCCGTGTGTGGACCGCGGCGGCCCAGTACGTACGCGGCTGGAATCCAGGTCTCAACGCAGCCGCGCGGCGCGCTCTGGTCGTCGAGATGGTCGGTGCGCGCGCCGGAGCGACCGCGTCGGCCGCCGCGCCCAACGTGGGCCTGGGAGCCGCCTTCAGGGGCCTCGGCACCTCCTTCGCCGACGACCTCGGCACGATCCGGGGCAACTGGCGGGACCTGCTCAAGGTCGGCGACAACGTCTCCGCGGTCCGTGACGCCTGGCGCGCGGGCGGCGCCCGCGGCCTGGCCAGTATGTACGTGGGTCCGGGAATGGTCGACGAGCTCTCCCGGATCAAGAACATCGACCCGTCTGACCTGAGCATCATCGGTACGCCCGACGCGTTCAAGCAGGCCATGCAGTACAACTCGTGGGCGCTCGGGGCGACCGGAACGGGGGCGACCTCCGACACCAAGAGCTTCCTCGGTCTCTTCGGGGGCGACGACATCGACGTGACCGGACCCGATGCCTCACTGGCGGGAAGGTAGCCACTGATGCCCACCGCAGACACGGCCGCGGACACCTCGGCGGCCGACTGGCAGCAGTGCCGCGTCACGCTGCCCGCCGCGCACAACTGGCTCGTACTGGACCTCGCCGCCCCACGCCCCGGCGAGTGGGCCCGGTCCGCGGCCGACGGGCACTTCGCGGCGGACGTACCCGACGACCTGCGTACGGCGTTCACTCAGGACGTGCTCTGGTACCACGACGTCGCCGCCCGCCAGAAAGCCCTCTGCGCCGCGCTTCTCGCACCTCAGGACGGCGGCGTGGCCGCGTTCTACTGCGTACGGGAACTGGCGGGCATCCCCGCCGGATCGCTGCGCCTGGACGTGCTGCGCGCGGAGGCCGAGAACGCCGAGGGGCCGTTCTTCCGGCCGCCGGAGATCACGGAGGTCGAACTGCCGCTGGGGGCCGCGCTGCGGGTGCACCGTCTGGAGCCCACGGATCCCGACGCCGGCAGCGGCTCGGTACTGGAGGGAGTGGCGCACTACGTCCTGCCGCGGGCGCATCCCACCGCGCTGGAGTGCCGGCTGCTCTGGGGGGCCCTGGGGCTGGGTGAGGAACTGGGCAGGATGGCCGACGAGTTGGCGGAGTCAGTCCGACTCGTCTGAACCGTCATCCTGCCCGCGCGCCCGGCCGCGGGTAGCGCCCTGCGAAGTGCCCAGCAGTCCCTGTACGCCGCCGAGCCCGAACCGCTCCCACGGCACGAGCGCCAACGGCATCCAGCTGAAACCGACGACGAAGACGCTCACCAGAGTGGTCGCTCCCTCGGGCAGGAGCCGGCCGAGCTGCGCCACGACGAAGGAGACGAGCAGCAGGTAGACACCGACGACAAGGGTGCCGAGGACCTTCAGCAGGGCCTCGCCGGGTCCGATCCTGGGCTTCTCCTCGGTCCCCCGGACCGCGGCGAACAGGGTCAGCGGCACCAGCAGGCCCGCCAGCCCGCCCGCGCCGATACCGCCGACGACCAGGGCGTTGCGTCCGTCCTCCGGCACCGCCGACGACAGGAACGAGTCGTCCGCCAGACCGGTGGCCACGGCGACACCGGCGTAGCCACCGAGCGTCATGACCGCCAGCACGAGCAGCAGCCCGGCGCCGAAGGCGATGTTCCCCGCGACCGAACGCCCGGGGCTCTGTGCCCGGGGTTTCCCGGCCCCTGATCCGACAGACATGGACTCTCCCATTCCTCGCGGGGTCCGGACGAGGATAGCTGGCCGGGGCGACCATGAGGCAGGGTCGTCGGCGGCAGCGACGTCGCTGCCGATATTGGCCGCCCAACAGTCGACGGACGGACTTGGATCCCCTTGGTCAGCGCAGCAACAGAACTGTGCTCCCTGTACATCCTCTTGACGTCAGATCCAGTGCAGGGTTTCCGCCACCACGTCGAACAGCTCCACCATCTGGTCGGCCAAAGGATCGACAGGCGTCGAGAAGGTCATGCTGAGCACATTACGGGTGGCAGGAATGGGGATATGAAAGGCGACGGTTGTGGTGGGCAAGGTGTTACCCATCTGCATCTCAGGGTCGGGATCCTCCCGGTACCTTTCCCGTGCGGCCTTCCCTGCTACCGGCAGGTCGACCAGCGTGACGTGTTTGACGGGCGCCTCCAGGTATTCCGCCAGCTGATGAACGGTCGCGTTGAGAGGCCAGGAACCAGGCGGGGAAATGGAAACCAGAAGCGAGGAGGCCAGAGGGACGTCCCCCACCGTCAAGGTCGAAATGAACAGCTCGATTCCGCCGCGCCGGAATGCGGCCTTCGCCTGCTTCTGCAGATCGCGCATCACCCGCTCCTTGACGTGCGGAGCATTGTCCACACCGCGGAACTGCTGATCAGCAAGGGCAACGATGCCCTGATCTCGGAGTTCAGGCTCCAACCGAATTTTGAACCAGCCGTCCGGGACGATCAGACCATAGTCCTTGGGAGGGGATTCCCATTCGATTGCGTCAGGCATGGAAATCTTCCCCGTCGGACTGAACCGGTGCGATGCTCAGCGAATCAATCATGCCGTCCACCATGTGCGCGAGTTCCTCGGAATACTGGACCGTCGCCCATCGAACCGTCACCAACACCACGTCGTCATTGACTGCAGGGCACACGGCGTACCTGATGAACTCGGACAACCGGCCTCGCCCGAACAGCTTTTTCTCCTTCATGGCCGCTTGCACCCGCACCGCGGGCCCGGCCGACAGATCCAGGTAACGCACGTCCGAATCGCCGACCACCTCCATGTTTTCCCATTCGAGAAGCATGGGCTGAATATCCCCGGGCGTGGGCTGCACCCCGTCGTCACCGAAGACGGCGAGTTCCAGATCGGCGATACTGATCCCCGAGTCCGTATAGTAAGTCCCCGCTACGACCGCGCCGCTCTCGTGGGCCTTCATCGCCACGCGAGCCATACTGTCGACCAGCGACGTCTTCTGAACAGCAAGACTCAACGGATTGAACTGAGCAACCCGAGCAGCAGCCAATTTCTGGGCTGTCGCCTTGGATCCATCGGGCAGAGTAAGGTCCACCCAGCCCGGCGCAAGGTCAAGTGAATACCTGTACTCAAGGTCGTCGCTACTCATGTACGCCTCTCAGCTCTCAGCCGGGCAGTAGGGGGTTGATTTCCGGGTCGGCCGCAAGGCCACCGACAGTGATCACGGATCCAGTCAGAGAAATAGCACTTGCCTTACTGGAGATTTTGTTGATGGCAGAGATCTCTGGAAGCTCCTTCGCGGCAATTTTTGCCGCGTTCACCTCAGCGGCCACTCCGGAATCCAGGAACGTGAAAGATTTGAACCCTCCTTGCGCTCCGAAAGTCTGTCTCATGCCTCTCCACGACTCAGGCCTTCCTACAACCTTGAGGTTGCTCCAAGAGTCCTTGAGTCCGGACGGCGAGAGAAGATGATCCTTGAAAGGCTCTCCGAATGCCTTGAGTTTTTCCCTGGCAGTGAGGCTTGATCTCTGTCCGGCAAGTCGGTTCAGCTTCTGCCTGTCTCGCTTGGCGATATTTCCCGCTGCACGCGCTCCTGGCCTGCTGACGGCTCTCTGAAGTCTGGGCAGCGTCTTGGCGAGATACTTTCCGGCATACTTGCTGAAGGCCTTACCGATACCTGCCGCGAGAAACCCGAGAGCGGCAACCCCAAGGTCCATCCAGTCCGCGTCACCTCTGGCAAATTGAATCACCGTGCAGACGAGCCCGATAAGGCTCGCAGTCATGGCAATCGTCCCCAGGACCCCGGCAAGCGCCTGCCCGATGATCGGAATCCAGCCCACAAGCATGGCAGCGATACCACAAGCCGTTGCAATTTTCGCCGACCAGTTGTTCACTTCATCAAGGAAGCTGTCCCAATAGCCATCCTTCAAAGAATCGTGAGAGATGATGCCATCGATGGCCTCACGAGCTTTTCTTGCCGCATCATCTCGAATTCGTTTCGCAGACTCGACCTTCTCTCGCGCCGCCTCGATTTCTCCGGACGCCAGATCCAGCTTGCCTTCCAGCTTTTCCTTTTCCTCTTTTACGTTGCTTCCCGAGAGACCGTCGATACTCTTCCGGGTCGCACTCCTCCTCTCATCCGCCTCTCGCGCTTCCTTCAACGCCGAATCGGCGATTTTCTGCGCTCGATTCAGATCGGATGCATAGTTCGTCGACGGGGTATGCAACTGGTCCTGATAGCCCCCACCCACCTCGTGGATGGTGGAACCGATTGCGACGGCCGCCGCGTCGTACCTCTTGTAGGCGGCCTCCAGTTTCCCTTGACTGCCCTCGGCCTTTTTGCGAAATTCCTTTCCGGCATCGGAATCCCAGGAGTCGACCTTCGAGATCGCTTTGAGGTTTCTGACCTGCCGACCGAGCTCGTCCGCCGTCTTCCGCAGCTTCTTTCCGAGCCCCACGAGCTGATCCGGGTCACCGGGCACAGGGTCGGCATCCGCCAAAGGATGCCAATCGCGCGGTCGCCCACTCATCTTCGCTACCCCCGCTTGGTCTTCTTCGGTTCCCCTGCGCCGCGAATCGCATCCGCCAACTGTTGGTCGATGGCCTCGTACGCTTCTGCTGCGGCCTTCGCGATCTGGGACAGTGCGTCGATCTCTTCCGTCAGCTCTTTTCGGCTGAGCTTCCAGTTGTCGACGAAATCTTCGAACTTTTCCTTGAGGTCGTTCGCCCCGAAATCTTCGTCATGTTTTCCCTTGAGATCCTCAAGGCCGTCGAATGACTTCTTGATGCTGCCGAGCCCTCGGCCCATGCCGCGAATTACCTCAAGGTCTTCGATCCGCGTGTGTTCAGCCACAGCCACCCCCTGCTTCGCGTCCTGCCGTCAACGAATCGTCGCCAACGCAAACTGGTGCAGCAGGGCAATGTTGCGCCCCACCGCACCAGTTCACACGATCACCGGGCAGTCCCAGCCACCTGAAGGCAGCAAACCACCCAAAAGGCAGCCTCAGCCCTTGACACCCTTGGCCAGCTCGTCATCCAGGTCCTGGTACGCCTTCGCGGCGCTCGTCAGGAACTTGGACATGCCCGTCAGGCCGTCGATCGTGTCCTTCGCGCCCTTCTTGAACTCCGTGAAGGAGTCCTCGAAGGCCTGCGAGCCCTTGCGGGTGGTGTAGCCGTCCTTGACGAGGCCCTGGATGTAGCGCTCAAGGGCGTCGAGCTTCTCGTCGATCTTGTCCTTGGCGTCGGTCAGCTTGGTAGCCGCCTTGTGCATCTCGTCATATGTGATATCTGCATCTTTGCCGCCGGCCATGTGGCGTCCTCCGAAACAACTCGACTTGCCGCAGGGCCAACCCCCGTGGCTCCCGTTGCGGATGATGCGATCGTCCGCTGAGCATGCAGCTTACGCAGGACGCTTGCAGCAGCACACCCCGGTTCCTTCAAGAGCCTGCAGGGAACCGGCACATACTCCGTTGCCTGTGGGAAGGGTGGAGCGGATATCGTCTCCGGTCAGTGAACGGGTCAGTGCACGGGGCGGTAAACGGCAGCCCCGAGCTGACAGCAGGGGTATACGGGAGGACGATCGTGCGCCTGACTCTGACCGTCGTCGATCCGCTCGGCGGCGCCGGCGCCGACGTGGTGCTCGACGCGGATCCTGAGTCCTCCATGGGGGACATAGCGAAGGAGCTGGCCGCACACGTCGGCCACAGCGGCGGGGCCCAGATCATCCCCATCGGCCAGCAGCACGGGGTGCCCCCGGGCGGCGGCTCCCCGGTCGTCTACGTCGACGGCCACCCCGTCGACCCGGGCGCCACCGTCGGGACCTCCGCGCTGCGCGAAGGCGCCGTCGTCAGTCTGTACGACCCCGCCGGCTGTCTGCCCGGCGAGCCGACCGGGCTCGTCGAACTGCGCGTGGCGAGCGGGCCCGCCGCGGGCGCCGTGCACCGGCTCGGTATCGGGCGCTACGACATCGGCAGCGGCCCCGCCTCCTACGTCCGCGTCGACGACCCCGAGCTGGCCGCGCGAGCGCTCACGTTGTCAGTTGCAACGGACGGAACCTGCCAGGTCGCCCTCCACGGGGAGGACAAGGGGAACGTCACCCTCGACGGTGAGCCCCTTGAGGAGAAGGACGGGAAGACCAAGGCCGAGTGGCCTCTCGGCGCGCAGATCGCCGTCGGCAACACCCTCTTCGAGCTCGACCGCTACTCCCCGCCAAACGCCGCCCTGAAGTGGTCGGAGGACGGCACCGGCCTCGACTACAACCGGCCGCCCCGGCTCCAGCCCCCCGAGCGGCAGACCCGGTTCAAGCTGCCGGCGAAACCACGTGACTTCGAGGCCAGGCCGCTGCCCTGGCTGATGGCGGTGACCCCGCTGGTCGGCGCCGTCGTGGCCGTGATGATCTTCGGGCGCTGGTACTACCTGATCATGGCGCTGCTGAGCCCGGTCATCCTGTTCGGCAACTACTTCATGGACAAGAAGCACGGGCGCAAGTCCCATGCGAAGCAGGTCAAGGAGTACAAGGAGCACAAGGAGCGGATCGAGAAGGACGCCCAGGACGCCCTCCTCGACGAGCGCCTCGACCGGCGGCAGGCCGTGCCCGACCCGGCCTCCGTACTGTCGCTGAGCACCGGCCCGCGCACCCGGCTGTGGGAGCGGCGCCGCACCGACGCCGACCATCTGCTCCTCAGGGTCGGCACGGGACAGCTGCCCTCCGAGGTCGTGCTCGACGACCCCGAGCAGGACGACCACAAGCGCGAGGTCACCTGGAAGATCGAGGACGCCCCCGTCGCCGTACCGCTGCGCGAACGCGGCGTCGTCGGCATCGCGGGCCCCGGCGACTCGGCGCAGGCGATCGGGCGGTGGATCGTCGCGCAGGGCGCCGTGCTGCACAGCCCCCTCGACGTCCAGTTCTACGTCCTCACCGAGAACGGCGCCCAGGCCAGCTGGGACTGGGTCCGGTGGCTGCCGCACTCCCGGCCCTCCGGCGCCCAGGACACCAACGTCCTGATCGGTACGGACGCCGAGACCGTCGGCGCCCGGATCGGCGAGCTGACCCAGCTCCTCGACGCCCGCCAGAAGGCGGCCAAGGAGAACGGCCGCCAGACCAACTTCACCGACCCGGACATCGTCGTCGTCTGGGACGGCTCCCGGCGTCTGCGCTCCATGCCCGGCGTCGTACGGCTGCTGCGCGAGGGCCCCGCCGTCAGCATGTACGCGATCTGCCTGGACGCGGAGGAGCGGTTCCTGCCCGGCGAGTGCCAGGCCATCGTCATCGCCGAACCGAAGCCCAGGGAGAAGGAGAAGCCGCAGGCGCGCAACGCCCCCGGGGCGGCCCCGGCCACCCCGCCCGGCCTCGGCTACCAGGCCGGCTCCAACGGCTTCCCCTCCTTCCAGGCCTGGCACACCGCCGAGGCCGACGACCGGCAGGAGGGCGAGGAGAAGCCGCTCGAACTGCGGCTGCGCGTCGAGCAGACGGGCACCGCCCGGGTCAGGAACGTACGGCCGGACTTCGTGTCGTCCGCCTGGTGCGCGCGTCTCTCCCGCGCGCTGTCCCCCATCCGGGACATCAGCGGCGAGACGGAGGACTCGGCGCTGCCCGGCTCCAGCCGGCTGCTCGACGTCCTCCAGCTGGAGCCGCCGACGAGCGACGCGGTCGCCGCGCGCTGGCGCATGGGCGGGCAGTCGACGATGGCCGTCGTCGGTGAGTCGTACGACGGGCCCTTCGGCATCGACATCCGGCGGGACGGGCCGCACGGCCTGATCGCCGGAACGACCGGTTCCGGAAAGTCGGAGCTGCTGCAGACCATCGTGGCGGCACTGGCCGTGGCCAACACGCCGGAGAACATGACGTTCGTCCTCGTCGACTACAAGGGCGGCGCGGCCTTCAAGGACTGCGTCAACCTGCCGCACACCGTCGGCATGGTCACCGACCTCGACGCCCACCTCGTCGAGCGGGCCCTGGAGTCCCTGGGCGCCGAACTGCACCGCCGCGAGCACATCCTGGCCGCCGCCGACGCCAAGGACATCGAGGACTACCAGGACCTCGTACGCCGTGAGCCGTCCCACCGGCCGCTGCCGCGACTGCTCATCGTCATCGACGAGTTCGCCTCGATGGTCCGTGACCTGCCCGACTTCGTGACGGGACTCGTCAACATCGCCCAGCGGGGCCGTTCGCTCGGCATCCACCTGCTGCTCGCCACCCAGCGGCCGAGCGGTGTCGTGTCGCCCGAGATCCGGGCCAACACCAACCTCCGTATCGCGCTGCGCGTCACGGACGGCGGCGAGTCGAGCGACGTCATCGACTCCCCCGAGGCCGGGCACATCTCCAAGAACACGCCCGGCCGCGCGTACGTCCGGCTCGGACACGCCTCACTCGTGCCGTTCCAGTCGGGACGCGTCGGCGGTCGGCGGCCCGGAGCCACCGACCCCCGGCTCCTCGCACCCTGGGCGGGCCCGCTGGAGTGGGCGGACCTGGGACGGGCCGCACTGGTCAAGCCCAGGGTCGAGGCGCGGGAGGAAGAGGAGATCACCGACCTCAAGGTCCTCGTCGACGCCGTCCGGGACGCCAACCGCTCGCTCGGCATCCCCTCGCAGCACAGTCCCTGGCTGCCCGCGCTCTCCGAGACGCTGCTGCTCGACGAGGTCGAGGTGCCCGCCGCCGCGGCTCTCGCACCGGGCAGGCTGCCTCCGGCTCCGTACGGCGTCGAGGACATCCCCGCCGACCAGGCCCGCCGTCCTGTCGTCGTCGACTTCTCCTCCTTCGGGCATCTCATCGTGGGCGGCGCGCCCCGCAGCGGCCGTTCGCAGATCCTGCGGACCCTGGCCGGCTCGATCGCCCGTACGCACTCCTCGTCGGACGTGCACCTGTACGGCATCGACTGCGGCAACGGCGCCCTCAACGCCCTGACCCGGCTGCCGCACTGCGGGGCCGTCGTCGCCCGTAACCAGACCGAACGGGCCGTACGGCTGGTCACCCGCCTCAAGGGTGAGCTGACCCGCCGTCAGGATCTGCTGTCCGACAAGGGGTTCGCCGACATCGGCGAGCAGCGGGCGTCCGTCACCGAGGAGGAGCGGCTGCCGCACGTCGTCGTCCTGCTCGACCGGTGGGAGGGCTGGCTGCCGACGCTCGGCGAGTACAACCACGGTGAGCTGACCGACGAGTTGCAGACGCTGATGCGCGAGGGCGCGAGCGTCGGCATGCACCTCGTCGTCACCGGTGACCGGCAGGTGCTGCTCGGCCGGATGGCCTCGCTCACCGAGGAGAAGTACGGCCTGCGGCTCGCCGACCGTTCCGACTTCACGATGCTCGGCATCAACGCGCGCAAGGTGCCGGAGGAGATCCCGCCCGGCCGCGGCTTCAAGAACGAGTCGGCGATCGAGACGCAGTTCGCGCTGCTCTCCGACGACGTGAGCGGTCAGGGTCAGGCCGCGGCGCTCGCCACGATCGGTGAGGCGGCTGCCGCCCGGGACGCCGAAGTGCCGCGTGCGCGACGGCCGTTCAGGGTGGACTCGCTGCCCTCCAGGATCGGTTTCACCGAGGCCTGGGAGATGCGGGATCCCGCGGTCGCCCAGTCCAGGCTGTGGGGTCTGGCGGGGATCGGCGGCGACGACATCATGGCGTTCGGGCCGGACCTCTCGCAGGGCGTGCCGACGTTCGTCGTCGCGGGCCCGGCGAAGTCCGGCCGCAGCACGGCCCTGCTGAACCTCGCCCGCTCGTACCTCCTCCAGGGCGTACGCCTCGTCATCGCGGCCCCGCGCCCGTCGCCGCTGCGTGAACTCGACGGCCAGGACGGCGTGTTGAAGGTCTTCACCGACGACGACATCGAGAGCGACGACTTCAACGAGGCGATCGAGTCGGCGAGCCCGGAGGAGCCCGTCGTGCTCATCGTCGACGACGGCGAGGTCCTGGAGGACGCCGACTGCGAGCGCGAGCTGAAGCGGCTCGTCCAGCGCGGCGCCGACCGCGGCCTCGCCCTGGTCATCGGCGGTGACGAGGAGGAGGTGTGCAGCGGCTTCTCCGGCTGGCAGGTCGAGGCCAAGAAGGGCCGCCGGGGCCTGCTCCTCTCCCCGCAGGACTCCGGCGCCGGTGAACTGATCGGCATCCGTACGACCCGCAGCATGGTCGGCGGTCCGGTCACCCCCGGCAAGGGCATGCTGCACCTGGGCAACGGCGAGACGATCACGGTCACCGTGCCGCTGTAGACGACCGCGAACGGCAGTGGGCCGGAGGGGTGTCGCACAGGACGTCCCTCCGGCCCACTGCCGTCACCGGCCGCCCGCTATCCCACCTTCGACATCCGAGCCACCGGATCCCCCGCGTCCGCGTTGTCCGTCTCGTAGCGCAGGTCGTCGCCGACCGGGATCAGGCGGACCTCGTGGCGGCCCGTCGTGCACTCGGACGTGGTGGACGGCTTGGCCACGCTCGTGGCGATCAGCTGTCCGGCCGTCACCTTCTTGAGGTACAGGTCGGTGTCGCAGGTGCCGCCGATGAGGTCGGTCTGGCGGAACGTGCCGAGCCGTTCGCCCTGCTCGGCCTGGCCGACCGTCACCCGGAAGGTGCCCATGGGGAGTTTGCCGCCGAGGGCGAAGCCGTCGCCCTCCCAGGTGCCGAGGTACGACGCGGGTATCGCGCTGTCCTCACCGCCCGTGGGGCCGGTGCTCGGGGTGGCGCTGCTCCCGGCCGAGGGGCCGGCGCTGGCCGCGGGCGGTGTCCCGGCGGGCCCCGCGTCGCTGCTGTCGTCCGAGCCGGTGCCCGGCAGCAGGTCGAACACGAACACCGAGCCGAACGTCACCGCCGCCAGCGCCCCGGCCACCGCGAGCGCGACCGTGCAGCTCAGCCTGCGTCCACGGCCGCCCGCACCCGGCACGGAGGTCGCCGCCACACTGACGGACACCTTCCCCGCGGCGGAGGCGGGGGCGGCAGAAGCGGGCGGACCGTCGGCGTCCCGCGGTTCCGGTACGTACGTGGGGGCGCCCGGGTACGGCGTGTGCGGCCCGTTGTGGGCGCCCGGAGCGTAGGGCGAGTACGGGGAGGGGGAGGAAGAGGGGGAGTAGGACACGTACGAGGGGTCGGGCGGGCCGAAGACCCCGGGCGCCCCTCCCTCCCCCGCCGCACCCGCCCCCGAAGGACCGGCCGCAGGACCGGCCGCCGAAGGGTTGTCCACCGAAGGGCTGCTGAAGTCCACCACCCCCGACGGCGCCGCCTCCGCCGCCCCGTCCGCGACCTCCAGGTTCAGCAGGCGTACGGCGCTGCGGCTGACCTGTTCCACCAGGGGGCCCGGCAGCCAGCCCGCCGCCACCAGCCGGGCCGCGCCCTCCGGGGCCAGTGCGGTCGCGAGGTCCGCCGGGGACGGGCGCGCGGCCGGGTCCTTGGCGAGGCAGCCGGCGACCACCTCCCGCAACTCGCCGGTGAGCGCGCCCAGTTCGGGTTCCTCGTGGACGACCTTGTAGAGCAGGGCGGCCGAGGAGTCGCCGGGAAACGGGGACGAGCCCGTCGCCGCGTACGCCAGTACCGCGCCGAGCGAGAAGACGTCGGCCGCGCCGGTGACGCCCTTGCCGAGGATCTGCTCGGGCGACATGTAGCCGGGCGAGCCGATGGAGACGCCCGTCGAGGTGAGGGACGCCGTGCCGTCGGTCGCGCGGGCGATGCCGAAGTCGATGAGGAGGGGGCCGTCGAGGGTCAGCAGCACGTTCGACGGTTTGACGTCGCGGTGGACCAGGCCCAGGCCGTACACGGCGGTCAGCGCCTCGGCGAGCCCGGCGCCCAGGACGCGTACGGAGTGGTCCGCGAGGGCGCCCGTGTCGGTGACCGCGGCGGTCAGCGTGGGGCCTGCGGCATAGCCGGTCGCCACCCACGGGACCCGGGCGTCCGGGTCGGCGTCGAGGACCGGGGCCGTGTACGCGCCGCCCACCCGCCGTGCCGCCTCCACCTCGCGGCGGAACCGGGCGCGGAACTCCTCGTCGAGCGCGAAGTGCGGGTGCACGATCTTGACCGCGACGGTACGGCCGCCCGCGCTGCGGCCCAGGTAGACGCGGCCCATCCCGCCGGAGCCGAGCCGGCCGAGCAGCCGGTAGGGCCCCACCACCGTGGGTTCGTCGACTTCGAGCGGCCTCATGCGCCCGCACCTCCCCCGTCCCCCGTGGACCCGCAGGCCCGTAGACCCGCGGACCCGCAGACCCGTGTGCGTATGTCCGTCGTCCCCCGGGTGTCGTCCCCCGGACGAGCCGCACGCACTCCAGCAGGGTAGTGCCGCCCGTCCCGCGGACCCGGGTGGCTCAGGGCTCCAGCAGGTCGACCTTCACGTCCGCCGGGAAACCGGTCGTGGGACCGACCCGGCGCGCGAACTCCGTGACCGCCTCCAGTTGCGGTGCGCCGAAGCGGAAGTCGAGGGTCGTGAAGTAGCGCTCCAGGACGCTCTCGTCGAAGGCCTCCCAGCGGGCCGCCTGCTCGGCGACCTTGCCGACCTCCTCCAGGGACAGGTCGCGGGAGGCGAGGAACGCCTCGTGCACCTTGCGGGTGAGGACCGGTTCGCGTTCCAGGTAGTCGCGGCGGGCGGCCCAGACCGCGAAGACGAAGGGCAGGCCCGTCCACTCCTTCCAGAGGGCGCCGAGGTCGTGCACCTGGAGGCCGTAGCGCGGGCCGTCCAGCAGGTTGGCGCGCAGGGCGGCGTCGCCGATCAGCACCGCCGCGTCGGCCTCCTGCATCATCAGGCTGAGGTCGGGCGGGCAGGTGTAGTAGGACGGCTCGACGCCGTACCGCTCCGACAGGAGGAGCTGCGCGAGGCGTACGGACGTACGCGAGGTCGAGCCGAGGGCGACCCGGGCGCCGTCCAGCTGGTCCAGGGGCACCTGGGAGACGATCACGCAGGACATCACGGGGCCGTCGCAGCCGACCGCGATGTCGGGGAAGGCGACCAGCTCGTCGGCGTGCTTGAGGAACTCGACGAGGGTGATGGGCCCGATGTCGAGATCGCCCCGTACGAGCTTCTCGCTGAGCTTCTCCGGGGTGTCCTTGGTGAGCTCGAAGTCGAGCAGCGTGCCCGTTCTCGCAAGTCCCCAGTACAGGGGCAGGCAGTTCAGGAACTGGATGTGGCCGACGCGCGGCCGTGAGCGGCGGGCGTCGGGACGCCCCTCGGGAGACTCAGGAGAATTGTCCACATCGCGAGGCTAACCCCCATGCGGTACGGTGCAGGATCCAGGGTGCCCGAGTGGAGTACGAAACCGCTTCCGCCCCATGTGTCAACCCTTGTGACACCGAGTGATACCGCTACGTCAGCCCCTCCGGCGGGCCCGTCAAACTTCCGGGTGACGTGATCTTGCCCTCTATTGCCTTCGGCTGCCCTCCTGGGTAGGCTCATCCGCAAGTTGCAGTTTGGTTTCCCTTGCAGTACAGAGCCTGCGGAGCATGTGACCGCGGGCTCTCGTCGTTTTCAGATGAATGCAGTTGTTTACAAGGTTTTGTTCACAAGCTTTTGTTTACACCTTGCAGGTTCTGGAGCAGGGCAACCCTTTGGGCCCAAGGAGGGCTTATGGCTACCGGAACCGTGAAGTGGTTCAACGCTGAAAAGGGCTTTGGTTTCATCGCCCAGGAAGGCGGCGGCCCGGACGTCTTCGTCCACTACTCCGCGATCAACGCGAGCGGATTCCGCTCCCTCGAAGAGAACCAGGCGGTTACCTTCGACGTGACCCAGGGTCCGAAGGGCCCGCAGGCGGAGAACGTCACCCCCGCCTGATCCTTCGGCTGAGTCCGGGCTCCGCGAGCCCGACACTCTGATCCGGAACCTAGAAGCAAGACCCAAGGAGCCCCACACCGTCAGGTGAAGGGGCTCCTGCCTTTTTACCCCTCGCGCCCCCCGGCTCCTCTCCCGCTCCCTCCCTGCCTGCCCGCCCGCCGGCTACTCGCCGCCGAGTGCCCCGTCGTACATCGTCTCGATCTCCCCCGCGAACTCCCGGGTCACCACCGCCCGGCGCAGTTTCATCGTCGGGGTCAGATGGCCGGCGGTCTCCGTGAAGTTCAGGGGCAGGACGGTGAAGCGGCGGATCGATTCCGCGCGGGAGACCAGGCGGTTGGCGTCGTCGATCGCCCGCTGGATGACGGTGAGCAGGTCGGGGTCGGTGACCAGCGTGGCCGTCGGGACCTCCGCCCGCCCGGTCATCCGGCACCAGTGGGCCATGCCCTCGCCGTCCAGGGTGACCAGCGCGGTGACGTACGGGCGGTTGTCGCCGATGACGACGCACTGGCTGATGAGGGGATGCGCGCGGAGCCAGTCCTCCAGCGGCGCGGGGGCGACGTTCTTGCCGCTGGTGGTGATCAGGATGTCCCGCTTGCGGCCGGTGATCGTGAGGTAGCCGTCGTCGTCCAGCTCGCCGATGTCACCGGTGGCGAACCAGCCGTCCTGGGCGGCCGGGACCACTCCGCCCGCCTGCGGGTCCCAGTAGCCGCGGAACACCTGGTTGCCGTTCAGCAGGACCTCGCCGTCCTGGGCTATCCGCACCCGGGTGCCGGGCAGCGGCCAGCCGACCGTGCCCAGGCGCGGCCGGTGCGGATAGGTGAGGGTCGCCGCGGCCGTGGTCTCGGTGAGGCCGTAGCCCTCGTACACCTGGATGCCGGCGCCCGCGTAGAAGGAGGCGAGGCGGCGGCCGAGCGGGGAGCCGCCGCAGACCACCTGGCGGACCTTGCCGCCGAGGGCCGCGCGGATACGGCGGTAGACGAGGGGGTCGTAGACGGCGCGGGCCGCTCTGAGTTTGGCGCTCGGCCCGGAGCCCGTGCCGTGCTGCTGGGCCTCCAGCGCCTCCCCGTAGCCGCGTGCCACCCGGGCCGCACGGTCGAAGGAGGCGGCGCGGCCCATCCTCTCGGCGGTCGCGCGACCGCTGTTGTAGACCTTCTCCAGCACGTACGGGATGGCCAGCAGGAAGGTCGGCCTGAAGCCCGCGAGGTCCGTCAGCAGTTCCTCCGTACGGATGCTCGGCGCGTGGCCCAGGCGCACCCGGGCGCGCATGCACGCGACGGCGACCATGCGGCCGAAGACGTGCGAGAGCGGGAGGTACAGGAGCGTGGAAGCGGGCTCCTTGAAGGTGGACTTGAAGACGGGGTGGAGCAGTTCGACGGCGTTGTCGACCTCGGCGAAGAAGTTGCCGTGGGTCAGCGCGCAGCCCTTGGGGCGCCCGGTCGTGCCGGAGGTGTACATGACCGTCGCGAGCGAGTCGGGGCCGAGGACGCCACGGCGTACGGCGACCTCCTGGTCGGGGACGCCCCGGCCCAGCTCGGCGAGCCGGTCCGTGTGCCCCTTCTCGAAGATCCACACGTGCTGGACGTCGGGCAGCCGGTCGCGTTCGGGGCCGAGCGCGGCGGCCTGCGACACATGCTCGACGGCGATCGCCACCGCGCCCGAGTCCTGGAGGATCCAGCGCGTCTGGAAGACGGACGAGGTCGGATAGACGGGGACGGTCACCAGGCCCGCGGCCCACGCGGCGAAGTCCAGCAGCGTCCACTCGTACGTCGTACGCGCCATGATCGCGAGCCGGTCGCCGGGCATCAGGCCCTCGGCGATCAGCCCCTTGGCGACCGCGAGCACCTGGTCGGCGAACTCGGCCGCCGTGACGTCCTGCCAGCGGCCGTCGGGGCCCTTGCGGCTGAGCACCGGGTCGTTCGGCACCTGGTCCGCGTTGTCGAACGGGATGTCCGCGAGCGAGCCGTGGGTCACGGGCAGGATCAGCGGGGGGACCGAGACCTCTCGTACGACACCGTCCAGCCGCCTGACCTCGGGTTCCGGCAGGGCGGGCTGGGCGCGGGAAGAGGGATCGCGGGACACGGGCGGCTCCTTGCTCTCGTACTTCTCCCATTACGGACCCGTGAGGGGGCAGGTTCACCCGGGAAACTGGGGGGCTTGTGTGCACAAGAGTGAGAGGTTGGTGCGTGTTCGGACGGCTGTTCATCTTTTGCCGAAGGTGTGGGCATGGATGGACGTCGCGCAGGGGCGGGGCGCACGGGGAATCGCGCGGAGGGTCGCGCGCCCGGCCGGGTCACGGGCGTTCGAGGATCGCCGTCACGCCCTGGCCGCCCGCCGCGCAGATCGAGATCAGGCCGCGGCCGGGACCCTCCCGCTCCGCGAGCAGCTTCGCCAGGGTCGCCACGATCCGCGCCCCGGTGGCCGCGAAGGGGTGGCCGGTCGCCAGGGACGAGCCCGCCACGTTGAGGCGGGCCCGGTCGACCTGGCCGAGCCCCTGCTTCTCCCAGGCCGCCAGGGTGGCGAGCACCTGGGACGCGAACGCCTCGTGCACCTCGACGAAGTCGAAGTCGTCGAGGCCGAGTCCGGCCCGTTCCAGCATGCGCGGGACCGCGTGGGCGGGTGCCATGAGCAACCCGTCCTCCCCGCCGGCCACGTCGCCCGCCACGAAGTCGACGGCCGCCGTCTCGTACGCGGTCAGGTACGCGAGGGGCGTCAGGCCGCGCCCCGCCGCCCACGCGTCGCTCGCGAGGAGCACGGTGGCCGCGCCGTCGGTCAGGGGCGTCGAATTCCCGGCCGTCATCGTGGGGTTGGGTCCCCGGACGCCGAACACGGGCTTCAGCGTGGCCAGTTTGCCCACCGTCGAGCCGGGGCGGAGGTTCTGGTCCCGGGCCAGCCCCCGGAAGGGCACGACCAGGTCGTCGAAGAAGCCGCGTTCGTAGGCGGCGGCGAGCCGCTGGTGGCTGGCCGCCGCCAGTTCGTCCTGCGCCTCGCGGGTGACGGCCCACGTCCGGGCGGTGACCGCCGCGTGCTCACCCATCGACAGTCCGGTACGCGGCTCCGCGTTGCGCGGGATCTCCGGGACGAGGTGGCCTGGGCGGACGCGGGCGAGCGCCTTCAGCCGGGCGCCCGCCGACTTCGCGCGCCGGACCTCGAGCAGGATGCGCCGCAGCTGGTCGTTGACGCCGAGCGGGGCGTCGCTGGCCGTGTCCGCGCCGCCCGCGACGGCGGACTCGGTCTGCCCGAGCATGATCTTGTTGGCCGCCGCGACGACGGCCTGGAGGCCGGTGCCGCAGGCCTGCTGGAGGTCGTACGCGGGGGTGCGGGCGTCGAGCCGTGAACCGAGCACGGTCTCGCGCGCGAGGTTGAAGTCACGGCTGTGCTTGAGGACGGCACCCGCCACCAACTCCCCCACCGCGCCCGGCTCTTCGAGCCCGAAACGGTCCACGAGGCCGTCGAGGGCCGCGGCCAGCATCTCCTGGTTCGAGGCGGTGGCGTACGGGCCGTCGGAGCGGGCGAAGGGGATGCGCGTACCGCCGACGACCGCGACGCGGCGCGGCTCCGGCATACGGAGGGGTCCGGCGGCGGGTACGCGTTCGGCCGCGGGGGCGGATCCGACGGCGGGAACGGGTCCGACGACGCGGAGCGGCCGGGGTGCGCGACTGGGTTCGACGGGGCTCATCTCGACCTGCTCCCTCACGGTGACGTAGCATTACCTCCGGTAACCTTACTCCAGAGTAAGCATGGGGTGGGTGCCCGCGCGAGCC
Organism: Streptomyces sp. NPDC102514; assembly: GCF_055584525.1. Classification (NCBI taxonomy): domain Bacteria; kingdom Bacillati; phylum Actinomycetota; class Actinomycetes; order Kitasatosporales; family Streptomycetaceae; genus Streptomyces; species Streptomyces sp. NPDC102514. The sequence goes on from NZ_JBVJLW010000013.1 coordinate 274,789, forward strand.
TGCGCCCGAGCGCATCCGACCCAGCTGGGAGCTGAACCATGGCCGACCGCTATCTGAGCCTCACCGGCACCGCGCCCGGCCGCTTCCTGACCCGGCGGCTCGGCCTGCCCCAGCCGGCGCGGCTCCGGCGGTGGAGCGCCGAACGGCCCTCCCTGCAAGGCCGGTTGCTGCATCTCACGGCGGGCAAGTCCGACCTCGACCTGGCACCCGTCCTCGCCCTCGCGGGGCTGGACCTGGACCTCGTACCGGCCGGCTCGGCACTGGACCTGGGCACGGAGAACCCGGTCGCCGTCGTCCTCGACGCCACCGGCGTCCGTGACGTCGACACCCTCACCGAGGTCCACGCGGCGCTCCACCCCGTCGTCCGGTCCGTCGCCGGGAGCGGGCGGATCGTGGTGCTCGGCTCTCCCCCGGACCCCGCCGACCACCACCAGGCCGCCGTGCAGCAGGCCCTCGAAGGGTTCGTACGGTCCCTCGGCAAGGAGATCGGGCGGGGCACGACCGTAAATCTCGTACGGCTCACGGACGCGCGCGCCGCCGAGTCGACGTTCCGCTTCCTGCTCTCGCCCCGGTCCGCGTACGTCAGCGGGCAGGTGGTCGAGGTCGGCGACGGTGACGGCGAGGCGGTCGCGCCCGCCGACTGGGGCAAGCCGCTCGCCGGGCGGACCGCGCTGGTCACCGGGGCCGCGCGCGGGATCGGCGAGGCCGTCGCCGCGACGCTCGCGCGGGACGGGGCGCGGGTGGTGTGCCTGGACGTGCCCGCCGCCGAAGCCGACCTGGCCGCGGTCGCCGGACGGCTCGGCGGGGTCGCCCTCGCGCTGGACATCACGGCGGACGACGCGGGGGCGCGCATCGCCGACGCGCTGCCCGAAGGGCTGGACGTCCTCGTCCACAACGCGGGGATCACGCGGGACCGGCGGCTGGTCAACATGCCCGCGGAACGGTGGAGTTCGGTGCTCGACGTCAACCTCGCGAGTGTGCTGCGCACGACCGACGCGCTGCTGACCGGCGGCACGCTCCGGCCCGGCGGGCGGGTCGTGGCGACCGCGTCCATCGCCGGGATCGCGGGCAACGTCGGCCAGACGAACTACGCCGCGTCCAAGGCGGGGATCGTGGGGCTCGTACGGGCCCTCGGGCCGCGGGCGCTGTCGGAGTACGGCGTGACCGTGAACGCCGTCGCGCCCGGCTTCATCGAGACGCGGATGACGGCCGCGGTGCCGTTGTTCATCCGCGAGGCGGGGCGGCGGATGAACTCCCTCTCCCAGGGCGGGCTGCCGGTGGATGTCGCCGAGACGACGGCGTGGCTCGCGAGTCCGGGGTCCGGGGCGGTCAATGGACAGGTGGTGCGGGTGTGCGGGCAGAGCCTGTTGGGGGCGTGAGGGGTTCGTTTCATGGTGCGGGCCCGGTGGGGGCTGGTCGCGCAGTTCCCCGCGCCCCTTGAATGCGCCGTTGTCGGGTGCGGGTGCGTGGGGGCTGATCGCGCCGTTCCCCGCGCCCCTGAAAGGCAGGCCGTTGCCAGGTGCGGGTCCGCTGTGGCCGGTCGCGCCGTTCCCCGCGCCCCTTGAAAGCGCCGTTGTCGGGTGCGGGTGCGTGGGGGCTGATCGCGCCGTTCCCCGCGCCCCTGAAAGACAGGCCGTTGCCAGGTGCGGGTCCGCTGTGGCCGGTCGCGCCGTTCCCCGTGCCCCTCAAGGGCGCAGCCCTTGTCTTTTGGGGGCGCGGGGAACTGCGCGGCCGGCCCCCACCGGGCCCGCACCCGACAGCGGTCGGCAAGCACAACCCCGTTGTGAAGGAGGAGAGTTGGAGATGGGTGACCTGGTGGATGTCGGGAACAGTGGGACCCGGACGCGTACCCTCGGGCGGTCGCCGGCGCTGTGGCCCCTGCTGGCCCGGGGAGCGGTGCTCTCCCCGTTCAAGCGGCCCCGGACCGGGGTCACCGCACCCCGTACCCGGCTGGTACTGCCCGGGGTCCGGGTCGACCTGGGCAGACTCGCCGCGTACGAGCGGGCCTGCGGATTCGGGGTGGGGGCGGACGAGCTGCCCCCGACCTACCCGCATGTGCTCGGCTTCCCCGCGGCCATGCGGCTGATGAGCGCGCGGACGTTCCCGCTGCCGCTGCTCGGGCTGGTGCACACGTCCATCGGGATCACGCAGCACAGGGCGCTCACGGCCACCGGCGAGTACGAACTCACCGTGTGCGTCGACGACTTGGTGCCCCACAGGCGCGGCACCGAGGCCGTCGTCGTGACCGAGGTCCGGACGGCCGGCGAACTCGTCTGGGAGTCACGCAGCACCTATCTGGCCCGGCACGCCGTCGCGCAGCCCGCGGAAAACGGACGCGCTGCCGAGCGGGCCGCGGCGGAGCGCGAGCCGCTCCCCGTGCTCGCCGAGTGGCATCTCGCGGAGGACGTCGGGCGGCGGTACGGGTCCGCGTCCGGGGACCGCAATCCGATCCATCTGCACCCCCTCACGGCCCGCATGTTCGGCTTCCCCCGGACCGTCGCGCACGGCATGTGGACCGTGGCGCGCTGCCTCGCCGAGCGCGGGACACCCCAAGCGGCCCGCGTCCGGGCGGAGTTCAAGTCACCGGTGCTGCTGCCGGGGGCGGTGTCGTACGGGGCGAGGAGCAGCCGTTTCGAGTTGCGCGGAGCCGACGGCGGCCGGCTGCATCTGACGGGGGAAGTGCTCCCGCTCACCTGACACCCACCTGGTCCGGGCGGCGCCACCGGCGCACCCCCTTATTCAGGGTCGCGGCCCGGGGCCTCCGCCCACGGCTGCCCCTCCATCAGGTCGCCGAGGCCCGCCCACGCGAAGTTCATCAGGGTCGCGGCGGCCTGCCGGGCGGAGACCCCGGGGGTGGCGTTGGCCCAGGCGGCGAGGGACTCGGCGGCGCCGACGAGGGCTTCCGCGAGGCCCGCGACCTCGCGTTCGGGCAGTGAGGGGTTCCGGTGGGCCTCCCGCGCGGCGACCACGATCAGCTGGGTGACGAACGCCACGATCTCCTCGCGCATCGAGGTGATCTCGGCGGCGAAGGGCTCCCCGTGCGTACGCGCCTGACGGTGCAGCACCGCCCAGCCGTCCGGGTTCTGCGCGGTGTGCGTGAAGAACGCCCGCAGGCCTTCCCAGAGTTGGCGGTCGGCGGGCAGGTCGGGGCGGACTCCGGCGCGCACGGCCGCGGTCAGGGCGGCGGCCTCACGCCGGATGCACGCGGTGAAGAGGTCTTCCTTGCTGTTCAGGTACAGGTAGACCAACGGCTTGGACACGCCTGCCAGATCGGCGATCTCGTCCATCGAGGCGGCCCGGTAGCCCCGCTGTCCGAAGGTCCGTACGGCGGCGTCCAGCATCTGCTGTTCGCGCACGGCACGGGGCATCCGCTTGCTCTTCACTGCACCCATACAGGAAAGAGTATGTTCTGCCGACGGTTGCGCCGGGGCGAGGTGCGGTCACCTGCGGTCGTACCGGGGCCGGGGTGCGGCCCCCGCCGCTTTCAGGCCGTGCGGCTCCGGGCGCCGGACACGTCGCCGGACACCTCGCTCGGCACCTCTCCGGGCGTCGTGCCGGACGTCTTGACCGATGCGGCGTCCGCCGCCTCGTCCTCCTGGTTGCGGTTCGCCTCCAGGTTGGACTTCATGCGGTCGACGCGCGCGACGACCTGCACCGAGGCGCGGTCGCGCTCCTTGCGGAGGACCACGAAGCTGATGGGCGCCGAGACGACCAGGGCGAGCATGACGACCCACATGCCGTTCGAGTCGCCGAGGCCGCGCGGAGCGACGCCGGAGTAGACGAGGCCCCAGACGACCACGAGGCAGCCCACGAAGATCCCGAGGCGCATCAGTGTGTAGCGGAGCATCTCAATCCACTCTTCCCGTTCCGAACGTTCCCAAAGGGCACCGTCCAGTGAAGCACGCGCGGGCCGCGATCTTGTAGGGGGGTGCCGGGGGGTGTGCGGCCCGCCGGTCTCAGTCGACGCGGCCCAGGGACAGCAGCATCGTGATGTCGTCCCGGTCGTCGCCCGGCGACACCCTGATCGCGTCCGGTACGCGGCCGACCTCCTTGTAGCCGCAGGACCCGTAGAACCGCTCCAGGCCCTCGCCGCCCCGGCAGGTGAGCCGTATCGCCTCTATGCCGTCGAGACCGCGGGCGGCGTCGGCGGCGGCCGTGAGCAGGTCGCGGCCGTAGCCCCTGCCCTGGTGCCTGGGGTGCACCATCACCGTGTACAGCCACAGCCAGTGCTTCATCAGGCGGTGGGTGTTGTGGGTGAGGAAGGCGGTCGCGGCGACGGTTCCGTCCTCGTCGCGGCCGACCAGGAGCCGGGTGCGGCCCTCGGCCATCGCGACGAAGTGCTTCACGAGCTCCGGCCGTACGGTCTCGCGCGAGACCGGGGGTACGAAGCCGACGGAGCCGCCCGCGTTGGACACGTCGGCCCACAGGTCGGTGATGCCGTCCCGCAGGGCGGTGCCGACAGAGGGGTCGAGCTCGAACGTAAGGGCCATGCGGGCAGATTACTTATTACCCGGCCTGTGACTCAAGTGGCTCGTGCCGCACAGCCCTCGCGAGCCCCACGAACCCGCCGCACCCCTCACGGCCGATGCGGACGGACGAGGTCACACTCCGTCGCGGGCGCGGCCCAGGCGCAGCGCGGAGGCGAGGAAGAAGACGCCGCCGAGGAAGGCGTAACCGGCGAGGTTCGACAGCGAGGCGTCGTCACCGGCGGCCGAAGCGACGAAGGACGAGCCGGCGAGGGTGGAGATGGCACCGCTGATGATCATCGGCCACTGACCGCCCAGCTTCCGGCGCAGGGCGCCCGCGACCAGCTGGACGATTCCCGAGAGGACGGCCCAGGCTCCCCAGACCCGCAGGACAGCCGGGATGCCGGACGTGGCGGCGACGGCGAGCCCGATCACCGTCAGCGAGCTGATCGCGATGTTCACGAGCAGTGCCGGGGCCTTGCCGCCGTCGGCCCGGGCGGCCCGGAGGTCGACGACCGCCGCCGCCACGTCGAACAGGGGGTACAGCACCAGCAGCGTCACGCTCACCGGGCCCAGCGTGTCGGCGGTCGTGAACAGCAGGGCGGCCCAGACCGCGGCGAAGGCGAAGCGCACGAAGTACAGCTTGCGCAGGGCCGCGGGGACGCCGATGGGGGCGGTCGCGACGAAGGGGTCCACGGGGGAGTTCACGGAGGTGTCCATGGGAGTGCCTTTCAGCGATGTCGATGACGAGGGCGATGGCGAGCGCGACACGAACATGAGGGAGAACGTTCGGTCCCATCACAGCTAAAGGGCAACCGGGCACCGCTGTCAAGACCGAACGTTCTACCCCGCCGTCTTGGTACGCTGAAGGCATGAGCAGGAACCCAGAGGGCGGTGGCGCCGGCGCCGGCACATCCGAGGCGCGTACGCGGCTGCTGAACACGGCGACCAGGATCTTCTACGCGGAAGGCATCCACTCGGTCGGCATCGACCGGATCACCTCGGAGGCCAAGGTGACCCGGGCCACGCTGTACCGGCACTTCGCGGGCAAGGAGGAACTCGTCCTCGCGTATCTCGACCTGGCGGACCGGGGCATCCGGGCCCAGGTCGACGCGGCCCGGGCGAGCAGCGAGTCACCGGTCGAACGGGTCCTGGCCGTGGGCAGGTCCATCACGGACGGCATCCGGTCCCCCGGGTTCCGCGGCTGCGCCTTCCTCAACGCGGCGGCCGAGTATCCCGACGCGACCCAGCCGATCCACCAGGCCGTACTGGCTCATCGGCAGTGGTTCCTGAACACGGTGACGGACCTGCTGGCCGAGACCGGCGACGAACCCGCGGAGGCGGGCGCCCGGCATCTCGTCATGCTCCGGGACGGCGCGATGGCGGCAGGCTGCCTCTTCGACCCGAACCTGATCTCGGAAACCTTCATGCAGGGCGTGGAGGGAATCATCAGAGTCCGCACCACCTGACCCGACCCCAGGCAGGGGCGGCCCCCAAAGGGGCGCGGGGAACGGCGCAATCCTGTCGCTTTCAGGGGCGCGGGGAACGGCGCAATCTTTTCGCCCCTGAGGGGCGCGGGGAACGGCGCGCCCAGCCCCCACGCACCCGCAGAAGACCGCGGGAGCGAGGGCTGGGCAGGGGCCTGGGGGCGGCAGCCCCCAGGGTCAACAACAGCTCAAAGCCGCATGGGCTGCGGAGTCTCCCGCCGCCCCGCGTCCGCGCCTTCGTACTCGCGGATGATCTCGTACCGAGTGTTCCGCTCCACCGGCCGGAACCCGGCGTCGCGGATCAGATCGAGCAGATCCTCCCGCGTCAGCTTGTTCGGCGTGCCGTAGTTGTCCGCGTCGTGCGTGATCTTGTACTCGACGACCGACCCGTCCATGTCGTCCGCGCCGTGCTGCAGCGCGAGCTGCGCGGTCTGGACGCCGTGCATGACCCAGAAGACCTTGACGTGCGGCACGTTGTCGAAGAGCAGCCGGGAGACCGCGAAGGTCTTCAGGGCCTCCGCGCCGGTCGCCATCTGCGTACGGGCCTGCAGCCGGTTGCGTACCTTCCCGTCCTTCATGTCGACGAAGTCGTGCTGGTAGCGCAGCGGGATGAAGACCTGGAAGCCGCCGGTCTCGTCCTGCAGTTCACGCAGGCGCAGGACGTGGTCGACCCGGTGGCGGGGCTCCTCGATGTGCCCGTACAGCATCGTGCACGGGGTCTTGAGACCCTTCTCGTGCGCGAGGCGGTGGATGCGCGACCAGTCCTCCCAGTGGGTGCGGTGGTCGACGATGTGCTGCCGGACCTCCCAGTCGAAGATCTCCGCGCCGCCGCCGGTGAGGGATTCGAGGCCCGCGTCGATCAGCTCGTCGAGGATCTCGGAGGCGCTGAGCCCGGAGATCGTCTCGAAGTGGTGGATCTCGGTGGCGGTGAAGGCCTTCAGGGAGACATTCGGGAGGGCCTTCTTCAGCTCGCTGAGCGAGCGCGGGTAGTAGCGCCACGGCAGGTTCGGGTGGAGCCCGTTGACGATGTGCAGCTCGGTGAGGTTCTCGCCCTCCATCGCCTTGGCGAGCTTCACCGCCTCCTCGATGCGCATCGTGTACGCGTCCTTCTCGCCCGGCTTGCGCTGGAACGAGCAGTAGGCGCACGACGCGGTGCACACGTTCGTCATGTTGAGGTGGCGGTTGACGTTGAAGTGGACGACGTCACCGTTCTTGCGGGTGCGCACCTCGTGGGCGAGCCCGCCCAGCCAGGCCAGGTCGTCCGACTCGTAGAGCGCGATGCCGTCCTCGCGGGTCAGCCGCTCACCGGCCCGGACCTTGTCCTCCAGCTCGCGCTTGAGCCCGACGTCCATGCGTGTACCTCTCCCTGTGACCTGCGCCTATTCGTGTCAACCGCTCAACCGTACTCCCGCGCCCCTACTGCTCCTCCTCGGGCAGCTCGCCCACCCTGTTCTCCCACTTGGTGGAGAGCACGATGGTGGTACGGGTCCTGGAGACGCCCTTGGTCCCGGACAGCCGGCGGATGGTCCGCTCCAGGCCGTCCACGTCCGACGCCCGCACCTTGAGCATGTAGGAGTCGTCGCCGGCGATGAACCAGCAGTCCTCGATCTCGCCGAGGTCCTTCATCCGGCGTGCCACGTCCTCGTGGTCGGCGGCGTCGGAGAGGGAGATGCCGATGAGGGCGATGACGCCGAGTCCGAGCGAGGCCGAGTCGACCGTCGCGCGGTAGCCGGTGATGACACCGGCCGCCTCCAGGCGGTTGATGCGGTCGGTGACGCTGGGCCCCGACAGTCCGACGAGGCGTCCCAGCTCCGCGTAGGAGGCCCGGCCGTTCTCCCTGAGAGCCTGGATGAGCTGCCTGTCCACCGCGTCCATGCGATCGATAGCCTTCCGCTGAAAGTTCCTGAAGTGATGGGTGAGTACTGCCGCGTTGCTCTGTGCTCGGGTGGTGCCGTGCTCAGGTGGTGCGGGAGCCGCCGCCGAGTTCGCCCTCCCAGCGGCGGTAGAGCGTGTGCCCGACGCCCGCCGCGTCCAGCACGCGCCCGGCGACGAAGTCCACCAGGTCCTGGATGTGCGTGGCCCCCGCGTAGAACGCCGGGGAGGCCGGCAGTACGGTCGCGCCCGCGTCGTCGAGGGTCACCAGGTGCCGCAGGGTCTGCCCGTTCAGCGGGGTCTCCCTGACGGCGACGACCAGCTTCCGCCTCTCCTTGAGGACGACGCTCGCGGCGCGCTGGAGCAGATCCTTCGAGAGGCCGAGCGCGACTCCGGCGACACAGGCGGTGGAGGCGGGCACGATGAGCATGCCCTTGGAGGGGTACGAGCCGGAGGACGGCCCCGCCGCCAGGTCCCCCGCGCTCCAGTGCCGTACGGGGTCGACGTCCACCGCGAACGTGCCGGGCTTGCCGTCGGCCCCCCGGCCGAGCCACTCCCGCAGGTCGTCCTGCCAGTGGGCGTCCCGGAAGCTGATCCCGGTCTCGTCGAGCAGGGTGAGCCGCGAGGCCCGTGAGACGACGAGGTCGACGCTCTCACCGGCCGCGAGGAGAGCACGCAGCACGGCAGCGGCATACGGCGTTCCGGACGCGCCGGAGACCCCCACGATCCAAGGCCGACGCTCTGTTTCTCCTGCGTTCACACCTTGAGCCTACCGGCGCGACGCCACTGACTCAGGACCGGTGGCACGCCTTCGGGTCAACGGGCGGCCGGGCGGTGCGCCGACGCCCCCGCCCCCGTCGGGAAAGCCCGCGCCGGCCGGGCCGACGCGGGCCGGGTCGAAGCGTGCCGTCCGTCAGACCGTGAGTCCCCGCACCAGCAGGTCCAGCAGTGCGCAGGCGAACAGCGCGATGCCGATGAAACCGTTGACCTGGAAGAACGCCCGGTTCAGGCGGGACAGGTCCGTCGGGCGGACGAGGGTGTGCTCGTAAAGGAACGCGCCCGCCACGATCAGCAGGCCCAGCCAGAAGAAGGCCTCCGCGTCGGTGGCCAGCGCGTACCAGACCAGGAGGCCGGTCGTCACCGCGTGGCAGCCGCGCGCGCCCCAGATCGCGGCCGGGACGCCGAAGCGCGCCGGTACCGACTTCACGCCGACCTCGCGGTCCGTCCGTACGTCCTGGCAGGCGTAGATCAGGTCGAAGCCGCCGATCCAGATGCCGACCGCCAGGCCCAGGATCACGGCGTCCCACGACCACTCGCCGGTGATCGCCAGCCAGCCGCCGATCGGGCCCATCGCCTGGGCGAGGCCGAGGATGGCCTGCGGGAAGTTCGTGAACCGCTTGCCGTACGGGTAGACCACCATCGGGATCACCGCGATGGGCGCCAGCGCCAGGCAGAGGGGGTTCAGGAGGGCCGCCGCGCCCAGGAAGAACACCAGGGCCACCAGCGCACCCGTCCAGGCGTGCTTCACCGACATCGCGCCGGTGACCAGCTCACGGTGGGCCGTACGGGGATTGCGGGCGTCGATCTCCCGGTCGATGATCCGGTTCACGGCCATCGCGAAGGTCCGCAGCCCGACCATCGCGACGGTGACGAGGAGCAGCCGGCCCCACTGGATGTTGCCGTCCGTCAGGAACATCGCCGTCAGCGCCGCGATGTACGCGAACGGCAGCGCGAAGACGGAGTGCTCGATCATGACGAGCCGCAGGAACGCCTTGGTGCGTCCGGGCTGCGGGATCGCCGCTGATGCGCTGCTCACGAGAGTCCGTACTCCTTCCAGCGGCGGTCGACCTTCGCCGCCGTATCCGGGTCCGAGAGGACCATCTCGGGCCAGCCGCCGTCGCGCGTGTAGCCCTCCTCGGGCCACTTCCGCGTGGCGTCGATGCCCGCCTTGCCGCCCCAGAACTGCTGGTACGAGGCGTGGTCGAGGTGGTCGACCGGGCCCTCGACCACGGTGAGGTCACGGGAGTAGTCCGTGTTGCCCAGCGCCCGCCACGCCACCTCGTGCAGGTCGTGGACGTCGCAGTCGGAGTCGACGATCACGATCAGCTTGGTCAGGGACATCATGTGGGCGCCCCAGACGGCGTGCATCACCTTCTGGGCGTGCTTCGGGTACTTCTTGTCGATCGCGACGATCGCGCAGTTGTGGAAGCCGCCCGCCTCGGGCAGGTGGTAGTCCACGATGTCCGGCACGATGATCTTGAGGAGGGGGAGGAAGAACCTCTCCGTCGCGCGGCCCAGCGGGCCGTCCTCCGTCGGCGGCCGGCCCACCACGATCGACTGGATCAGCGGGCGCTTGCGCATGGTGACGCAGTCGATGGTCAGCGCCGGGAAGGGTTCCTGCGGCGTGTAGAAGCCGGTGTGGTCGCCGAAGGGGCCCTCGGGGAGCATCTCGCCCGGCTCCAGCCAGCCCTCGATGACGACCTCGGCCTGCGCGGGCACCTGGAGCGGCACCGTCTTGCAGTCGACCATCTCGATCCGCTTGCCCTGGAGGAACCCGGCGAAGAGGTACTCGTCGATGTCGCCGGGCAGCGGCGCGGTGGAGGCGTACGTCACGGCGGGCGGGCAGCCGAAGGCGATCGCGACCGGCAGCCGCTCGCCGCGGCGCGCGGCCACCGCGTAGTGGTTGCGGCTGTCCTTGTGGATCTGCCAGTGCATGCCGATGGTGCGCTTGTCGTGGCGCTGGAGGCGGTAGAGGCCGAGGTTGCGGATGCCGGACTCGGGGTCCTTGGTGTGGGTGAGCCCGAGGTTGAAGAAGGACCCGCCGTCCTGCGGCCAGGTGAAGAGCGCGGGCAGGGCGTCCAGGTCGACGTCGTCGCCGGTGAGCACGACCTCCTGAACGGGGGCGTTGTCCGACTTCACCTTCTTCGGCGGTACGTGCGTCATGGCGCCGAGCTTCCCGAAGGCCTCGCGCACCCCCATGAAGCCCTGCGGCAGCTCGGGTTTCAGCAGCCCGCCGATCTTCTCGCTGATCTCGGCGTACGACTTCAGGCCGAGCGCCTTGAGCAGGCGGCGGTCCGTCCCGAAGACGTTCATCGCGAGCGGCATCGCCGATCCGCGCACGTTCTCGAAGAGCAGCGCGGGGCCACCCGCCTTCTGGACGCGGTCGACGATCTCCCCGACCTCCAGGTACGGGTCCACCTCGGCCTTGATGCGCTGGAGGTCGCCCTCGCGCTCCAGCGCCCGGAGCAGCGAGCGAAGATCGTCGTAAGCCATGCGTCCCAGTATCGGCTACTCGCTACGCTGGCTCCGTAAGGGGGGCCGCTCGACCGGCCCCGACGGTCATGGGTTCTTCTTGACCCGTCTCCGTACGCGTCTCCACAGCAGGGGGAACCACCGCATGCTTCGGGTGCTGATGATCCTGGTGCCGCTGGCACTCAGCATCTACGCCTTCATCGACTGCATCACGACCGATGAGAAGGACGTCCGCTACATCCCGAAGCCCCTCTGGGCGATTCTCGTGCTGCTGTTCCCGCTCGTCGGCTCGATCTCGTGGCTGATCGTCGGCCGGGTCCGCACCCCGCGCGACGCCGCCTCGTCCCGCCGGGGCGGCTGGGTCGCGCCCGACGACAACCCCGACTTCCTCAAGTCCCTCAGGGACGAGAACAAGGACGACGGCAAGGACAGCGGCAGGGACGGCGGTAAGGACAAGGGCGAGCCCGGCGGAACGGGCGGCGGCAAGGACGACACCGGCGGCGAGGGGCCCGAGGACGCCGCTCCGCCGAAGTCCTGACCGAAGTTCTGAGCGAAGTCCTGACCGGTGGCCGGCGCCGGGCGGCGCCGGGATCAGCTCCCGGCGGACGCGGCCAGCCGGTAGAACGCCTGCGTGGTACGTGGGTGGGCCATCTCGTCCAGCAGGTGCCGCCATTCCGGATCGTGATCGTCGCAGGCACCGGAGTGCGCTTCGTCCCAGGCGGCGAGCAGCGGGGCGAGCTCGCTCTCGGGGGTCGCGAGGACGGCGGTCCCGCCCGCGGTCCGGTCGGTGATCGGGCCGGAGGTCGTGGAGATGTTCATGGCGGTTCCTTCCGGGCGGCGGAGCGGCTGCTGGTTGATGTCCTCGGTCGACGTTCTCGGCTGAAGTCTTCGGTTGAAGTCCTCGGCTGAAGTCCTCGGCGAAGGTTCTTGGTTCGAGTTCGGACCGGACCTCCCCTTGGACTTTCCGACTTCAACTTTGCCGCCGTCCGCCCGCCGCCGCCATGAAGCGACCTACCAGACCCGGGGTGGGGGCAGCCCCACCCCAGGCATACGGCCCACCGCCTGACACCTCGTCATCACGGTTCCTCCGACGGGGAGTTGAAGGGTGACTTCGCGGACGGAGTCGGGATCGTCGACGGCTTCTCGGTCGGCGCCGCGCTGGGTGCCACCGAGTCCGCAGGCGGCTTGCTGGGGGCCGCCGCGGAGGGCCCTGTCGACGCGTCGGGGCTCGCGGCCGGGGGCTTCTTGGAGACCTCGGGCGCCTGGGTGGGCCGGCCCGCGTCGGACTCGGTGGGCCCGGTCGACGGCGACGGGGTGGGCGAGGCCGGAAGGCCGCTCGTGGACGGCGGAGCGAGGGGGACCGTCGGGGACACGGGCCGGTCGGGCGCCGCCAGCCGGACCGGCAGCGCGACGAGAGCCGTCACCGCGCACAGCAGTCCGGCCCCGGCCGCCGCGCGGAGCAGCCGGCGGCGGGCCGCGCCGCGGCGGATCGCCTCGTACCGGCCGGGGGGCGGGCCGAGGTAGTCGGACGCGGGCCGCAGGATGACGGCGAGGGGGTCGTCGGGTTCGAAGTCCGGGCCGTCGTCAGAGTGTGTGATCAACGCTTCTCCTCAGATGGGCGCGGAGCAGTTCGCGGGCCGCGTGGAGATCGGCCTTGACGGTTCCTTCCTTGCGCCCGGTCAGCACGGACACCTCCCGGATCGGCATGTCAGCGTAGTAGTGCAGCAGGATCGGGACGCGCAGCCGTTCCGGCAGGGACTGCACGAGCAGGCGCACCGACGGATCGGCCTGTTCGGTCTCCGGGCGGACGGCGGCCTCGGCCGTCGCACGGCGCACCGCCCGGCGTTCGCGCTCCAGTTTGCGCCAGTGGTCCCGGACGATGTTCGCCGCGGTCACGTAGAGGAAGCCGCGGGGTTCGGCGACGGAGGTCCAGCGGGCCCACAGCCGGGTGAACGCTTCCGAGGCGATCTCGTGGGCCGTCTCGTCGTCGTCGACCAGCCGGCGGCACCAGCCGGCCAGACGCGGGTAGAGGGCGGCGAACAGCTCGGACGCTGCCTCCTCGCGGGACCGTTTCAACGCTCTCCAGGTCGTGACGCTCATGGTGGGGGCTCGTGGGGCTCCCCCGGAAGGATCCCGGACCGTCGGCGTACGGTTCCGACGGCCCGGGATCCACGGCGTGCGGCGCGCCGGGTCAGGAGCTCCCGGGGCCGCTCGAACTCAGCTCCGCGAAGACGATCACGCTGTCGCGGTAGCCGTCACCGCTGCGCGGCCCGCCGCACGTGATGAGCCGCAGCTCCGGCCGGCCCACGTCCCCGTACACGTCCTCCGTCGGGAACTCCGCCTGCGCGACCGTCCGTACGGCGCTGACGGTGAACTCCGCCGCCGTGCCGTTCTCCAGCCGCGCCTCGATCAGGTCGCCCCGCCGCAGCCGCTTGAGACCGAGGAAGACGCCGTCCCCGTACTTGCCGACCGTGACATGGCCGAGGATCACCGACGGGCCCTTCTCGCCGGGCGTCGGCGAGTGGCGGTACCAGCCCGCACGGTCGCCGGCCTCGATCGGAGGGACCTCCACGCTGCCGTCAGGGGCCAGCCCCAGCTTCATGACCGGCGTGTCGACCTCGATGGCCGGGATGCGCAGCGCGACGGGCACCGAGCGCGCGAGGGCGCGCACGTTCTTCCCGGCGGACTTCGGGGGCGGTGACGAACTCTCGCGGCCGAGGTCGGTGACGGCCCCGTCGCGCACGCCGCCCCCTCCCCCGCCGCAGCCCACGAGCAGGGTGGCCATCGCCGCGGTGACGAAGGCGCGCCTGGACGGCAGGGTCACGCCCCGGTCGCCCGTCGGCGGCGTACGACGTAGATCCCCGCGCCGCCCAGCGCGACCGCCGCGGCGGCGCCCCCGCCGATCAGACCGCGCTCGCCGCCGGACTGCGAACCGGTCGACACCTCACCGGTGTCGGGAGCTCCGCTCGGTACGACGGAGACCTCGGCGTCCGAGGGCACCTTGGACGGCGCCTGGGTCGGCGCGGCGCTCGGTTCGGCGCTCGGCGCGGTGGTCGGGGGCTTGCTCTCGGCCGGGGCCGGGGCCTTGGTCGGTTCGGTGCTCGGCTTCTCCGAGGCGGGGACGGGGGTCGGGGCCGTCGCGTCGGCGAACGCGGGCACCGTGCTCGCCAGCACGGCGGTGCACGCGAGTGCCAGGGCGCTGAGGACAGTTCGGCGCATGTGTGCTCTCTCTCATCGGTCCGTCCGCACGGTGGTACGGCGGACGGCTGCGTTGCGGATGGCGAGCGGAGAGACGAGGCAGCGGCGGACCGGGTTGCAAAGAGAAGGCAAAGTCCTCGAACGGGTACGGCACCGGCAAACACCGGCCCCACCGCGTACCGCCTCGCCCTAGGCTTGACCGGCATTCGGCAGGTCTGGCCGGGGGCGCCCCGGGGACAGGGCGGCAGGGCGGCCGGGCGGCCGGGCGGGGAGGAGCGGAACGCGCGTGATCCGGGTTCAGGCAGCAGGGGACGACGAGGCACCGGTCCGGCACCCCGTGAAGGCCCTGTCCGCCAGAGCCGCATCCGTGCGAGCCATACCGGCCGACGCGCTGCTCGCCGCCCTCGCGGCCGTGGACGTCGGGCTCCAGCTCGACCACTACACGCCGCTGGAACTCGCCCTCTCGGCCGCCGCCTGCGCGGCGCTCGTCGTGCGGCGGCGCTTCCCGCTGGCGGTGTTCCTGCTGTCGCTGCCCGCCGCGCTCTTCTCTTCGGTCGTCGTGGTGCCCCTGGCCGCCCTCTACACCCTGGCCGAACGCAGCCGGGACCGGCGGCTGCTCGTCGCCTGCGCCATCGCGTCGGCGCTGGCCTCCGCGCTGCCGTGGCCGCTGTCGGAGTACGCCGAGGACGACCGCTTCTGGACGTTCGTGGACTTCGTCTATCTGCTGGCCACGGCCGCCGCGCCGGTCTTCCTGGGCCAGTTGGTGCAGGCCAGCCGTGATGCCGCCGACCGGCTGGCCGAGGTCGAGGAGGCACGCGAGCACGAGCGCCGGCTGCACGCCCAGAGCGTCGTGGCCCGCGAACGGGCCCAGCTGGCACGGGAGATGCACGACGTCGTCTCCCACCAGGTGAGCCTCATCGCCGTACGGGCCGGGGCCCTCCAGGTCGGCGCGAAGGACGCCGAGACGCGCGAGGCCGCCCGCGCGATCCGCGGGCTCAGCGTGACCACCCTCGACGAACTGCGGCACATGGTCGCGCTGTTACGCGCCTCGGGCGGCCGTACGGCCGAGGCGGCGCCGCAGCCGACCCTGGCCGATCTGCGGCACCTGCTCGACACCAGCGGGATCGAGGTGACGCTGACGGGCGAACTGCCGTCCGGCATCGGGGCACCGGCCGAACGCGCGGTCTACCGCACCGTGCAGGAGGCCCTGACGAACGTACGCAAACACGCACCCGGCGCCACCACGACGGTATGCCTGTGGCACGGCGGCGACGGACTGGGCGTCACAGTCGTCAACACCCCACCGACCCGCCCCGTACTCGAACTGCCCGGCTCCCGGGTCGGCTTGATAGGCCTCGCCGAACGAGCGGAAAACCTCGCGGGCACCTTCGAATCCGGCCCCACACCCAACGGCGGCTACGGAGTACGCCTACACCTACCCACAACCACCGCCTGAGCCGACGGCATCGGCAGAAGACTCGCCCGTCCGGACAGGAACTCCGGACAGGAACTTGGTCACGGTCCCCGCGAAGAGGGCCGGATCGTCCACCCACGGGAAGTGTCCGGCGCCCGGCTGGACCGCCGCCTCACCGCGGGGGAACAGGCCGGCGACCCCGGCGGCGACGCGTGGCAGCGGGCCGCCGTCCAGTTCCCCCGCGAGGACGAGGACGCGCGCGTCGAGCCCCGCGACGGCGGCCCGTACCCCGGCGGGATCGGCGAACGCTCCCTCGGACGCGTACACGTCCGCCGCCGCGTCGTTGATCTGCGCCGCCTCGGCCGCCGCGTGCGCCCGGGCGGTGGTGGTCCAACTCCCGTAGAAGAAGGGGGTTCCGGCGTCGAAGTCGGCGTCGGTGGCGGACCCGTCCCAGATCCTCAGATACGCCGCGTGGGCGTCCTCGAACCACGGCTCGCCCCCGCGCAGGGCCGCCGCCTCCCGCCGCTGCTCCGCGGTGAAGTCCACCCCGAGCGCTCGGGCCCGCGCGGCGACGAGCGTGAGCGTGCGGACGCGCCGGGGACACCGGGCCGCGTACAGGATCGCGAGGTCGCCGCCCGCCGAGTGCGCAAGCAGGTCGATCCGGTCGAGGCCGAGGTGTTCGCGCAGGGCCTCCACGTCGTCGACCTGCCGGTCGCAGCGGTACGTCGCCGGGTCTGCCGGCACCTGGGAGTCGCCGGTGCCCCGCAGATCGAGCAGCACCAGCCGTCGGTGCGCCGACAGCCCGCCCAGGTCCCCGAGATACGCCGACGCCCGCATCGCCCCGCCCGGCAGACAGAGCAACGGCTCGCGCTCGCCCGCCACGCCCTCCTCGCGGTAGGCGAGCCGGGTGCCGTCGTAAGCCTGGAAGTCAGCCATGGCCTCATCCTCGTCGGGCCCCCGGAGGAGGGACAACGGTATTTACCCGGTTGACGGGTCGTCTGCCCGCGCGCTTGCCTGCTGTGATGAGCGATCTCCGTATCGAGCGCGTCGACGCCGTCTCCGAGGTTTCGCTGGAGGACTGGCGGCACGTCCACAACGTGATCGTCCCGCCGGCCGCGCTGTCCCCGGCCGAGGTCCGCGACCGGGCCGGGCGGTACCGGCTGGAGGTGGCGTACCTCGACGACGTGCTGGTGGGCTGCACGACGGTCCGGCCGCCGGAGGGTGAGGGGGCGACGGCCACCGTGATCGCCCGCGTGCTCCCCGGCCACCGCCGTCGGGGGGTCGGCGGGCGGCTCCACGAACGGGCCTTGGCGCTGGCCCTCGAACTGGGTGCCACGACCGTCGAGACCGTCGTGCTGGCCGCCAACGCCGCGGGCCTGCGGTTCGCGCTGACGCACGGGTACGTCGAGTTCGACCGCTACACCCTGCCGGGCGGGAACGACCTCTGGATCGACCTGCGGCTGAGTGGGGGCTGAGCGCGCAGTTCCCCGCGCCCCTCGGGGAGGGGCTGCGCCCCGTCCCACCCAGAGGCGCGGGGAACGGCGCAGTCTTTTGCCTTTGTCTTCAGGGGCGCGGGGAACGGCGCAGTCGTTTGCCTTTGGTTTTTTGGGGGCGCGGGGAACTGCGCAGTCTTTTCGTCCTTGAGGGGCGCGGGGAACTGCGCGGCCCGCCCCCACCGGGCCGCGGGCGAACGGGGGCCGGCGTGAGGAGTGACCCGGGGGCCGATCGGGGAGAGTGGATGTCATGAGCGACGGCTTGGAACATGTGGAGCGCCTCGACAGGACGCGGGCCCGCGCCTGGCTCGTGGCTGCCGTCGAGGAGGCCAGGGCCGGTCTCGCCGAGGGCGGCATCCCGATCGGCGCCGCGCTGTACGCGGCGGACGGCACCCTGCTCGGCAGGGGCCACAACCGTCGCGTCCAGGACGGCGACCCGTCCACGCACGCCGAGACGGCCGCCTTCCGCGACGCGGGACGGCAGCGCTCCTACCGCGGTACGACGATGGTGACCACCCTCTCGCCGTGCTGGTACTGCAGTGGTCTTGTCCGGCAGTTCGGGATCTCCCGGGTGGTCGTCGGGGAGGCCGGGACCTTCCACGGCGGACACGACTGGCTGGCGGAGCACGGCGTGGAGATCGTGCTCCTCGACGACGCCGAGTGCGTCACCCTGATGCGCGACTTCGTCGCGAAGAACCCCGCACTGTGGAACGAGGACATCGGTGAGTGACACCGCCGCCCGCGGCAGGCCCCGGGTGCCGACCGTCGATCTCGGGCCGTGGCTCTCCGGCGACCCCGAGGCCCGTACCCGGATCGCCCGGACCGTCGACAGCGCGCTCCGGAGCGCCGGATTCCTGCTGGTGACCGGTCACGGCGTCGACCCCGGCCTGCGGGTACGCGTCCGCGAGGCGGCCCGCGCCTTCTTCGTGCTGCCCGCCGAGGCCAAGGAGCCGTACGCGGTGAAGGTCGGCGGCCGGGGCTGGCTCGGTCCGGGCGCCGAGGCCAACGGTTACGCGGAGGGCACCCCGACCCCGCCCGACCTGAAGGAGTCGCTGAGCTTCGCGACGCACGAGCCCTTCGACGACCCGGAGACCGACGCGGAGTGGTGCGCGCCGAACGTCTGGCCGGCCGAGGCTCCCGGGCTCCGGGCCGTGTGCGAGGAGTACCTGGCACGGATGGCCGAACTGGAGAACCATCTCCTCGCCCTGCTCGGTGAGGCGCTGGGCCTGGAGCCCGACTTCTTCACCCGGCACATGGACCACCCGACCTACGGCTTCAACATCAACTGGTATCCGGGCAGGGAGGTCGTCGGCGAGCCCGAGGAGGGCCAGTTCCGTATCGGCCCGCACACCGACTTCGGCACGGTCACCATCCTCGACCGGCAGGCCGGCAAGGGCGGGCTGCAGGTCTGGACGGACGACGGCGGCTGGGAGGACGCGCCCTTCGACCCAGCGGCGTTCACCATCAACATCGGTGATCTGATGGCCCGTTGGACCGGCGACCGCTGGCGCTCCGGCCGCCATCGTGTACTGCCGCCGCCCGCCGACGAGCCCACGGAGGAGCTGATGTCCCTCGTCTACTTCGGTGAGTGCACCCCGGGGACCCGCGTCGAGTCGGTTCCGGCCCCGGTCGGCCGGGTGGCGTACGAACCCGTCGACTCCCATGTGTACCTGCGGTCGAAACTCGACTCGATCACCGTGAACTGAACCGTGCCCGGTCGGACTCCGCCGACGGCGCCGACATTTGCGTAAGCCCGCGGACATCAATCGATCCACTCCGAAGCAACGCCCCCTGGCCGCCGCACGGTTGATACACCTCACCTCTACGAGAACCGGACCCGAGGGGTCCCAGGGGGAGATGCGGTGCGCAGAGGGCTGCACGGCCGAGGGGCGTTGTTCGACACGGAGCCGCCCGGCCTCGCTCCACGGCTCGTCGGCCTGCGGCCGTTCCAGCACGGGCCCAGTCCCTGCGAACATCCGAAGGACATCCCCTTCGTGGTGTTCGCCGGGGCCCGCGGGCTCGGCAAGAGCGCGGTGCTGGCGGAGCTGCGGGCCGCGTACGAGGGCCACACGCCCCTCGCGCTGATCGACTGCGAGACCGACCGGTTCGCGAGGCCTCCCGCGGGACGGCCGCACGAGGTCTGGTCGCCCGTGGCACAGGCGCTGGTGACGATCGCCGAGCAGCTCGCGGAGCCGGTGGCCGACGCGGGGCGGATCCCGTTCCCGCGGCTCGCGGCGGGCCTGCTGGCCGTGGCGGCGGGCGGCTGGAACGACCGGGACGTGCCCCGCATCCGCCGGGAGGCCGAACGGATCCTGCTGCTGAACGACACGGGGTCCTGGGTCGGCGCACCCACGAGCCGCTGGGTCGGCCGGGTCTCGGCCCGCCTCACCGACCCGCTCACCGGCCCCCTGCCGGGTACGGGTCCGGTGGTCGAGCCGGTCGTCGAGGCCGCTCTGGAGACGTTCTCCGAGGGGGTCTCGCCCACGCACCGCCGACTGCGGAAGGCCGCCGCCTGGTACCGCGACCACCCGAACGCCGACGGCAACCCCAAGCTCGGACTGCTTCTGCTGTCCGGCCGCTTCAGGGCGGGCGGCGACCCGCGCACCCACGCCGAGGGCCATCTCGTACGGGCCCTGCTGGCCGATCTCGACGACGCGTACGGCGGTGCGCTGCCGCGCGGGAACCGGCCCGGACGTCCGGTGGTCCTCATCGACAACGCGCAGAGCGCGCCGGGCATCGGGCTGATCGCAGCGGTGCTGCGGGACCGGGCCGACGGCATCGCCGACCGGGTGGTGTTCTTCGCCGGTCTGCGCGGCCACGGTCATCCGGCCCTGCGCAACGCGACCCGCAGCACCCTGTCCGAGCTGGTTCGTGCGAGCGGCTGGGAGCCCGGCGGCACGGCCTCGTCGCGGGCGCTGCTCGTCCCGCTGTCACCGCTGTCACCCGACGACACCCCGCGCGTCGTCGAGGCGGCCTGCCGGGGCCTCGCCGTACCGTCCCGGCTGCCGGGCGCCGCCCACCGGCTGACGCGCGGCAGCCCGCTCGGTACGACGCTGTTCGCCGAGTCCGCCCGGCAGAACCTCCCCCGGGGCGCCGGGACACCCGGCGAACTGCTCACCGCGGACCTCGTACCGCAGGAGGCGCACGAGGCTTACGGGGCACACGGGGTGTACGGGGCTCACGAGAAGCGTGGGGCGCGGGACGGACGGCCCGCCTACCGCGAACTCCTCGACCGGCTCACGCCGGACGGCCACCGGGACGAGCTGGCGCTGCTGGCCGTGGCCCACGACCGGGAGTCGGCGTGCGCTCTGGCCGCGGCCCGGCTGCCCGGCGACTTCGGCGCGGTGGGGGTGCTGGCGCTGGAGGCGCGGCTCGCCGAGGAGGGTCTGCCCACGGTCCCCGGCCAGTTCGTCGGCGATCCGTTCCTGCGGGCGCTGCTGCTGCTCGGCCTGCACCGCAGGGATCCGGACCACGGCACCTGGGAGGCCGCCCACCGCACGCTCGTCGCCCACTACACGGACATCCCGGCCGCGCCGGACGGCCCGGTGGACGGTCCGAAGGACGGTTCAGGGCACGGCCCGGGGTCGAAGGAGCAGCGGGTCCTCTACCGGCTCCACCACGAACTCGCCCTGGGCGCCGCCGAACCGGCCGTCACGTATCTGCGCGACGCCTTCCCCCGTCTCGACACGAAGGCGTGGCTGCGGGCGCTGGTCTTCCTCGCGTCGGCGCCGTACCACCCCGTGCCCGTCCCGGACGGCTTCGGCGGCGCCGCGTCCGACGCCCGCACCCGGGTCGCGCTCGGCCGCGTCGGCACCGGCCCGCCCCCGCCACAGGGCGCGGACACCGCCCTGCACCTGCGGATACGCCGACTCCTGTACGGGGTCTGGCAGGTGACCGACCCGCTGGCGCTGCCGGACCCGGTCGTCGCCGAGCGGCTGCGGTCCGAGCTGGAGCATCTGTCGAGGCTCCGGCCGACGGACGTGGAGCCGCTGCTGCGGGCCTCCGTGCACTGGCCCGAGGACGCCCTGTCCGGCCGCGCCCTGCGCCTCGGCCGGACCTGACGACAGGACCTAGGACCTGTCGTCAGACCTTAGACCCCGGCGTAGGAGTGCTTGCCGGTGACGAAGATGTTCACTCCGTAGTAGTTGAACAGCCAGCAGGCGAAGGCGGCGAGCGCGATGTACGCGGCCTTGCGGCCCTTCCAGCCGGCGGTGGCACGGGCGTGCAGATAGCAGGCGTAGGCGACCCAGGTGATGAACGACCAGGTCTCCTTGGGGTCCCAGCCCCAGTAGCGGCCCCACGCGTCGCCCGCCCAGATCGCGCCGGCGATGATCGTGAACGTCCACAGCGGGAAGACGGCGGCGTTCACGCGGTACGAGAACTTGTCGAGCGACGCCGAGGCGGGCAGCCGCTCCAGCACCGAGGTCGCGAACCGGCCGGGCCTGCCGCCGGTCGCGAGCTTGTTCTCGTACGAGTCCTTGAAGAGGTACAGGATCGTGCCGACCGCGCCCACGTAGAAGACCGCGCCGCAGAAGATCGCCGTGGAGACGTGGATGTACAGCCAGTACGAGTGGAGCGCGGGCACCAGCTGGTCGCTCGCCGTGTACAGGACGGTGACGGCGAGACCGAGGTCCAGGAGGACCGTGGTCACCAGGAAGAGGCCCATCCAGCGGACGTTCTTCTTCATCGCGAGCAGCGCGAGATACACGCCGACGGCGACGGTGGAGAAGGTGATGTTGAACTCGTACATGTTGCCCCACGGCGCCCGCTGCACCGACAGGGCGCGGGCGAGCACACCGCCGAACGCGATGAGGAAGGCGAGCACGGTGAGGGAGATGGCGATCCGGCCGTACAGGTCGCCCTGCTCGTCACCGCCGTGCGCGCCGGGCCCGTCCGGCACGTCCCGCGCACCGGCCGCGGCCCGCGTGACGACCTGGGGCCGCTCCAGTACGGCGGTGCCGCCCGCGTTCTGCACGGTGACCGCCGGGGCGGCCGCCTTCTTGCCGGTCCGGTCGGCGGTCAGCGCGGCGGCCGTCCGGCCGACCTTGCTGCGGCTGCCGAGCAGCCATTCGGCGATGTACGCGAAGAAGGCCAGCGTGTAGACGGCCATCGCGGAGTAGATCAGCGTGTTGCTGACGTTCGCGAGGTGCTCGTTGGTCGCGGCGGCCAGGTCGGTCGCGGCGGCGAAGTCGGTTGCGGCGAGGTCGGTTGCGGCGGCGAGAGTCACTTAGTCTCAGCCCCTTCGGCAGGTACGGCGGGAGGTTCGGGGGTGGGGGTCTCGTTCTCGGAGGCGGAGGCGGAGGCGGGAGCGGAGGCTGCGGTGTCCGGGCCGGTCTCGGGGTTGGTCTCGGGGCCGGGGTCCGGGTCGGGGTCCGGGGTGTCGGGTGTGCCCGGCGCCAGGTCGTACAGATGGCCCGCCAGGGCGCCCAGTTCCTCGGGGACCTTGGCGGACTCGCTGCGGCCGAGGCCCGCCATCTCGACGACCGTGACCCCGTCGGGGCCGGTCACAGCCCGCACCCACACCCGGCGGCGCTGGATGAAGAGGGAGGCGGCGAGGCCGAAGATGGCGCCGAAGGCACCGGCGAGGGCCCAGCCGGCCCCGGGCTGCCGGGTGACCTGGAAGTTCGCCCACTCCTTGACCCCCTTCTCGAAGGTGATCGAGCCGGCGCCGTTCGGGAGCTGCATGGTCTCGCCCGGCTTCAGGTTCTCCCGCAGCTGCTTGCCCTTGGAGTCCTTGAACTCCTTCATGTTCTTCTTTTCGAGCTGGTACACGCTCTGCGGCAGGCCCGCGTCGACGCCGAGGTCGCCGTGGTACGCCGCGAGGTTGAGCACCGGGTTCAGCAGCGCCGGGAACTGCGAGACCACCGCGGTGCCGTCGCCCCCGTACGCCGGGAGGAAGAACGCCTGGAAGCCGAGCTGCTCCTGCTTGCCCTTGGCGTCCTTGTAGCCGTCCATGACCTTGATCGCGCCGGTCGAGGTGACGTTCGAGTCGAGCGGCAGCAGCGGTACGGCCTGCTGGTAGACGATCTCGCCCTTGCCGTCCCGGACGGTGACGACGGGCGCGTAGCCGTGGGCGGTGAGGTAGACCTTCGAGTCGTCGATGTCGAGCGGCTCGTTGACCTTGACGGTCTTCTTCTGCTCCTTGCCGTCCGCGCCGACGCTGTAGTCGACCTTCGCCTGGTACGTGCGCGGCGTGCCCTTGTTGGGTCCCGTCTCCTCGTACGTGCCCTCGAAGTCCTCCAGTACGAAGCTGAAGGGCTCCAGGTCGTTCGTGTCGAAGAGGCTGCCGGACTTGAAGTCGTCGTACTGCGTGAGGGTGTTGGCGAAACCGTCGCCCTCGACGATCAGTTTGTTGCCCTCGGACTTGAAGAGCTGGCCCCAGGCGAAGGCGACCAGCATCACGATGAGCGCGATGTGGAAGGCGAGGTTGCCGACCTCGCGGAGGTAGCCCTTCTCGGCGGCGACCGCGTTCCCCTCGAGGTGCGCGCGGAAGCGCCGCTTCTTCAGGAGCTTCAGCGCCTCGTCCCTGACCTCCTCGGGCGTGGCCGCGGTCCGCCAGGTCGTGTACGCGGGCAGCCGGGTCAGCAGGCGCGGGGCGCGCGGCGGCCGGCCGCGCAGCTGGCCGACGAACTGCCAGGTGCGGGGCACGATGCAGCCGATGAGCGAGATGAAGAGCAGGATGTAGATCGCCGAGAACCAGGCGGAGCTGTAGACGTGGAACAGCCCGAGCTTCTCGTAGACCGGCCCGATCGTGGTGTGCCGGGCCAGGAAGTCGGCGACCTTCGTCTCGTCGGTCCCGGACTGCGGGATCAGCGAGCCGGGGATCGCGCCGAGCGACAACAGGAAGAGCAGGATCAGCGCGACCCGCATCGAGGTCAGCTGCCGCCAGATCCAGCGGGCCCAGCCGATGACCTCGCGGCCGGTCCAGGCGAGCCACCCCAGGGCGCCCGGCGTGCGCGCGCCGCCGAAGGAGCCGGGCATGACCGTCTCCCTGGGCGCGGTGGACAACTGGGCCCCGGCGGCACCGAGATCGCCCGCGTCGCGCGTCGCGGTGTCAGCCGTACCGCTCGTACCGTTCTCGTCGGTCCGGCCGTCGCTCGTCGCGTCAGTCCTCGCGTCGGTGTCCCGTGTCGCGCTCATGCGTTCAGATCCCTACCGTGAAGCCGTTGGACCAGACCTGCATCTGCTGCACGATGCCGTCCCAGGCGCCGGTCAGCAGGAGCAGACCGGTCGCGATCATCATTCCGCCGCCGATCCGCATGACCCACACGTAGTGGCGCTTGACCCAGCCGAAGGCGCCGAGCGCCTTGCGGAAGGCGACGGCGGCGACGACGAAGGGCACGCCCAGACCGACGCAGTACGCGACCGTCAGTATGGCCCCGCGACCGGCGCTCGCCTGGTCGGAGGAGAGCGCCAGCACGGAGGCGAGCGTCGGTCCGATGCAGGGTGTCCAGCCGATCCCGAAGAGCGCGCCGAGCAGCGGTGCCCCGACCAGACCGGCGACCGGCCGCTTGTGGAAGCGGAACTCGCGTTGGGTCAGCCAGGGCATCATCCCCAGGAAGAACACACCCATGAGGACCATGAGGACGCCGAGCACCTGGGACATCGTGTCCTTGTGCTCCTGCAGGGTCGAGCCGAAGTAGCCGAAGAGCGCCCCGCCGGAGACGAACACGAGGGTGAAGCCGAGGACGAACAGCGAGGCCCCGGCGACCATCCGGCCGCGTCGCGCGTCGGCCAGGTCGGTGCCGCTGACGCCGGTGACGTACGAGAGGTAGCCGGGTACGAGCGGCAGTACGCACGGGGAGAAGAAGGAGACGAGTCCGCCGAGCAGGGCGATCGGAATGGCGAGCACCAGCGCCCCGTCGAGGACGGTCCGGTTGAGGTCGGTACCCGCGGCCACGAGAAGAGACACGAGCGGTCACTTCTCCGCGAGGATCGGCTTGAGCATCTTGCGCAGGTTGTCCTCGCTGAGCGCGGACAGCGACCGGGAGGCGACCTTGCCGTCCCGGTCGAGGACGAGCGTGGAGGGGATCGTCTGCGGGTTGAGCGTGCCCTTCTTGAAGCGGAGCATCAGCTTGCCCGTCGGGTCGTACAGACTCGGGTACTCGACGCCGTGCGCCTTCTCGAAGGCGAGGGCCGGGGTGGTGCTGGTGTCCCGGGTGTTGATGCCGACGAACTGCACGCCCTGGTCCTTGAGATCCTCGGAGACCTTGACGAAGTTCTTGGCCTCCAGGCGGCAGGGGCCGCACCAGGAGCCCCAGACGTTCAGGACGACGATCTTGCCCTTGTAGTCGGCGACGTCGAGCTGCTTGCCGTCGATGGTCTTGCCGGACAGCTCGGGGGCCTGTGCGCGGCTGCCCTTGCCGACCGTGGCGATGCCGTCGGAGCCGGTGACGAAACCGGTGTCACCCGACCCGCCGGACTTGCCTCCGGATCCGCACGCGGACAGGAGCAGCGCCGCGGCGACGGCCGCTCCGGTGGCTACGGCGGCGCGGCTACGGGTCCGGTCGGTGCGCTGGACGGCACGGCTGGCGGCACTCATGTGAAAAGTTTCGCATGTCCGTTCCGAGGATCTTGCGCACCCCCCTCGCGGGGTTCAGGCGGCCTGGTCCTGACCGAGGAAGGCCTTCCAGCCACCGGTCGGTTCCTCCCCCACGCCCAGGGTCCGCAGCTTCTCCAGGACGGCCGCGTCCTGCGCGTCGAGCCAGTCCACGAACTGGCGGAACGACACCAGGCGTACGTCCTTCTTGCCCGCGATGTGCTTCAGCGTGTTCTCGACGGCGTCCATGTAGATGCCGCCGTTCCATTCCTCGAAGTGGTTGCCTATGAAGAAGGGTGCGCGATTCGTCTCGTATGTACGCGTGAAGCCCGCTATGTACGATTCGGTCGCCTGCTTGCGCCAGGCCGGGTAGTTGGCGGGCGGGGCCTGGGTCGAGTTCACGGACTGGTTCGCGAGGATGTTGTAGTCCATGGAGAGGACCTCGAAGGTGTGCCCGGGGAAGGGCATCGCCTGGAGCGGCAGGTCCCAGACGCCCTCCTTCTTGCCGGGCCAGACCTGGGTGCCACCGGGCGAGGAGGCGTCGTAGCGCCAGCCCAGCTCGCGGGCGGTGGGCAGCAGGTTGTCCTGGCCCTTCAGGCAGGGGGTGCGGCCGCCGACGAGTTCCTTCTCGTAGTCGAAGGGCAGCGAGGGCACGTCCTTCTCGCTCCAGCCCGTGTTCGTACGCCACTCCTTGACGAACGCCTTCGCCTGGTCGATCTCGCTGCGCCACTGCGCCGGCGTCCAGTTCTCCACCGTGCCGGAGCCGCCGCAGAAGTGGCCGTTGAAGTGGGTGCCGATCTCATGGCCGTCGAGCCAGGCCCGCCGGACGTTCTTCAGCGTCGACTTGATGTGGTCGTCCGTCAGATAACCGATGTCGGAAGCGCCCGGCGCGTTGTTCGGCGGAAGGTACTTGCGCTTTTTCGACTCGGGCAGGAGATAGAGCCCGGAGAGAAAGAACGTCATTCGCGCGTCGTGCTCTTCGGAGAGCTTCAAAAAGCGCTCGAAGAGACCGTTGCCGACATCTCCCGCGCCGTCCCAGGAAAAGACGACGAACTGCGGCGGGGTTTCACCGGGTTGGAGGGGCACGGGCTTCTCGGGCTGCTTGGGCTGCTTGCCGGTGAAGGAGGTGGAGCCGTCGCCGAGGGGGCGGGCGGGGCGGGCGCTGCCGCTGTCACCAGGCTTTCCGGAACCGCCGACGTGGTGGGAGCCGCCGCCGAGAGCGGTGCCGCAGCCCGCGATCCCCATGGCCGCCGCGGCTGTGGCCCCGGCTCCGAGGCCCAGCATTCCCCTTCGGCTGATGTCGCGCATTTCCGTCCCCATTCGTCGTGCTCGGCGCCCAAGCAATCTGGACACGTAGTGAGAGGGCACGACGAAGAGGGGGGTTCCCCCGCACACTTAGATATTTCGGTGACTGTCCGATGGCGAAGTTGTGACGACGACGGGGGAACCGGGCGGCTCGCTCCGCGACGGGACGCGTTGTTCACCTGCGGGCCGGTGGGGGTTGACCGCGCCGTTCCCCGCGCCCCTGGGGGGAGGTGGCGGGGGCGGATATTCGGCTGCGGGCCCGTGGGGGCTGAGCGCGCAGTTCCCCGCGCCCCTTGAGGGTGGGTCGGTGGGGGCTGGGCGTGTGGTTCATCGCGCCCCTGAGATTCGGCTGCGGGTCGGTGGGGGCTGGGGCGCAGGCCCGCCTTTCAGGGGCGCGGGGAACTGCGCGGCCGGCCCCCACCGGTCCCGCACTGTGAGAACAAGCACGCCGGGCGCAGCCCGGGCCTTCAGAGGCGCGAAAAGCTACGCTCCGAACGCCTTCGACTTGCCCTTCGCCGGCTTCGCCCCGGCCAACAGATGCGCGGGCACAAGATCACGCGCAGGCTCCGTGTAGCCCACGGACACGATCTTGTCGCCCTGATACGTGAACGTGGTCAAAGACGCCAACGTGCACTGCCGCTTGCGCGGGTCGTGCCACAACCGCCGCCGCTCCACGAAGGACCGCACGATCCAGATCGGCAGCTGGTGGCTGACACACACCGCCTCATGCCCGCGAGCCGCGTCCCGCGCAGCGTCCAGCGCCCCCATCATCCGGACGACCTGCTCCAGATACGGTTCGCCCCAGGACGGCTTGAACGGGTTGACCAGGTGCTTCCAGTTCTCGGGATTGCGCAGCGCCCCGTCCCCGACCCCGAAGGTCTTCCCCTGGAAGACGTTCTCCGCCTCGATCAGCCGCGCGTCGGTCGCGAGATCGAGACCGTGCGTCTCGGCGACCGGCGTGGCCGTCTCCCGGGCCCGCTCCAGCGGGGAGGAGACGACATGCGTGATGTCCCGCGGAGCGAGGTGCTCGGCGACCCGCTCGGCCATCCGCTGTCCCAGCTCGGACAGGTGATACCCGGGCAGCCGCCCGTAGAGCAGCCCGTCCGGGTTCTCGACCTCGCCGTGCCGCATCACGTGTACGACGGTGATGTCACTCATACTGCCGTGGCCTCCGCTGCTGCCCGTGCCGCCGCCGGAAGGGCGTCGGCGATCCGCTGTACCGCCCGGTCGTCGTGCGCCGTCGACACGAACCAGGACTCGAACGAGGACGGCGGCAGGTAGACGCCCTGCGCCAGCATCGAGTGGAAGAAGGCGTTGAAGCGGTACGACTCCTGCGTCTTCGCGTCCTCGTAATGACGTACGTCCTCCCCCGTGAAGAAGACGGAGAACATGTTGGACGCGTTCTGCAGTGTGTGCACCACACCTTCCTTGGTGAGGGCGTCCGTGACGAGCGTACGGATCTGCCCGGAGACCGCGTCGAGCCGGGTGTACGCGGCGTCGTCGAGCAACCGCAGCTGCGCGAGGCCCGCGGCCGTCGCGACCGGGTTCCCGGACAGCGTGCCGGCCTGGTAGACGGGGCCGACGGGCGCGAGGTGCCCCATCACGTCCGCCCGCCCGCCGAAGGCCGCGGCGGGGAAGCCGCCGCCCATGACCTTGCCGAAGGTCATGAGGTCGGGCGCGACGCCGTCGACCCCGTACCAGCCGGCCCGGCTCGTACGGAAGCCGGTCATGACCTCGTCGGAGATGTACAGGGCGCCGTCCGCCGCGCAGGCGTCCTTGAGTCCCTGGTTGAAGCCGGGCAGCGGCGGCACGACACCCATGTTGCCGGGCGAGGCCTCGGTGATCACACAGGCGATCTCGCCGGGGTGCGCGCGGAAGGCCTCCCGTACGGCGTCGAGGTCGTTGTACGGCAGGACGATGGTGTCGCCGGCCTGGGCGCCGGTGACGCCCGGGGTGTCGGGGAGCGCGAACGTGGCCAGGCCACTGCCCGCCGCGGCCAGCAGGGCGTCGACGTGCCCGTGGTAGCAGCCGGCGAACTTCACGACCTTGGCGCGTCCGGTGAACCCGCGCGCGAGACGGATGGCGGACATGGTCGCCTCGGTGCCGCTGGACACCAGCCGGACCTGCTCGACGGGCTCGACGCGGGCGACGATCTCCTCGGCGAGCGCGACCTCGCCCTCGCCCGGCGTACCGAAGGAGGTGCCGCGGGAGACGGCGGCCTGGACGGCCGCGATCACCTCGGGGTGGGAGTGGCCGAGGATCATCGGCCCCCAGGAACAAACGAGGTCGACATACTCCCTCCCGTCGGCATCGGTCAGGTATGGACCGTTACCGGACACCATGAACCGGGGCGTACCGCCCACGGCGCGGAACGCGCGGACGGGAGAGTTCACGCCGCCGGGCGTCACGGCCGCCGCACGGTCGAAAAGAGTCTGCGAAACTGGGGCTTCGTACGGATAGCTCACACGGACCATGGTGTCAGAGGCTGCGAAGATCCTGCGGACAGGTGTTTCAACGCACGTTTCGGCGTGCGGCCGTGGGGGAGGTCACTGTCACGATGATCGGGTTGCGTGGCGGGGGTCGCGCGCCCTGGAAAAGCAGTCGGGTGGAGATATGCATCGCGGTGGCGGACTGGGCGAGGGGACCGATGACCTCGGTCCTCGGCGTGCCCGGCGGGGGAAGCACCGGCGCGAGGCGGAAGCGGCCGAGGCACGGCAGACTCAAGGCTCGCAGAGCGAACCTGAGCGGATCGACCCGTCCGCGCGTATGGACGGTATGGACTACACGGACCGCGGGGCAGACCAGCTCAGGCCAGGAAGCAGCGGGAATGGTGGCCGGGTGGGGGTGACCTACAAATACTTCGGGGCTCCGGACGGCGCGACCGCCGCCCGGGTCCCCATCTCCATGCGCCCGGAGGAGCTCGGCGGCGACGAGCTCGGTATGAACGGCATGTTCACGAAGATCAAGCCGGAGACGATGGCCGCGATGGTGCTGACCGGCATCGAGGGCATACCCCTGCACAAGGTGCCCCCGCTCGAACTGGTCGTCCTCCACCCGGACTACGCCGTCGTCAGGCTCCCCATGACGGTCGTCGACCCGCTCCGCGGCATAGGCGAGGAGGCCGTGGGCGCGGCAGCCTTCATCTGGTCGACGGTCCCGGACCGCGGCGGCCCCCGCGACGCGTACAACGTCTACCAACTCCTCCACGAATGGCAGGACTTCAGCCACCGCCTCCACGAGGCAGGCCACCAGCCGTACTGCCTGGTCTGGCCCTGACCGGGGCGTCCACCGGCAGTCAGAGCCCGCGGGCGTCCCGGACGAGGTGACCGACGATCTCCGTGGCCTGCTCCGGCCGCTCCTCGAACCAGTTGGTCAGGTACTCCCGGACGGCCTCCCCGACGCACATCCGTACGTCGGGGTTGCCCAGCAGCCCACGGGTGGATCCGAGGAACTCGGGGCGGTCGAGCTTCACCGACACGACCGCCTTGAGTCCCGCGCCGATCCGGTGCGCGCAGGGACCGGCGTCCGTCGCCGCCGGCAGCCCCCGCCCACGCGCGTACGCGGTGACCGCGACCGTCACTCCGTCACGGAAGCCGTCCAGGTGCGCGCCGCCCTCGGCAGTGGCGCCGCTGTTGGCGAAGCCGAGCGTGCGCTCCTCGCCCGAGCCGCTCCACAGGAGGGCCACCTCCATCGTCCCCGCCATCCGTGGGTCCTCCCGCTCGAATCCGATGACGTCCCAGCCCAAGGACATTCCGGTCTCCGCGTCGAGGGCGGCCACGAAGTCCCGTACTCCGTCCGGGTATCGGAACGAGACCGCCCGGGTCCCGCCCGCCGGGCGTTCGTCGGTCAGCGAGATGCGCAGGCCGCGGTTGAGGAAGGCCAACTGCCGGAACCGCTCCGCCAGCACGGCGAACGAACACTGCATCGTCTCGAAGATCCCGGTGTCGGGCCAGAACGCGATGGTCGTCCCGCGTCCCGCCGTCGGCTCCACGGCGGCGACGGTCGGGCCGACCTCGGCGCCGCACGCGTACTCCCGCAGCCGGTGGACGCCCTCGCACCGCACCTCCGCCGTCAGCCGGCTCGACAGCGCGTTGACGACGAAGAGCCCGACATTGAAGTGGCTCACCGTCACGCTGCGCCGACCGCTGGGCCAGTAGTCGGTGAGGAAGCCGGTCAGCAGCGCTTCGAGGCCCGGACCTCCGGTGTCCTCGTCGACCTCGAAGGGGTCCTGCGGCCCGTCGTCGGCCACCCGCACGCCGCCGTCGGCCGTGAGCGTCACATCGACGGAGCCGCACCGGCCGGCCAGGAACTGATCCACCGCCCGGCCGACGACGTCGAACACCAGGTGGTGCAGGCCGCGTTCGCCGATCGAACCGACGTACATCCCGGGCCTCTTACGAATGGCTTCCCGCCCGTCCAGCACCTCGATCCGGGCAGCGTCGTACCCCGTGCCGTCTCCAGTCATGGAGCCCCTCCCTCGACGTCCGGCAGACCTCTTCAGCCTAGGCCAATCCCGGCAAAACACCAGGTCAGAGCGGTTTCATCGAGGCCGCGGACGGGCCGGTGAGGCCCTGCCGAAAGCAAGTCGACCCCACGGCCGCCCACCACCCCCGAAGCGCCCCCAACCCCCCACCGAAGCCGCACAGCCCCCCACCCAGGCCACCCCCGAGCCCCCCAATCCGACCCACGGGCGCAGCCCCCAAGGGGCGCGGGGAACGGCGCAATCCGTTCGCTTTCAGGGGGCGCCGCCCCTGCTTTCAGGGGCGCGGGGAACGGCGCAGTCTTTTGCCTTCAGGGGCGCGGGGCTGTGTCGATATGCGGCTTCGCCGCGTGGGCGCGGCCAGCCCCCACCGGGCCCGCACCCCTGAGCGCACCGAAGCCACCCCCACCCCCACTCCAAAAACAACACCCCCCGCCCGCTTTGTCGTTCGAACGGCGCATTCGGGTGAATCAGGTTCACTGACCGGTTTTGGGGTGTTTACTATCTGGTTTCGTGACAGACGGGAAGCGCCGACCAGAACCAGCCGGCCACACCACCGACGTGGCCGTCCTCGGGGCCGGGCCGGCCGGGCTCGTGCTCGGCAACATCCTTGTGGACCGGGGCATCGACTGCGTGGTCCTGGAACGGGCCGAGCCCGCGCACGTACGGACCCGCGCACGTGCCGGATTCCTCGCGCCCGGCACCGTACGGACCCTGGACCGGCACGGTCTCGCCGACGGGCTGCATCGACGCGGACAACCGCACGGCGTCTGCGAGTTCCGTACCGGGGACGGCCGGTTCCGGCTGGACTACGGCGGGCTCGGGCAGCGGGAACGGCACACCGTCTATCCCCAACAGGACCTGGTATCGGACCTGTTGAGCCGGTTCCTGGAGCGCGGCGGACAGATCCGGTTCGGCACCGAGGCCGTGGCCGTGCACGACGCCGACAGCGAGCGGCCCGAGGTGGTCGCGCGCGAGGCCGACGGACGGCCCCTGCGGTGGCGGGCCCGGTACGTGGCCGGCTGCGACGGCCGGCACGGCGCGGCCCGCCGTTCCCTGCCGGCCGGCACGGTCCGCCACCACCGCGACCACGGCGTGACCTGGCTCGGTCTGCTCGCCGAGGCGCCGCCCAGCCTGGACGCCGTCGGCTACGCCGTCCACGAGCGCGGCTTCGCCGGACACATGGCCCGCACCAGCGACATCACCCGTTACTACCTGCAGTGCGAGCGCGGCACCCCGGCCGCGTCCTGGTCCGAGGAGCGGATCTGGGACGAGCTGGAACTGCGGATGCGGGCACGGGAGTACGGCCCGCTGCGCCGCGGGCGCGTCGTACAGCGGGCCGTCGTCGACCTGGAGTCCGACGTGCTCGAACCGCTGCGTCACGGCGCCCTGTTCCTCGCCGGTGACGCCGCCGGGCTGATCAGCCCGTCCGCCGCGAAGGGCGCCAACCTCGCGGTCCTCGAAGCCGCGGCCCTGGCCGACGCCCTGGCCGACGCCCTCACGCGCGGCGACCCCGCGGGCCTCGACGCCTACTCCGCGCGCTGTCTGACCCACATCTGGCGTGCGCAGGAGTTCTCGCACTGGATGATCGGGCTGCTGCACGGCCCGTCCGGCGCGGACGGCGAGTCGCTGTTCCACAACTCCCTGCGCCGCGCCCGCCTCACCTCGCTGCGCACGTCCCGCAGTCAGCAGGACTGGTTCGCCGAGCACTACGTCGGCATCTAGCCCGTCCCGCCCGTACGCAGCCGTCCCTGCGCAGCCCTTCCCACGCAGTCATCCGTACGCAGTCAGCCGAACCCCGGAATGAGGATCCACCCGTAGTGATCACGGCATTGTCGGGCGACATGTCCCGTCTGCGCGAGACGGTCGAATTCGTCAAGGAACAGGACACCGCCACCCTCCTCCCGCTGCTGCTCCCCGGGCTCGACGGCCCGGAGCTGCGCGCCCTGGCGGAGCGCTGCGCCTTCTCGCACGCGGCTCTGCTCGTCTTCCCGCCCGACGAGGCCGCGCTGTACGCCGCGCTCGCCGACTGCGGGCTCGCCGCGGACGCGCCGCCACGGCCCAGCGTCGTCGTACGCGAGCGGCTGGCCGTACGCCACCGGCGTTCCGCGGCGGAGCTGGACGTCGGCATCCTGCGCCCCGCGGTGCGCGGCCGGGACGGGACGCGGCGCACGGTCGAGGTGTTCGCGCTGACCGTGCCGCCGGGCTCGGACCTCGAAACGGTCGCCGCGCACGAGCGGGAGGGGCAGCGCGAGGCGCATGTCGCCTTCGAGGTCGAGGCACCGGACCCGTTGGTGCTGCGCGGCCTGTGCGCGGCCTTCGGGCAGTACGGCGCCACCCCCGACGGCGGCGGCTACAACCCGCACGAGGACGGCACGGTGTTCTACTTCGCCGCGCCCGCCGAGGCCAAGTCCGGCTACCGGCGCGTGGAGCTGTACGTGCCCGGCGACCACCGTGACGTCCTCGCCGCCCACCTCGACGACGTACACCGGGGGCAGCAGCACGCCGAGACCCTGCTGCGGCTGCTGACCGGGGCGTGGACGACCCAGGCGCTCACCGCGTTCGCCCGCCTGGAGGTGGCCGACGCGATGGACCGGGAGCGCGCCGTCGGCCTGGCCGAACTGGCGCGGGACGTCGGTGCCCTCGCGCCGAACCTGGCCACCCTGCTGCGCTACCTCACCATGCTCGGCGTGGTGAGCGAGGACCGCGACGGGTTCCGCCTCACGGACACCGGGGCGCTGCTGCGCGCGGACGCCGAAGGGTCGATGCGGCCGCTGGCGCTGATGTACGGGGGACCGTTCTACGAGTCCTTCGCCGGGCTCGGGCACACCGTGCGCACCGGACAGGTCGCCTTCGAGCAGCGCTTCGGCGAGAACCACTTCGACCACTTCGCCCGCGACCCCGAACTCGCCGAACTCTTCGACCTGTCGATGGCCGCCGGTGCCCGGATGTTCGACCCGCTGCCCGCGCACCCGGTCCTCGCCTCGGCGCCCGTGGGCGCCACCGTGGTCGACATCGCCGGGGGCAACGGGGAACTGCTCGGCCGGATCCTGTCCGCGCACCCCCGGCTGCACGGCCTCCTGCTGGAGCGCCCGCAGACCGTCGAGACCGCCCGCCGCGTCCTCGGCCGGGCCGGGCACGCGGAGCGGTGCACCTTCCTGCCCGGCGACTTCGCGGACGTGCCCGCGGGCTGTGACGTCTACGTCCTGTCCCGGGTGCTGCACGACTGGGACGACGACCGCAGCCGGGAGATCCTGCGCCACTGTGCCCGCGCGATGTCCTCCGCCGCGGATCTGCTCGTCGTCGAACGCGTCCTGCCCGCCGACGGTTCGGCCTCGCTGGCCACGGCGTGGGATCTGCACATGATGTGCAACGTCGGCGGCCGTGAGCGCCGGGCCGACCACTACGCCCGGCTGTTCACCGAGGCGGGCCTCACGCTCCTGGACCGCACCCCGCTGCTCCTGGACGGCACGGTCCTGCACGCCCGCCGCACCTGACACCAAAAGGATTGCGCCGTTCCCCGCGCCCATTCAGGGGCGCGGGGAACGGCGCAATCCTTCAAGGGGCGCGGGGAACGGCGCGACCGGCCCCCACGAACCCGCACTCTTGAAACGCACCCTAAGCGGCCAGCGCCACCGCGTCGATCGCCGGCACCCGCAGCACCCGCCACGCCGTGACCAGGCTCGTCCCCATCGTCACCGCCACGGCCACCGCCATGACCCCGAACCAGATCCCCAGCCCCTGGTCCGGCAGGACCGAGTCCGTGCGGACCGTGGTGAACGCGACGATCCCGGCGAGCGCGCCCCCCGTACCGAGGACGACGCCCATCACCGTGAGGACCAGGGACTCGATGCCCACCATGCCGAGGACCTGCCCCGGAGTCGCCCCCGCGAGCCGCTGCTGCCCGAACTCCTTGCGCCGGTAGGTGGTGGCCGCGTACAGGGAGTTGACCAGCATGATGCAGGAGAAGACCACGATGATGCCGACGACCGTCAGGTTGAGCGTTTCGAGGTTCTTCGCGTCGACCGACTTGGGTACACCCGCCGCGTCGATCGCGTCGTTCTCGGCAGCCTGCATGTAGAGGGTCGCGGTGGCCATGCCGATGAAGACGATCAACGGCACCATGACACCGGACAGTTGCGCCGCGCGCGCCCGCAGGCCGTGTACGGCGGGATAGCCGCTCGGTCCCGTCAGCGGCAGCCGGCGGAGCAGCGCCCGCAGCAGCCCCGGCGACAGGAGCGCGAGGCCGACCGAGAGCAGGATCGCGCCGTACGCGGGCGGTGCCATCAGCGCGGCGTCCGTCGACGACAGGGCGAAGGTGCTGCCGATCGACAGGCCGCCGAGGATCAGGGACCCGCCGACGAGGAACGCGCGCCCCCTGCCCCGGGACCGGCGCCGGCCGCCGGTCGCCCGGCGCACCGCGAGGAACGCCGCCCCCGCCGCCGCGAGCACCGTGATGCCGGGGCCCGAGTACTGGGCGATGGGTCCGAAGGTGTAGTCGACGGACTCGGCGACCTGCCCGGTGTCCTTGAAGACGTCCAGCAGGACCCGTCCGCCGAGCATCGCGGGACCGATGGCGAGCAGCGCGCCCACCAGGGCGACGGCCACCGCCTCCCCGACGACCATCCGCTTGAGCTGCGCGGGCGTGGCCCCCGAGCAGCGCAGCAGGTCGATCTCGGCGGAGCGCTGGCGCACGTTCACCGTGAGGGTGGAGGCGACGGCGAAGAACACCAGGAGGGTGCCGTAGCCGCCGACGACACCCGCCGCGCTGGACAGGGTGTCCGCGCTGACGGGGTCGACGCCCGACGCCCCGGCCGTGTCGTGCATCGAGTTGAAGGTCATGATGATCGCCGCGCCCAGGAAGGCGGACAGCAGGGTGGCGGCGAAGCGCCCGGGGCGCTGCCGTACGGAGCGCATGGCAAGGGTGAACATGGTGAACATCGCGCTCACGCCCCCGCCATCACGTCGTCGCCGAGGTGCGCGAGGCGCTCGGCCACCGCGTCCACGGTCGGCCGGCGCATCTCGCCCGCGAGCCGGCCGTCCGCGAGGAACAGCACCGAGTCGGCGTACGAGGCCGCGACCGGGTCGTGGGTCACCATGACGACCGTACGGCCGTGGCGGCGTACCGCGTCCTGGAGGAGCCGCAGGACGTCCCGCGCGCTGCGGGTGTCCAGGGCGCCGGTCGGCTCGTCCGCGAAGATCACGCTCGGTTCGGTCACCAGGGCGCGGGCGATGGCGACGCGCTGGCGCTGGCCGCCGGAGAGCTGGTCGGGCCGGTGGCCCAGGCGGTCGCCGAGGCCGACGGCGGTCAGAGTCTCCCGCACCCGGTCCCGGTTCACCCTGCGCCGGGCGAGCTTCAGCGGCAGGATCGTGTTCTGCGCGACGGTGAGCGTGTCGAGCAGGTTGTACTGCTGGAAGACGAAGCCGATCCGGTTGCGGCGGAACTTCGTCAGCTCGGCCTCGGTGCCGCCGGTCATCTCCGCGCCGTCGACCATCACGATGCCGCTGTCGGGCCGGTCGAGCCCCGCCGCGCACTGCAGCAGCGTGGACTTGCCGGAGCCCGAGGGGCCCATCACGGCGGTGAAGGTGCCGCTCGCCAGGCTGAGCGTCACCTCGTCCAGCGCGGTCACGGCGCTGTCGTCGCTCCCGTACGTCTTGCTGACCTTGACCAGCCGCAGGGCCATGTCGGCGGCGCCCGTGCCGTGGTCGCCCGTACTGTGCGTGCGTCGGTCGGTGCCGGTTCGGCGAAACATCGTCATCAGCCTCCGTCGGGCACGGTCCGCGCCCCGTGTCGGGCACCGCCGGTGCCCCCGCTGCCGGACACTTCCTGTGCCCCGCGAAAGACGCTACGGACAAGGGGGCGCGGGCACATTGGGCGCAGAACCCGTATCGGGGGGTGTACCCAGCGACACCCCCGCGGTGCGCCCGCCTCCTCGCACCGACCGCCGCTCCCCCACCACCCTTGCCGCAATCTCGCGGGTCGTTTACCTGGACTTCGCCGTCCGTACGCCTCCGCTTGCTTCCATCGCACACATGCCCACTCCTTACCGGCCCTCCTGAGGAGAGACATGACCGAACTGCTGAGTGGCATGAGCGTCGACTACAGCGACCACGACGACCCGGTGCTGATCCGCCCCGACGGCACCTCGGTGGACACCTGGCGCGAGAACTACCCGTACGCGCAGCGCATGGAGCGCGCGGAGTACGACCTGCACAAGCGGCTGCAGCAGATCGAGCTGCTGAAGCTGCAGGGCTGGATCAAGGAGACGGGGCGCCGGCTCGTCGTCGTCTTCGAGGGGCGGGACGCGGCCGGCAAGGGCGGCACGATCAAACGCTTCACCGAGCACCTCAACCCGCGCGGCGCCCGGGTGGTGGCCCTGGAGAAGCCGACCGAGCGCGAGCGCGGGCAGTGGTACTTCCAGCGCTATGTGGAGCATCTGCCGACCGCCGGGGAGATCGTGCTCTTCGACCGCTCCTGGTACAACCGCGCGGGTGTCGAGCGGGTCATGGGGTTCTGCTCGGACGACGAGTACCGCCGGTTCATGCGGCAGGCGCCCGGGTTCGAGCGGATGCTCGTCGACGACGGCGTGGACCTGGTGAAGTTCTGGTTCTCGGTGTCGCAGGGCGAGCAGCGCACACGTTTCACGATCCGCCAGGTCGATCCCGTACGGCAGTGGAAGCTCAGCCCGATGGATCTCGCCTCGCTGGACCTGTGGGACGACTACACCGCCGCGAAGGTCTCCATGTTCCGCGAGACGGACACCGAGCAGGCCCCGTGGACCGTGGTGAAGAGCAACGACAAGAAGCGGGCCCGCGTCGAGGCCATGCGCAGTGTGCTGGCCCGCTTCGACTACACGGACAAGGACCACGAGGTGGTCGGGGAGCCGGACCCGAGGGTCGTGGGCGAGGCGGCGACGCTCCTGGAGGAGGGCGAGGACGACGACCTGCTGGAGGGCTGGTGACAGCGTCCACCGCCCTCGGCGGTACAGCGGCCACCGCTCTCAGCGTCCACCGCCCTGCCGACCGACGGCCATGAAACAGGTCGGCCCCCTCTACCCCGCCCGGCCCGCGACGGTGAAGCCCGTCACCGAGCCGCCGCCCTCCCGGCGGCCGGCGAACGGTTCTCCGCCGTGCGCCGCCGCGACCTCGCGGACGATCGAGAGGCCGAGCCCGGAGCCGGGCAGGCTCCGCGCGTCCGGCGCGCGGTAGAAGCGGTCGAAGACCCGGTCGAGATCCTCCTGGGCGATACCGGGCCCCCGGTCCAGGACCTCGACCCGGACGGTGTCACGGTCGACGCGCGTCACGGCGAGCTCGATCGGCCCGCTCCCGCCCCGGTCGAACTTCGCCGCGTTGTCCACCAGGTTGGACATCGCCCGCTGCAGCGCCGCGGGCCGCCCGTCGACCACCGTGTCCCCCGAGACCCGTACGGTCACCGCCCGCGCCGTGCGCCGGCGCGCCGCCACCGCCACGTCGTCCGCGAGGTCGCCGAGGGCCACCCGCCGCGGCGGCTCGGTGTCGGACTGGCCGGCCGCCAGCGCGACCAGCTCGTTGACCAGGTCGGTCAGCTCACGTGACTCCTGCGCGAGGTCGTCGACCAGTTCCTCGCGGGCGGCGGGCGGCAGTTCGTCGATCCGGCGCAGGATCGAGATGTTCGTGCGCAGCGAGGTCAGGGGCGTACGCAGCTCGTGTCCCGCGTCCTGGACGAGGCGCCGCTGGTCGTCCTCGGACTGGGCGAGACGGCCCAGCATGCGGTCGAAGGACCGGCCGAGCCGGGCCACCTCGTCGTACCCGGCGACCGGCACCTGGATGCCGAGCCGCCCGGTACGCGCCACGTCCTCGGCGGCCCCGGCGAGCCGCACCAGCCGCGAGGTGATGCGCCGGGCCAGCCACCAGCCGAAGAGCCCCGCGGCGATCACCACGGCGCCCACCAGCAGCACGGTCCGCTGCTGCAGGTCGCGCAGCAGATCCTCCGTACCGCTGAACTCCTGCGCCACCTGCACCGCGCCCCGCCCGCCGCCGAGCGAGACGGTCGCGACGCGGTAGACGTCGTCGCCGACGTCGACGTCCCGGTGCTCCACCAGCCGCCCGGCGGCCTGCGCGGCGGCGATCGGACGGTCGGCGGCGTCCACGGGCAGCGGTGTGCGGCCCCGGTAGACGACGGATCCGTCCGGCCTCAGGACCTGGACGACCGTGCCGCTGGGCCGGACGAGTTCGCCGCGCGGGCCGCCGCCCGCGCCGGCGGTGGCGAAGTCCGCGGGCCCCAGCGGATTGCGGCGCACCTCGTCGAGCAGATCCTGTACGACGCCCTCGAACACGGTCTGCTGGTCCACGCGCACGAGCCGGGCGGCGGCGTCGTACGACAGGAACCCGACGAGGACGGTGACGGCCGCCGCGACGGCCGCGAACGACACCGTGAAGGTGGTCCGCAGCGACGACAGCCGGGCCCGCGCCACCCACCGCCCGAACCGGCCCGGCCGGCCGGTCCGCACGCCCGTGGGCCGCACTCAGTCCTCCCTCAGCACGTACCCCACGCCCCGCACGGTGTGGATCACCGACGGCACGGCGGCCGAACCGGGCGCGCCGGCCGCGCCCGGCCCGTCGAGCTTGCGCCGCAGATAGCCGACGTACACGGCGAGGTTCTTGGAACCTGGCCCGAAGTCGTATCCCCAGATGCGGTCGTAGATGGTGGTGTGGTCCAGGACGATGCCCGCGTTGCGGACGAGCAGTTCCAGCAGGTCGAACTCGGTGCGCGTCAGCTCGATCTCGCGCGGGCCCCGCCAGACCCTCCGGGCCTGCGGATCGAGGCGCAGCCCCGCGGCGGCGATCTGGCCGTCGGGCGCGCGCTGCTGTTCGCTGGGTACGTCGTCGGGGGCGCCCGTGCGCCGGAGCAGGGCCCGGAGCCGGGCGAAGACCTCCTCGACGTCGAAGGGCTTGACCACGTAGTCGTCGGCGCCGGCATCCAGGCCCGCGATGCGGTCCGCGGTCTCGACGAGCGCGGTGAGCATCAGGATGGGGGTGCGGTTGCCTTCGGCGCGCAGGACGCGACAGACCTGGAGGCCGTCGATGCCGGGCATCATCACATCGAGAACGAGCACGTCAGGAGGGGTGCGGTGGGCCTGCGCGAGCGCCTGGACACCGTCGGCGACGGCGGTGACCTCGTATCCCTCCAGGCTCAGGGCCCGTTCCAGGGCGTGGCGGATCGCGCGGTCGTCCTCGGCGAGCAGCAGATTGTGGGGCACGGGACCAGTCTGCCAAGCACTTCTGTACGTACTACCTGATGAAGGGGGGTTACGGCCGGGCCTCTTACCCGGCTCTCACCCCGCCGGGACCGGTGGCTTACCTCGCCCAGCCACTGTGTCCCCTGTGCCGGGGGCGAGCGCCGCGACGGGGAGGGCCACGCACCGATGAAGCGCACTGGACGCACGGAGCGTACGGAACGCACGGAGCGTACGGCAGGCGAGGAGGCCGCGAAGCGAATGAACCGTAGGGGACGCAGCCGTACGGGCCGCAGGAAGATCGTGTTCCTGCTGCACAACACGTACGCCATCGGGGGGACCGTGCGGACGACGCTCAACCTCGCGGCGGCACTCGCCGACCGCCATGACGTGGAGATCGTGTCGATGCGGCGGCACCGGACCGAGCCGCGCTTCACCATCGACCCGCGGATCACGGTCGTACCGCTGGTCGACGAACGGGACGACAGCGCCGACCTCACCGACCCCGAGTACGCGCTCCCGGCGACGGACTTCCCGAACTCCGACAAACGGCACGACCAGTACACGCGCCTCACCGACCGGCGGGCCGCCGCGTACCTGACCGACAGCGACGCCGACGTGATCATCGGCACCCGCCCCGGTATCAACGTCTACGTCTCCCTCTTCGCGCCGCGCCGGGCCCTGCGCATCGCCCAGGAACACCTGCGGCACGACCAGCACACCAAGCGGCTGCGGGCCGTGCTCGCGCGCCACTACCGCCGGCTGGACGCGGTGGTCACGACCACCGAGGCGGACGCGGAGGTGTACCGGCAGCGGATGACCCTGCCGGGCGTGCGAATCGCGGCCGTGCCGAACATCGTGCCGGCGCCCGAGGGCATCACCCGCGACGGAACGACGAAGGTGGTGGCCGCGGCGGGCCGGCTGGTCGCCGGCAAACGCTTCGACCTGCTGATAGAGGCGTTCTCCGCGGTCGCCTCCAAGGAGCCTGACTGGCGGCTGCGGATCTACGGCGGCGGCGCGCAGCGCGACCATCTCCAGGACCTCGTCGACGGCCTCGGACTCGCGGGGCACGTACGCCTCATGGGTCCGCGCACGCCCATCGAGGCGGAGTTCGCGAAGGCGGCGATGGTCGTCTCGGCCTCGGACGCGGAGTCGTTCGGGATGACACTGGTCGAGGCGATGCGCTGCGGGGTACCGGTGATCAGCACGGACTGCCCGCTGGGGCCGGCGGAGATCATCACCGAGGGGGTCGACGGGCGGCTCGTGCCCATGGGCGACTCGCGCGCGCTGGCCGAGGCGATGCTCGACCTGATCAGGGACGAGCCGCTGCGGCTCGCGATGGGCGAGGCGGCGCTGGCGAGTTCGCGCCGGTACGACGCGGAGCCGATCGTGGATCGCTACGAGGATCTGTTCGCGTCCCTTTCCTCGACGCGGGGCCGCCGGGCATGGACCCGCGCCCGCTCCCGAGCGGCGTCCTGGACCCGCCGCCACTCCCGCAAACTCCGCCGCCCCCTACCGGGCCCCCGGGTCCCCGACCCCCGAACGACGGGGCCCTGAGCCTGGGCCCGCTGCGGGATGGGGGCGAGGGTTTGAGTTCCGCCTGCGGGGCGGTGGGGGCCGGTCGCGCAGTTCCCCGCGCCCCTGAGGGGGATGGGGGCGGGAGTTTGAGTTTCGGCTGCGGGGCGGTGGGGGCCGGTCGCGCAGTTCCCCGCGCCCCTAGGGGGGTGGGGGTGCGGGTGTGAGTTCGACTGCGGGTCCGTGTGGGCTCGCCTCAGGCCCCGCCCCCTCAGGGGCGCGGGGAACTGCGCGGCCAACCCCCACCGAACCCGCACCCAACCCTCCGGCGCCAGGCCCCACCCCCCTCAGGGGCGCGAGGAACGGCGCGACAAGCCCCCACCGAACCCGCACCCACCCGCCCGGGGGCCAGGCCCACCCCCTAGGGGCGCGGGGAACTGCGCAAACGGCCCCACCGGCCCGCGGCCGAGACACAGGGGCGCGGCGGCCCCCACCGGAGGACCCGCCCCCTTACGGGGACCGCAACGCAGCGAGTTGCTCCGCGAACGGAACCACCTCGAACTCACCGACCCGCACAGCAACCCCCTCCCCCCGCCCAGCCCCAGCAGCCGCGCCACCCATCAGCGCAACCAACTCCCCCGCAGCCCGCCCGATCCGCTCGGCCAGCCCTTCCGCCCCCCAGTCCTCCGATGCCGCGTAGACCCCGGTAGGGACGACCACCGCCCGCAGATACGCGAACAGCGGCCGCATCGCGTGCTCCAGCACCAGCGAGTGCCGAGCCGACCCCCCGGTCGCCGCGACGAGCACCGGCTTCCCGGCCAGCGCGTCACGGTCCAGCACGTCGAAGAACGACTTGAACAGTCCGCTGTACGACGCGGAGAAGACCGGCGTCACCACGATCAGCCCGTCCGCACCCGCCACCGCGGACAACGCCGCGTCGAGCGCCGGCCCCGGAAACCCGGTGGTCAGGTTGTGCGCGATCTCGACCGCGAGATCCCGCAGCTCGACCACCTGGACCTCGACCCCACCCCCGGCGGAGGCCGCCGCGGCAAGCCGGTCCCCCAGCAACCGCGTGGACGACGGGACGCTCAGTCCCGCCGAGACGACGACCAGCTTCATGACGCGGTCACCTCCTGGCCCGCCTCGGCCGCAGCGGCCGCAGCGACGCGAGCCGCATGCGTGGGCGCGTCCGGCACCCCGGCCGCCCGCCGCTTCGCGAACTCCTCGCGCAGCACCGGCACGACCTCCTCGCCCAGCATGTCGATCTGTTCCAGGACGGTCTTCAGCGGCAGCCCCGCGTGGTCCACGAGGAACAACTGCCGCTGGTAGTCACCGGCGTAGTCCCGGAAGGCCAGCGTCTTTTCGATGACCTGTTCGGGCGAGCCGACGGTGAGCGGCGTCTGCTCGGTGAACTCCTCCAGCGACGGCCCGTGCCCGTACACCGGCGCGTTGTCGAAGTACGGCCGGAACTCCCGTACCGCGTCCTGCGAGTTGCGCCGCATGAAGATCTGTCCGCCGAGCCCGACGATCGCCTGCTCGGGCGTGCCGTGCCCGTAGTGCGCGTACCTCGACCGGTACAGCTCGACCATCTGCTTGGTGTGGTCGGCCGGCCAGAAGATGTTGTTGTGGAAGAACCCGTCGCCGTAGTACGCGGCCTGTTCGGCGATCTCCGGCGAGCGGATCGAGCCGTGCCAGACGAACGGCGGCACGCCGTCCAACGGCCGCGGCGTCGAGGTGAACGACTGCAGCGGCGTACGGAACTTGCCCTCCCAGGTCACCGTCTCCTCGCGCCACAGCCGGTACAGCAGGGCGTAGTTCTCGACAGCGAGGTTGATGCCCTGGCGGATGTCCTTGCCGAACCAGGGGTAGACCGGGCCGGTGTTGCCGCGGCCCATCATCAGGTCCACGCGCCCGTCCGCGAGGTGCT
The DNA here is from genome assembly GCF_055584525.1 of Streptomyces sp. NPDC102514. NCBI lineage: Bacteria > Bacillati > Actinomycetota > Actinomycetes > Kitasatosporales > Streptomycetaceae > Streptomyces > Streptomyces sp. NPDC102514. The sequence continues at coordinate 318,952 of NZ_JBVJLW010000013.1, forward strand.
GGAGCATCGCGAAGTCCTCGGCGATCTTCACCGGGTCGTTGGTGGTGATGAGGGTGGTGGAGGTGGAGAGGATGAGGTTCTCGGTGCGGGCGGCGACCCAGCCGAGCATGGTGGTCGGCGACGACGGCACGAACGGCGGGTTGTGGTGCTCACCGGTCGCGAAGACGTCGAGCCCTACTTCCTCGGCCTTCTGCGCGATGGCGACCATGGCCTTGATCCGCTCATGCTCGGACGGGGTCCGGCCCGTGGTGGGGTCCGGCGTGACATCGCCGACGGTGAAGATCCCGAACTGCATGGCTACCTCATCCTCCAGGTTGTTGACGATTCAACTATACCCCCAAACGATGCCCCTACCGGGTCTATTCCCGCGGCCCTGAGGGGGTGGGTCCTGCCCCCGGATGGCCGGCTGCGGCCCCGGTGGGGGCTGTTCGCGCAGTTCCCCGCGCCCCTAGGGGGTGGGCCTGGCCCCCGGGCGGGTGGGTGCGGGTTCGGTGGGGGTTGGCCGCGCAGTTCCCCGCGCCCCTGACGGGGCCGGGGCCGGCCCCGAGCCAAGCCCCCCACAGCCCCGCAGCCAAACTCACACCCCCACCCCCACCTACCTAGGGGCGCGGGGAACGGCGCGGCCAACCCCCACCGTCCCGCAGTCGAACTCGCCCCCCACCCCACCCCCTCAGGGGCGCGAGGAACTGCGCGAACGGCCCCCACCGCCCCGCAGCCGAAACACAGGGGCGCGGGGAACGGCGCGACAAGCCCCCCACCGACCCGCAGTCGAACTCAACCCCCGCCCCACCCCCTCAGGGGCGCGGGGAACGGCGCAATCCTTGAGCAGGTGAAGCAGGACCACGCGGCCTAGAAGACGTAGCTGTCCCCCGTGTCCAGCACCAGAACCTCCTGCCGGTCATTCCGATGGTTCCGATCCACCGCCCCACCACCCCACACCGCATCGATCCCCAACGTCACTTCCGAAGGCTCCCCCCGAAGCCGTACCGCCAAGGTGACCGTCCGCCCCCACCCGTCCGCCGGCAACGCCCCCGTCCGGCACAGCACGGCCCGCGCCCCGGACCGCGCGCAGCCGGCGGGCAGCCGCTGTTCGTCCGCGAGCGGCGCCGACCACCGCAGCCGTACGGTCGCGTCGTCGACCCCGAAGGGCCCGTGGTTCTGCGGGGTCATCCGCAGCTCGACCCGCCCGTCGTCCATCCACAGCCGCCCGTGAAAGGCGAGATCGGCCTCGGGCACACCACCGAGCCGCTCACCCCCTACGGCCCCCGCCGCCCCCGAAACCCCCGCCGCCCCCACGACAGCAGCCGCCGCCACGGCGACCACCACCCCCCGCGCACAAAGATCCCGCACAGAAAGGTCCCGCGCAGAAAAGTTCCGCATGTCCCATGTCCTCCACGTCGGCCCGCCGGGTCCCGTACCCGGGTCAACGCATGTATGCCACCCCGGCCGCCCCCCAGGCGCCGCCCATCAGGTGAGACGCCCGTCCGCCCGCCGGGCCCGCCTATCCTGGCCGGGAGAGCAATCGACCGTACGAGCGAGCGGCGGCGGCAGTTCGCCCCGCCCGCACCCCTCCGCCGAGGAGCACCCATGACCGCCGCCGCATCCGCCGCACCCACCGCGCCCGCCGCCGCGTCCCGTATCGCCGTCGTGACCGGCGCGAGCAGTGGAATCGGTGCCGCGACGGCCCGGCAGCTGGCGTCCGCGGGCTACCGGGTGGTCCTCACGGCCCGCCGCAAGGACCGTATCGAGGCGCTCGCGGAGGAGATCGGCGCGGCGGGCGGCGAGGCGGTGGCGTACGCGCTGGACGTCACCGACCGTGCGGCGGTCGACGAGTTCGCGACGGCCTTCAAGAAGATCGGCGTCCTGATCAACAACGCGGGCGGCGCGCTCGGCGCGGACCCGGTCGCGTCCGGCGACCCCGCGGAGTGGCGCCAGATGTACGAGACGAACGTCATCGGCACACTGAACGTCACCCAGGCCCTCCTCCCGGCGCTGACCGCGTCCGGCGACGGCACGGTGGTCGTCGTCTCCTCGACCGCGGGCCACGGCACCTACGAGGGCGGCGGCGGTTATGTGGCCGCCAAGCACGCCGAGCACGTCCTCGCCGAGACCCTCCGTCTGGAGATCGTCGGGACGCCGGTCCGGGTCGTCGAGATCGCGCCGGGCATGGTGCGGACCGACGAGTTCGCCCTGACCCGTTTCGGCGGCGACACCGAGAAGGCGGCGAAGGTCTACGCCGGGGTGGCCGAGCCCCTCACCGCCGAGGACGTCGCCGAGACGATCGCCTGGACGGTCACGCGCCCCTCGCACGTCAACATCGACCTGCTGGTCGTACGCCCCCGGGCCCAGGCCTCCAACACGAAGGTCCACAGGGAGCTGTAGTGCCGGACGCCGATCCCGCCCCCGAGCCCGCCCGGGACCGGGAGCAACGCCGCCTGGCCCAGGAGAAGAAGGACGAACGCTACGTCTGGTGGTACCTGGCGTACTTCCTCTTCGGCATCCACATCGTGGCGTTCGTCATGATCTACGCGGTCATGCACGCGAAGTGATGACGAAATACGACGACCGGCCGCGAGACAGCGCGAAATCCATGCCGCATGAATTCATACGGCATGGATCCGGCGGGGATTTCGTGCCGCGTGAATCCACGCGGCACGGCTTCGTCAGCCCTTCACGCACACGACCTGCTTCAGCTTCGCCACCACCTCGACCAGATCGCGCTGCTGGTCGATGACCTGCTCGATCGGCTTGTACGCGGCCGGGATCTCGTCCACGACACCGGAGTCCTTACGGCACTCCACGCCCCGTGTCTGCTCCTCCAGGTCCTTGGTCGTGAAACGGCGCTTGGCAGCGTTACGGCTCATGCGCCGGCCCGCGCCGTGCGAGGCGGAGTTGAACGCCTTCTCGTTGCCGAGACCCTTCACGATGTACGAACCGGCGCCCATCGAGCCCGGGATGATGCCGTACTCGCCGGAGCCCGCACGGATCGCGCCCTTGCGGGTGACCAGCAGGTCCATGCCCTCGTACCGCTCCTCGCTCACGTAGTTGTGATGGCACGAGATCTCCGGCTCGAAGGTCACCTTCGCCTTCTTGAACTCCCGGCGGACGACGTCCTTGGAGATCGCCATCATGATCGCGCGATTGTGCTTCGCGTACTCCTGCGCCCAGAAGAGATCGTGCCGGTACGCCGCCATCTGCGGTGTGTCCGCGATGAATACGGCGAGGTCGCGGTCGATCAGCCCCTGATTGTGCGAGAGCTTCTGCGCGATACCGATGTGATGCTCGGCGAGTTCCTTGCCGATGTTCCGGGAACCGGAATGCAGCATGATCCAGACCGTGTCGTCCGAGTCGAGGCAGAACTCCCAGAAGTGGTTTCCGCCACCCAGGGTGCCCATCTGCTTCGTGGCCCGCCCCTGACGGAACTTCACCGCCTCCGCGACCCCGTCGAACCGCCCCCAGAAGTCGTCCCAGCCGCGGGTGGCGAGTCCGTGGAAGCCGCCGGGATCGACCGGGCTGTCATGCATGCCACGCCCGACCGGAATCGCCTGCTCCACCTTCGACCGCAGGTGGGAGAGGTCGCCCGGCAGGTCGTTGGCCGTCAGGGACGTCCTGACCGCGGACATGCCGCAGCCGATGTCCACGCCGACCGCCGCGGGGCACACCGCACCCTGCATCGCGATGACCGATCCGACCGTCGCACCCTTTCCGTAGTGCACGTCCGGCATCACCGCCAGGCCCTTGATCCAGGGGAGCGTGGAGACGTTGCGGAGCTGCTGCATCGCCACGTCCTCCACCGACGCCGGGTCCGCCCACATACGGATCGGAACCTTCGCCCCCGGCATCTCCACGTACGACATATCGTCCTCATTCCCCCGTAAAACCAACAGAAGTCTTAAATCGCAAAACCGGCGCCAAGGCCAACGTTTGGGACAACGGACCGGCGTCCACGGCAGTACGTGCGATACACATTGTCTCCAGGGCCCACCCCCGTGCGGCAACCGAATAACCACAGGACACCCTGGTCGTGAGCACAGTCGATCGACCCGTCGAGAGGAGCCCCACCGTGCAGCGGAAGGCGTACGTACCCGGCGTCGCCGCGCTCCTCGCGGCGTTGCTGGCCGGCTGCACCGGCGGATCGCCGGACGGCGGCGGCCAGGACGACCCGAAGCCGGGCGGCACGACGTCGACGGCCGCCGCGGCACAGCCCGGCAAGTACCGCACCCTCCCCGAGCCCTGCGGCGCGGTGTCGCACAGCACCCTGGACTCGCTGCTGCCGGGCATCAAGCAGCTCACGGACGAGGAGCAGCGCGAGAAGGCCTACGAGGGCACGGCGACGGTCACGTACGACACGGACCGGAAGGTCGGCTGCCGCTGGAAGGCGGAGTCGGCGACCGCGACGGACCACCTGCTGGTGGATTTCGAGCGGGTGGTCTCGTACGACAACGCGGTGAGCGACGACGACCGCGCGGAGGAGATCTACGGGAAGAAGGAGGTCGCGGCGGACCTTCCGGCACCGGCCGCGTCGCCCTCCGCCACGACCGGGGCCCCCGACGCGTCCGAGTCGCCCGAGTCCGGATCCGGGTCGACCCCGGGCGCCGGAAAGTCCGGTGCGTCGGACGACGCCGGCGGTGACGGCGACAGCAGCTCCTCCGCTGACGCGAACTCCTCCACGGACCCCTCCGCTGACCCCTCCGCCAGTGGCGTCCCGGGCTCCACGCCGAGCGCCCTCCAGCCCCGCACGCTCGACGGTCTGGGCAACACGGCGTTCCTCGACGACGCGCTGAACGACTCCAAGCAGCGCACGGTGACTGTGGTGTTCCGCACGTCCAACGTGGTCGTGACGATCCAGTACGACGAGCAGCCGGCGACCACGACGGACGTCCCGAGCAGCGAGGACATGCAGGACAGGGCGCGGAAACTGGCGGGCCAGCTCGCCGAGTCGTTCAGCGATTAGGGACGGTCGGCGGGGGTTTCGGCCTCGGCGGAACCTGAGCCGCACATGTCCCGTTCGGGCTACCGTGGCCCCTCGGACCCGACCGAGTGCGGTCAGGCGGAGAACGCGGCCGTCCGCACGTACACCCGAGCGTCTTGAGTGAAGGAACCATGCACCGATCCGTACAGCGACCCCGTCAGCGACTCACCCGCATCCTGGTCGGGGCGTCCGCCGTCCCGCTGATGCTCGTCGCCTCCGGCTGCTCCTCGGACTCCGGCGACGGCTCCGGCGACGACGCGAAGAAGGAGTCCGGCTCCTCGGCGTCGTCCTCCCCCACGGAGGCGGCCGCGGTGGTGAAGGAGGCGACGTACGCGAAGCTTCCCGAGCCGTGCAAGGTGTTCTCGTCGAAGACGCTGAAGGAGCTCGTCCCGGAGGGCACCAAGTCCGGCAAGGAGGGCAAGTCCGAGGACATCGGCACGCGCGGCAACTGCTCCTGGGACAGCCTGGACAACAAGGGTGTGGACGGCTCGCAGTTCCGCTGGCTGAACGTGTCGCTGCTGCGCTTCGAGTCGGACCAGAGCCGGGGCACGGGCGAGAAGCTGGCCTCGGAGTACTACACGAAGCACGCCGAGGACGCGCGTGCGGTGGAGGACGCGAAGAACACCAAGTCGCAGCCGGTGTCCGGCACGGGCAACGAGGCGACGCTGGTGACGTACGACCTGAAGAAGAAGGAAGGCACCTTCCGGCAGCAGACGCTCGTCACGCGCGTGGAGAACGTCGTCGTGACGGTCGACTACAACGGCGCGGGTCTCGCGGGCAACGACTCCCCGAAGGCGGCCGATCTGACGAAGTCGGCGGAGAAGGCCGCGAAGGAGGCCGTCCAGGCGGTCGTGACCGCGAACGGCGGCAACAGCGGGGCCACATCCGGGTCCGGCGCCGACGCGAGCGCGTCCCCGGGCAAGTCCGCCGGCAAGTCCGCGAGCGAGAGTTCCGGCAAGGGTTCGGACCTCGGCGGCGACTCCGACGACAACGCGAGCCCCAGCAGGTCCGCCACCAAGAAGGACTGACACGGGGCCCGAGCCGGGAAGCGCGTCGTCCAGTTCGACCGCCCTCCCACTCGCAGCCCTACCAGGACATTTGGTGGAGCCCGGCCCCCACGGAGGCCGGGCTCCACCCGTACCGGGCATCCGCACCCCGTACACATGTGCCACTCTGTTGCGCGCAACAGGTCGTAAGGGGAGGGGAGTACGGGTGGCCGCGCCTATGCAGCTCACCAAGACGCACAAGATCCTCATCGGAGTGGTCGTCTTCGGGGCGGTCGTCATCGCAGCGATCGGCTTCGCCGGTTCCTACGCGGCGGTCCGCGAACTCGCCCTGGAGAAGGGCTTCGGGAACTTCAGCTACGTGTTCCCGATCGGCATCGACGCGGGCATATGCGTCCTGCTCTCGCTCGACCTGCTCCTCACCTGGATCAGGATCCCGTTCCCGCTGCTGCGGCAGACGGCATGGCTGCTGACGGCCGCGACGATCGCCTTCAACGGCGCCGCCGCCTGGCCGGACCCGCTCGGCGTGGGCATGCACGCGGTCATCCCGATCCTGTTCGTGGTCTCCGTGGAGGCGGCCCGGCACGCGATCGGCCGGATCGCGGACATCACCGCCGACAAGCACATGGAGGGTGTACGCCTCACCCGCTGGCTGCTCTCCCCGCTGCCCACGTTCCTCCTGTGGCGCAGGATGAAGCTGTGGGAGCTGCGCTCCTACGAGCAGGTCATCAAGCTGGAGCAGGAACGGCTCGTCTACCAGGCGCGGCTGCGCTCCCGCTTCGGCCGTGCCTGGCGCCGCAAGGCCCCGGTGGAGTCCCTCATGCCGCTGCGGCTCGCCCGCTACGGCGTCCCCCTCGCCGAGACCGCGCCCTCCGGCCTCGCGGCGGCGGGCATCGAGCCCGCGCTGCTGCCTCCGGCGCCGCAGCCCGCACTGGAACCGGCCGAGGCGTCCGCGGGCGCCCGCACGCCCGCGGCGGCGGCCCCCGTACGGGACGACACGGCTCCCGACCGGGCGCGGCGCCCCGCTCCCGAGGGCGACGAGTTCGCCGAGCCCCCTGAGCAGCCGGACCGGGCCGAGCCGCAGAACCCGTGGCTCCAGGCCCGGGACCCCCAGTCCGTCGCGTACCAGGGCGGCTACGACCCGACGTACGACCCGGAGGCCGCGTACACCCAGTGGTACGCGGAGCAGCAGCAGGCCGAGGAGTTCGAGGAGCAGCAACGGCTCCAGGACGAGCGGCGGTTCCAGGACCGGCGCCGGTTCGAGCAGGAGGCGGTCCCGCAGCAGCAGGAGGCGTTCGCCCAGCAGCAGGAGGCCTTCCCGCAGCAGCAGTACGCGGAGCAGGAGCCGTCTCCGGAGGACACCGGTACCTTCCCGATCCCGGCCGGCCCCGGGCGTACCCGCGAGCTGGGTGCGGGCGGCGGCACGGAGCCGACCGAGGAGGACTACTACCTGGTCTTCAAGAAGTCGATAGACGGCAGCTATCCGACCTCTGGCCAGTTCCGGGGCAACGTGGAGGACACGTTCGGCACCACGCTCCCGCAGCGCGAGGCCGACCGGATGGTCAACCGCTTCACCAACCGCCACACGGCGGAACTCCAGGAGGACCACATCGCCTAGCGCCGGGGCATGTGTGCCAGTACTTACTGCTGTACGTGAGAGGGGGCGCCCGGAGTTCACCGGGCGCCCCCTTCCGCGTACGGACAAGAACGACTGCTACGCGCCGAGCAGCTTCCTCACCCGCTCCTGGCCCACCGCGAGCAGCAGGGTGGGCAGGCGCGGGCCGGTGTCGCGGCCCACCAGCAGGTGGTAGAGCAGCGCGAAGAACGTGCGCTGGGCGACCTTGATCTCCGCCGGGAGTTCCTTGGGCGTGGCGTCGGCGGAGAAGCCGGCCTGGACCTTCGGAACGCCGTAGACGAGGTGGGTGAGCCCGTCCAGCGACCAGTGCGTGCCGAGACCGTCGAGCAGCAGCCGCAGTGAGGCGCGGCCCTGGTCGTCGAGGGACGCGAGGAGTTCGGCGTCCGCGTCCTTGCGCACGACGGTCCGCTGGTCGGCGGGGACCTGGGTGTTGATCCAGGCCTCCGCCTTGTCGAGCCGCGGCCGGACCTCGTCGAGCGAGGTGATCGGGTCCGCGGGGTCGAGCTCGCCGAGGATGCGCAGGGTCTGGTCCTCGGCGCCGGCGGTGATGTCGGCGACGGAGGCGAGCGTGCGGTAGGCCATCGGACGGGGCGTCCTCGTGAGCTCCCCGGCCGCGGTGCCGACGGCGCGCGCGTAGGCGGCGACGTCTCCCGGCAGGGCGGACCCGTCGTCGACCTTGCCGCCCAGCTTGTCCCACTCGTCGTAGAGCCGCTGGATCTCCTGGTCGAAGGCGATCTTGAACGACTGGTTGGGCCGGCGGCGGGCGTAGAGCCAGCGCAGCAGCTGCGGCTCCATGATCTTCAGCGCGTCGCCCGGCGTGGGCACGCCGCCCTTGCTGGACGACATCTTCGCCATCCCGGAGATCCCCACGAAGGCGTACATGGGCCCGATGGGCTGCTTGCCGCCGAAGATGCTGCCGACGATCTGCCCGCCGACCTGGAAGCTCGACCCGGGGGACGAGTGGTCGACACCGCTCGGCTCGAAGACGACGCCCTCGTAGGCCCAGCGCATCGGCCAGTCGACCTTCCAGACGAGCTTGCCGCGGTTGAACTCGCTGAGCCGGACGGTCTCCGAGTAGGCGCATTCGCTGCAGCTGTACGTCAGCTCGGTGGTGTCGTCGTCGTACGCCGTGACGGTGGTGAGGTCCTTGCCGCAACCGCCGCAGTACGGCTTGTACGGGAAGTACCCGGCGGAGCCGGTGCCGTCGTCCTCGGCGGCGGCGCCGGACCCCTCGGCGGCCTCCAGCTCGGCCTCGTCGAGAGGCTTCTGCGACTGCTGCTTCTTCGGGGGCGCCTTCTTGGTGCGGTACTGGTCGAGGATCGCGTCGATGTCACCCCGGTGCTTCATCGCGTGCAGGACCTGCTCGCGGTAGACGCCCGACGTGTACTGCGCGGTCTGGCTGATCCCGTCGAACTCGACGCCCATCTCGGCGAGCGCCGCGACCATGGCGGCCTTGAAGTGCTCGGCCCAGTTCGGGTGCGCGGAGCCTTCCGGGGCGGGGACCGCGGTCAGGGGCCTGCCGATGTGCTCGGCCCAGGACGCGTCGACGCCCGGGACGCCGTTCGGCACCTTGCGGTACCGGTCGTAGTCGTCCCACGAGATCAGATGCCTGACCTCGTGTCCGCGCCGCCTGATCTCGTCGGCGACGAGGTGCGGGGTCATGACCTCGCGCAGGTTGCCCAGGTGGATGGGGCCGGACGGAGACAGTCCGGACGCGACGACTACGGGTTTGCCCGGGGCTCGGCGCTCCGACTCCTCGATGACCTCATCCGCGAAACGGGAGACCCAGTCGGTGGTCTCGGTGCTCTGAGCCACGATCGGCACGTCCTTCTTTCCTACGGGTTCGCACGGCTGACCGGGACATTGTCCCAGCTCGGCCCGCATCCACGAAAACGCCTTTTCACCGCCACGTACTCAGGGGCTCCGCCCCCCCCCTCAGCCCGTCCGGCGTTTGAGGACGAGCGCGCAGCGCGATCAGGGGGGCGAGGGGGCGCAGCCCCCATGCAGTGACGGGAAGGGTAGGGGCGGCGGGGGCGAAAAACCCCTTTGCCCCCCGTGGGATACTGGCCTGATCCATGCCCACGAGGAGAACGGCACCCACCCCATGCCCCCGGTCACGTCCCTCACCGCCCACGTCCACCAGCGCCTCGCAACCGCCCTCACGGCAACCCTGCCGGAGACCGCGGACGCGGACCCGCTGCTGCGACGCAGCGACAGGGCGGACTTCCAGGCCAACGGAATCCTCGCCCTGGCGAAGAAGGCGAAGGCCAATCCCAGGGACCTCGCGACCCAGGTCGTCGGCCAGGTCGTCACAGGTGACCTGATCGAGGACATCGAGGTCTCGGGCCCCGGCTTCCTGAACATCACCCTCACGGACCGCGCGATCACGGAGACCCTCGCGGCCCGCGCCGCGGACCCGGCGGACCGTCTCGGCGTGCCGCTCGCCGCGCACCCGGGCACGACGGTCATCGACTACGCCCAGCCGAACGTGGCGAAGGAGATGCACGTAGGCCACCTCCGCTCCGCGGTGATCGGCGACGCGGTCGTGCGGATCCTGGAGTTCGTCGGCGAGAGCGTCGTCAGGCGGCACCACATCGGCGACTGGGGCACCCAGTTCGGCATGCTCATCCAGTACCTGGACGAGCACCCGCACGAGCTGGACCGCAAGACCGCGGGGGACACCGCGGACGCCGCCGAGACGGGCGAGGAGGCGATGTCGAACCTGAACCGCCTCTACAAGGCGGCGCGTACGCACTTCGACTCCGACGAGGAGTTCAAGACGCGGGCCCGTCGCAGGGTGGTCGACCTGCAGGCGGGCGACCCGCACACCCTCGCCGTCTGGCAGCGGTTCGTGGACGAGTCGAAGGTCTACTTCTTCTCGGTCTTCGAGAAGCTGGACATGGAGATCCGGGACGCGGACATCGTCGGCGAGTCGGGCTACAACGACATGCTGGACGAGACGTGCCGCCTCCTGGAGGAGTCGGGCGTGGCGGTCCGCTCCGAGGGCGCCCTGTGCGTGTTCTTCGACGACGTGAAGGGCCCGGACGGCAACCCGGTCCCGCTGATCGTGAAGAAGTCGGACGGCGGCTACGGCTACGCGGCGACCGACCTCTCCGCGATCAGGAACCGCGTCTTCGACCTGAAGGCGGACACGCTCCTGTACGTGGTCGACGCGCGCCAGTCCCTGCACTTCAAGATGGTCTTCGAGACGGCCCGCAGGGCGGGCTGGCTGAACGGGGACACCAAGGCGCAGCAGCTGGCCTTCGGCACGGTCCTCGGCAAGGACGGCAAGCCGTTCAAGACGCGTGAGGGCGAGACGGTCCGGCTGGTGGACCTGCTCGACGAGGCGATCGACCGTGCCACGACGGTGGTCCGCGAGAAGGCCGCGAAGATGGGCCTCTCCGAGGAGGAGATCGTCGAGAACGGCCGGTTCGTCGGGGTCGGCGCCGTGAAGTACGCGGACCTGTCCACGTCCGCCGTCCGGGACTACAAGTTCGACCTGGACCAGATGGTGTCGCTGAACGGCGACACGAGCGTGTACCTCCAGTACGCGTACGCCCGTATCCAGTCGATCCTCCGCAAGGCCGGGGACGCGCGTCCGGTGGCCCACCCGGAGCTGGCGCTGGCTCCGGCGGAGCGTGCGCTGGGGCTGCACCTGGACCAGTTCGGCGAGCTGCTCCTGGACGTGGCCGCGGGGTACGAGCCGCACAAGCTGGCCGCGTACCTGTACCAGCTGGCGTCGCACCTGACGACGTTCTACGACCAGTGCCAGGTGCTGAGCGACGCGAACCCGCCGGAGGTCGTCGAGAACAGGCTGTTCCTCGTCGACCTGACGGCCCGCACGCTCCACCAAGGTATGGCGCTGCTCGGCATCAGGACGCCCGAACGCCTCTGACGCCGTTCACCCATTCGGGTGAGCGGCCGGGGAGGGCGCACCCACGCGTGCTGCTCTCCCCGCCGCGGCCTCTCCCCCGGCGTTCCTCGAACCTTCCTCGGACCTGCCTCTGACCTGCCTCTGACCTGCTCAGGCCCTGCCTGTCCGTGCAAGCAAGGGCCAAAGGTTGAGCTGTTCGGGCGCACCCCGGAGTATGCGATGCTGCGGGCCGCCGACCCCGACTCCGGGGTACGTGAGCCTCGTCGAACCGCACGCTGGGAGCGCAATGAGCACTGCACTGCCCTTCTCCACCACTCCGGCCGGCCGGAGGGTGTGCGCCAGTCATGCTGCCACTCGTTGAGACCGGCGAGGAGCTCGACGCGGTCGTCCGCGACGAGGCCCTGCTGCGGCCGGCCGTGGCGGACCTGTGCGAGCGCCTCGGCCTGGTCCCCAAGCAGATGGTCCGCTACATCGAGGGCTCGCTCCCGGTGTACTCCATCGGCGCCGCGCACGTACTGAAGCTGTTCCCCGCCTTCGAGAAGCTCGACGCCCGGCGCGAGGAGCGGATGCTCAGCCATGTGTACGGCAAACTGCCGGTCCCGACACCGCAGTTGCACTCGGCCGGCGCGTACAAGAACGGCTGGTCCTTCGTCCTGATGGCCCGGCTGCCCGGCCAGGGCCTCGCGGAGGCGTGGCCGCGGATCCCCGCGGCGGACCAGGACCGTATCGTCTCGGAGGCCGGTGAGACGCTCGCGGCGCTGCACGCGCTGAGCCCCGGGCCGCTCTCGGGTCTCGTCGGCCCGTCCGACTGGGGCCTGTTCGTCGAGGCGCAGCGCGCGAACGCGGTGGAGCAGCAGCGCGGGACCGGACTGCCGGAGGTCTGGCTCGAACAGATCCCGTGGTTCCTGAACTCGGTCCCGCTGCCCGCCCCTTCACGACGGGTGCTGCTGCACACCGAGTTCATGCGCGAGCACCTGACGGTGGACCCGGACGGCTGGCGGCTGACCGGTCTCTTCGACTTCGAGCCGGTGCTGGCCGGCCACCCCGCCTACGACTTCGTGAGCGTCGGCCTGTTCCTCTCGTGCGGACAGCCCCGGCTCCTGAAGCGGTTCTACGAGGCCTACGGGCGCCCGCCGTTCGACCCGAACACGGTCATGGCGTACACGCTGCTGCACGTCTACAGCCACCTGGCCTCGTATCTGCGCATGCTGCCGAAATCGCCGGAGCCGACGCTGGACTCGCTCGCGCGGACCTGGTTCGGCGCCGACTGACGGCGCCCGGGGTCATGGCGACCGGGACGGCTGCGCCCCCTGGGGCCGTTGTCAGTGGCGGGCTCTAAAGTCACGGGCATGGCGACTCTTCCGAACCAGCTGCCGACGCTCGCGGCCGACCCGGCCGGCCGCTCGCTCGGTCTCGACCTCCCGCCCGGTGCCCTGCTCGACACGACGGTCGAGGGCTCCTGGGACGAACCGCTGCTGTGGCGTGCCGACGCCGCGGCGGCGCCGGGCGACTGGCTGCGGCTGGCGTCCGCGCGCCGCACGGCGGGCCTGTGCCCGGTCCTGGTCGGCGGCCGGCCGGACAGCGAACCGCACCCGGACAAGTGGGAGTTGGACCCGGACCTCGCGTCCTATCCGGGCGACCACGACGCCGAGGAGGTCCTCGCGGATCTCTGGGAGGAGTGCGCGGCCGAGGCGCAGGACGCCGACTGGCCGGGCCTCGCCCCGGCGGGCGTACCGGACGTCGATCCGGACGTCTGGGCGGCCGAGGTGGCGGACGCGCTCGTCGGCGGCGCGAGCCGGCTGACGGAGCCGCGCCTCGCGCTCGTCCCGGCCCGCCGCAGCGCGGACGTCCCGGCCGCCCTCGGCTGGTGCGGTCCGGTCAACCACACCGACGACGTGGCGGAGCTGTGCGCGGTCCTGCGTTCCTGGGAGGACCGCTTCGGCGTCCGGGTCGTGGCCCTCACCTTCGACCAGCTGATCGTCTCCGTCGCGGCCCCGCCCAGGACCCTGGCCGAGGCGGAGGCGATAGCCGCCGAGCACTACGCGTTCTGCCCGGACAACATCACGCAGAGCGGCCGTGCCTCGCTGCGGGCGTACGCCGAGCGCGAGGTGCTCGGCGCACGCTCCTGGACCTTCTGGTGGGACTGACCGGCAGTCCCCGCCGGCGCCCGCTCAGGGCTTGCGGCCGGTGACCGCGTACACGTTGATGTCCGCGTCCGTCACATCGTTGATGTCGCGGTAGCGGACCTTCTCGATGTCGTCGAGGCCGTCGAGGTAGGCCTGCTCGGGCTGCTCGGGCAGGGGCGCCGCGTTGTCGGGCCGCCAGTGATGGGCGGGGACGACACCGGGCTCGTCGACTTCCAGCCCGTTGTCGGTGAGAAACCGCTCGACCTCCGCCTTCGTACGCAGCACGAAGGTGAAACCGCGCTCGGTGTACGTCCGCTGGACCGCGCGGACGTTCTCCGCGTTGAGGTCCTCGGTGAGATGGCTGAGCACGAGCCGGCTGCCCGGGGGCAGCGCCTCGATCAGTTCGCGGACGATCGGGTAGGCCCGCTCGTCCTCGACGAAGTGCAGGATCGCCACGAGCGCCAGCGCGATCGGCTGCTCGAAGTCCAGGGTCTTGGCGGCGGCGTCGAGGATCTGGGCCGGGTTCTCCAGATCGGCGTCGATGTAGTCGGTACGCCCCTCGGGCCCGCTGGTGAGCAGGGCACGCGCGTGCGCGAGGACGACCGGGTCGTTGTCGACGTACACGACACGGGAGTCGGGGGCGATGCGCTGGGCGATCTGGTGCACGTTCTCCTGGGTCGGCAGCCCGGTGCCGATGTCCAGGTACTGCCGGATGCCCTCTTCGCCCGTCAGCGTGTTCACGGCCCGGCGCAGGAAGTCGCGGTTGTGCCGGACGTCGAGATAGCCGCGCGGATTGGCGGCGAGCGCGGCGGCCGCCGCGGCCCGGTCCACCGGGTAGTTGTCCTTGCCCCCGAGGAAGACGTCGTAGACACGGGCCGGGTGGGCCTTGGTGGTGTCGATCCTCCTCCTCAGCTCGGCGGGGTCCTGGCTGAGAGCATCACCGGGCATAGGGCCTCTCCCTGGGGAGTCGCGTCAGTCAACGGGCAACAACCTAACTCCCGCGGTGACTTGATGGTGCCTCAGCCCGGCACATCGGGTTCGTACGGGCTGCGCCCCCAGGCGGAGGCACCGAGCGGATAGTCGTAGGCGGGCCGCCCCACGTTCCCGCTCGTCCGAAAGGGACTGCCGTCGTCGTCGACGCGTACGGTCCCCTTCTTCCCCCCGCTCGACCACTCCAGTTCCAGGTACCAGCTCACGTTGTACGTCCGCGCGTCCGCGAAGATGTAGAACACCTCGGGGTCGGACTCACTCACCTTGTACGGGAAGTCGCGCTGCCCGGCCCGGGGCGAGGCGTCGGGCCGCCCGGCGTCGAGGTTCACACCGAACGACGTGGTCTCCACACCGCCACCGCACCCGACGCCCATCGCGAAGTCGTTCCAGGCGAGCGGCGCGCTCTTGTCCACCACCCGCACATGCAGATCGTCCAGGACGACCGTGGCCTTCCCGGCGCCCTGCACGGTCAGCGCGAGCATCTGCTGCCCGGCGGCGACCCCGCCGAGCGCGTTGACCCACCCGCGCGCGTCGGGCTCGCTCGGCGGCGGGGGCACCTTCTCGGGCTCACGGTCGAAGAGATAGTGCTGGCTGCACGGACTGTCCCACTTGTACGGATCGACGGCGACGATGGGCGCAACGGCACCCCCCGCCGCCCCGCCACTCCGCGAGACGGAGGGGCCGACGGACGCGGAGGGACTTTCCGAGCGAGAGGCGGACGGGGAGGCGGAAGGCGAGGCGGACTTGCCCTTCGCACCACCGGAAGCGGAAGCATCCGGCCGGTCGTCGGCGGACGCGGCGGCCCCGACGGCCCGCTCACGCCCCCCACCGTCGCCGCCCGCCACGAACCGCACGACGAGCGCCACGGACACGACAGCGGCGACCACGGCGGCTCCGGCAAGCAGGAAGGTACGCCGCCGCGAACCCGAAGGGGCAGCCTCCGAAGAGACGAGAAGATCACCGGAACCGACAGCACCCGCCAAGCCCTCCGCCACACCCTCGGAAGCGACGGTAGTCGCGGCCCCCACTCCGCCTGCGGCACCCTTCTCCTCGTCCGGGACCTCACTCCCCGCCCCCGCAGTCGGCGTCGCAGTCGCAGTCGGCGTGGGCGTGGGCATCGGCATCGCAGTCGACTTCTGCTTCCGCCGCGCATCAGCGAGAACCCACCGCCGATGCAGCTCGACCAGTTCCTCGGGGTTGGCCCGGCACACCCGCGCGAACCGCTCCACGGGCGCATAGTCCGTGGGCACGGCATCCCCGTTGACGTACCGGTGGAGGGTGGACGCACTCGTGTGCAGCCGCTTCGCCAACACCCCGTAACTGAGCCCGGACCGCTCCTTCAGCTGCCCCAACAGCTCCGTGAACTCGTCCCCCGCCACCGTCCGCACCTCTCTCCACGTCCCGGATCCGCATTCCAGGCGCGGGTCATTTCCCCACGTCAGAGCTGCTGCGGCCGTTCCGGCGTCCCAAAGTTCTCGCGGATGCCACGGCCGGGACGGATCTGCGCACAAGCTTGGGCCATCCAAGCACGCCACCCTCGGCCCCCGGCCGAGCGGCCCGTGCCATCACCCGTACCGCACCTCGGAGTTCACCCGATGTCCGCATGGACCGTCCGCACACGCCTACTGGCCGCCGCGCTCGCGGTCACCGCCCTGCCCCTGACCGCGTGCAACAACGGAGAGGGCATACGAGACGAAGGATCGGCGGCCGACACCACATCCATGACGCCTGTCATGGTCGGCGGAACACAACAGCCACCTGACCCCGTCAACGCAGCTTCTGCGCCACCTCGGTAGCCCAGTACGTGAGGATGTTCCGGGCCCCGGCCCGCCGGATCCCGGTCAGGGTCTCCAAGATCGCCGCATCCCGATCGATCCACCCTTTTTCGGCGGCGGCCTCGACCATCGAGTACTCCCCGGAGATCTGGTAGGCGACGACGGGCACATCCACCGCGTCCGCGACACGCGCGAGGATGTCCAGATAGGGCCCGGCAGGCTTCACCATCAC
Organism: Streptomyces sp. NPDC102514; assembly: GCF_055584525.1. Classification (NCBI taxonomy): domain Bacteria; kingdom Bacillati; phylum Actinomycetota; class Actinomycetes; order Kitasatosporales; family Streptomycetaceae; genus Streptomyces; species Streptomyces sp. NPDC102514. Next base: position 335,561 of record NZ_JBVJLW010000013.1, read on the forward strand.
CATGTCGGCGCCCTCTTCAAGATCGAGCGCCAGTTCCTTCAGCGACTCCCGCGCATTGGCGGGGTCCTGCTGATAGGTCTTCCGGTCCCCCTTCAACGAGGACCCGACGGCCTCCCGGAAAGGCCCGAAGAAGGCGGACGAGTACTTGACGGTATAGGCGAGCACCGCCACGTCCTCGCGCCCGATCTGATCGAGAGCGTCACGAACGACCCCGACCTGACCGTCCATCATCCCGCTGGGCCCCACGACGTGCGCCCCGGCATCGGCCTGCACCTGGGCCATCTCGGCATACCGCTCCAGGGTGGCGTCGTTGTCAACACGCCCTTCGGAATCCAGCACCCCGCAATGCCCGTGATCGGTGGTCTCGTCGAGACAGAGATCGGACATCACCAACAACTCGTCCCCGACCTCACTGCGCACGTCCCGCAGGGCGACCTGCAGAATCCCGTCGGGATCGGTCCCGGCCGTCCCGAGGGCATCCTTCTTCGACTCCTCCGGCACACCGAACAGCATGATCCCGGAAATCCCCGCGGCCACCGCCTCGGCGGCAGCCTTCTTCAGACTGTCCCGGGTGTGCTGCACGACGCCGGGCATCGCGGCGATGGGCACGGGCTCGGAGACACCTTCACGCACAAAGGCGGGAAGGATGAAATCAGCGGGATGCAGCCGGGTCTCGGCAACCATGCGCCGCATCACAGGACTGGTCCGCAGCCGCCGCGGCCGGCTGCCGGGAAAGGATCCGTACGTCGTCATGAGACCACGCTACGCCCGCCCGCCCACCGCCTTTGCCGACGCCCAGTCGGAGCCCGTCGGCCGCCGTACAACGGGAGCGGGCCGTGCCGGTACGTCGAAGTCCGTCGCATAGGGCTCCTGCAAAAAACCCCACACTTCCAGGCGTACGGCAGTACACCCGGAAGGCGACGGACTCGACGTACCGGCACGGCCCCGACCCACAACGAACGGACCACGCGGCGGTAAGTAGCCCAAGAACGAACTACGTGGTGGTACGCCGACGCCGAGACCCGGGCCGCCGCTCACTGGGCCGGGTGACAGGATCCCCGGCCTCAAGCGCGGAAGCCCGCCGCCGAAGCCCGAACTCCGCCAGCGCCTCGGCCAGCCGATGCACGGACGGCTCGGGCGACATGACATCGACACGCAGCCCATGCTCTTCAGCGGTTTTCGCCGTAGCGGGCCCAATACACGCGATAACGGTCACGTTATGAGGCTTCCCGGCAATACCGACCAGATTCCGCACGGTGCTGGACGACGTGAAGAGAACGGCATCGAACCCACCCCCCTTGATCGCCTCACGGGTATCGGCCGGCGGCGGCGAAGCACGCACGGTCCGATAAGCCGTGACGTCATCGACCTCCCACCCGAGCTCGATCAACCCGGCGACCAACGTCTCGGTCGCGATATCGGCCCGAGGCAGAAACACCCGATCGATCGGATCAAAAACGGGATCGTAAGGCGGCCAGTCCTCCAGCAACCCCGCAGCGGACTGCTCCCCACTGGGCACCAGATCAGGCTTGACCCCGAAAGCGATCAACGCCTTCGCGGTCTGCTCACCCACAGCGGCGACCTTGATCCCGGCGAAGGCACGCGCGTCGAGCCCGTACTCCTCGAACTTCTCCCGCACGGCCTTGACCGCGTTCACCGACGTGAAGGCGATCCACTCGTACCGCCCGGTGACGAGCCCCTTGACCGCCCGCTCCATCTGCTGAGGCGTCCGCGGCGGCTCCACGGCGATCGTGGGCACCTCGTGCGGCACGGCCCCGTACGACCGCAGCTGGTCGGAGAGCGACGCCGCCTGCTCCTTCGTCCGCGGCACGAGCACCTTCCAGCCGAACAGCGGCTTGGACTCGAACCACGAGAGCTGCTCACGCTGAGCGGCGGAGGAACGCTCACCGACCACGGCTATCACCGGCCGGCCGCCCTCGGGCGAGGGCAGCACCTTGGCCTGCTTCAGCGTCTGCGCGATGGTGCCGAGCGTGGCGCACCAGGTCCGCTGCCGCGTGGTGGTACCGGCGACGGTGACAGTCATGGGCGTATCAGGCTTACGCCCGGCAGCGACAAGCTCCCCCGCAGCAGCACCCACGGAATCAAGGGCCGCAGAGACAACGACGGTCCCGTCGGACGCCCCGACCTCGGCCCAGCACCGCGCGGACGCGGTACGGGCGTCGACGAACCGCACGTCCGCACCCTCGGCGTCCCGCAACGGCACACCCGCGTACGCGGGCACACCCACAGCGGCGGCGACACCGGGAACGACCTCGAAGGGCACACCCGCGGCGGCGCAGGCGAGCATCTCGCCGGCCGCGTACGCGTCGAGCCCGGGGTCGCCCGAGACCGCACGGACGACCCGCCTGCCGCCCCTCGCGGCCTCCATGACAATATTGGCCGCGTCCTTCGACGCGGGGACGCCAGAGGTGGCTGACGTGCCGTCAACTACCTTCAGCTGAGGCGTGTCCGGGCTCGCGCCCGTATCGGTGTCGAGCACGGTGACGTTTCGTCTGGCGTGCGTGCGGACGACGTCGAGCACTTCGGGTTCGGCGACCAGGACATCAGCGTTCCCCAGCGCCTCGACGGCGCGCAGAGTCAGCAGTCCCGGATCACCGGGTCCGGCACCGAGGAAGGTGACGTGCCCGTGTTCGAGGCCGATGGGAAGGGTGGTGGGGCTCAATGTACTCGCTCCCCCATCAGACCGGCCGCGCCCTTGGCAAGCATCTCGGCAGCGAGTTCACGGCCGAGCGCCATTGCTTGGTCATGTGTCTCGGGCACGGGACCGGTGGTGGACAACTGCACCAGCGTCGAGCCGTCGGTCGTGCCGACGACGCCGCGCAGGCGCAATTCCTTGACAATCTGCCCGTCGGCCAGCAGGTCGGCGAAGGCACCCACAGGTGCGCTGCAACCGGCCTCCAGGGCGGCGAGCAGGGATCGCTCGGCGGTCACGGCGGCCCGGGTGTACGGGTCGTCGAGCTCGGCGAGCGCAGCGACGAGGTCCGCGTTGTCCGCGGCGCACTCGATCGCGAGGGCCCCCTGGCCGGGGGCGGGCAAAATGATGTCGACCGGCAGGAAGTCGGTCACTTCGGCGGTCCGTCCGACGCGGTGCAGCCCGGCGGCGGCGAGCACGACGCCGTCCAGCTCGCCGTCCCGCACGAACCCGATCCGCGTGTCGATGTTCCCGCGGATCGGTACGGTCTCGATCGTCAGCCCGAGGTCACGCGCGTACGCGTTCAGCTGGGCCATCCGGCGCGGCGAACCGGTACCGATCCGCGCCCCGTTCGGGAGTTCGGCGAACGTCAGACCGTCGCGTGCGATGAGCACGTCACGGACGTCCGCGCGGACGGGTACGGCGGCCAGCGCGAGCTCGTCGGGCTGCCCGGTCGGCAGGTCCTTGAGGGAGTGCACGGCGAAGTCGACCTCCCCGCGCAGCAGCGCGTCGCGCAGGGCGGTCACGAAGACGCCCGTGCCGCCGATCTGCGCGAGGTGCTCACGGGACGTGTCCCCGTAGGTCGTGATCTCCACGAGCTCGACGGGCCGTCCGGTCACCTGGCTCACGGCGTCCGCCACCTGCCCGGACTGGGCCATGGCGAGTCTGCTCCGCCTGGTCCCGAGCCTCAGTGCCTGCTCAGTCATGCTCGCCCTCGGTTTTCGGCGCTCTCGAAATTATTGCTGTCGAAGTTCCTGCCGACAACGCGCCCGCTGTCGCCAAACCCACCATCACCACGACGACCGTCGCCCACACCACCGGCGGTACCGGTACCGGTGTCGGCGTCCCGTTCCTCGGCCCGCGAGACGGCGGCGACCGTCTCCTGGTCCAGGTCGAACAGGGTCCGCAGTGCGTCCGCGTACCCGGCACCACCGGGCTCGGCGGCCAGCTGCTTGACCCGTACGGTCGGGGCGTGGAGCAGTTTGTCCACGACCCGTCGCACGGTCTGGGTGATCTCGCTGCGCTGCTTGTCGTCGAGGCCGGGGAGCCGTCCGTCGAGCCGGGCGATCTCGCCCGCGACGACGTCCGCGGCCATCGTGCGCAGCGCCACGACGGTCGGAGTGATGTGTGCGGCCCGCAGTGCGGCGCCGAAGGCGGCGACCTCGTCGGAGACGATCCGTCGCACCTGGTCGACGTCGGCGGCCATGGGCGCGTCGGCGGACGCCTCGGCGAGGGACTCGATGTCCACCAGCCGCACCCCGGGCAGCCGGTGCGCGGCCGCGTCGATGTCACGGGGCATGGCGAGGTCGAGCAGCGAGAGCACGGGGGTGGGCCGGGGCACCTCGGCGACGGGCTCGGGCCGACGCCGCTCGGGCACCCGTCCGAGGACGGCCGCGGCGGCGGCGAGGGCGGTGATGGCCTCGGCCTCGGCGGCCGGGTCGAGCAGCGCCACGGAGCCGGTCTGGCCCTCGGTGGCCGCCGCCGACGCGCCCTTGTCGACCCACGCGGCGTGCTGTTCCAGTTCGGCCGCGCCCATCCCGGCCACGGCGGCCTCGCCGAGCACGGAGAACCCGGCGGTGCCCTGCACGGTCTGCACGCTCTGTGCGCCCTGCGCGGCGGCGGGGTCGAGGGGACAGTTCTCCTCGGTGCCGACGCTGGTGGGCGGCAGGTCATCCCGTACGACGGAGGCGCCGCTCGCGCCGCGCGCACCGGAACCCGGGGCCGGAGCAGGGGCGGGCACCCGCACCGCACGCCCCTCCATCGCGGTCGCGACGACCTCGGCGGTGAGGACGAGCCCGGTCGCACCGGTGCACGACACGACGACATCGGCACGTGTCAGTTCATCCGCGACGGCGTCGATCGGCACGGCACGGGCCAGCACGTCCGTGCCGCCCTCCGGCGCCGTACTCCGCGCGTACTGCTCCACGAGCAGGGTGGCGAGCCGCTCGGCCCGGTCGAACGTCCGGTTGGCGACGACCACTTCGGCCACACCGGCGCGTGCCAGGGTGGCGGCGGCCAGCGAGGACATCGAACCGGCGCCGATCACGAGGACCCGCTTGTCCCGGGCCCAGGCGTCGACCGTCGCGTCCTCGGCGAACTGCTCCAGGCCGAAGGTCACCAGGGACTGCCCGGCCCGGTCGATGCCGGTCTCGGAGTGAGCGCGCTTGCCGACCCGCAGCGCCTGCTGGAAGAGGTCGTTCAGCAGCCGGCCGGCCGAGTGCAGCTCCTGCGCGGTGGCGAGCGCGTCCTTGATCTGGCCGAGGATCTGGCCCTCGCCGACCACCATCGAGTCGAGCCCGCACGCCACCGAGAAGAAGTGGTGGACGGCCCGGTCCTCGTAATGCACGTACAGGTAGGGCGTGAGTTCTTCCAGTCCGACCCCGCTGTGCTGCGCGAGCAGCGTGGAGAGCTCGGCGACACCGGCGTGGAACTTGTCCACGTCGGCGTACAGCTCGATCCGGTTGCAGGTGGCGAGCACCGCGGCCTCGGTGGCCGGTTCGGCGGCGACCGTGTCCTGGAGCAGCTTGATCTGGGCGTCCGCCGACAGCGCGGCGCGCTCCAGGACGCTGACCGGAGCGCTGCGGTGACTCAGCCCGACGACGAGGAGACTCATGCCGGCATCACGGCGGGGACGTCCCCGTCGGGCCCTTTGCCGGCCTCCTTGGCCGCCGCGGCCTCGGCGGCGAGCACGGCGTCGGCCTGCGCCTCGGCCTCCTCGCCGGCCTTGCGCTGCTCGTGGAAGGCGAGGATCTGCAGCTCGATGGAGAGGTCGACCTTGCGTACGTCGACGCCGTCCGGCACGGACAGCACGGTCGGCGCGAAGTTCAGGATGGAGGTCACACCGGCGGCGACGAGCCGCTCGCAGACCTGCTGTGCGGCCCCGGCGGGGGTCGCGATGACACCGATCGACACACCGTTGTCGTCGATGATCTTTTCCAGCTCGTCGGTGTGCTGCACGGGGATCCCGGCGACGGGCTTCCCGGCCATCGCGGGATCGGCATCGATCAGCGCCGCGACCCGGAACCCGCGTGAGGCGAACCCGCCGTAGTTGGCCAGGGCGGCGCCGAGATTTCCTATCCCGACGATCACTACCGGCCAGTCCTGGGTCAGGCCCAGCTCGCGGGAGATCTGGTAGACGAGGTATTCGACGTCGTAGCCGACACCGCGCGTCCCGTACGACCCGAGGTACGAGAAATCCTTGCGCAGCTTGGCGGAGTTGACCCCCGCCGCGGCCGCGAGTTCCTCGGAGGAGACCGTGGGTACCGAGCGCTCCGACAGAGCGGTGAGGGCCCGGAGATACAGGGGAAGCCTGGCGACGGTGGCCTCGGGAATCCCTCGGCTGCGGGTCGCCGTTCGGTGAGTTCGGCCAGTTGCCACGGTGCTCCTGCGGGTAGCGCGGGGCTTCAGGCGGTCACACGTACCTAGACCGCCCCGTCGAATGCAGGCTATGTCTTTGTGAACGCGTGCACAAAGATGGTGTCCGATTTGCCCGGCCAACGTGACCGGGGTCACGCACCCCCGGCGCACCCGTACGGAACCGGCGCACGCGCACCTTCGTTCCTCACATCTTGGGGGCAAAACCGCACACTCTCCTCTACGATCCCCGCCCCCGAGTCCGAATCGCCCTCGATCCTAAGTGACATTCCGGCCCCGCCGGACTGCTCAGTCAGGCCACGGTCCGATTACTCCTGCGCCCCACCGGCCACCGCTACGCCGTGAGCGCCCGCCGCAGCCGGCCCTCGTCGACCCGCCAGAACGTGTGCTGCGCCCCGTCCACCAGCACCACCGGGATCTGCTCCCAGTACTCACGGCGCAGTTCGGCGTCCTCGGTGATGTCCTTCTTCTCCCAGCGCACCCCCAGCTCACCGCAGACCTTCTCCACAACACCCTGTGCGTCTTCACACAAATGACAGCCGGGCTTCCCGATCAAGGTAACGACCCGATCCTGCCGCCCACGCCGAAAAATAGACCTCATCCCCCTATCCTCCCGCGCGGAAGGCCGTACGTCGGATGCGGGTGAGCGGGAGCTGATAGCGCAGTTCCCCGCGCCCCTAAAAACAGACGCCTCCCAGGGGCGCGGGGAACGGCGCAGTCTTTCGTCTTCAGGGGCGCGGGGAACGGCGCAGTCTTTCGTCTTCAGGGGCGCGGGGAACGGCGCAGTCTTTCGTCTTCAGGGGCGCGGGGAACTGCGCACGTCCACACCAGTTGGCCCCGCACCTTCAAGCCCACGGCGACCGCAGGCTCCCAGGGGCGCGGGGAACGGCGCGACAAGCCCCCACAGACCCGCACCCGACGCACAACCCCCGGCGAAGCCACAGGAGCGGGCCCCAAGGCCAAGCCCCGCAACAACAACGCCGCGAAGAGTTCACCGCATTCAAACCTCCCGACTCCAGCCGCACCGAACAAACTGGCTATGCTCACGCCATGGCCGCTCTCGGATGGCTCACCCCCCGTAGGCGCTCCGCGACAGCGCGAAGCGTGCTGGCAGGCGAGGCCTCGGCTGAGGCAGCGCGCAAGACCTCCCAGGAGTTGGAAGACCTCGCAGCCGCGCCCGGAACCGCCGAACCGGACTTCCCGGTCCACGGCGACGACCAGGCCGCCGCGTTCTTCGACCTGGACAACACCGTCATGCAGGGCGCCGCGATCTTCCACTTCGGCCGGGGCCTGTACAAGCGCAAGTTCTTCGAGTCCCGCGACCTGTACCGGTTCGCCTGGCAGCAGGCCTGGTTCCGGCTGGCCGGCGTCGAGGACCCCGAGCACATGCAGGACGCCCGCGACTCCGCCCTGTCCATCGTCAAGGGCCACCGCGTCGCCGAACTGATGTCGATCGGCGAGGAGATCTACGACGAGTACATGGCCGAGCGCATCTGGCCCGGCACCCGCGCACTGGCCCAGGCGCACCTGGACGCGGGCCAGAAGGTGTGGCTCGTCACGGCGGCCCCCGTGGAGATCGCCACGGTGATCGCCCGCCGCCTCGGCCTGACCGGCGCCCTCGGCACGGTCGCGGAATCCGTGGACGGCGTATACACCGGCAAGCTCGTCGGCGAACCCCTGCACGGCCCCGCGAAGGCGGAGGCGGTCCGCGCCCTGGCCACGGCGGAGGGCCTGGACCTCGGCCGCTGCGCCGCGTACAGCGACTCCCACAACGACATCCCGATGCTGTCGCTGGTCGGGCACCCCTACGCGATCAACCCGGACGCCAAGCTCCGCAAGCACGCCCGCACGCTCGACTGGCGGCTGCGCGACTACCGCACGGGCCGCAAGGCCGCGAAGGTCGGCATCCCCGCGGCCGCGGGAGTCGGCGCGGTCGCCGGCGGCACCGCCGCGGCCATCGCCCTGCACCGCCGCCGCCGCTAGGGCCCGTCCGGCACGCCCCTCCGGGGGCACGTCTGTCACGTTGACGGCACCCGGCCACAACACGCCCTGGACTCAGACGGAACGCGAACCGAATCAATCAACAACCGGTCACTATCCGGCACTTGATCAGGCGTCATTCGGTTACAGAAGCGACGTAATCGATGATTTGAGCAACTGGGTGTAGCACTGCCTGTACGAAGCGTTATTCTCCTCAGACGCATAACGGACCCCACTCTTCGCCACGAAGGGTGAACGGTCCGGTACTGCACGTGATGGAAGCTCTGCCTCTGGGAGTCCCGTGTACCCACACGTCGGGGTTGACGCCTCGGGCCTGGCTACGCTGCGCGCAACGGTCCTCGACCGCTTGCGCGGCTTCGTCCCCACCGCGTACGCCGTCCCCGCCCTCGCTGTCTCCGTCGCGCCCGTCGGCCCGTGCTACGCACTGGCCGAGGGAAGCGCGGCGGTCGGCAGACGAGGACGTTCGAGCGCGCCAGCCACCCCCGCACGCCGCCCGGCCGCAGACAGTGACAGCGCCCGGATGATGGATCTCGTGGAGCGCGCACAGGCCGGTGAGGCCGAGGCCTTCGGCCGGCTCTACGACCAGTACAGCGACACTGTGTATCGCTACATCTACTACCGCGTCGGCGGAAAGGCGACCGCGGAAGACCTGACGAGCGAGACGTTCCTGCGCGCACTGCGCCGCATCGGGACATTCACCTGGCAGGGCCGTGACTTCGGCGCCTGGCTGGTCACCATCGCCCGCAACCTCGTCGCGGACCACTTCAAGTCGAGCCGTTTCCGGCTCGAAGTGACCACCGGCGAGATGCTCGACGCCAACGAGGTCGAGCGCTCACCCGAGGACTCCGTCCTGGAGTCCCTCTCGAACGCGGCACTGCTGGACGCCGTTCGCCGCCTCAACCCCCAGCAGCAGGAATGCGTGACCCTGCGGTTCCTCCAGGGCCTTTCGGTCGCCGAGACCGCCCGTGTCATGGGCAAGAACGAGGGCGCGATCAAGACCCTCCAGTACCGGGCGGTGCGCACGCTGGCACGGCTCCTCCCGGAAGACGCCCGCTGAGACCCCGTACCCCCGCAGGCTCGACGCCACGCGGCCGGCCCGCCGGACCGGCACCGGTACGACCCGGGTACGACCCCGTATGAATCCATACGCTCAGCGACATCCAACTCACCCTCCGTGAAAGTCTGTTGACTTCGCGGTCCGATCATCCGTCGTCCGTAACCCAAGTGCCGAGCCGCTCGTTGTGCGGGATACAGGCTCCCTGTGGTCACACCCTGGCCGTCTTCGATCACTCGATCGAGTTGTCGTGGTCAGGGGGTGCAACCCTCAGGACCCCCTGGGGAGCCGACCGTCATGACGAGAGGAGGTGCCGCCAGTGATCGCGAACGTATCGGCGCACCGGCGGACGAACGCCTTCGCCCAGGCCCTGGAGGAGCACTCCGACAGGGATACGGCGGCCGAGCAGTCCGAAGGACCTGCTCCGGCTGTCGCGGACCGGTCCGAGCAGAGCCGGATGCTGTCCCTGGCGACCGGCCTCGGCGAGCTGCCCAAACCCCAGATGGACCCCGAGGTCAAGGTCGTCCAGAGGGCCCAGCTGGTGGCAGCCATGGAGGCCATGCTGCTGGAGGGCACGGCCGCGGGAGGCGCGGCGGCGGGCTCTTCGGTCCCCGAGCAGCGGTCCCATCGGGGCAAGGGCACGCACAGGGCGACCGGGCTGGGGAAACTGCGGCCCCGTTCCCGGCTGTCGAAGGGGCTCGCCGCGGGCGGACTCACCGTGGGTGTGGCCGCCGGAGCCTTCAGCGGGGTCGCCGCTGCCAGCTCCGACGCCCTGCCCGGTGACTCGCTCTACGGACTCAAGCGTGGAATGGAGGACCTCAAGCTGGGCATGGCCGACGGCAGCAGCGACCGCGGCGAGCTCTATCTCGACCAGGCCTCCACCCGGCTGAGCGAGGCGCGCCGCCTGATGGAGCGCGGCCGCTCGGGCCCTCTGGACCACGAGTCACTGGGCGAGATCAGGCGCGCGCTGTTCGGTATGCAGCACGACGCCGGCGAGGGCCACCGTCTGCTGCACGAGGCCTACGAGCGGGACCCGGACTCCCTGGGCCCCATCCAGGCGCTCTCCGCCTTCTCGCAGTCGCACCGCGACGCCTGGGGCGCCCTGCGCGACCGGCTGCCCGTCCAGCTCGGTGATGTCAGCCGCCAGGTCAGCTCGGTCTTCGACGCCATAGACGAAGAGGTCGAGCCGCTGCGCGCGCTGCTTCCGCAGCCGCCCGCGCCGGAGGGCACCGGCCGCCACCGCGGCCCGAGTTCCGACCACCCCGGCTCCTCGGGCTCGGACCGCTCGGTCCCGCCCAGCGCCACGGGCAGCGACTCGTCCGACGGCACCGGTTCCGGGACGGGCAGCGGCAAGCCCAAGCCGTCCACGTCCGACACGCAGGACGACGGTCTGCTCGGTGGCAACACCGGCGGTCTCCTCGACCCGCCCGAGGACGACACCAGCGCCTCCCCGTCAGGCAAGGACACTCCCGCCCCCGAGCCGGATGTGACCCTGCCGCCCCTCCTCCCGGGCCTGCTCCCGGGCCTGGGCATCGACAGCGAGGACGCGGACTAGCTCCGGCCGGTACGGAGGTGGGGGCGCCCTTTTCCACCAGGGGCGCCCCCACCTCCGTACGCGCTCGCCGTCAGCAGCGGGAGCCGGCGGTCAGAAGAACACCGAGCGGCGCTGTACGAGCAGCTTGTAGAGCGTGTGCTGGATCTGTTCCCTGACCTGGTCCGTCAGGTTGAACATCAGCATCGGGTCCTCGGCCGCCTCCGGCGGATAGCCGTCCGTGAGGATCGGCTCGCCGAACTGGATCGTCCACTTGGTCGGCAGCGGCACCGCGCCCAGCGGACCGAGCCACGGGAACGTCGGCGTGATCGGGAAGTACGGGAACCCGAGCAGCCGTGCGAGGGTCTTCGCGTTGCCGATCATCGGGTAGATCTCCTCCGCGCCCACGATGGAGCACGGAATGATCGGCGTGCCCTGGCGCAGCGCGGTCGACACGAACCCGCCGCGGCCGAAGCGCTGCAGCTTGTAGCGCTCACTGAACGGCTTGCCGATGCCCTTGAAGCCCTCCGGCATCACCCCGACCAGTTCGCCGCGCTGCAGCAGCCGTTCGGCGTCCTCCGCGCACGCGAGGGTGTGGCCCGCCTTGCGGGCCAGCTCGTTGACCACGGGCAGCATGAAGACCAGGTCGGCCGCGAGCAGCCGCAGATGCCGGTTCTCGGGATGGTTGTCGTGGACGGCGACCTGCATCATCAGGCCGTCCAGCGGCAGCGTCCCGGAGTGGTTGGCGACGATCAGCGCCCCGCCCTCCGACGGGATGTTCTCGATGCCCTTCACCTCGACGCGGAAGTACTTCTCGTAGAGGGGGCGCACCAGCGACATCAGGACCTGCTCGGTGAGCTCCTGGTCGTAACCGAAGTCGTCGACCTCGTAGTCACCGGTCAGGCGCCGTCGCAGGAACGACAGACCGCCGGCGATCCGCCGCTCCCAGCCGTCGTCCCGCGGCTTCTCCACGGCGCCCGCCTCGGCCGCCGCTTCAGCAGGCGATCCGGCCGCCGGTTCCTCACGCGTCACAGGAACATCATCCTGCGGAATCGTTCGTGCGGGCAGGGGCTGGACCTCGCGAACCGCCGCGGGCTCGCCCTTGCGCCTGCTCCCCGCGCCCCGGCGCCGCGCGGGCCGCTGTACGGCACTCCCGCGGGACCGGTCGTCGTCGAACGGAATGACCTTGGCGTCCGCCATCGTTGATGCGCTCCTCGGTTGGCGCTCAGTTGGCGCTCTGCGTCGGGGGGTGACCACCGCCCAGTGCGGGCAGTGCGGCGATCCGGTCGACGGCCCCCGCGAGGGCCTCGGGCGGCAGCAGTCCGGGGCCCCGGCTGCGGGCGAAGTCCGCGAACGTCTCCGCCGTCGTGAACTTCGGCCGGTATCCGAGCGTCTCGCGCATCTGGTTCGTCGCCACGACCCGGCCGTGGGTGAGCAGCCTCAGCTGCTCGGGCGAGAAGTCCGTCATGCCCACCGTACGCAGTGCCGAGCCCACCCAGCTGATCGCGGGCATCAGCACCGGGACCGTGGGCCGGCCCAGCCTGCGCGCGCACTGCGAGAGCAGCAGGACGCCGTCGCCGGTGATGTTGAACGTGCCGCTGTTGAGCGTGCCCCGCTCCGGTTCGTGCGAGGCGATCCGCAGGACGTCGATCACGTCGTCCTCGTGCACGAACTGCAGCCGCGGGTCGTAGCCGAGAACGGTCGGCAGTACAGGCAGCGAGAAGTACGCGGCGAGCGGGGTGTCCGCGCCCGGTCCGAGGATGTTGGCGAACCGCAGCACGCACACGGCGACGTCGGGCCGCCGCCGCGCGAACCCGCGTACGTACCCCTCGACCTCGACCGTGTCCTTCGCGAAGCCGCCGCTGGGCAGTGACTTGGGCGGGGTCGTCTCGGTGAAGACGGCCGGGTCACGGGGAGCCGAGCCATAGACGTTCGTGCTGGACTTCACGACCAGCCGCTTGACCGTCGGCGACTTCTGGCAGGCACCGAGCAGCTGCATGGTGCCGATGACGTTGGTCTCCTTGACCGTGGCCCGGCTGCCGCTGCCCAGCGGGGTGCCCGTCACGTCCATGTGCACCACCGTGTCCACGGAGTGCTCGGCCAGCAGCCTGGCGACGGTGGGCTGCCTTATGTCGGCGCGTACGAAATCCGCTCCGCCCAGGTGGTGCTCGGGTGCGACCGCGTCCACGGCGACCACCCGGTCCACCTCGGGGTCACGCTGGATCCGTCGTACGAACCGGCCCCCCAGCTGACGGGCCACTCCGGTCACGAGCACGACCTTCCCCAAGATCAGCGCCTTCCTTCCAGCCGTCGACGACACCTGCTCGTACTCTGCCGTGTTCCCCGTGACGGTCACGTTAGCGGGTCGGTGTTGCGCTGTGATGACTGCCCGATGCACGAAGTCACCGCACCCGCGGACATACGATCAGACCAAGCCATTCGCCCCACGGAACGTACGCTCAGACATACGCACGGCGTTCGTATCACCGGACATACAGGCCCTCACCGGGCCGTCCGGCGCACACGACTGTGGCCCCCCACCGACCGGTGGGGGGCCACAGAGCGCACTGTCGCGGCGTCGCCCACGCCCCGCTTGCGCGTGGTGGGCGACCGCCGCAGGTCGCGACTACTTCTTGTTGCGTCGCTGAACGCGAGTGCGCTTGAGCAGCTTGCGGTGCTTCTTCTTGGCCATCCGCTTACGCCGCTTCTTGATAACAGAGCCCACGACTACCCTCGCTCACTTCTCTTTACTCGTTGCTGGGCTGCATGGGCCCACACGACTTATGAGGGGCCAGCCTACCCGCCTGAGCGCCAGAGGTTGTAATCGAGGGGTTCCGGGCGAAATCCCGGGGACGCGATCAAGCACCCCGGGACCCCTCCCGGACCGCCGTCAGGCTGTCTCCACCCCCACGTAGGACTCGCGAAGGTACTCGTGAACCGCTTGCTCCGGGACGCGGAAGGACCTCCCCACCCGGATCGCGGGCAGATGACCGCTGTGCACCAAGCGGTACACGGTCATCTTCGACACTCGCATCACCGAGGCGACTTCCGCCACGGTAAGGAACTGAACCTCGTTCAGAGGCCTCTCGCCAGCAGCCATGACACACCTGAACCTTCCGCACTCGACGGTCGCCGGCTTCCCCTTCCGGTGACACTTCGTCGTTGCGTGCTCACTCCCCAGAGTAGGGGCGGGTGATGCGAGTGGGGAAGAGGAGCCCCCATCGGCGGCCTACTGTGACAGACACGCTCGATTGAGTACATAGCGAGTAAGCGGTCGGTAGTAATCAGACCGCACAGCGTCATCAAGTGGAACGACGACGGACACCCGCCCCTCTGCCTCGCCGACGAACAGCGCGGGATCATCGGTGTCACCCAGGCCGATGGCCTCGAACCCCAGCTGACCTGCCCCGCAGACCCACCCGTGGTCCCCCACCACGAGTTCCGGAAACGGTCCGCCGGCCTCCGCGGCGGCTGCCAGGGCGGTACGAACCGGGAGGGGGGAGTGGGTGTGCGCGCCGGTCGCGTGACCGGCGCCCCGCGCCCCGGGTTCCCGCACCAGCGCGACTCCTCGTACGTAGTCAAGGTTGTACGTGCGTAGACCGAACCGGGTCGTTATGTCGACACAGCTACCATGCGCGGGGGTGAGGACGGTACACCCGGCCGCCGACAGAGCGTCCGCGAGAGCGGCGTAGAAGTCGAGCAGGCGGTGCGGATGTCCGGTGCCGAGGAGCACCGGGGAACGGTTCCGCGCGGCTTCCGCAAGCCGCTCCGCGAAGGCGTCGAGCGCCACGAGGGTGCGATCAGGATCGATCACATCGGGCCCGGAAGTGTGCCCCGAATCTGCCGATACGCCACACTTCTCCGCCATCAGAGCGATCAGATCGGACTGTTTCCAGTCCCCTTCAGGATCGAGTCCGATCGTCACCCGCGGATCCCGGGCGGCGAACAGCCGATAACTCCTGAGACTCGCTTCCCGCGAGGTCGCCACGGCCCCGGCCAGCCTCACCGCCAGCAGATGCGCCCGCAACGTTCCGGTACTCACCACCCACCGATGCTCCCGCAGGCACCACGCACCCGCGCCCAAAACAGCCCGCCAATCCCACAGTTGGCGTAACTGCCGCGCCGGATTTCGGCTGCGGGCCGGTGGGGGCGGGCCGCGCAGTTCCCCGCGCCCCTGAAGGAAGGCGGGCTGCGCCCCGCCTTCCTTCATCAACCCGTCCGGCGTGTGCTCTGTCAGCCCGCCCGGCGAACCTCTCAGCCCGTCCGGCGAACCTCTCAGCCCGTCCGGCGTTTGAGGACAAGGGGGCGAGGGGGCGCAGCCCCCATGTGTGGACGGGAACGGGTAGGGGCGGCGGGGGCGAAAAAGGCCCTAGGCCAACAACCCCCGCAGGGGAAACGCCGCCCGCCGAGCGGCCAACACGGCCTGATCCAACCGATCCGCGGGGTCGTACCCCGCCTCCCACCCCACGAACGACACGGGCCACCGCCCATCAGTCATCCGCGCAGGCCCCAACTGCCGCGTACGAGCGAACACTTCCGCCCGCCAACTCTCAGGAACGGCGGAAGACGGCGCCACCTCCCGCCCCGCAGCGATGGCGACAAGATGCGTCCAGGACCGCGGCACCACATCCACCACCGCGTACCCGCCCCCACCGAGCGCGACCCACCGCCCCTCGGCGTACTCGTGCGCCAGTTCATGACACGCCACCTGCACAGCCCGCTGCGCGTCCAGCGACACGGCGAGGTGGGCGAGCGGGTCCTCGAAGTGCGTATCGGCCCCGTGCTGGGTGACGAGCACCTGCGGCCGGAAGTCGGCGATCAGCTCCGGTACGACGGAGTGGAAGGCCCGCAGCCACCCCGCGTCCCCGGTCCCGGCCGGCAGCGCCACGTTCACGGCGGACCCCTCCGCGCCTGCGGCCCCGGTCTCCTCGGGCCACCCGGTCTGCGGGAACAGCGTGCGCGGATGCTCGTGCAGCGACACGGTCAGCACCCGCGGGTCCTCCCAGAACGCGGCCTGCACACCGTCCCCGTGGTGCACGTCCACATCCACGTACGCGACCCGCTCGGCCCCCAGTTCCAGCAGCCGGGCGATGGCCAGGGCAGCGTCGTTGTAGATGCAGAACCCGGACGCGCCGCCCGGCATCGCGTGGTGCAGCCCGCCCGCGAAGTTCACCGCGTGCAGCGCGTCGCCCCGCCACACGGCCTCGGCCGCGCCCACCGACTGCCCCGCGATCAGCGCGGACACCTCGTGCATACCGGCGAAGGCGGGATCGTCCATGGTCCCGAGCCCGTACGCCGCGTCGGCCGCCCGGGGATCCACGGAGGCGGCCTTGACCGCCTCGACGTAGTCCTCTCTGTGCACCAGCCGCAGGGTGGAGTCGCCGGCGGGCTTGGCCGCGACGACGTCCACCTCCCGGTCGAGCCCGAAGGCGTCGACCAGGCGCCGGGTCAGCGCCAGCCGGACCGGATCCATCGGATGATCCGGACCGAAGTCATAGCCCGTTACTGCCTCGTCCCACATCAGCTGTGCGCGGCCGCTCATGCCCGTCACCGTATCGGGAAGGTCCAGAAGCGAACGAACGGGCGTAGAACAGTGTCACGAGCACCAGCGCCATCGGTACGAGCATCGCGCCCCGATAGCTCCACGCGTCGCCCAGCGCTCCCACCAAGGGAGAACCGATCAGGAATCCCACATAGTTGAAGATGTTCAGTCGCGCGACGGCCGAGTCCGCAGCCCCGGGGAAGAGCCTGCCCGCCGCCGCGAAGGTCTGCGGCACGATCACACACAGTCCGAACCCGACAAGAGTGAACCCGAGCATTCCGACCCACGCGCCCGGCGCCACCGCGACGACCGCGAAGCCGGCGGCCGCGACGACCGCCCCCACCCGCACGACCGCCACCGCCCCGAACCGCCGCACCCCGAAGTCCCCCACGGCCCGCCCGAGCAGTGTGGTGACCATATAGACGTTGTACGGAACGGTCGCCAACTGCTCCGAGCTGCCGAGCACGTCCTGCAGATACTTGGCACTCCAGTTGGAGACGGTCGAGTCGCCGATGTACGCGATGGCCATCACCAGGCACAGCGGCAGCAGCAGCTTGAACCCCACACCCGCGCCACCGGTCCCGCTGACCCCACCGGCTCCGTCCGACGCCTGGGCCTCCTTGTGCCCGCTCCCGTCGACGTACCAGCGGCTCCCCACGAGCGCGGCGGGCAGCAGCACCAGCACGACAGGCAGATACGACACGAACAGCGCCAGATCCCAGTGCGCCCCCACCCACGCGAGCGAGGCCCCGACGATCCCGCCGAGACTGAACGCGGCGTGGAACCCGAGCATGATGCTGCGCCCGTACGTGTGCTGAAGGCTCACGCCGAGCATGTTCATGGACGCGTCGAGGGCTCCGACGGCCAGTCCGAACGCGGCGAGGGCGAGTCCCAGCTGCCACAGCCCGTCCCCGGCCCCCACCCCCAGCAGCGCGAGCAGCACGACCGGCTGGGCCCAGCGCAGTACGTGACTCGGCGGCACCCGCTTCACCAGGTGCTCGGTGCAGACGCTCCCGACGCCGGCGAGGATCGGCACGGCGGCGAGGAAGGCGGGCAGCAGCCCGTCGGACACGTCGTACCGGTCCTGGATCGCCGGGATACGCGTCACGAGGAGCGCAAAGGCGACGCCCTGGGCGAAGAAGCTGAACGCCAAGGAAGCCCGGCCGCGCCGCAGCACATCTGTCATGGCGGCTCAGCGTAGGGCTCAGGCTTACTCGTGGGTAGAGAAACAAGAAGATGAATTCTGCTCAGCTTCTGCCCCGGGTCAGCCCTGGAGGAGTCCCAGGAGCTCGCCCATCTCCCCGAAGAGCCGGTCCGCATCCGCCAGCCGCCCGGCCGGCGTCATCGCCGTGAAGCCGTACACGTCCATCCCGGCCGCGCGGGCCGCCCGCACCCCGAGCGGACTGTCCTCCACGACCAGGCACTTCTCCGGGGGCACTCCCATCCGCTCGGCCGCGTACAGGAACAGGTCGGGTGCGGGCTTCCCTCGCCCGACATCCTGGGAACTGAAGATGCGCCCGTCGTCGAACCACCGATCGAGCCCGGTCTTCCGGTGCCCCACCCTGATCCGCTCATGGCTCCCGGACGAGGCCACACAGTACGGAACTCCGTCCGCGGCCAGCTTCTCCAGGACCTCCTCGACCCCCGGAACCGCCTCCAGCTCCCGCTCGAAGGCGGCGAACACCCGCTGGTGAAAGACATCGTCGAAATCGTCGGGCAACCGCTCCCCGGTCCGCTCGGCCACCAGGTCGTGTACGCGATGCATGGCGGCCCCCATGTAGTCGCGCAGGGAGTCCTCGTACGAGGTGGGGTGCCCGAGTTCGGTGAGATAGGCGGCGAGCAGGGTGTTGGAGAGGGGCTCGCTGTCCACGAGCACGCCGTCGTTGTCGAAGATCACCAGGTCGTAGCGCATACCTACAGACCCTAAGCGTCTTTGAAAGCACACTGAAAGCGCCCGAACTCCCCGGAACGCAAAAAAGCCCCCGCACCGAAGTGCGGGGGCTTTTCCGTCAATAATAGTTCGGCGGCGTCCTACTCTCCCACAGGGTCCCCCCTGCAGTACCATCGGCGCTGTAAGGCTTAGCTTCCGGGTTCGGAATGTAACCGGGCGTTTCCCTCACG